>CBFHXL010000007.1:0-76222 GCA_965659785.1 Puniceispirillales bacterium (SeqCode)
AAATTCTGAACATCCACAAACAGAAGCGCAGATTGTTCAGGAATAAGAGGAACTTTTCTGGTTAAGGTCATGACAAAGTCTCCATCAATTCGGTTATCGCGTCGGCTAGCAGTTGCACCCAGAATGTTGCCCCCTCAGGATGGGCGATTTGGTCATTGCGAATCTCAATAAGGCAATGCGGCAAATCTAGAGCCTCAGCATAATGGGGAATAAACCAATCGGTTTCGCTATCAATGGCGTAAGGCTCGTTAATGGCCAATGTTAAATCAGGTTGGTGCTTTTGGATCACCTTTATTAGGGTTTCAGCAGTGTCAAGCGAAGCCCGTGTCAGAAAACCCGCGTGCCAAGGCCGCGATTTTCCATCCATTTCAGGGGTAAAGGAATGAATGGAAAAGGCTGCCCGTCTTGGGGTTTCAAAAAGGGTCTCAATCGCGGTATTCATAGGATCAAAAATGGCTTTAACGCGATCAGCTTTTTCCGACTGGCAGGCCGCGATATTGCCGGGAATATGCGCGTGATCGCTTTCGCAAGGGATAGATTGCGGTGTCATGGGAGGGCGGTTACAGTCAATGACCAGCCGTGAATAATGTTGAATAACAAGTGGCGCTTTGAGCAGGTTTGCCAATTCTCGCGCCACCATTTCAGCGCCAATATCCCATCCCCGATGGCTGTTTAAGACCTCATCACTGACCCCTAAAGAGCCAAGCGTTTTAGGGATAGCACGGCCAGCGTGTTCACACACCAGCACGATATCAGAGGCCTTATCCCCGTGCAGAACTTCCACAGGTGGTGGGTCTGTTTTTCCCATAAGAGGTGAGTATGAAACGTGGTTCATGATATGAGTATAAAGAAACAAAAAACCCAAAGTCAAATGTTCTGAGATTGACTGAATGATTAATTTCATAAACTATAAGAGCCATGAATATCAGAAGACGAATTGAAAAGGCGGCAACAGGTTTTACCCCTTCGGAACGCAAGCTAGCATCCGTGCTGTTGTCTGATTATCCCTATGCAGGATTGATCAAGATGCAGGAACTGGCGCATCGGGCAGAAGTTTCTCAGCCATCAATATCGCGGTTTGTGATTAAAATCGGCCTGTCTGGATTTCCAGAATTGCAAAAGCATCTGGTGTCAGAATTGCGCGAAGGCAATCGCTCGCCTGTGGATATTCACGCCACGTCTGAACAGATCAAAGGGGGTTATCTGAATGGCTTTCTGGCTCTTGCGGCAGAACAGATGGCGTCCGCAGGTCAGGCCGTAACCGAAAGCCAGTTTGAACAGATTTGTGGGTTGCTTACTGATCCAAAACGCGCCATCTATGCCGTTGGGGGAAGAATAAGCGATACTATTGCCCTGCATCTGTCTTTTCATCTTCGCCAGTCGCGTGAGCGTGTTTATCATCTGCCGAGAGACCCTGATGTTTGGCCAGAATATCTGTTGCGCATGAAACCCGGGGATGTGTTTTTTCTTGTTGATTTTCGGCGCTATCAGAAAAACCTATGGCAACTGGCAAAACAGGCGCAAGCCCAAAAGGTTCAGGTTGTATTGATGACGGATAATTGGCTGTCGCCAGCGACACGATACGCATCAGAAGTGTTGGTTGTTCCTATTGAAACAGGTACGATTTGGGACAGTTATGCCCCGGCACTGGCTTTGACAGAGGCCTTAGTTACAAGGGTGGCGGAAAAGACATGGCGGCAGACACGAAAACGGATTGAGGCATGGGATGCCATGCGTGATGGATTTATGGAGAAAACACATGAGCAAGTTATCGACCGTTGAGAATAAGAACGCGAAAGGGCAATTGATCTTTGCGGCGACTTGCGATCTTGCTGGTAAGGTGCGCGGTAAGGCGTTTCTGAAATCTGATTTAGAAAGACGGCTCAAGCGCGGCATGGGATGGGTTCCTACCAATGTTCAGATTAACTGTTTTGATGGCATTGGTGACACGCCTTTTGGGGCGCTAGGGGATTTGTTGCTTATTCCTGATCAAGCGGCCGCGGTGAATGCTGATTTTGGCACATATTCTGAACATTTTATGCTTGGCGATATTGTGACCTTGGATGGTGAGCCTTGGGATTTTTGCACCCGCGCTATTTTGAAATC
Source organism: Puniceispirillales bacterium (SeqCode) (assembly GCA_965659785.1). Lineage (GTDB taxonomy): Bacteria > Pseudomonadota > Alphaproteobacteria > Puniceispirillales > UBA1172 > UBA12202. The sequence goes on from CBFHXL010000007.1 coordinate 2,107, forward strand.
CGCCTTAGCTCGGCTAGAACATATCGCTGGTGTCAGATTAATTTCTGCCTTTGAGCATGAATTTCAGCTCAAGAGAGAGCTAGGATTAATTGGTGAGGGCTTTGGCCGATCCGGATTTGAAATGCATCGCCCTTTATGTGAAACCCTGATGCAACAGATACACGCCGCCGGACTTTCCCCTGACAGCATCATGAAAGAATATGGCCCTAATCAGTATGAAGTGGTCATCGCCCCCGAAGAAGGGGTGCGCGCGGCGGATGCGGCTGTGATCTTAAAAGAACTAACGCGTTCAACAGCAAGGTTTCATGGTGAAGAGGCGACCTTTACCCCAATCCGTGATCCTGCCAGTGTCGGTAATGGGGTTCATATGCATATGAGCTTTCTAAACGCGGATAACACGCCTGCCACTTATGACGCGGATAGCCCATTTGGGATGTCCGCTCTGACAGGGTCGTTTGCCGCCGGGGTGCTGAAATACCTTGATGCCATTATTGCCATCACCGCCCCTTCGGTCATTTCTTATCTGCGCCTGACCCCGCATCGCTGGTCTGCGGCGTTTAACAATCTGGGTTTCAGGGATAGGGAAGCCTCGCTTAGGATTTGTCCGGTTACCGCTAAAGAGCCTACGGATATCGCAAGACAGTATAATATTGAATACCGCGCTGCTGATGCGGCGGCTTGCCCTCATCTGGCTTTAGCCGCGGTTATCCATGCGGGCTGTCAGGGCATTGAAGAAGGATTGCCGGCCCCTGAGCCAACCGAGGAAGACCTCTCACTTTTGTCCGCTGTTGAATTATCAAAGCGTGGGTTTGTCCGCTTGCCAGAAACCTTGGATGAGGCGCTTAATCGCTTTATTGAAAATGATACCGTCAGGGGGTGGTTCCCTGACACCTTCGCCAGTGTTTATAAGGCCCATAAGGAAAGCGAAATTGCCCATGTGGCTGATATGGATACAGCGGCACAGTGCCAACTTTATGAGGCGGTGTATTAAGCCTAATTTAAGGGTTTATCCCCTCAGGCAGGTTTCTAAATATCCTTGACTAGCCTTAACGCATCATAGATCGCGGCATGGGTGTTTCGTGCGCTTACTGCATCCCCAATGCGATAAAGGCTAAACTGCCCCTCAGGGTTGCGGTTAAGGGTTTGGCTGTCGCCAGCAATCAGCGCGTCGTAATCCACCGCCCCAAGGTTAGAGGATAAAGGTTTCAGATCAAAATAAAGATCAGCATTCGGCATGGTGCCGTAATTGATCACAATCTGGTCATAAGACTTTTCCATGACCGTGTCTTTATAATCCGTGCCAATAAAAGCCCTTAGCCGGTTGCCATCTCTGGTGATGGTTTTCAGTCGCCGCATAACGGTAAAATGCACGTCCTTATCTTGAAGCTCACGCATATAGGGCACCAAGTTCATCGCCATGATATCCGGTGCAAAGACCCGGTCAGGGGTCATGACTTCGACTTTAGCGCCTGTGTTCGCCGCAGCTTCCGCCGCCATCAGGCCGGGGTGATCACCGCTTTCATCATAAATTAAAATATCACTCCCCGGTTTCACATCGCCGGAAATAATATCCCAAGCTGATACCGCCAGCGGCTGATCATCCCGATTTTCAAACAATTCCATGTTAGGCAGACCACCAGTGGCAATGATCACCATATCGGGATCAAGACCGAGAACATCGTCACGTTCCGCCCATAAATTAAATTGAAATTGAACATCACGCGCCAGGCATTGTTCCATGCGCCAATCAATGATGGATATCATGTCGCGGCGCCGCGGATTTTGTGCGGTCAGACGTATCTGACCGCCCGGGTCTGGCTGAGCTTCTAAGACGGTGACATCATGGCCGCGTTCGGCGGCAACTCTGGCGGCTTCTAACCCCCCTGGGCCTGCGCCAACAATAACGACGGTTTTCTTTTCGCTGGCCGGGGTGATGGTATGTGGCATGGTCAGCTCACGCCCTGTGGCAGGGTTATGGATGCAAAGCGCTTCCCCTGCGGCATAGATGCGATCCAAACAATAGGTTGCCCCTACACACGGCCGGATATCATGTTCACGGCCGTCGATAATTTTTTGCACGATATGGGGATCAGCGATATGGGCGCGTGTCATCCCCACCATATCAAGCAAACCTGTGGCAATCGCGTGCCGCGCCGTAGCCACATCAGCAATTCTGGCTGCATGAAAAGTAGGTAAGCCTGTGGCCGCTTTCACCGCGCCAGCAAAATCAAGATGAGGGGCATTTTTCATCCCCTGAACAGGGATGATATCGGTCATAGCCGGGTCAGTGTGAATGCGACCGCGAATAACATTGAGAAAATCAACCATGCCACTCTTGGCTAGCAATTTTGATATTTCCAGCCCTTCTTCAGGGGTAATGCCGCCTGCCTCCGCCTCATCAGCGGTATAACGCAGGCCAATAATAAACGCATCCCCAACCCGTGCGCGAATAGCCGAGAGAACATCAAAGACCAGTTTCATCCGGCTTTCTAAGGTTTGGCCTCCATAAGGCCCATCAAGATCATTCGTCAAGGGTGACCAAAACTGATCCAGCAGATGGCCATAGACCTGCAATTCAATGCCGTCCATACCGCCTTCTTTCATGCGTTCCGTGGCATCAGCAAAATCACTAATAATGCGCTCAATATCCCAATCTTCGGCAAGTTTGGGGAACATTCTGTGGGCAGGTTCGCGGTGTTTTGATGACGACACCGAAGGCAACCAGTCGCCTTTTGACCAGCCTGTCCGGCGCCCCAGATGAGTCAGCTGTATCATCACCGCGCAACCATGGTCATGACAGGCATCTGTCAGCCGCCTAATATGCGGCACCACTTCATCTTTATAGGCAAGGATATTGTTAAACACAGGCGGACTGTCTTTGGATACCGCCGCTGATCCGGCGGTCATGGCAAGGGCAACGCCTGCCTTGGCGCGTTCCGCGTGATAGGCCACATATCGCGCTTTGGGCATCCCGTCTTCGGGATAGGCTGGCTCATGGCTAGTTGTCATGATCCGATTTCGCAACGTCAGGTGCTTGAGCTGATAGGGCTGTAACAGCGGGTCTTTAGACAATATATCCTCCCTCATGGGCCGCATCGCATGGCGATATGATCGTGAGGTTTCACTTCATCATTTTTTCAGGTTTTATGTAAAGCATTAAGTCCAGTTATGATCATATCGTGAAACCCGTTATCTTCAAAATGCTGGCGCAGACGTTGATTATATCCTCCCGGCGTATTAAGCGCTGTGATTAGATCATCACTGGTCAATCCCGACAGGCTGGATGAAATGAGGCTTCTTAAAAACGCCTCGGCTTTCTCACGCTGATCGGTGCGCTCACCTACCCAAGTCGCCGCTTGGGCAATCAGCGCGGCAGCAGGGGACAGCACTGCCTGCGCACTAAGAAACCGCTTTAATTCTTCGGGGGTGTCTAGGGCGATGATGGTTTCCGTAGTGCCAAAAAGCCCCTCTAGCAACGTCTGATCCCCTAGTGTCAACATAGGTGATCCGCCATGGGCAATGTGCGGAAAGGGAATAACAATCGCCGCCGCCAAAGCTGGTGATACCCATTCCGATAGGGCGGCAAGATCAATATCTGCCATCATCGAAAAGATCACATGATGAGAGGAAAACTGAAGGTTGGTTAACGCCGCTTTTGCGCTTTCACCTGGCAAGGCAATAAAAAGGATATCACTATGATCAACCACGGTCTGATTATCCGCCACATGGATATGATCAAAGGTGCTGGCAAGGCGAGTTGCGTTTTCCGCATTCCGGTTGGATACCCAAATGTCTTGGCCGTGTTTTGCTAAATTGGTGATCACCGCACTGCCAATCACCCCGGTTCCGATTAACCCGATTGTCTGGTTTTTGATGTTATCCATGATAATTCCCCCCTTTAGTGGGTGTTGGTAGTGGGTGTTGGCTGATCAAAACGCCACTGGTTCTATGTTATTCACACACCGTTTCCATCGATACAAAAGTTGATGTTGAGGCCACATGAGGCAGAGAGGAAATTCTCTCAGCCAATTCTATGCGGTAAGTTCGGATATTCCGCGTTCGCACTTTCAAAAGGTAATCAAAATTGCCAGCAATCATATGACATTGTTCCACTGATTTTAAGACTCGCACTGCGTCATTAAAAGTGGCCAGCGCATCGGCCCTTGTGTCAGATAAGGTGACCTGAACAAAGGCGATATGATCCTGCCCGATTTTGGTGAAATCAAGTTGCGCCGCATAACCTCGAATATAACCCTGTTTTTCCAGTTTTTTGATCCGCGCCTGCAAAGGTGAAGGGGATAGCCCCACCTTATCCGCTAGGGCTTTAAGCGTCAGTTTGCTGTCTTTGGACAACAGATCAAGAATATTAGCGTCAATCGCATCCATAATAATATCCCGTAAAATGTAAAATATCAGATTAATAAACTGATATTAATTTAATTATAAGAAAATAAAATCAAATAATTGAATAATTCAGGAATAAATAAAAAGCAAACTCTAGTAAGATAAAGGGGGATTACCCCCTTTTCTAATCATGCGGTATTTACAGAAGGTGAGGGCAGTGATGACAGCACAAAAACACATCTTACCAGACCCTGAATGGGCGGCAGGACTGTTCCCAACCCTAAGTCCGGCTCAACCCGAACAGGCGCTAGTTGATCATTTTCTTGCTCATCCTGCGCTTGCCCCCAAACAGCGATCCGATGCCTTGGAAAAGGCCAGAGAAGTTGCCGCGGTTGCCAGACAGACCAGCAAATTGTTTTCTGCTGAAAAGATTATGACAATCTATAAATTATCCACCGCCGAAGGCCGCATGATTATGGAATTGGCGGAAGCGTTGCTGAGGGTTCCTGATAAAACCACGCGGGACTTTCTGATTTTTGATAAATTGTCGCCGGGGCATTGGCTGAATGGCAATTCCAAAGGCTTCCTTAAGGGCATGACATCAGCACTGGCTTTGGCCAGTGGTATTATTAAGGCAAAGCAAAAAGATGGGTTACAGGCCGCGGTATCAAGGCTTGGTGCGCCGACGGTGCGCCGCGCTATTGAAACGGCTATGCGTCAGATGGGCGGCCAGTTTGTGTTTGCTGAAACGATTGAGGGCGCAGTGAGATTTGCCCATAAACAAGATGGGTTGTTCTCTTTTGATATGCTAGGGGAAGCGGCAAGGTCTGATGAGGATTGTGACCGCTATTATGCCGCTTATGAACACGCTATTGATCAGGTTGGCAGTATCGCCACGCATCACAATGTCAATAAAAACTCAGGCGTATCAATTAAATTATCAGCGTTATCTTGCCGCTTCCAATCGCGGTATTGGCCTTCAAGCCATGAGGATTTGACGCGGCGTGTGGTCGCCTTAGCCCTCAAGGCGCGTCATTACCATATTCCCATTACCATTGATGCAGAGGAATATGGGCGGCTCATGCCTAGCCTTCAGGTTTTTCGAGAATTGTTAGCGCATCCAGAATTGCAGGGCTGGCAAGGGCTAGGCATGGTGGTTCAGGCCTATTCGCGATATGCAGGGCCGGTGATAGACTGGTTAGAAGATCAGGCAAAAACCTATGCCAAGCGGATTTCTGTTCGCCTTGTTAAAGGCGCCTATTGGGACACAGAGATAAAAATTGCCCAAGAAAAAGGGCTATCTGATTTTCCTGTTTATACGGACAAAACACATACCGATCTTGCCTATCTTGCCCATGCCAGACGGCTCATGGTGGCCTCTGCCTATTTTCATCCGCAATTCGCCAGCCATAACGCTTACACTTTGTCTGCGGTAGAGACGTTAGCGGCTGACATAAAGCCCCAATCCTATGAGTTGCAAAAACTGCACGGTATGGGTGAGGCGGTGCATGATGAGATCAGAAAAACCACTTCTGCCCCATTGCGGATTTATGCGCCAGTCGGACAGCATGAGGATTTGTTGGCATATCTGGTGCGCCGCATCCTTGAAAATGGCGCCAGTTCGTCCTTTATGAATCAGCTTGCCGATAGCCAAATTGGCATCAACCAGCTCATCACTGATCCTTATGATCTTGGCAATCATCAGGCTTCGTCCCCTCCCACAGGGGCAGACATATTTCTTCCTGAACGCGCTAATAGTCTAGGTTTTGATGAAGAAAACCCAGACACCATCCGCGATTTTGTGATCAGCATTTCATCACATGAACTGCCGCCTAAGCCAAAACAAGCGGATCATAACGCTATCACAAAAGCCTATGATGATGCTAAGCAATCGGCATGGAAACATATCTTGCCCAAAGACCGCGCCGCCATCCTTAACCGGGTTGCGGATCATTATGAAGCGGCGGCAACGGAGCTATATCCACTATTGGTGCATGAGGCTGGTAAAACGATTGATGACGCGGCAGGGGAATGGCGCGAGGCCATAGATTTCTGCCGCTATTATGCTACGCAGACGCTATCGCTTAGCCCATCCGCAAAACCGCGTGGGACGGTGGTAGCGATTTCACCATGGAACTTTCCCCTAGCGATTTTCACAGGTCAGATTATGGCGGCGCTTGGGGCAGGAAACGCGGTTCTTGCCAAGCCTGCTGAACAAACCCCTCGCATAGCAGAGGCCGCGGTTCGGTTGATGCATCAGGCCGGAGTGCCCAAAGATGCCTTGCATCTTTTATGTGGGGATGGCGAGAATGTGGGGAAGGCGCTGATCACGGCAGGTCGATGCGATATGGCGGTGTTCACAGGTTCAACCCAAACGGCAAAAAAGATTGAATATGGCATGGCAACATCCGCAAAACCCTATGCCCCGTTGATTGCGGAAACAGGGGGGATAAATGCCATGATCATTGACAGTTCTGCCCTGTTGGAACGAGCTGTTGATGATATTTTGACGTCGGCGTTTCGTTCTGCTGGGCAACGCTGTTCAGCGTTGCGCGTGCTTTATGTTCAAAGCGATATTGCTGATCGCTTGATCCAAATGTTGCGTGAGGCGGCAGCCGTGATGACGATTGGTGACGCAAAGGATATGGATACCGATATCGGCCCAGTTATTGATGACCAAGCCAAGAGCCGCATTGATAAATATGTTGATGCGGCAAGACAATCAGGCCAACTGATCTGGCAGGGTAATGCGCCTAAGAAAGGATGCTTTTGCCCCCCATCTATAATCAGAATTGATGGCATTCATGATCTGGATGAGGAAATTTTTGGCCCTGTTCTTCATATCGCAACCTACCGCGCGGGTGATGAAAATAAAGTGGTCGATGCCATCAATCAATCAGGCTACGGGCTAACCTTTGGAATGCATAGCCGTATTGATGCCAATATGGATAAGGTGGTGAAGGCGATCCAAGTGGGAAATGTTTATATCAACCGCAACCAGATTGGCGCCATTGTTGGCTCACAGCCGTTTGGCGGAAATGGGCTTTCTGGAACAGGGCCCAAGGCAGGCGGAAAACTTTATTTATCAGCTTTTTTAGAGACGCTCACCGACGTTGATCCCAATACCAATGATAGCCTTGTGCCGCGAATGATGCCGGGACCTTCAGGGGAACGCAACAGCTATATGATTACCCCTCGTGGTCATGTTCTGGTTCTGCATTCAGATGCGGATATGCGGATAAACTTGTCTCAGCGCGCCAAGGCCGCAGGCAATACCGTGACAGATCACACGCAAATACCAGATAGATTTGATGGTATTGATGTGGTTATGACCGCTGCTGATCCTCATATTGATATCAGCGCCTTGCGGCAAGCCATGCATAATGCTGGTGAGGCTATTATCCCTTTGATATTTGACCGTGGGGGAGAGGCTTGGCTATGGCATGAACAGCATATCTGTCAGGATATGACCGCGTCTGGCGGCAACATTGATTTGCTGATGCAATAATATTAAAAATTAAAAGTGCAGAATAAAAAAATATATGGCAGTCTTTTCTGAAAGATAAAGGAGGATACACATGGATTTGAAACAGCATTATGTGGATGGGGCTTGGGTTAAGCCAATCAGCACGCAAGAGTTTCGGGTATTGAATCCAGCCAATGAAGAACAGATTGGTACCATTATTCTTGGTAATGAGGCGGATGTGGATCGCGCAGTTGCGGCGGCCAAAGCGGCTTTTGAAGGTTTCTCAAAAACAACAAAGACAGAGCGACTTGATTTGCTTCGCGCTTTGCTGGCGGCAACCGAAGCTAGGTTTGAAGACCTTGCCCAAGCGATGAGTTCCGAAATGGGCGCCCCGATCTCTATGGCGAGGGAGGCGCATGCCGATGCCGCCGTTGGTCACTTACAAGGATTTATCAAAGCTCTTGAAGATCAAGAGGAACGTGAAACCCTTGCTAGTGGTGATGTAATTTTGCGCGAACCTATTGGGGTTTGTGGGCTAATCACTCCGTGGAATTGGCCGATGAACCAAGTGGCGTTAAAGGTGATTCCAGCCTTGGCAACAGGTTGCACCTGTGTGCTGAAACCATCAGAACATACCCCTATTTCAGGGGCAATTTATGCAGAAATTGTTCATGAGGCTGGTTATCCTGCTGGGGTATTTAATTTGGTTCAGGGCGAAGGCCCAACCGTGGGGGCGGCGATGTCGCGGCATTCGGATATTCAGATGATGTCCTTTACCGGATCAACCCGGGCAGGTATTGCCGTGACCAAAGATGCCGCTGATACCGTTAAGCGCGTGACGTTAGAGCTTGGCGGCAAATCACCAAATCTGGTTTTTGCTGATTGTGATCTCAAAGAACGGGTTGAAGCCTCTGTGCTAGAATGTATGTATAACACGGGTCAGTCCTGTGACGCGCCAACCCGGCTTTTGGTTGAACGGTCCTGTTATGATGAGGTGCTAGAGATTGCCAAAACCACTGCCGAAGGTCAGGATGTTGGTGAGCCAAGCATTGAGGGTGATCACATTGGGCCCCTCTTTGATCAGATTCAATTTGACCGTGTTCAGGCCTTGATAAAGACAGGCATTGATGAAGGTGCCCGGATTTTGGTGGGTGGTCTTGGTCGACCAGAACATTGTTCTAAGGGCTGGTTTGTTAAGCCAACCATTTTCGCCGATGTGCGAAACGATATGACGATTGCCCAGCAAGAAATCTTCGGCCCTGTTTTGGTCATTATTCCTTTTGAAGATGAAGCCGAGGGCATAGCGATAGCTAATGATACGCCTTATGGTCTTGCCGCGTATTTACAGACAGGTGATCCTGAACGGGCGGAACGGGTGGCTGGCCAATTACGGGCTGGCGCTGTGCATATCAACGGCGGCGGATTTAATTATGGCTCACCTTTTGGGGGATATAAGCAATCCGGCAATGGTCGTGAAGGCGGTATGATGGGGATTGAAGATTACCAAGAGGTTAAGACCTTACATTTTGGCTAAGGGACAATTTCCCCCTCTTTTATATGGGCCAGTCATATGATGACCATGAGATGCTATCCTGATCTCATGGTCTTAATTTGTAATAATAAGGAAGGAAGTCAATAATGGAATGTTGTGGTCCGGGTTATGCCAGCCCTGCTGAGGCGATTAAAGCCCCATGTGAGAAACTGCTTTACACGATCGCCATTTACACAGGCACAGGGATTCAGAAACCGGATTATCTTGCCACTGTCGATGTTGACCCTGAAAGCCCGACTTATAGTCAGGTGATCCACCGGCTTGAGATGCCGGGGATTGGTGATGAGCTTCATCACATGGGCTGGAATGCGTGCTCAAGTTGTCATGATGACAGCGCCATGTCGCGCAAATACCTGATCTTGCCGGGGGTGCGATCAAACAATCTGCATATTGTTGATACGGCGACTGACCCACGGGCGCCGCGCCTGCATAAGGTGATTGATGGGGCAGAGATTAAGTCCAAGGCTGATCTTTCTGGCCCTCATACGGTGCATTGCCTCGGCAGTGAGATTATTATTTCTTTCCTCGGCAACGCGAAAGGCGAAGCACCGGGCGGTTATCTGCATCTCAACAAGGATTTTGAGATCATGGGGCGCTGGGAAAACTCTATGGGCAGCATTAAGTTCGGCTATGATTTCTGGTATCAGCCGCGCCATAATGTGATGGTATCCTCAGAATGGGCGGCACCAAACACCTTCATGCCCGGTTTTGATCTGGAAGAGGTCGGGCATCTCAAATATGGGCGTGAGCTTCATTTTTGGGATTTTGAAAAGCGTGAACCGGTAGAGACGTTTTATCTCGGTGAAGACGGATTAATTCCGCTTGAGGTAAAGTTCCACCACAACCCTGACAGCACGCATGGCTTTTGCGGCGCGGCGCTAAGTTCCAATGTCATCCACTGGTGGAAAGATGATGCCGGCAAATGGCAATGGGAAAAGATTATTGATGTCGAAAACGAACCGCATCCGGACTGGCCCATTCCGGTACCGGGGGTGATGTCGGCGATTTTGATCTCGATGGATGACAAATACCTTTATCTGAACAACTGGCTGCATGGGGATATGCGGCAATACGATATCTCTGACCCCCATAACCCTAAATTGACAGGACAAGTCTGGATGGGGGGATTGCTTGATCGGGCGCCTGTGGTTAATGGCGTTGAGATGGCTGGCGGTCCCCAGATGTTCCAACTTAGCCTTGATGGAAAGCGTCTTTATGTTACCACTTCGCTCTTTTCAACATGGGACAATCAGTTTTATCCCGAAATAAGGGAAAAGGGCGGCGTCATGGTGATGATTGATTGCGACCCTGAAAATGGCGGCATGGAGATTAACAAAGACTTTATTGTTGATTTTGGCAAAGAGCCAAATGGCCCAAGCCGTTGCCATGAAGCGCGCTATCCCGGTGGCGACTGCACAAGCGATATCTGGCTATGATCACCATAACCATCGCTAATCAGGATAACGCCACCTATCAGGTGAAAGGCCGTAAGCCGCTTCTGGATGAATTGCGGGATCAGGGGGTAGATTTGCCCTATGGGTGCAAATATGGCGGCTGTATTACTTGCGCGGCGAAACTGATTGCAGGCGAGGTTGATCAAAGGGCACAAGTCGCCCTCAACAACCGGCAGATCAATGACGGTTATGTTATTCTCTGTGTGGCGAGGGCAAAGACGGATTGCACCTTTGCTATCGGAGTGGAAAGCCATGATAAGCTTTACCGCAACCCGTTTCTTGACCCGCTTAAGCCGCATGAGTTAAAGGCAGATATTGCAGAACAAAAGGACTAAGACAGATGAATTATATGAATCATGATGAGCCTTATACCGATGCCTATCTTCAAGATATCCTGTCATCTGTTAAGACGATTGCCATGGTGGGGGCTAGCCCGGATAAGACAAATTTTAGCTACGGCGTGCTTCGGGTGTTGCATGAAACCGGCTATGACATGGTGCCGATTAATCCGCGACCAGGGCTAGAAGAAATCCGGGGCCTTAAGGTGTTTCCATCTCTGGCATCGGTGGATCGCCCTGTTGATATGGTCGAAGTCTTCCGCAAGCCTGAAGACCTTTATGGCATCGCCCAAGAAGCGATAGCCATCGGCGCGAAAGTCCTCTGGGGACAGATCGGGGTGGTGGATCATGAAGCCGCGCGTCTTGCCGAAGACGCTGGCCTTAAGGTGGTCATGAACCGATGCCCGAAAATTGAGCTGTTTCGTCCGTTTTGGAAGCCGCGTTTAGACTTGAAAATCTGATCCCAAGGGGTAGCATTGGGTGTTGAGCGCATGGCAGAAATGAGGATCACATGGGCACGCATCACAGGCTGAATAATAATCTGGCGGCGGCGTTGCGGTTATCCCAGCGGCCTTTGGATGAGGCATGGTCACTCCCTCCCAACGTTTATACTGACCCTGCGGTTCTCGCCTATGAAAGTGAGGCGATTTTTCGCCGCCATTGGCTTTGTTTAGGCCGCAGCGATATGCTGGCTAGCGCTGGGGACTATACTTGCCTTGATTTTGCTGGCCATGCGATCATCATGTTGCGTGATAAGGATGGGACGCTAAGGGCGTTTGCAAATACGTGTCGGCACCGCGGTGCGCGGTTGATGGAGGGGTCAGGCAAAACCGCTGGCATAAGATGTCCGTTTCATAGCTGGGCCTATAAACTTGATGGCACACTTGCTGGTGCGCCGCATATGGATAAGGTGGACGGGTTTTGCAAATCTGATTTTGGGCTGATCGCATATCATGTTGCTGAACGGTTAGGGTTTATCTTTGTCTGTCTGGTAAAAGAGGCGCCAGACCTTGATGCGGCGCTTGGTGATTTTGCCGCTATTCATACGCCATGGCCATTGGCTAGTCTTGTTTCAAAACGCCGACAACAGATTGAGGTTAACTGTAACTGGAAAACCTTTATTGAGGTGTTTAACGAATATTATCATCTGCCTTTTGTCCATCCGGATTCGATTGATGATGTTTATGATCCCCCTGATCAAGGCGATGTTGTGGAGGGGGATTTCGCAACCCAGTTTGGTAGCACCGAAGGCACAGGGGGGCTATTGCAAACCAGCCAGCAAAAACCTCTGCCCCTGATGCCCGGACTGAAAGGCCGGGAAGCCAACGGGGTGCGTTACACTTGGCTATTCCCTAATATGACCTTTGCAGCAGGGGTTGATGCGGTCTGGATTTACGAGGCTTACCCCTTAGCGGCAGATCGCTGTTTGGTTTATCAAACCGCTTGTTTTCCGCCAGAAACAGTTCAGCATGAAGGTTTTGAGGAAAGGGTTAAAGCTTACTATCATCGCCTTGACGCGGCGTTGGCTGAAGATATTCCGGCACTGGTCAATCAGCAAAAGGGCTTAAGTCACCCTGATGCCGTGCAGGGACGGTTTCAACCGCATCTTGAGGTAAATGTGGCGCGGTTCGCCCAATGGTATGCTGATCAGATGCTTACAAACGCCGCCATGATGTCGTCTGAAAATGAAGCAACGCCATGATGCCATGACCACTTGGCTTGACCAAGATGGCTTTCGCTATATCATGGCCGCATATCGTGATCATTTCTGCTAGAAACGAAACTCTCAATGACGCATCAACTTGTTCGCCAAAATGTTTTGGATTATGTCATCCTGCTCACCTTATCGGTGATATGGGGCTCTGCCTTTGGCGCTATCAAAGTAGCGGTTGAGGAAACAGGGCCATTATCTCTGGTCGCGGCGCGGACCTCTCTTGGGTTTATCACGGTGGCGTTTTTTCTAGCGGTCACCGGAGGATGGAAAGTAGATATTAAGGCTCTGCCTTATCGCCGTTTGATGGCGATCGCCTTTATTGGAACGGCAACGCCTTTTTTCCTCATTGGTTGGGCAGAACAGTATGTAGATAGTACGGTGGCGGGTCTTTTGAATGGGGCGGGGCCATTGATCACGGTCTTGGGTGCGCATTATATCACCGGGGATGAACTGCTGACCAAAACCAGATTAGCTGGGGTGTTGTTTGGTTTAATTGGGGTGGTCTTGCTGATGCATGAGGGGATTACCAAAGTTGGCAATGCCTCAATTCTGGCACAGCTTGCCTTGGTTTTTGCGTTTTGCTGTTATGCGGCAGGAAATCTGTTGGTGCGCGGACAAACGGCTTTACGTCCGGCGCAATTGACGTGCTTTAGCTTGTTGATCACTGGGGTTGTGTTTATGCCGTTTGCGCTAATCGTGGAACAGCCAAAACCAAGCCAGTGGAGCGGCGAGGTCTGGATAGCCTTGATATGGCTAGGGGCAGTTTCCACTGCGTTGGCCTTTTCGTTACGTTATGTTTTGATCAACCGCGCCGGGGCAGGTTTCATGTCTAACGTGGGGTATTTGATTCCGATTGTTGCCTTGCTCATCGGGTATTTTCTGCTAGGTGAAAATATTAGCCTGACCAAAATCCTAGCCATGGCAGTGATCATTGTCAGTCTCTATATCACCCGCATAGCAGGAACAATTTTACGGGTGCGAGCAACTTAACACCCGTTGCATCGCCCTTTCACAATTAGCGCCCCGGCATAGCACCGGGGCGTTTATGTTAGTCTTTGACGGTTTCCAAATAGGACACACATTCATCAACGCTGTGAACATCAGCAAACTTGGCATCAAGATCAAAGAGATTCCATGCCACCGCCCCGGGAATACGATCACCGATACATTCCCGAACGCCAATGGTGCGGAACCCGTCGGCGATACCATCACAAATGGTTTCCCGAACACAGGCCGTTGCGGTGACGCCAGTGACGAGAATCGTGTCAACATTAGCGGCGCGCAGAATGCCTGCTAGTTCCGTGCCGTGAAAACTGCTGGCCCGTTTTTTCAGCAAAGTATATTCGCCTTCAACAGGGGCAATACGGCTATCAATGGCCCAAAGCTCTTTATTTTTGATATCGACGACATCAACTGGAATCTTGCAGTGCCAAAGCCCCATATCGGTGAACTCAGCGTTGCGGTCAGTGACCTCATAGGCTGTGGTCACGTGAATGACAGGGTGACCATGCTTACGGCAGGCTGCCAGCAAACGCTGCATCCCGGGGATAATTTCATTATCCATTTTTTTTTGGTCACAGGTAAAAGGGTTGCCCGGACGTGTCCACGCATTAGCCAGATCAACAGATACTAACGCTGGTCTTTTGCCAAATCCAATGCGACGCTGGAAACCACGCTGCTGATAGATTTCAGTCGCCTTGCTAAAGGCCTGATTCAGCATGCTATCTAATTCTTCCCAATCCATGTCTTCTTGGCTCATTGTCTTTATGCCTTTCAAAATTAATAAGATTTTTATTGTGATAATTTCAATATAGAGCGAAGTCATAGGGACTTCAAATAAATTGTCCCAAGAGGTTCTTCAGATAATTTGATTGACGCTATCTGATGTTTCAGGTGAAGATGACTGATAACGAAAAGATTGATAAGAGGAAAATAATGTATAACGGAAAGCTATTTGACGCTGTAAAACTAGGCCCATTGTCTATCAAAAACCGAATTGCGATGGCACCATTAACGCGCCAATGCGCTGATGACGATGGCACCCCTAATGATGAAATGGTGGCGTATTATGCTCGCCGCGCCAGAGGTGGTATTGGATTGATTATTACCGAAGGCACTTATCCTGCTGATCATCTTTCAGGTGTTGGTTATTTGAATCAGCCTGGGTGCGAAAACGATAAGCAACAAAAGGGCTGGCAAAATATTGCTGAGGCTTGTCACCAATTTGATGCAAAGATTATTGTTCAATTAATGCACGCTGGACGGGTTGCTGACCCTCGCACCATTAGGGATGGTGAACATCCTGTTTCTGCGTCTGATACCCATAGCCAAGGCTGGGTGCTTTACACTGATAACGACGCCGAACTTCATGACCGGGGGCTTACGGGGGAATGGCCGATAGTGAATTTTCCCCCTGCCAGAGCGCTTACCGAAGATGAGTTAAGTGCCGTCGCAGATGATTTTGCCGCTGCTGCCAAGCGTGCGGTTGACGCTGGTTGTGACGGTGTTGAAATTCATGGTGCTAATGGTTATTTGCTCTATCAATTTACGGACCCAAAACAGAATCTGCGGACAGATGCTTACGGCGGGTCTGCCGAAAATAATATGCGCTTTCCGCGCATGGTTGTTGATCGTGTTCGTGCCGCTATCGGCCCTGATAAACTGATCAGCTATCGCATTTCCCAAGATGGGGTGGATGATTTCACCGGCTTCTGGGAAGCTGGGCAAGATTATGTTGAGGCTATTGGTAAAGAGCTAGGCAAGATGGATGCTGATGTCATTCACTGGTCGAGCTTTAACTGGAAAGACAATCGCTTTGACGCCAATCAGCCGCCTATTCCTGTCACGCTCAAGAAAATGAGTGGCAAGCCCTTTATCACCAATGGAAACATCTTTGATGGCGCTACGGCAGAAGAGGTCTTCTCGCATGACGCTGGTGATATGGTCGCGGTAGGCAGACCAATTTTTGCTCATCCCGATTGGGCTTATATCGTGGCCTCAGGCATGGATTATGACTGGATGGAATTTGATAGAAAATATGTCATCCATCCGGCGTATGATTACACATATGCCTATCCAACGGGGCTGCCGACACGCGATTGGTCACCGCAGGCGAAAAGGAAACGCTGATCAGTTAGTATCAAGAGGCGAATGAAAAGGGGCAGAACATGGCAAACCCATCGGCAACACCAACAGTATTGATTGATAATGATCAGTGCCGTCTCACCTTGTGGTCGTTTGAGCCGGGTCAGGAAACGGGCTGGCATACCCATGACATGGACTATGTGGTGATGCCACAAGTCGCTGGTAAGGTCAGGCTTGAGCATCCGGACGGAAGTGAGAGTCATGCTGATATGTTGCCAGACGCCCCTTATTATCGTGAAAAAGGGGTTAATCATAACGTCATAAACGCTGGTGATGCCCCGTTTTCATTTCTGGAAATGGAATTCAAATCCTAACCAAACACGGCTCTTCGTTTCGGTCATCTGATGCGATTGTCGATCTCGGGTCTTGCGTATTGTTAAGATTTAAGTAATCATTAGCACCGATAAAAATATGCCATTTTCACCATGAATATGGCTTACAAACAACCATTGAGGAAACCATGAAGTCCAGTGTTGATCTGAATTGTGATATGGGTGAAGGCTTCGGCCATTGGGTGCTTGGCGATGCCCCTGATGAAGAATTAATGAAAATCCTTAGTTCGGCAAATGTGGCGACAGGCTTTCATGCGGGTGATCCCAACTCTATGGATAGGGTGGTTAAATTAGCAAAAGAACATGGTGTTGGTCTTGGCGCCCATCCGGGGTATCAGGATTTGCGCGGGTTTGGTCGCCGATTTATTCAGACCCCATCAGATGAATTGATTAATGATATTATCTATCAGGTGGGGGCGCTGCGTGAGTTCGGCCGCCGCCATGATATTGAACTTCAGCATGTGAAACCGCACGGGATGCTTTACATGGAAGCTGCCCGTAACGAAGAGCTTTCCACCATGCTGATAGAGACTTTGATGAAAACCTGTCCTGATCAGATGGTTTTTTGCATGGGCATTTCTTTGACACGAAAGATCGCTTTGGAAAAGGGTTATCCCAGCGCGCGTGAGTTTTACGCTGACCGTGATTATGATGATAGCGGTTCCATTGTTTTTGCCCGCAAAGTGGGACAGCTTGATCCCAAGGCGGTTGCTGAAAAATGTGTCCGTGCCTGTGTGGAGGGCAAGGTTAAAACCGTGGAAGGCAATGATATTGATATTGCCTTTGAA
The DNA here is from genome assembly GCA_965659785.1 of Puniceispirillales bacterium (SeqCode). GTDB lineage: Bacteria > Pseudomonadota > Alphaproteobacteria > Puniceispirillales > UBA1172 > UBA12202. Next base: position 19,239 of record CBFHXL010000007.1, read on the forward strand.
TCGATTTGTTTTCATTCTGATTCGCCGGGGGCGCTAGCCATTGGCCAAGCTATTCATGATGCCTTAACGGCTAACGGAATTACGATTGCCGCCCCTATCCCAACCACGGCATAATCACGCATAAAAAGGGCTTACAACAACATTTAAGAAAGGTATGTCATGACAGATATTCAATCCCCTCTTCCCGGTACATTTTATTTTACGCCCTCACCGGGTGAGCCATCCTTCAAAAGCAAAGGTGACACTGTTAGCGAGGGTGATGTTATTGGACTGATTGAAGTGATGAAAACATTTATCGAAGTCAAAGCCACAGAAGCAGGAACATTCGATAGCTATGTTGTAGAAAATGAACAACCAGTTCAGGCAGGCCAAGTCATAGCAAAACTTTCATAAAAACCATGGCAATCAAAACATTACTTATTGCTAACCGAGGTGAGATTGCGGTTCGTATTATTCGGGCGGCAAACAGTCTTGGCATCAAAACGGTTCAGGTTTATTCCGAAGCAGATAAAGATATGCTGGCGGTAAAACTGGCAGACCACGCCGTTTGTATTGGCCCGCCTGCGGCGGCGCAATCGTATCTTAATCATGATGCCATTATTTCGGCAGCTAAAGATGCTGGCGCAGATGCCATCCATCCGGGTTATGGGTTTCTGTCAGAAAATGCCGATTTTGTTCGGGCGGTGACCAATGCAGGGTTGATTTTTGTTGGCCCTGACGCTGAGCTGATTGAAAAAATGGGCAATAAAATTGCGGCGCGCCAAACAGCTATGAAAGCCGGGGTAGCGGTGGTGCCGGGTTCTGATGGGGCTATCTCTGATCTTGATGACGCGGTTAGGGTGGCGAATGAGATTGGTTATCCCGTGATGATTAAGGCAGCCGCAGGTGGCGGTGGCCGCGGTATTCGCATTGCAGATGATGAAGCTAGCTTGCGCCGTCTTGCCCCCCAAGCACAGGCAGAGGCCTTATCGGCTTTTGGTGATGGTAGTTACTATTTAGAATATGTTGTTGTTAACGCTCGCCATATCGAAGTGCAGGTGATGGGTGATGGTAACGCAGCGGTGCATTTCTTTGAGCGTGAATGTTCCCTTCAGCGGCGCCGCCAGAAAATATGGGAAGAAGCCCCATCAGCAACCCTAGATGAGGCAACCCGTCAAGAGCTATGCCAATCAGCGGTAAAGCTAACGCAGGATATTGGTTATGTCGGCGCAGGTACGGTGGAATATCTTTACGAAGAAACAACTGGTCGCTTCTTTTTTATTGAGATGAACACCCGAATTCAGGTTGAACATCCTGTCACCGAAGCTATCACAGGCTATGATCTGGTAGCAGAAATGATCCGCATCGCTGGCGGTGCGCCGTTATCGGTTTCCCAAGATGAGATAAGCATTAACGGGCATAGCATTGAGGTTCGGATTAATGCCGAAAATCCCCTGATGCAATTCTTGCCCTCACCTGGCGTGGTGACAACACTGGACTGTGCACATGAGCCAGAGGTTCGGTTTGATCATTTCCTCTATGAAGGTTACGCCATCCCGCCGTTTTATGATTCTCTTTTGGGCAAATTAATTGTCCATGGAAAGAATAGGGGTGAGGCGATTGCGGCCTTGCATCAAGCCTTGGAAGGCACCAGTATTTCTGGAATTGAAACAACGATACCTCTGCTGATTGCCCTTGCCAAAGATGATGAGGTTAAGGCAGGTCAGGTGCATACCGGTTGGCTAGAACACTGGCTGGACCATAATATTGAAAACATTAAGCCCTAAAAATATGATGATAGCCAAAGGAGAATAGAGTTGAAAACACGATACACATTTGGCGGTGATGAACATATTTACATCGAGATGGACGAGGAAATGTCCCTTGATGCGTTCTTTAAAAGCCTATCCATGAGTAACGCCGTCAGGGAAGCTGAGATTGATGGCGTGACAGAGATATGTCCTGCTAATGCCTCATTTCAGGTTAAGTTTAACCCTGATGTCATTCATCCTGATGATCTGCTGGAAAAAGTAAAAGCGCTTGAAGCGGTGGCGGAAAAAGCAGAAAAGCGCATGAACACCCGCATTATTGAGGTGCCAGTCTACTATCAGGACCCTTGGACACATGAAACCTTGATGCGGTTTCGGGAACGGCATCAGGACCCGAACGGAACAGATTTAGAATACGCTGCGCGGATCAACGGTTTTGACAGTGTTGACGATTTTATTACCGCGCACCATTCGCAACCATGGTTTGTTTCTATGGTGGGCTTTGTAGCAGGTCTGCCGTTTCTTTATCAGTTGGTGGAAAGAGAAAAACAGCTTGAGGTGCCGAAATATCTGCGGCCTCGGACGGATACGCCAAAGCTGACGGTTGGCTATGGCGGTTGTTTTTCTTGTGTGTATTCTGTTCGCGGGGCAGGGGGATATCAAATGTTTGGTATCACGCCAATGCCGATCTATGATCCTGAACAAGAAGTCACCTATCTTAAAGATTTCATGGTCTTGTTCCGCCCGGGGGATATCGTCAAATGGCGCCCGATTGACCGGGCCGAATATGATGCCATTTGTCAGCAAGTTGAGGACGGCACTTTTATGCCAAAAATGGCTGAAGTTGAGTTCGATCTGGATGCGTTCAACAAGGATATGACGGGAACAAATGCCCGGTTGATGGAGGCTCTCAATGGCGCTTAATATTCTTAATCCTGGTCTGTCGACCTCAATTCAGGACCTTGGTCGCCCGGGCTATTTCCACCTAGGAATTCCTATTGGCGGGGCGATGGATCGGTTTTCAATGCGAGTGGCAAATATGCTGGTTGGCAACCCCGAAGATGCGGCAGGCCTTGAGGCAGTGTTCATGGGGCCGGAAATCACCTTTACCGAAGATGCCCTGATCGCCATTACTGGTGCGGAAATGCCAGTCATGATTGATGGTGTTGAACAAAGCACATGGACAGCGATTGCGGTGACGAAGGGGCAGACGCTTAGCTTTGGGTTTCTGCAATCTGGGGCACGCATTTATATCGCGGTCAGTGGCGGTATCGACACAGCTGAGGCATTGGGCAGTCGATCCACATATCCGATTGGCGCTCTAGGCGGGGTTGACGGCCGTAATATCGCGGCAGGTGATGTTCTGCCATTGGGGAAATCTGGTCATGGCAAGGCTGGCGCCATGGTGGCACCGGTTCATCGCCGTTTGCCCGCAAACCCTGCGGTTCTGCGCATGGTTAAAGGGCTATATTGGCATCGGTTGACCCAGGCATCCGGGGAGCAATTCCTTAATGATGAATGGAAAGTAGCCCCAGAGGCAGACCGCATGGGTTATCGATTCCGTGGCGGCAAGCCGCTGGAGTTTGTTGACCGTGAACAGCCTTTCGGGGCAGGTTCTGATCCATCGAACATTGTTGATGGCTGTTATTCCTATGGGTCTATTCAGGTGCCGGGCGGCACTGAACCGATTGTGCTTCATCGGGATGCGGTGTCTGGTGGTGGTTATTTTACCCTAGGCGCCATTATCTCAGCGGATATGGATTATATCGGCCAATTGCAACCGCATACACCAGTGAAGTTTGAAGCGGTTAGCATGGAAGAAGCGTTAGCGGCACGTAAGGAACGGCATCAGTTATTGGATGAAATCCGCGCCTCGCTGGCCTAGATAACAGAATGCTTAGCACCCCTTTGGTCAAAGATTCCACGCGCCGACTAGCGGTACTTGGAACGTCTGTGACACAAAATCCCGTGCTCAAGGGTTATGCGGAAAAAGATTTAGGCATAGCCCTTGAGTTGGTAACGCGAGATGGGGAAAGTGCGCAACAGCAGGCGGCGTTATCGCCTGAAAGTTTTGATGTTTATGATCAATGGTTTCATGATATCGACTTGAGCTGGCCAACCGGGTCATTGATGCCTATTGATATCAACCGCATCGAAGCCTTTGATCAGATTAGCATTAGTGCCCTTAACGGCTATGCCCCGATCAAAGACAAAAAATGGAAATCGTCTGCGCCGGTCGAACGGCTATATGTTGGCCCAGATATGTCCTTATCAAGCCAGCCTTCTGATAAAATTAGCATGATGCCAACGATCTTTAACGCTGATACTATTGCCCTGATTAACGGCGGCAAGGATCAACAGGATAAAGTTAATGATTGGTCAGATTTGCTAAACGAGGCCTGGCAAGGCGCTGTGGTCATCCAAAAGGATTCGGCGATCTGTGTGGTTGAAATGCTGATGGCCTTAACCCAAAAAGGTGATTTTGAGGTGTCTGACATTTCAGACCTAAGCATCGAGGAAATAGACCTTTTTATTCAGCATATTTATCGCTACCTCAAGCAAGGCCAGTTCAAAGGGATTTGGGAAGTTGAGGATGATTTGGCCAATCTGGTGAAACCGGATCAGCCGTTGTTATGCTCGCTTTGGTGGTCAGGGGCGATGCGGCTGCGCGCCGAAGGGCATGAGGTGGAAATGATTGCCCCTCAAGATGGATATCGGGGGTGGTTTGGCGGCTTGGCGATATCACAGGCTATTCCTGATTGGTCACTTGATGCGGCTTATGATTATCTGAACTGGTGGCTAACTGGCCCAGCAGGGGCGTATCTATGTCGCCAAGGCGGTTATTTTACCAATCTTTCCGCTGTGAAAACCTATCTTCAGCAACATGAATATGAATATTGGATCGAAGGTAAGGCGGCGCGGTTTGATATTTTTGATAATGATGGCAAGTGGCTATATCCAAAGGGCAGTGTGCGCGCAGGCGGAAGCCAAGAAAGCCGCATGGCTAAAACCGCGGCTTGGAACACTATCATGCCAGAACATAACTATCTGGTTAGAAAATGGCAAAACTTGCCTTGGTCATTATAAGCCGAGGGCTTAAAGCAGACTTGATCAGACTTGCCGCGTCAGCCAAGATGGTAGTGGCGGCATAGGGAAAATAGACAAGGCTTTGAGCCGCTGTGTTGTGCGTTTGGCCGAAAGCTGAATATGCGTTTCAAGGGCTAAGGCCGCAGGTTCAATGGCGCCGCGTAAAAGATATTCATAAATCATAATATGTTCAGTTGTCGCCGCAGAAAATGGACGGGTGTTGCGCGGTTTGGCAAACACATCATTGACGACAAGCGCTAATTGAGACTGATGAATAAAGCGCAATAAAGGCGTGTTGTTTGAATGTTCTAAAAGATGCACGTGCAGGTCATCTTCAAGCTGTTTGATCGTTTCTTGGTTGATATCATTGGCATTGTCTCTGGCCTCATGGCATCGCTCTAACCATTGATGGATATCTTTGCTATGCAAATGTTCAGCGGCTTCCCTTAAGGCCAAGGGTTCAAGTTTTGAGCGAATGATAAACAGATCATTTAATCGTTTTGAGGTCAGGGGCCCTACCGTCCAGTGAGAGCGATAATCTTTTCCAATCAATCCGCGTTCCGCAAATTTTGACAAGGCTTGACGGATAATGGTGCGGCTAACATGATAATGGTCTGCCGCTTTCTGTTCATTGATCCAGAACTCACCAAATGGCAAAAGATTTGCGATTTGTTGCTCTATATCCTGATGCAGGTCCAAAGAGCGCTGTTTTTCGGTGTCCAGCACATTTTTGAAAAAGGACCGCAGATCAGCTTCTGTGTAGCGAACGGGCATCGGCGGCGTTTGCATATTGCGGCCACTTTGGCGATGAAAAATGAAATCTGCCTTGCGGCCAACCCGGCTAGCGCGTTGATCGGCCTCTAGCATTTGCAGGGCCTGATAGACGGGGGTGCGGCTGGTTTTGAATATCTTGGCAAGGGTGCGCAGATTAACAAGTGCGCCATCAAGGGGGCGATTCGCCTCAAGAGTTGTGGCGATTTCTTCATAGATTTGACGGTATCGCGGTTGCGGTGATGTTTTTTTGTGTACAAAATTCATGTAAGCATCATATCAGGAAGTGCCAAATTGATCTAGCAAGATATATATAAAAAAAATAGACAAAAAAATGTCGAAAATATCACATTATTTGAAATTGGATTGTCGCGTTATGCTGAATTCATGAAAAACTAAACAAATATAAAAAATTGCTTTGACTTTTGTGTTCATTGTGAAACGATACAAATATAACAATAATGTAATTAATTGCATCCGATAATTAATGGCATTCAATAACGATTAATTATGATCTGGGGTGGTTAGCCTGTGCTTGAAGTAAGGTCTATATCCAAAAGTTTCGCTGGTGTGTCGGCGGTAAGCGATATCTCATTTGAGGTAAGCGAGAATGAATATATCACCCTCCTTGGATCGTCAGGTAGTGGAAAGTCTGTGATATTGCGGATTATCGCTGGCCTGCTTGAACCTGATGCTGGTCAGATTATTTTGCGCGGCGAAGATGTTACCAATCGCCCTTGCCATGAACGCCGAATTGGCTTTGTGCAACAGAAATACGCCCTGTTTCCGCATCTCAATGTGTTTGATAATATCGCCTTTGGCTTGCGCCATCGCAATAATGACCGGATGACGGATGAAAGTGTGATCACGCGCAAAGTGTCTGAGATGATTGAGCTGGTTGGGCTTGTAGGTCAGGAACAAAAAATGACAGGCCAGATTTCTGGCGGTCAAAAGCAGCGCGTGTCTCTGGCGCGGACGCTGGTCACTAGCCCTGAAATCTGTTTATTGGACGAACCGCTTGGCGCCCTTGATGCCAATTTGCGTGAACGGATGACGATTGAGCTTCAGAGCATCAGGAGCGAGCTTGGCATTTCCTTTATCCATGTCACAGGTAATGAGTTTGAAGCCCTAGCCATGGGGCAGAAAATGCTAGTCATGTCCGAGGGACAGATTGTTCAGCAAGGTAAGCCGCAAACCCTTTACACCATGCCGCAGGACCTCACCACTGCGAAGAGTATGCACAGCTTTAATATCTTTTCAGGCGAGATGATGGCGGATCACCTGACTTCCGGCATAAAAGGCAAGGCACCAACCACCAAAATTAAGCGCGCCAGCCATTGTGCGGTGCGCATGGATAAGATCAGCATTGCCACATCATCGGCAAAGGCCAGTGGCCTCGAAGCGACCTTCCTAACAAGTGAGTTTCTGGGCAATAAAGTGATTTATTTCTTTAAGACCAATGATGACCGCATTTGCGAAGTCGAAGATCATATGAGCCTGAACGAGCCAAAGCACCTTAAGCCAAACAGCGCCTATCGGCTAAGCTGGGACGCGGCGGATATGCTTTTATACGATGAGAACAAACAGCTAATCAGCTGATAGCTGACGAAAGAAAGAGACGGATAGTGAGATCAAATAAAGGAACATGGTTGTTACTGGCACCGGGGATGATTTGGATCCTTTTGTTTCTGGTCGCGCCACTTGTCATGATGGTTTATGTCAGCTTTTGGACGCAGACAACTTTTAGCATCACACCAGACCTGACGACCCAGTCATGGGTTAATTTCTTTAGCTCGGATACGTATTTTGGGGCATTGTTACGCACCATCCGGATTTGGTTGACGGTGTTGTTCGTTACGTTGCTGATCGGTTATCCGGTGGCGCTTTATATTGGCCAGTTTATCAAAAACAAAACCCTGCAAACCGCTTTGCTTGTGACTTGTGTGATCCCTTTTTGGACGTCGTTTCTTATTCGGGTGCTTGCATGGCGGCCAATGCTAGGTAAAGAAGGCGCCATCAACATTATCCTTCAAAAAATAGGCTTTATTGACGCCCCGATTGAGGTGCTGTTGTTCACCGAATTGTCGGTCATTATCGGGATGGTGCAGATTTATGTGGTGTTTATGGTTGGCCCCATTGCCTTTATGATTGGGCGTATTGACGAAAGCCTGATTGAATCAGCGCGTGATTTGGGGGCTTCGGCGTCAACGATATTCCGCCGGATTATTCTGCCATTAAGTATGCCCGGCGTTATCGTTGGTTCTATTTTTGTGACTGTGATGGTGTTGGGGGAGTTTGCCACAGCGTCAGCGTTATCTGGCCGAAAGGTCAATTTGCTAGGTAATATTATCATCACACAAGTGGGATCGCTGAAATGGGCTTTCGCCGCGGTTGCCGGTGTTGTGCTGACGGTGGTGATGGCGACTTTTGTCGCGGTGATGCTGCGTATTGTTAATTTGCGAAACCAGATTTGATAGGGCGCTATTATGGATAAAGTGGTATCATTAAAATGGTTTCTAGGCATCTTCACGGCGCTTTTTGTGCTGTTTCTCTATGGCCCGTTTATTGTCATGGGCATCCTCAGTTTTCAGCAAGGTCCTGAAGGCGGCCCGCAGTTTCCTATTATTGAATGGTCAACCTACTGGTACCAGCACGTCTTTGGTGTCGCGCCACCGTCGCGGGTTGCGCCGTTGCCCATTGGCGAAGCCTTGTTTCGGTCTTTAACGCTGGCCTTTGCCACCATGGTAGCCTCAACGGTGATGGGTGTTCTCACGGCTCAAGCCTTCCGCCGCCGGTTCCGTGGGTCAGGGGTGGTGTTTTATTCGGTCATTCTTGGCATGATTGTCCCCGGGGTTTTGCTTGGGCTTGGCATGGCGTTATTGGCCAACCAGTTTGGTATTGACAGAAACTGGTGGTCAACAGCCTTTGTTCTGCATGTGGTTTATACCTATCCTTTTGCCTTTCTGGTCATGCTGGCGATTTTCAACCGTTTTGATTCTTCAGTTGAAGAAGCCTCCCTTAGTTTAGGGGTTAGCCCAGCACGAACATTTCGCAAAGTGACCTTTCCGATCATTTTCCCCGGTGTGCTGTCAGCGATGCTGTTTGCCTTTACCCTTAGTTATGATGAGTTTCCGCGCACATTGTTCACAGGCGGTTCTGATGTCACCATGCCGTTGGCGATTTATGGAACCTTTGCGGTTGAAATTCATCCGAACTTGTTTGCGTTTGGGGTATTAACGACTTTGTTCTCATTCGCTTTGCTAGCCATTTATGGAATTTTACTTACCCTTTCCACCCGTCGGCAAAGGGCGAAAGCATCAGGATTGCAAGAGGACATTTCATGACCAATCTTGCGCATCACATGGCTATTGTAACAGGGGCTGGGGCCGGTATTGGCGCTGCCATTGCTGAACGCCTTGCCCATGATGGCGCTAAAGTGATGATGAATGATATTGATGCTGACCGCTTGGAGGCTGTGAAATCACGCCTTGTAGATAGCGGTATTGAGGCAGATCATCTAGCAACAATGGTAGGTGATGTATCGTCAGAATCAGATATGAAATCTCTTTTTGATACGGCCTTATCTACTTTTGGCGATATCTCGCTAGTGGTCAATAATGCAGGCATTCTTCAACAAAAAGCGTTTGTTGACCTAACCTGTGATGATTGGGATCGTATGATTGCCGTGCATTTGCGTGGCTGTTTCCTTGGTTGTCATTTTGCGCTTCCCATTATGCAAAAAAGAGGCGGCGGCGTGATCATTAACACAGCTTCGCAATTAGGCCAGATCGGGGCGGCAGATTTAGTGCATTACGCCTCTGCCAAGGCCGCCATTATCGGATTAACGAAATCCTTAGCGCGTGAAGTTGGTCAATCTGGCATCAGGGTAAATGCAGTTGCCCCGGGGCCGATAAATACGGAATTGGTGCTAGGCTTATCCAAAGAATGGCGTGATGCCAAGGCGGCGCAGTTGCCACTTGGCGCGTTTGGTGAACCGTCAGATGTCGCCGCGACTGTGGCTTTTCTGGCATCAGATGATGCACGGATTTATGTCGGGCAAACGCTTGGGCCTAATTCTGGCGATGTGATGTTGTAGGGAGGATAGGATGAAAACGGCAATCATAACAGGGGCAGGAATTGGTATCGGTAAGGCGGCGGCGCTGGCGTTCGGCAAAGCGGGTTATCGTGTCATTGTTACTGATATTCTCAAAGACGAGGGTAACGCCGTGGTTGATGCTATTACTTCTGCTGGTGGCACCGCTGAGTTTCATCACTTGGATGTAACATCGACAGAAAATGCCAATCAGGTCGTGGCTGATGTGGAAAAGGCGCATGGCGCTATTGATACTATTGTCTGTAACGCGGGCATTGCTCACAAGGTGCCTTTAGATCAGATGACTGACGAGAAATGGGACTTCACTTTTGATGTTGATCTTAAGGGAATGTTCCGGGTTATTCGTCCGGCGTTAACCGCAATGAAAGCGGCAAAGGCCGGATCGATTATCTGCCTCTCATCCTGCATGGGTGTCATGTATGGGTGGGATGAGCATGTACATTATTCATCGGCAAAAGCAGGTGTTGTTGGCTTGGTTCGGGGGTTAGCCTCTGAACTGGCACGGCACGGGATTAAGGTTAACGGTGTGGCTCCGGGCTACATCCGTACGGCCCAGCTTTTGTCGGAGGAGCATTCACTTGGGAAAGAAGGTGCTGATAAAGCAGGGTCTTTCATCCCGATGGGTCGTATCGGGGAACCAGATGATATCGCTGATGTAATTGTGTTTTTAGCATCAGAACAAGCCAGATATTTGACCGGGCAAGTGATAAGCGTGGACGGTGGGCTTGCGGTCGGCCGTTACTAACAACCAATCTTCTAGAAGGAGGAATATTATGACCATACATACAAATCGTCGTAAGTTTCTGGCAGGGACAGGGATGGCGATTGGGGGCACAATGCTCTCAACACCATCTCAGCTGTTCGCTGGCGGCCATCTGGCTGAACAGCAACTAAGAACAGTTGGTCTTTCCGTGACGGTTCAAGAACGTATCCTGAATGATTTCAAAGAGAAATCAGGGGTAGGCTCTGTTAGCGGTAAAGGGGACATTTTCCCGAACACCCAGACAGAACTGCTTTCAGGTTCAAAAGCCTATGATTGTTGGGAAACTATTGGTGAACGTCTGCCAGCGATGACAATGACGAACACTATTAAGCCAATTCCAACGTCAAAGCTATCTAACTGGAACAGTATTCGTGATACCTTCACAAAATCTGATCCACGGATGGAAGCGCGGGCACAGATTTCTGGCCAGATTTGGGCAGACGCTGGACAGTCAGCACTTTGGATGGTTCCGACCGTTTATAACTTTGACTCCATTGGCTATCGTCCTGACCTTGTTGAAGCTGAAGAAGCCAACACATGGACGTCACTTTTCGACAAGAAGTTCAAGGGCAAGACTGGTCTGAACGTTGATCCGTTGATCGCATTCGGTCAGGCTATTTTGGCTATGAACTCACTTGGTATGTTGGATGTTCCTAACCCGGGCAACCCAAATAAGAGTGAAATTGACGAAGCTTCCAAGTTCCTGATTTCCAAGAAGAAAGAAGGCCAGTTCCGCGCCCTTTGGGGTGATTTTGGTGAGCTGGTTAACCTGATGGCTTCTGGTGAGATGGTTCTTGCTGATGCGTGGCAGCCTGCGGTTATGGCTGTTAAGGCACAGGGCATTCCATGTTCATACGCGGAACCAAAAGAAGGTTATCGCGGTTGGTCCATTGGTATCTCCATGATCAATGGCACGCCAAACGAAGATGCGGTTATGGCTTATGCTGATTACTGGCTATCTGGCCCACCTGCTATCGCCGTGTCTGAGCAGGGTTACTACTCACCAACCACAACCATTAAGGATGCTATGCCAAAAGAAAAGTACGACTTCTGGTATGAAGGCAAGCCTTGGGTTGGTGCACCTGATCGCGGCATCCAAGAGGGTGATCTCCGTGATGGTGGTTCACTAGCTAACCGTGCCTCTAAGGTGACTTACTGGCACCAGTGGCCAGATGAGTATGATCATCTGATGATGAAGTGGGATGAATTCCTAAGCGCTTAATCATCACCAATATCTCTGGTTCAGGGGGCTTATCGGGTCTCCTGAACCTTGACACTCAGCGGTAATCGTAAACATGACCCAATTTGATCTTGAGCTAAAACAGATAACAAAAATTTATCCCGGCGGGACTCTGGCTGTTGAAGCCTTTGACCTTCAGGTGGAAAAGGGGGAATTCCTATCCTTCGTCGGGCCTTCGGGTTGCGGCAAGACCACCACGTTGCGCATGATCGCAGGGTTAGAGGATATCACCTCGGGTGAGCTTTACATTCGTGGGGTCAACAACACTCATGTTAAAGCTGAGAAGCGGCCTACCGCGACCATCTTTCAAAACTATGCCATTTATCCGCATATGACGGTGCGTCAGAATATTGAGTTTGGGCTTAAAATTAGAAATCTTTCTGCCTCTGAGATCAGACAGAAAACAGGAAATATGATTGATCTTTTGGATTTAGGCAGTGTTGCCGATGCCAGAGAACATTCGCTATCAGGTGGACAGAAACAGCGTGTTGCCCTAGCTCGTGGGCTGATCACAGAACCTGAAATTCTTTTGCTTGATGAACCGTTAGGCGCGCTGGATGCCAATCTGCGCCGCGCCATTCAGGATGAGTTGAAATTGCTTCAGCGGCAATTAAACATCACCTTTGTTTTTGTCACTCACGCGCAATCCGAAGCTTTAGGCATGGGTGATCGTATCGTTGTTATGAACGCGGGCCGAGTGGAGCAAATCGGCAAATCCGAAGATATCTATTTCAACCCGCAAACCCCTTTTGTGTCGCGCTTTATTGGAAAAAATCTTCTTTTTGAAGGCAAGGTTTCTGGAACTAGCGGCAAAACCGCTTCGCTTGAGACACCGCATGGCGTCCTCAAGGCCACGATGACAGGGGCGGATAAAGTAACGAAAGGCCTGCAAGGGCTGTTGTCTGTGCCTTCGGAATATATCCAGTTTGGTAAGAGCAAGGCCAGCGGCGTCAATGCCATTACGGGTCATGTTAAGCAGGCGAATTTTGTTCTCAACACGGTCATTATTTATATGACTTTAGCTAATGGTGATGTCGTTAAAATCGATACCCATGTTGATAAAGTCAAAGGTCAAGATTTGAATCCCGGTAGTGCCCTGAACTGCTACTGGTCAGATCAACAAGGCCGCATCATGTTAAACGAAACAAAGACTAGCGGTGGTGCCTGATATCATGAAACCTGATGATATTGCTTCCATGACTGCTTGCGATTTGGGTGTCGCTTTGCAAAACCGCGACGTCAAAGCCGTGGATGTGGCTGAAGTGTTCCTTGAGCTTGCCAAAAACCAATCAAGCCCGGTTTATATTCACATCACCGAAAGTCGCGCCATGGCCGAAGCGGAGGCCGCAGACAAAAGGCTTGATGCTAAAGCGCCGTTATCGCCGCTTGATGGTGTTCCGGTAGCATGGAAAGACCTCTATGATATGGAGGGTGAGGTTACGACCGCGGCGTCTATTGTCTTTGCGGATGCGAAACCTGCTAGTAGTGATGCCCCTGTTGTTGCTAAGGCGAAAGCCGCCGGCATGGTCAGTTTGGGTAAGCTGAATATGACGGAATTGGCCTTTTCTGGCATTGGCTACAATCCCCATTATGGGACACCAATGAATGCCTGTTCAGATAGCGTGGCTTATTCCCCCGGGGGGTCATCATCGGGAAGTGGGGCGGCGGTTGGACGTAATATGGCCCCTATCGCGATTGGTTCAGATACGGGCGGTTCGGTTCGGGTGCCTGCTGCTTATAATGGGGTGACAGGGCTTAAAACCTCTGAAGGGCGATATGATAAGCGCGGCGTTATTCCGCTATCTCGGACGTTTGATACCGTTGGCCCATTGGCAAAGACGGTTGCGGATTGTGCCGCTGTTGATAAGATTTTTCGATCTGATCACCATGTCCAAGCCCCGGCACGACGTGAAAAGCCGCAATTTTTCACCCCCCAGACGGTTGTCCTAGATGACTTAGACCCTGAGGTGGCTGAGGATTATGACACGGCGCTCTCGATGATTAAGGATGCTGGGTATTCCATCACGCCGATTGATCTGGATTGTTTTTCCAAGAGCTTTGCGTTGATGCAGGAATGCGGAACTATCGTGGCGCTTGATGCGTGGAATGAATATGCAGATCGGCTCACTGATGATATTCGGGCGCGCATGGATGAGCGTGTGTTAGACCGCATTATGCGTGGGTCAACCATGTCTGTCACAGATGCGACACGCCTGCATTGGTTGAGGGTTGAAGGAGTGGCGGAAATTATCCAAAAAACCGGATCAGGTTTCATGCTGATGCCGACCGTGCCTATTCTTGCCCCTGAATTGGCCCCACTCGTGGCTGATAAGAGTGTGTTTCATAAAGTCAATTTAACATCCCTGCGTAACACAACGTTAGGCAATATTTTCAACTTGCCAGGTGTGGCCATGCCAATGACCCCACTTGGTGATATTCACAAAAGACCAACCAGTTTGCTGGTCACAACGCATGGGGGTCGTGATGACGATCTGCTTGCCGTGGCAAGTGTGCTGGAGAACATCGTTACTAAGAGGAGGTAGCCAATGATAAGAGTAGGCGTAGACGTTGGTGGGACATTCACCGACATTATTTTGGAAAACCATGATGCAAATAAGAATGAGGTTACCGTTACCAAAGTTCCAAGTACCCCACATGATCAGTCAGAAGGCGTGGTCAAAGGGGTGTTGCAGGTGTGTCAGCTAGCTGGTGTTAGCCCATCTGATATTGATATGCTCTATCATGGAACAACCGTAGCAACCAACATGGTGATTGAACGTGACGGCGCTGAGGTTGGGATGCTGACCACACGCGGGTTCCGCGATATTCTCCATATGGCTCGCCATAAGCGGCCTCATAACTTTAGCCTGCAATATGAAGTGCCATGGCAGTCTAAGCCTCTGGTCAAGCGGCGGAACCGAATTCCGATCACAGAACGGCTCATGCCGCCAACAGGTGAGGTCGAAACCCCGCTTAACGAGGACGAGGTGAGAGCCGCGGCTGAATTGCTCAAAAAACGAGGCATTAACGCGATTATCGTATCCTTCCTTTTCTCATTCCTTAATAATGATCATGAAACCCGGGCGAAGGAGATTATCTCCTCAATCCATCCTGATGCCTATATTTACACCTCATCTGAGGTGGTGAACGTGATCAGGGAATATGAACGTTTTAGCTCAACAGCAATGAACGCGTATATCGGCCCTAAAACAGCTAGCTATCTGGCTAGTCTGGAAAACCGGTTGCACAAAGAAGGCATTAACAGCCAAGTGCGGATCATGCAGTCTAATGGCGGTATTTCCACCATTGAGAACTCTTCTGCGCGTCCCATTGGGCTATTGCTTTCAGGCCCTGCTGGCGGCGTCATCGGCGCTCGTGCCACAGGAGAGCAAAACGATATTTCCAACATCATTACGATTGATATTGGTGGAACTTCTGCGGATATTTCGGTTATCCAAGAGGGTGAGCTTCGCATTAAGAATCCTCGCGATACCGAAGTTGCTCACTTGCCGGTCTTGGTGCCAATGATTGATATTGACGCCATTGGTGCTGGTGGTGGGTCTATTGCCTATATTGATGAAGGCGGGGCTTTCCGCGTTGGACCAAGATCTGCTGGTGCGGTCCCCGGACCAGCCTGTTATGGCAATGGTGGTGATGAGCCAACCGTGACAGATGCGCAAGTCGTGCTTGGGCGTCTTGATCAAGAACATTTTCTTGGTGGTGATATTGTCATTAAGCCTGATCTGGCAACCGCGGCGATTGAAAAGCATATTGCCAAGCCTTTAGGCATGAGCGTGACAGATGCTGCGCTTGGTATCCTAAAGATTATCAACAACAATATGGCTCTTGCTATCAATTCCAATTCGGTCGCTAAGGGTATTGATCCGCGTGGATTTACCTTGATGGGATTTGGCGGTGCAGGCCCACTTCACGCGGTGGCTTTGGCAGAAATGATTTCTGCTAAGAATATCATTTCCCCATCTCAGCCCGGCATTACGGCAGCGTTGGGGCTGTTGGTTTCAGACCTTAAGTATGAATATACCCGTTCGGTTCTGTTGCCACTCAATGAGGCCACAGCAGATGATCTGAAAGCGATCAATAGCATTATTAACGATCTTCGTGATGAAGCTAACGCCCAGTTGGATCAAGATAATGTTCCAAAAGATCAGCGCAAATATGACTACATCATGGAGTGCCGTTATCTTGGTCAGGGCTTTGAGTTGCGCGCCAAGATGCCTGATGAGCCACTGACCCTTGATAATGTTCATGAGATTATTGATAATTTCTATGATGTTCATAAACAGCAATATGGTCATGCCTTTAAGGACCAGATTACTGAGGCTATTACCGTTCGTGTGATCGCGTCTGCTGATGTGGATAAGCTTAAGCTGAATAAGCTGGAAAAAGGCGGGGCGAAAAACCCTGATTATGCGCATCTTTATGACAGAGACACCGTTTTTGAAGATGGCAAAAGCGTATCAACCCCACGCTATGATAGAGGTCAGCTGAAAGCTGGTGATACCTTGACTGGCCCAGCGGTTGTTACTCAGCATAATTCAACCACCATCATTCCACCGGGATTTTCCGCTACCGTACTTGAGGTCGGCGATATCCTTATTGCGAAAAATTGATTTGAGGGATGGAGAACAGATATGACAAAACAAATTGATCCAATTACACTACAGGTCATCGGCGGAGCATTACATTCTATCGCAGAACAGATGGGTAATGTCCTTTACCGCATGAGTTATTCATCCATTATTCGGGAAAGTCAGGATTTAGGGGCAGGGCTGTTTGATGTCGATTTCAACACGCTTTGTGAATCTGATTCGACGCCAATGCATATTGGCTCGCTTCCCGGGTATCTGATCGGGATTGCGGAAACCATTAAAAAAGAAGATTGGCAGCCGGGGGATTGCGTGGTGCATAACCACCCTTACAAAGGGGCGTCGCACTCACCAGATATCGCGGTTGTCATGCCTGTATTCCATAAAGGCGAGTTGATCGGGTTTTCTGCCAATACAGCACACCATGTTGATATTGGCGCGGCGACACCGGGGCTGATTATTGATGTGCCGGATATGTGGGCTGAGGGTATGTTGCTTGATGCGGTTAAACTCTTTGAGGGCGGCAAGCGCGTGGAGTCAATGTGGAAATATATCCGTGACAATACTCGCGTGCCCGGACTGGTCATGGGTGACCTCGAAGCCCAGATTGCTTCTGCCGAATTGGGTGTTAGGCGGTTTGAAGAATTGCTAGACAAATATGGCCAAGAAGACGTGGTAGCATCATGTAACCAGTTGATGGATTACACGGAACGTATGATGCGGCGTGAAATTGCTAAGATTCCTGATGGTGAATATTTCGCCGAAGGGTTCCTTGATGATGATGGCCGTAACCGGGAAACAACGCTGCCAATTAAGGTTTGCGTTCGTGTCACAGGTGATGATGTTGAGGTCGATTTGACCGGATCATCTGATCAGGTGCCAACGGCGTTTAACGTGCCTTTTGATGGTTCCACCAAAGTGGCGGCATTTTTTGTCTTCCGCGCCATGTTGCTAGATACCTACACGCTGGATGAATATATCCCCCAGAACGAGGGCTCATTCCGTCCGATTAAGGTAACAGCACCAAAAGGGTCGATCTTTAACCCGATTGCGCCAGCCGCCGCCGAAGCCCGTTTCTGTCAGATTCAGCGGATGGCGGATTTGGTGATTAAGGCACTAAGCCCGGTAATCCCGGAAAAATCAACTGCTGGAAACGCGGCAACGCTATCATTTGCGGCGTATTCTGGCGTCCGTCCAAGCGGTGATTATTGGGTGTTCCTTGAGGTTAACGAAGCTGCCACAGGCGGCAGGCCATATTCCGATGGTGTTGATACGGTCGAAGAATTGATGCGTAACACGCGTAACAATCCTATTGAAGACCTTGGTATGCACTTGCCATTGATTTGTGACCGCTATGAGATTAGGGACGATGCCCCTCCCGGTGCCGGAAAGTTCCGTGGCGGCGCAGGCGTTGTTAAATCTCAGCGTTATCTGACCCCCGGCTTCATGACCCATGAATCCGACCGTCATCTTGATGCCCCATGGGGTGCTTTTGGTGGTAAGTCTGGATCAGTCGGAAAGATGGAAATCCAGAACAAAGTCAAAGGCGGTGAACCGAGACAGGAATATTCTAAGTTCTCAGGTCTCAGAACGGAAGAAGGTGATGTTGTGTCATATTTCTCACCTTCCGGCGGCGGCTTTGGCAGCCCATTAGAACGCGACACAGCCAAAGTGCTAGATGATGTGCTTGATGATATCATCAGCGTTGATGAGGCACGGAATGATTACGGCGTCGTTATGGCCGAAGTCGATGACGGCTATGGTTGGCAAGTGGATGAAGCGGCCACCGAGAAGCTTCGCGCATCTATGAGTTAAACCAAGAAGGGGAGTTAAGCCAAGAAAGGCTAAAGCAAAAGCCAAAACAAAAAGGAGGATAAGCCATGAGTTATAGTGGTAAGGATATTGACCCGATAACCCTTTCAGTGGTTCGTGGAGCGCTTGAAACAACACAGCGCGAAATGACACTGACTTTGGAAAAAACAGCGCGATCAAGTGTGTTTAATCTGGCACATGATTATTCGACCGCTCTGTTTAACAGTGACCCGGAAATGATTCTTCAGGGTCAAGATATCCCTATTCATTTAGGCTCGCTTATCCCCGCTATGAAAGCCGTTGATAAGTTCTTTGACGGCAACATAAAGGAAGGGGATTTGGTTCTCCATAATGATCCGGATTACGCTGGCTCACACATCATTGATACTTGTATGTATTACCCTGTGTTTTTTGAAGGTGAGCTGGTTTTCTGGACAGTATGTAAAGGCCATTTGACCGATATTGGCGGGCCTGTGCCTGCAGGCTACAATCCAGCGGCAACAGAAATCTATGCTGAAGGTTTGCGGATACCGCCCATTAAGATTTGGGATGAAGGTGTCCCCCGTGATGACATTCTAAATATGCTGTTCACCAATATGCGTGCCAGACGCGATCAAGAGGGTGATTTCAACGCTCTGATCGGGGCTTGTAAGGTTGGGGCAAGAAACTTGACGAATTTGCTGGAAAAATATGGCAAGCAGGTGGTGCAAGATTGTATCGAAGAGCTGCTTGCCATGGCTGAAAACCATATGCGTTCCATGATCAAAAAAGTCCCTGATGGGGTTTATCGTGGGGTAGCAACGCTTGAAGACGCTGGTCATGGTTTTGGGGATATGGATATCTCTGCTGAGGTCAATATCAAGGGTGATTCTTGTCATATTACCATCGATAGTCCGCCCCAAGTTCCCTATTTTATTAATTCCTATGAAGGCAATTCTTATTCAGGGGTTTATCTAGGGCTGATGATGTTTGCCCAATTGCCGCCACCATATAACGAAGGGCTGTATCGTTGCATCACCGTGGATATGGGCGAAAAGGGGACGCTTTGTAACGCTAAGTCGCCTGCCCCACACGCAAATTGCACAACCACCCCGATGGAAACCTTGACTGACGCTGTCCGCCTTGCCTTTGAACAAGCCGCGCCAGATAGGGTATCAGCGTCTTGGGGTCATGCAAACGGCTGTAATATTGCCGGATGGGATACCCGTCATGATGAAGAATATGTGACGATGGTCTTGGCCAGTATTATTTCTGGCGCTGGGGCAACGTCTGAACAAGATGGTTGGCACGCGGTAGGCCCGGAATGTTGCTTTGGGGCTCTCACCTCAGGCGATATTGAGATGCTGGAATATTCCTATCCGATTATTATTCATCAGTATTCCTTAATGGAAGATTCGGGCGGCGCAGGAAAGTTCCGCGGCGGATCAGGAACCTGCTGGGAAGTTGAGCCGCTTGATAAACCAATGACCATGATCACCTTTGGTGAAGGCCGCCGTATCCCTGCTATGGGTGCTGGCGGGGCCAAATCAGAGTTTGTGGAAGCCAAGGTCGGCCGCTTGCGGATCACCCGAGATGGTAAGGAACAGATCATTAAGGAAAATGTCATTGAACAGATCATGCCCGGCGATAAAGCCGCCAATATGAATCCTGGCGGCGGCGGTTTTGGCAATCCTTTTGAACGTGATGTGGATCGCGTTGTTCAAGATGCCCAAAATGGACTGGTTAGTGAAAAAGGCGCAAAGATGGATTATGGCGTTGTCTTTTCGGATTTCAAAAACTTAGAGGTTGATGCTGCCGCAACGCAGGCACTTCGTGCAAAACACGCCTAGGCTGAGGAGAAGAAAATGACACAGAAATATCGTTTAGGCATTGATGCTGGCGGCACCTTTACCGATTTTATTTTATCCAAGCCTGATGGTGATGTGCAGCTATTTAAGGTGCTATCAACACCCCATGATCCAACAGAAGCGATCCGCAATGGGTTGGCTGAAATTGAAGCCAGAGCCGGAGTGTCGGCAACGGATTTGGTCTCGCAATCGGATTTATGTATCAATGGAACAACCGTTGGTTTGAACGCCTTGATCACGCATCGCGGCGCAAAAACAGGTCTGATTTGTACCAAAGGCCATGAAGATTCGATTGAAATCCGCCTTGGTCACAAAGAAGACGGCTATCGTTATGATCCCCATTATCCACCTGCGGTGATGCTAAGTCCGCGGTATTTGCGCAAAGGGGTCGAAGAACGGGTGATCTCAACAGGTCAGGTGAAAACCCCGATGAATGAGGATGATGTCCGCGCCGCCTGTGAAGTGTTTAAGAAAGAAGGCGTGGAATCTGTTGTGGTGTCCTTTGTCTGGTCGGTTCTGCATCCTCAACATGAAAATCGCGCGGCAGAAATTGTCCGCGAAATGTTGCCTGATGTGCATTTAACAGTCGGTAGCCAACTCTACCCACAGGTGCGTGAATACACCCGAACATCAACCGCGCTCGTGAACGCCTATCTCGCCCCAATTTTGCAAAAATATGTTGGTGCGATTGATGATTATTTTCAGTCGCTTGGTTCAGAAAAGCCTGTTCGGTTTTTCCAATCCAATGGTGGTCTTGCCCTAGGTGAGACAGTAGCCAGCCAAGCGGTATATGCGATTAATTCTGGGCCAGCGTCAGCCCCACAAGCAGCAACATTTATCGCTGAGCCTTGGGGTGATGAAAATATCATTACGATTGATATGGGCGGCACCTCCTTTGATATTACCCTTGCCCATGATGGTAAGGCCAATGTGAATAAGAATATTGATTTCCTGCGTTACCGCATTGGTATCCCTATGATTCAGGTGGAAACCCTTGGTGCAGGCGGGGGATCAATTGGCTGGATTGATGAAATGGGTCTGTTACAAATGGGGCCGCAATCTGCTGGTTCTGAACCGGGCCCGGCCTGTTACAGCAAAGGCGGTGAAATGCCAACAACCACCGATGCTAATCTGGTGCTAGGTTATCTTAGCCCCGGAGGGCTAGTCGGTGGTCGTCTTCAGCTAGATTACGATAAAGCCGTCAAGGCCATCATGACCCATATTGGTGAGCCGTTAGGATTATCCTTAGAACGTGCCGCTTATGGTATGTTCACCATCGTCAACAACAACATGGTCAATGGTATCCGCCGGGTTTCGGTGGAACGTGGATATGACCCGCGTGATTTTGTGTTGATGGGGGCGGGCGGTGCCACAGGGGCGCATATCACCGCCCTTGCTAATGAAATTGGCATTGACCGTATTCTGATTTCTAAACTGGCATCAGGGCTATGTGCCTATGGGCAAATTATCTCTGATGTGAAATATAATTTCATGGCACCAGCCCCCTATCGGCTGGATAGTGAAAATGTCGATACCATCTTGCAAGGCCTCTTTGATGGGCTGGAAACCCGTGGCCGCGAACAGCTAAATAAAGATGGCTTTGCCGAAAAAGATATTCATATCACCCGAACGCTGGATATGCGTTACACCGGGCAGGTGCATGAATGTACAGTTGAGGTCGGCGCCTTTGACATCACGCCAAGCTCTATTTCCACCTTGGTAGAAGCATTTCATGAACGCCATGAAGAGCTTTATATGTATTCTGAACGCCATAGCGCCATTGAGGTCGTGAATGTGGAAAGCACCATCGTTGGGCGAATTGATCGTCCTGAACGTATGAAGCAATCCAAGGGTAATGGTGCGGATAGCGCAAAAACAGGATCACGCGAAGTGGTGTTTTCCAGTGATGGTGCCCGTATAGAAACGCCGATTTATGATGGCTCAAAACTTGGTGCAGGTGATCACATTATGGGGCCTGCGGTGATTGAGGAAGAAACCACAACGCTGGTTATTGATCCGAACTGGAAACTTGCGCTGACAGATTCCGCTGTTTATGAATTGACCAAGCAAAAGTAAAAACCGCATCTGCCGTTAAGGCTAGGCTTAACTGTCATCAGGATCAGGAGAGCTGCCTTTACGGTGGGTGATAAGGCCATAGTTTTCTGGCGTGCGGTGGCGGGCAAAATCAAAAAACGTCTGGCGATATTGTGTGGCCATGTCCAAATCCATGTCTGCGCAGATCACCTCATCTTCAAGAGATTGTGTTTGGGCAACGACTTCACCTGATGGGGCAACAATGACGCTGTTTCCGATCATGGATGATCCTTCTTCGTTGCCGCATTTTGCGCTGGCTATCGACCAGACGGAATTCAGATAAGACCCGCTTTGCATCGATAACACATGATGAAAATCAGCCAAAGCATCAACCTCAGCGAAACCGCTATGATCATTCGGGGTGTTATAGCCAAGACAGACTAGCTCAGCTGCTTGCAGGGCTAAAACCCTCCACCCTTCAGGCCAGCGGCGATCATTGCAAATTAGCATTCCCATGCGGCAATCCATCATTGAGGTCACAGGAAAACCTAGATTGCCTTGTTCAAAATAGCGTTTTTCAAGATGCTGATGGCGGCGTCCGGGTTGTGGGTCTTTATGCCCCGGCAAATGCACCTTACGATATTTGCCGCAAATCTGGCCGCTAGCATTGACCAAAATCGCAGTGTTGAAATAACGGGTCTTGCCGTCTTCTTGTGTTTTTTCCGCATAACCCAGGTTGAAACCAACCCCTAATTCTGCGGCTAGGTCAAACAGCGGCTTAACCACTGGATTCGGCATGTGGTCTTCATACCATTGATCCAGTTCCGCTTGATCATCAATAATCCAACGAGGGAAAAAACTGGTTAGTGCCAATTCAGGAAAGACGATAAATCGCGCCCCTTTAGCCGCGGCTTCACGCATCATTTCTGACAGTCGGCGAACACAGCTTTCGCGCGTTTCGCTCCGTGAAATTGGCCCCATCTGCGCCGCCGCAGCGATTAACCGCCTAGTCATGCGGAACGCAGCTTTTTGGTGGCTTCATCATCAATCTTGCCGTTGCGGATAACTACCCCATAATCCCGTTCAGCGGCATCAGGGCTGATCAGCTCATCCAGCACATCCTCAAGGATATCCTTGGGATCACGTTCCGCCGGATCACCATATCCACCTGCAGATGGCCCAATGGCAAAAAATGTGTCGCCAATCTCAGTCGTGTGATAAGGCACTTTGGATGTGAGGGCTTCGGATTTTCCATCAGCATGGATCAGATGCAGTTCAGCGGTCTGCCCATCATTGCCGCCACGAAAACCCCATGGGGCAAAGCGATGACCTTCGCCTTCTACGGAAAACCCGCCGGGCTCAAGAAATTGAAAAGCACGGCAAGCGCCGAGACCGCCCCGTGTTCGTCCTGCCCCTGATGTGTCCTCACGCAATTCATAGCGCGTTACGCGCATGGGCAGATGACTCTCAATATCCTCAATCGGATTGTTACGGGTATTAGCATAGAGCGTATCCACCGCATCCATACCATTGCGATTAAACCGTCCTCCATAAGACCCTTCAAAGATTTCCATATGCACCCAGTGGGATTCCTCTTTAAGTCCGGAAAAGGCAATCACCTTAAGGTTGCCAATGCCAGCTGAAACCTGTTCAGGAACAGCTTCGGCTAGGGCCTTCATCACTGTGTCTGCCAACTGGTTGCCAGGGGTAAAGCGGGCAATAACAGGGGCAGGGAAAATCGGATTGGCAAGACAACCGCGCGGCACATGAAGTTTAATAGGCCGAGTTAAGCCAGAGTTTTGCGGAATATAGCCGTAAATGTCCGAATCCAGTAAAACTGACCGAATGGTTAGCCAGATGGAAATATCAACTGTTCCGATCAATGGCATATTAATAGGGCGATCAGACACTTGCGGGGCGGTTCCGGTTAAATCCACCAGCATCTCATCACCAGTGATGGTGATGGTAACCGCGAGGGGAAGATCACGGCGGTCAGGATCATCAAGAAAGCCATCAATGCAAGTGGTGGCGTGATATACCCCATCAGGCACATCGCTGATGGCTTGACGCATTAAGCGTTCTGAATAATCCATGAGCGCTTCGCTAGCATCATTTACTGCCTTGAGGCCGTAGCGTTCTACCAGATCAATAAACCGGTCAGCGCCAATCTGGCAGGCCGCCACTTGGGCTTCCATATCCCCGACAACCATACCGGGGGCACGAACATTGTCTTTGAGGATTTGCCAAACAGCCTCATTTCGGACGCCGCCGTCATACACTTTAATGGCTTTGAACTGCAACCCTTCGGCATAAACATCAATAGCATCAACAATGCCGCAACTGCCGGGGCTAAGGGCGCCAACATCCAGATGATGCGCGGTTGTTCCAGAAAAACCAATTAACTGATCATCGTAAAAAACAGGCACAATAAGGGCGATATCAGGGCCGTGACTTGCCCCGCCATAAGGATCATTATGCATGATCACATCACCAGGCTTAAAACTGACGCCGCGTTCTGAAAACACTTTGATGACATTCTGGACATAACCGGGAATTGGCCCTGATTGTAGTGGGGTCGATTGTACGGATTCCGCTAGCTGATTGCCTGTGGCATCCGTCAGCGCTGTTCCAAAATCTTCGGATTCCCGAATAATGGACGAATACGACATCCGCATTAATTTATAGCCCATTTCAATCGCAATATTCTGTAATGCCCCTTGAATGACACTAGCGGTAACGGGATCGATACTGGTGGGGGATGCAGATAGATTTGTCATAGCCATACTCTCCATTACTGCTGTTATATGTTAATCGAAATTAACATGTTGCCATTGTCATCAATACGGAAACGGTCACCCGGCCGAACCACGGTGGTGGTATCTTGTTGTAAGATAATCGCTGGGCCTTCCCATTCTGATCCTGCCGGCATTTTGGAACGGTCATAAATATGTGTTGGGGCGGTGATTAATTCCGCGCCCATACGGAACACGCATTCCGTGGTCTTAAGCAAGGCATCGTCTTTTTGATCAGCAAGGGGTTTGTCCTGCTTTTCCAATTTGGTTGACACCCCTATCCCTGACACTCGGACATTAACAATTTCCTTGGGGCTATCCGGGAAGGACCGGCCATATTCGGTCTGGTGCTGATCTTCAAATTGTGAAAATAATGCGCTTTCGGCGGCTTCATCAAAATGATCACTTTCAATTTTAACGCGCAGCTCATAGCCTTGCCCGACATAGCGGATATCAGCGTAGCGCATAAAGCGGACGTGATCTTGTGGGATATTATCAGCATCAAACTGATGGGCCAGCTGGCTTTCCATATCGTGGAACATCGTCTCAACCCGTTGGTGATCGACTTGTCCAGAAACCTGAAACGCGGTGCGAATCGCATCATATTTGATATCAGTGGTTAGCAAACCAATAGCTGAGGTAATGCCGGGGTGAGGGGGAACAATCACCTCAGGGATAGCGAGTAAGGCGGCTACCTCACAGGCTTGGAGTGGGCCGCCGCCACCAAACGCCATGAGCGAAAACTCACGCGGGTCAAGGCCTCTTTGTACTGTGCGTGAGCGGATGGCATTAGCCATGGCGGAGTTCACAATCGTTGTAATCCCCTCGGCGCAGGCGTGGCGTTCCATGCCAAGCTCATTGGCGAGGTTATCAATGACTTTTGTTGACGCCGCCAGATCAAGTTTCATTTCCCCGCCAAGGAAATTATCCGGATCAAGCCTGCCTAAAACCAGATTAGCATCAGTCACTGTTGGTAAATCCCCGCCAAACCCGTAACAGGCTGGCCCTGGTCTTGCCCCTGCGGAACGTGGGCCAACTTTGAATGCCCCACCTTTATCCTTAAAGGCAATCGAACCGCCGCCAGCGCCAATGGTGTGAATATCAATCATTGGCACCATCAATGGAAAGCCAGCGATCCAAGTGTCACGAGGTGAGGCTTCGGCAAATTGACCATTTTGAATAATGCCGATATCAGCGGAAGTGCCGCCAACATCAAAGGTGATCAAGGAATGCCTGCCAGATTGCCCCCCCGACCATGCGCCGCCCATCACCCCAGCGGCTGGACCGCTCAAGATTGTCAAAACAGGGCGTTCAGCAACCATGGATGAGGTGGCAAGCCCCCCGTTTGAGCCCATAATATGCAGATCAGCCCCATAGCCTTCCTTGGCGATGCTTTCTTCTAGCATGGTGACATAATCGCGGACTTTTGGCCCAATAAAGGCGTTGATCGCTGTGGTGGTAAAGCGTTCAAATTCCCGAAACTGCGGCGATACATCAGATGAACAGGTCACAAAGGCGTCAGGATAGACCTCTAGCACCAGATCACGGGCGCGGTGCTCATGGCTGGGGTCAAGAAAGGCAAAAAGAAAACAGATGGCAATAGACCGAATGTTGTTTTCTTTGAAATGCGCGGCAATATCCCTAACACCATCTTCATCTAGTGGGGTTAATACGTCGCCGCTTGGTGGGGTGATGCGATGCGCGACTGTTTTGCGCCAACGCCGTTTGACTAAAGGCCGGTCTTGCCAAGGAATTTCCTGTTGAATAGAGAAATGTTGAGGCCGTTGGTGGCGTCCGATATGGATAATATCGCGATACCCTTCGTTGGTGATCATGCCACATTCTGCGCCATCATGTTCAAGCATGGTGTTGGTGGCTGTCGTGGTGCCGTGATAAATGTGATTAATCGTTTTGCGATCAATAGAAAAGCGGCGGCACAGCTCATTAATGCCATTCATCACCCCTAGTGAGGGGTTTTGAGGTGTGGTTGGGGTTTTATGAGTGAGGGTGGTGTTTGTATCCGCATCAAAGAAAACCACATCGGTGAATGTTCCGCCAACATCAACGCCAATTAATCGCACAATAACCCCCACTAATAATATTATTTTATTGAATTATCATACTAATTTTCGAGATAGGGTCTAGCTTTAATTCATTATTTTTTTCTGATGGAAACAATGAAAAAGCTGATCTGAACATACTATAGCGCGGTTTTCTTTTTCACATCATGCTGCATTGTTGTTAAGAACTCCTGAGCCATAAGATCAAAGATAAACAAATTAGCCGCTAGTAATTTTTCACTAGCGTTATGCAGATAAGCAGATGAGCGTAACCATAACGCGTCATCCTGAAGATAGGCGGTTGAAATGGCCTGTTCTTGATTCCAGTGATTCGCAATCTCTATGGTGTTCATGCCCTGATGATTGTTCTGATTGTTGTCATGATCGCCCATCCGCGCCTTCATTACAAAGAGGCATAACTCCGGATCAATATGAACATAAAAAAACCCATTTTCGGTGGTGATTTCCCATTCCTTATCGTCAAAATGAGACAGATCAAAGCCAGAGATTTGGCTCGCGGATTTCAGATCAGGGCAGGTCTTGGCATAAGCTATCCCGCTGGATAAAACCACTGCCATAATGACCCAAACAAACCGACTTGCCCTTAACCCCATTATGATCATCATTCTTCACTCCCTTATATAAAAGCCTGATTAAAATGCAGCAATGTTGCGATGATTGGGCCAAACTATGACAAATTATGATTTGATGATCATGGGATTTTGAGACACCCTTTCGATGCTATCAGAACTGATGAGGTTAAGACGGCGGCAAGATTTCGGGATTGACGCCATCGCGCAAATATTCGCAAAATATGATAAACACAGCATCAGATTGGCCTCATTGTCATGTCATCATCTTTAGAACATCAAAACAAATTGCTTAGGGCAGATGATCCGCCGCCGGCAGAATATCTGGCACCAACCCAACGCCCTGAGATTCTGATCATTTGTGAGCATGCCGGGCTTGCCATCCCTAAGCGATTAAATCGGTTGGGGTTTCCTGCTGATTTCGATTTAACACAACAACATATTGCATGGGACATTGGTGCCGCTCGTCTGTCGCGAACCATCGCTGATGACCTTGGGGCTGGGCTGATCTGGCAAAATTACAGCCGCATGGTCATTGATTGCAACCGCAGGCCGTTATCCCCACAATCGATTCGTGAGGAAAGCGACCACATTCCAATCCCGGGGAATATCGGTTTGAGTGCGGCAGAAAAACAGGCGCGTGTGGATGAGATTTTTCAACCCTATGATCAGTTATGCCGCCGCGAAATGGCGCGACCAGAGATTAGGCTTGTGGTCTGTATGCATAGTTTTACCCCTGAAATGGATGGGTTTTCCCGCCCATGGCATATGAGCTTTCTTTATCGCAACGGTGAGGCTTATGCCCGGCAAATGGCGGCTATAATCGCATCGGACGCACCTCAATTAACCATAGGGTTCAATGAACCTTATCAGGTTGATGACCAGACGGACTGGTTTGTGATCCAGCACGCTGAACCGAAAGCCGTGCCGCAGGTTTTAATTGAGGTCAGAAATGACCAATTGCGAAGCGATGCTGATATTGCCTTATGGGCAAAGCGTCTGTCAGAGGCCTGTTTGAAGATGCTCGCTTGATATCCACGCGCGGCGGTTAGCGTCTGGATTAGGGGCTATATGATCAGAGGCTAAAGGTTTAGGCGCTAGGCAATAACGCGCTCACGGTTTCTGAAGGGCGGCAAAGTTTGACCCCCTTAGGGGAGCAGACAATAGGGCGATTGACCAAAATAGGATGGGCAACCATAGCATCAAGCAAGGCGTCATCACTCACGGTTTCGTCTAATAGGCCAAGCTCTTCAGCAGGGGATTTACTGGTGCGAAGCGCCATGCGCGGGGTTAGGCCTGCGGCGGCAAACAAACCTAATAATTGCGGCTTCGTCCAGCCTGTCTTGAGATATTCAATCACCACCGGCGTCTCACCTGCGGCGTGGATCATCTCAACGGTGTTGCGTGATGTTCCGCAATCTGGATTGTGATAAACAACAATGGTCATCATTTCCCCCTATTTTTCTGATGATGTGTCTTGCTGATCAGACGGCGATTGATCAAGAAGCAACCAGCCAAAAACCCAAGTGGCTAGAATAGCGGCGATAAGCTGAACCACAATAAAGCCAGCGACATGACCGGGGTAGATACCGGCAAAGGTATCAGAAAGGCTACGGGCAATGGTGACCGCTGGATTGGCAAATGAGGTTGATGAGGTGAACCAGTAAGCCGCCGTGATATAAAGACCAACCGCGGCGGCAACCGCATCTGGTTTTGCCTTAAGGCAAGCCATGATCGTACCAACCAAACCAAAGGTGGCTATAAACTCGCCTGCCCATTGACCTGTTCCTGTCCGCATGGTGGTGGATGGGTCAATCAGAGGGTGAGAAAACATCAGATGCGCCGCGATTACCCCCATCACGCCGCCAATAATCTGAACCAAAACATAGGCGCTTGCTCTAGCAGGTGATATGGCATTTTGCATAGCAAAACTTAGGCTGACCGCAGGATTAAAATGCGCCCCTGATATTGGCCCAAACATGGTAATTAAAACATAGAGAATAGCCCCGGTAGGAATAGTGTTGCCCAAAAGAGCAATAGCGACATTCCCGCCTGCCAGATTTTCCGCCATGATGCCTGATCCCACCACCGTAGCGAGCAGAAAAAACGTACCCAGCCCTTCTGCAATGAGTTTGCGTAACATGGTTATACCTCATTAATAATTCTGGTAATGAAGATGCCATATCCGCGACAGAGAAACTAGTCTATCAGCGCAATGGTGATCTAAATTAGCCCATGGCAACAAACCTGTCCAAAGAAATGATACCCTATCCTTGTTATGGGCAGTTTATTTTGCCATAGTGATGACCAAACCCAATTTTAATAACCAGACCGTACAGGCGATCATCAAAAGGATGACACTATGACAACGCAGACACCGATCCGAATTGATAATTTGCAATATGCAAATTGGTCGCCAGAACTGTTTTCTGAGATGGCGGACGCGGAATTATCTGCGGTGCATGTGACCATTTGTTATCATGAGAACTTCCGCCAGACCGTGGAAAATATGATCACTTGGAACAGGTATATCGAAACCCACCCTGACCGATTGATGCATGGCAGAACAGGGGATGATGTGCGCCTGGCCCATGATACGGGACGAACCGCCATTTTCTATGGGTTTCAAAATTGCGCCCCAATGGAAGACGATATCGGCCTGATTGAAATCTTGCACCAGTTGGGCGGCAGATTTATGCAGTTGAGTTATAACAACCAATCGTTATTGGCAACCGGATGTTATGAAGCCGAAGACCCCGGCCTGACCCGATTTGGCAAACAGGCGATTGCCGAAATGAATCGCGTTGGTCTGGTCGTGGATATGAGCCATTCTGCCGACCGTTCCACGTTTGAGGCCATAGAATTATCAGCGCGGCCCATTGCGATTACCCATGCCAACCCCTCATGGTGGCATCCGGCGCGGCGCAACAAATCCCACGACATTATCAAAGCCCTGACTGATCAAGGCGGTATGATTGGATTTTCTCTCTACCCCCATCATCTCAAAGACGGCAGTGCGTGTAGCCTAGACAGTTTCTGCACCATGATTGCTGAGGCCGCTGAACGCTATGGGGTTAAGGCTTTGGGCATTGGTTCTGATCTGTGCCAGAATCAGCCTGACAGCGTTGTCACATGGATGCGAAATGGGCGCTGGTCACGGGAAATGGATTACGGCGAGGGCAGCGCTGATCAAGCAGGCTTTCCGGATCAGCCATCATGGTTTGAAGGCATTCGCGATTTTCCTAATCTAGCCAAAGGTTTGGCTCAGATAGGATTTTCTACCGAAGAAATTGATGCCATTATGGGGCTAAACTGGTTAAGATTTTATGATGAGAGTTTTATGGGAAGGGATCAATGAGCAACACCGCAACACCAACCCACATGGATATAGACAAGGCTGAAACCAGCGTAACCAATAGCCGACGGGTTAACGCTTGCGGCAGGGCATTGCCCGAATTGCGGCATCCTGATGCGGTAATGACATTGGCGCGGATAGGGTCATTTTTCCCTCATAGGCTTAGCTTTATGCGCAGTTTTATTCGCCGTATCGCCACAGAAAACGCCAAGCTAACCATGCCCATTTGCGCTCTTGATGCCGATGGATATGGGCATTTGGTCTTGACCTTGCCTGTGTCAGGTCATGCGTATTCGCTGATCGCTTACAGCCGCCCCCTTAACGCGGATGAGAGAACAGATCGGGTTATTGCCACCAAATGGGATGCAAGTTTCTGTTTGTTTGATGGTATCCCAACCGAAGATGATATCCTGGCATTAGCGGATCAAGTCACCAAACAAGAGGCTGGGCGTTATCATCATAAAGTGCTGACTTTGTCACGGGCCAATAAATCCTTGCGGCTTTTTCATCATGTCGTCGAAAGCCTAGCCTCTGGGGTTCAGCCTGATTTGGATCAGATTAAGGCCATTGGCTATTTGATGCGCACAACAGCGGTTTATGGCAATGGTAAGTTTGGTATTGCGGATCGAGATCGCATCGCTGATCGCCCCGGTCTGGAAGGCCCGTTTCAGGCTGAGATGCTGACCGTATTTTTAATCAGAGAGTTCACGCTTTTCTTAGCGGATTATTGCGCGCGCCAGATTTCAGATCAAACAGCGGTGGGGCTTACCCCATCCTATCGGCGGTATCTGGGCATTGGCAATTCTACTGGTCTTGGCATGGCGCCGTTTTTGGTTAATCACCCTCCCTTGCTGCATAGCTGGATTATGGCGCGTGAAGTGGCCTTTGCCCGCACCCAATCCCTTGCCGCGATTAGTGATGATCAGCGTCGCCGTTTTGATGATCTGCTGGATCGGGCTTATCATCACTGTCACGATTGGCAGGTTGAAGATCAGATTCAAATGGATAGGATCACTATTCTGCGCGAAGAACTGGCACAGATCAAAGCTGATATTGCCGCGACCCCACTTAGCGCTGATTATCCCCTAGTTGATGCGGTCTCGCGGTGCCGTTCCTGTTCGGCGGAAACCCAAGAATTAATGGTCTCGCTTGTGATTGAGTTGATCCCTGATCAGGTTGACGGGCTGGTGGATTGCATGGCTAACCCGCATAACCCAAGGCTGATCCCTAGCATGACCATTGCTGAACTCAAGGCCATTTTGGCTGAGCATTATCGCTGGGTGGATGCGATTGATTTGTCAGGGGAACAATCTGATGCGCATTTCTGGTACACATCTGAAGAAAAATTAGAACCGCGGTTAGGCCGCCGTTACGAAGAACCAGGTCAAGAATTGGAAATGCCCTTTAATATTCCGCGTTATGTTGATGCGCTGAAAACGGCTATTGCGGAGTTGCCAGATCATCAGATAGTTGCCGAACTGTTGATGCAACGCCCTGATTTGCGCCATATCGTCAGGCGGGTTCAGACCACGGCGATTTATCCTTATGCTGAAATTAGGGACAATCTGGTTGGTGATGCGTGCCGGCCGATTGATTTGTTGCGATGCAAATTGTCTTTCTTTGGGGCCAGCAAGTTTGACCCGAAATCAGATCGCTGGACACGGATCACGCTTTATCAAGGCGCCCCGACAGCGGCTGACCTAGAGATGGACGTCGCGTCTGATCAGGCCGCGTCCCGATTAGCTGAATTAGATGACTGGATTTTTGCATTATCACCAACAGAGGCGTAATGCAGTCATGATGGTATCGGCTAATGAAATCCATCATATGATCCGAAAGGCTTGTCTAGCCATAGGGCTTGATTATGACCGCGCCACCGATATTGGGGCGGCGGCGGTGTGGTTGACGCGGCAGAGGCAGGATGGATGCGGTATCGCTGAGGCTATGCTGGCAACAACCGACCCTGCACTTCCTCTTAATATTACGGCTTCTCAAGATCAGCTTATGCTTGCCTCGCCGCGCCCTGCGGTGGAGGGGGTCGCCGCTTTGGATTGGCTTATCGCTAACCCTGATGATGGCCGTGTTGTTATAACAAAGGGCTTGGATGGGGTGCTACTGATGGGGCTATTGGGGGTGGCGGCAGGCCAATATCGCCGCGCCTTTCAGCTATCGGTGGAGGGAACAGATCGTCAAGCCATGGTGACGATGTCTGGCTGTACTGACTGGACTATCTTGCCTGACCATCCTGATCAAGAGGTGGTGCTAATCTGTTTGCCGCCGCTGGCTGCGGATAGCCATAATAAAGCAGAAGGTCAAAACGGTCATGAGGATTTAGTCGTTGCCAATGATGTATGGGACAGATTAGGGGCCCTGGCTTATCAAACCTATGTTCCGTCATCTGAGCAGTCCCGGCTATCTGGTGCTGGCGCAGGGCTTAATGATAATGATTAAGGCATTTAGCCCATGTTACCGCATGTTACCTCATGTTAGCCGAAGATCGCGACGGTAAAGAGATCTGACGGCCTGAACGTTAACTCAAACACCAATTTCAGGCACACCAACAAAACAATCAAGGCCAATAGCCCTCGCAGCTGTTCCCCTCGCAGGTAGGAACCAATCTTGACCCCAATAGGGGCGCCGATAACCCCCCCGATGACCAACAGGGTTGCCAAGACAATGTCAACAGTCTGGGTTTGGGTGGATTGCAAAAAGGTAATGTTTGAGGCCACGATGATCATCTGAAATAGCGAGGTGCCAAACACAACAACCGTGGGCATACCAAGAACGTAGATCATGGCTGGGATCATAATAAAGCCGCCGCCAACCCCCATAATTGCCGAAATGATACCAATGAGCATACCAACCATAACTGGCAGTAATGCACTGATATAAAGCTGGGATTTTGGGAATCGCATCTTAAACGGCAGGCCATGAAGCCAAGTATGCTTATGTTTTTTTCGCCGCTTTGCCCCGATGCGTTTTCGTGATCGCAGGGCCTGAAGGCTTTCCACCAGCATAAGGGAGCCTATCGAGCCTAGCAAAATCACAAAGCTGAGCTTAATCGTCAGATCAATTTGCCCTAAGGCGCGAAGAACAGTAAATAGCCACACCCCGATGGTTGAACCTATCAACCCGCCTACCAGTAAAAGTAAACCCATGCGGATATCAACATTGCCGCGCCGCAAATGCGCCAACACACCTGTTACGGATGAGGCAATGATCTGATTAGCACCAGTGCTGACCGCTACCGCAGGGGGAACACCAAGAAAAATCAACAATGGCGTCATCAGAAACCCGCCACCAACGCCAAACACCCCAGACAGAAACCCAACAGCGCCGCCAATGCCAATGACATAAAGCGCGTTAACCGAAATTTGTGCGATGGGAAGGTAAATATACATATAAGGTCTTCTAAAACTGATACGTCTTAAAATCGAAATATCAGTGTTATGTCAACCTGTTTTCACCTGTGTTGGAAAAGCCTAACGGCAGACCTTAACCTGATCAAAGGGCATTCCACGCCGTTTTGAAACACCTCACTATACCATCCAAAGAACATACCCGGATAATGGTTGCACATGATATAATGAAGTTAATGGAGCGGGTGATGAGATTCGAACTCACGACCCTTACCTTGGCAAGGTAATGCTCTACCCCTGAGCTACACCCGCATCCGAACCCTGCAATATAATGCAAGTCCCGTTGGACGCAAGCGAAAAATGATGTGTTCGTCACACCGTGGTTTTGCCAAGCCTGATGACTATGGTAAGAGCTCACCAGAGCGAGGCAGTGGCGACGGCTTATGCCGTAAGCGCGTCGATAACCCCATCAATAATATAATCCTGTGTCGTGTCATCAAGCCAAGCATGAAAGGGCAGAGCGACAATGCGTTCACACAGCTCACCTGTCACTTTAAGGCCGCCTTTTTCAATAGGATAGGCGGCATAGGGGGGGTGCTGATGAATACCTTGGGTATAATAAATCGCGGTTGGAATGCCCTTTTGTTTCAGGCAAGCTTGGATGCTGCTACGATCAGTGGTTTCAGGCAAAAGCACACAATATTGTGCCCAGCTTGAAGTCGCGCCATCGGTTAATTTTTGCGGCATGACCAACCCTTTTAGTGCATCATGATAACGATCAGCAATGGCTTGCCGGCGCCGCAGCTCATCTGGGAAAAGAGCCAATTTTTCTAGCAAAATCGCGGCTTGCATCGTATCCATTCGCGCGGTCATACCGATCCGGTCATATTGATATCGGTTTTTGCCCATGCCATGCACTCTGGCAGATTTGGCAATATCGGCTAGGTCATCATCATCTGTAAAAACGGCGCCGCCATCACCATAACATCCAAGGGGTTTGGCTGGAAAAAAACTGGTGGCTGTCATCTTTGCCATCTGCCCTGCGGTTTGACCATCGCGCCACGCCCCTAAGGATTGCGCGGCATCATCAAGCACCCATAGCCCATGGCTATCTGCATATTGATTGATGGTTGCCATATCGGCCGCTTGCCCAAATAGCCCGACCGGCATAATGCCAACCACCTTAATCCCGGCAGTCTTTGCCGCCGCCATCGCATCATCAAGTTTATGCGCATCAAGGGTAAAGGTTTCACGATCCACTTCGGCAAAAATGGGAACTGCCCCTAGGCATGGCATGACCTCTGCGCTAGCGGCAAAACTGAAACTTGGCACAATCACCCCATCACCCGGACGCAGACCAAGTGCCATCAGACAAAGCAACAGGGCATCGGTACCGCTTGAGGTGCTGATCGCATGGCGGGTGTTGGTAAATTGCGCTAACTGGGTTTCTAGCGCGGCAATCTCTGGGCCCATAATATATTGCCCATGGTTCAGCACCTTTTGCAGGGCGCTATCAATCTGCGGGCGAATGCGGTCTTGTTGGGCTGCCAGATCAATAAAAGGGATCATATAATCGGCGGAATAAGTCGGTGATTTTGATGCGGTCATGGGGCTTTCCTTACATTCGTATTCCTTGCTGTGATTAGGCTGTGACTAGCCAAACGCTAATCATGGATGGACAGTTTTTGGCTGGCATTCGCCTGCATGCGATCCAGTAACCGCTGAACATATAGCGCTTCGGTCAGGTCTGTTGGCGGCGGCTGGTTTGTTTTGACCATGTTCACGAAAGCCTGCATTTCGTCTTTCAGCGGCTCAGACGCTGGTAACGGCATGGGTTCAGGCTCACCACGTTCAAGACTAGGGTTATGCCTATCTCTGAGGATACGCATGGGATAGCGTGTCAATTTGCTTTCCCAAGGCTTATTGTCATCGAAAACTAGCGCTGCTTCGTCCCCGACAATGGTCAAATTATGCACCTTCACTGGATTCATCCAGTTGGCCTGAATGGTAGCCGATACCCCATTAGCAAAACCAATTTGCGCGGTGACGATATCATCAACGCCGGGGGTAATATGGCTGATCATATGGCAGGACACATGGTCTGCCTCTGCCCCTTTCACCAGATGATAGATCATGGCCAGATCATGAGGACAAAGATCAAAAAGCGCAGATTCGGTGGCGCGCACCCGGCCCGGGGCTAGCCGACTGGCACGGATATGCCGCATGGTGCCGATCTGGCCTTGTTCTACGGCCTTTGCACAAGCGATAAACGCTGAATGATAGCGCAGCAAATGCCCAAGCATAACGTGCCGATTAGCGGTGGCGGCGGCTTGCGCAATGGCCTCACCATCAGCTAAGGTCAAGGCCAAAGGCTTTTCAATATAGATATGTTTTCCAGCATTAAGGCTGGCGATAGCCAAATCATGATGGCTAGGTGCAGGTGTTGCTAACGCCACGCCTTTGA
Source organism: Puniceispirillales bacterium (SeqCode) (assembly GCA_965659785.1). GTDB lineage: Bacteria > Pseudomonadota > Alphaproteobacteria > Puniceispirillales > UBA1172 > UBA12202. Next base: position 55,882 of record CBFHXL010000007.1, read on the forward strand.
TATCTGGATGTGACAGGATATCGTCAAACCCCATGACAGCAACACCATGCTGATCAGCGATAGGTTGCGCCCGTTCTGGTGCGGTATCACAGATGCCTGCTAAAACCCCTAACTGTGCCAGATTGCGAGCGATATTCTGACCCCACATTCCGGTGCCAATAAGGGCAATGGCAGGCTTATCGCTAGGTTGTTTAGGCATCTTGTATCTCGCTTTCGCAAATAACCTCTTTGCTATCACGCAACTTTGACGCGTGGTCAATCGTTGCATTTTGTTATATTTCGTGAATCTTGGGATTCTTGGGAAATCTCAACGGGGGGGAAGTCGGCAAACTCTGCGACAAACCGCCACAAAGGCGTTGGTGCAATCGGTTGTTATGGTTTTAATACTGAACTCAATAAATGAAATCTCTATTTTATGAAAACGCATAACTATGCGGAAAGCGGAAACGCCAGATGACGGCCACTTTACCCTATCAACCGGATGATCTCATGGCGGTGTTTAAGGATTTAGGCATTGCTGTGGAACAGTTTTCCCACCCTGCCTTGCGGACAGTTGAAGACGCCCGCGCCTATCGCCAAGATATGCAAGGTGGTCATGCTAAAAATCTGTATTTGCGTGACCGCAAAAAACGCAATTATCTGGTTGTTGCCGAAGAAACTCAGCCTATTGATCTAAAAACACTGGCAACAGCCATGCACGCAGATCGGCTGACCTTCGGTAGCCCAGACCGCTTAATGCAATATCTAGGGGTTATTCCCGGGGCAGTAACGCCTTTTTCAGTAATTAACGATGAGGCAGGTGAGGTGACGGTTTTTCTTGATGAGACCTTAGCGGAAATGGAAAAGGCTAATTTTCATCCGCTTGTGAATGACCAAACCGTTACCATTTCAATATCAGATTTGATGCGGTTTTTTGACCATACCGGGCATAAGGTGACCATTCTTCCGCTTCAGAAACTAATGACATAATTCTTTCACATCATGTCTTGTCTTTTTGAAAAGAAATACTATTCTAAAACTAAGGCTGGCATAATAATAAGTTCTTTTCCGGCGCAATTAAGTCAATTTTTTATTTGGTAAAACATGGTTTCTCTTGATCAAACCGACAATAGAGATGTTTCTGGTATAGGTGTTGATGTCACACCTTCCACCTTCATGCATGAAGTTGTGGAAGCGTCACAACAACAGCCCGTGATCGTTGATTTCTGGGCGCCGTGGTGCGGCCCTTGCAAACAGATGATGCCTGCCTTGGAAAAGGTGGTGGCTTCAACACATGGCAAAGTTAAACTTGCCAAGGTCAATATTGATGAAAATCAGGAAATCGCCCAACAATTGCGCGTCCAATCAGTGCCAACGGTTTATGTCTTTGTTAATGGACAGCCTATTGATGGTTTCGTTGGCGCAAAGCCAGAGTCGGAATTACAGGCCTTGGTTAATCAATTGATGGAACAGGCTGGTGAGGGCGGTTCTGTTGAACAGTTTCTTGAAGACGCTGAACAGGCCATCGCGTCCAAAGATTTTGGCGCGGCTATCGGGGCATTTCAAACGGTGCTTCAGATGGAAGAAACCAATGAGGTCGCGATAGCAGGATTGCTTCGTTGCCTGATCGGTCTTAATGATCTTGAAGGCGCACGGCAAATGCTGGAAAGCCTGTCAGAGGAATTAACATCTAGTGCCGCTATTGAAGACGTCGCCAAGCGCCTTGCTTTTGCTGAAAAGGCCGCTGAACACGCTGGCGCATTATCAGAATTACAGGCCGCCGTTGATGCTGAGCCAGAAAATATGCAAAAACGCTATGACCTTGCCACGGCTCAATTCGGGGCAGGAATGTCAGAAGACGCTATTACCCATTTGCTGAATATGATCCGCAAAGACAGAAACTGGAACGGAGACGCGGCACGGCTCCAGTTATTAGAAATATTTGCTGCATTGGGGCCTACCGCTCCTGAAGTTAAGGAAGGCCGGAAACAACTATCGTCACTTCTGTTTTCGTGAAGACGTTTTAAAAGTTTAACAAGTCCATCCCATGGAAGGCTAATAACATGAAACGGAATTCGCTTGATCCTAACCTTGAGGATTTGCCGGGAATTATCCCGATCTTTCCTCTTGATGGCGCCTTGCTCTTGCCGGGGGGCAGATTGCCACTGAATATTTTTGAGCCGCGTTACCTCGCTATGATATCTGATGCGCTCTCAACGCCGCACCGTTTAATCGGCATGATCCAAACAAACTCAAGCACGACCCAAGATGAAATGTCGCCGATGTTGTATTCTGTTGGTTGTGCCGGACGTATATCCAGTTTTGAAGAAACGACGGATGGCCGCTATCTGATCTCGCTTGATGGCATGATCCGCTTTCGGGTATCTGACGAAGCTGAGGGACGGTCTGATTATCGCCAATACCATGTTGATTATAGTGGATTTTCTGACGACCTTCATATCAATGAGAAACCCTATGACCGCACTCGATTAATGACCGTGTTAAAGCAATATTTCCATATCAAAGGGTTTTCTGCAGATTGGGAATCTATCGAATCTTGTGCTGAAGAAAAGCTCATCACAACGCTTTCAATGATTTGCCCATTGCCTGTGGCGGAAAAACAGATGCTTCTTGAAGCGCTGGATATCCCGTCCAGAGGCGAAATGTTGACGACCATGTTGGAAATGGAAAGCCAGATGCAGTCATCACCTAATAAACAACAAGGCCATGTCAGACACTGAAAATACACCACGGATGCTTGATCCCGCTCTCTTGGAAGTGCTGGTCTGTCCCGTATGCCACGGGCCATTGACCTATGATCAAGTTAATCAAGAATTGATTAGCGAGCAAAGCGGCCTTGCCTATCCGGTTCGTGATGGCATCCCGATTATGCTGGTTGATCAGGCGCGGCGTCTGGATGGGGCATAATGATAAGCCAAGCCTGGCCGACGGAAATCCATTTATCAAAAGATAAAAAGCTGCTGAGTGTTAGCTTTGATGATGGCACGAATACACAAATTCCTGCTGAACTTTTGCGAGTGGAATCCCCATCAGCAGAGGTGCAGGGCCATGGCAGTGGTCAGAAGAAAACCCCAGCCGGAAAACGCCATGTCACCATCACCGCAATAGAAACCGTAGGGCAATATGCCGTCCGCTTAGTTTTTGACGATGGCCATAACACAGGCATTTATTCATGGGAGATTCTTTATCGACTCGCTACCGATCAGGATCAGATGATGCAAGATTACCTTTCTCGCCTCAAAGACCAAGGCCTTAGCCGCGATGAAACAACCTCCCGCTAGCAAGTTTTTCAGCTAAGGCTTTGATAGGCGGAAGATTTGCCATTGCCATTCCCATTCCGGCTAGTCGCCGCCGCCGCTTTCCGAAAGAAAACAACATATTCAGCCCATCAGTTGCCATTGTCATCATGACAACTTCTGGCCAACGGCGCATGGCATAGGCTTTCAGCACATTTGCCCCGCCGATATCTGCGCCAGTATTCCCAGCATCATTGAGGACGTCACAGATGGCGGCAATATCCCCTAGCGCCAGATTGTAACCTTGACCAGCAAGGGGATTGATCGCATGACCGGCATCACCAAGCAACGCTAACCGCGGCGCTACGGGCCAAACGGTATGTTGCGGAATAATAGGGAAGGCCTGTTTTGGGCTGGCTAGGCGCAGGCCGCCGAACACTTTTCCGCTGGCATCATCAAGGGCCATGGCAAAACGGTCATCATCCATTTCCATCAGTTGCGCGGCGTCTTCGTCTTTTCTGCTCCAGACGAGCGAGGCCAATCGCGGCTCTGGCATAGGCATCAGTGCCATTGGCCCGCCGGGTAAGAATTTTTGCCATGCCATATTTTGATGAGGGGCATCCAAAGAAAGGATAGCAACAATAGCGGTCTGATTCAGATGACGGGTAATGACCCGAAGCGATGCCGCTTGCCGCAAAACGCTGTTCCTGCCATCGGCGGCGAGAATTAATCCAGCAGGTATCGATTCCCCCTGATCCGTGATCAGTTGTGCGGCGGCATGACCAAAAGCAGGATGCTGAGGGTGATAATCGGTGATCCGGGTGGTGGTGCGCGTAATGATTGGTGATGCCTCAACCAAGGCGCGTAAAGCTATGTTCAGATCTCGGTTTCTGACAACCCAAGCCAATGGCCCAGTTTCAGGTTTATCCCAGTTGATAACGGCATCAAGCGGTTTTTCACGTTGAATATCATCAGTAACCAAAATGCGGTCAATAGGGGTTAATGTTTCACCCAAAGTGGTATCACCAACCGAGGCATCCATCACCCCTAGGGATTGCAGAAACGCATAGGCGACCGGGTTAATTGTGGTGGTACGAAGAGGATCAATGCGTTCGTCTTCGCGGTGATAGAGATGAGTTGCATAACCATGATCAGCCCCATAACGTTCAAGCGCTAGCGCGGCGGCATAACCCGTTAGCCCGCCACCAACAATATGGATGCCATGCGTGCGACTTGAGGCAGAATGTTGTGAGGCACCTGTCATAACGCGGTCTCATCGGTATGATTCCCGCCGTTATGATTTCCGTCGGCATGATTAAGGTGGTTAACAGCCTCTTTCATAATGGGCAAAAGGCTGCCCCCTGAATAGAGAATACCGCGGCACCCTGCCGCATATGCCGCCGCCATATCGGTGTCGCGGTCACCAATCATCACACTTCGGTTAAGATCAATGTGATGGCGATGTGCCAGATCAAGGATCATGCCCGGTTTTGGCTTACGGCAAGAACATATCCGCATCGCAGGATCAATGGCGTCAGGATGATGCGAGCAGATAGCAATATCCATAATCTGGCCACCTATTGCAGTGATACATTCGCGCATATGCGCATGAAAACGATGAACCGCCGCCATATCAAAATACCCAAGACCAATACCGCCCTGATTGGTGACAACAAAAATGGGAACGCCGCAATCATGGGCAAACTTGATCGCTTCCCCTGCATCTGGCATAAAGTCAAAATCTTCCACCCGATAAGGGTAGCCATGATCAATGTTGATAACACCGTCACGATCTAGAAAAAGGGCAGGGCGAGGTTGACGCATAACGCTAAACTAACCGGGATTCGCTATAAATTTCAATAGCAATATCAAAGCAAGATAAGGTAACATTGTCCCATGGCGGAACAAGATGAAAAGACCCCGATTATTTCACCGGTAATGACGGCATGGCTAAGGCGTATGGCTTTCAAAATAGCCGCGATTGGGCTTGTGGTTGTAGGCGTTGGATTATTCGCCATTTTGTTAAGTTATCATCCCTCTGATCCGTCATTTAATAGCGCCGCTGATGCTGACACGGCCATAATGCAAAATCTGCTTGGGTCATTTGGGGCTAATCTGGCATCAATTTTGATCAACGCTTTCGGGTTTCTGGTGTCTATGGCGCTGGCGGTCATACCATTGATTTGGGCGTTCCGAATGTGGCAGAACCGCTGGAAGGGCCGGCTTCTGATGCGGCTGTATTTTCTGCCGTTTGTGCTGATCTTGCTAGCCACTTCGCTTAAAGCGTCTTATCTTTTTTACGACACGGGCCTAAGTTTCGGCGCCAGTGGTGAGGTGGTTTATCATCTTCTTTTTGACTACGGCGTTTTGACCACCCCTTTGATAGTGTCCCCATTTGTCGTCACAGGTCAGCATATTTTAGCATCGGTGATCACGGTGGCGGCGATAGGCGGATATGTTGTTGTGGCAACTGTTGGCCGCAAAGAGCTTCAGATCGTGCCGCGTGTGGCAGGGCTTATCAAAACGCTCATTCTGATGGTTTTTGCTGGCGCATCCAAAGCGGGAAAAGCAGCATCAGAACATCGCAAAACAAGCCGCAAAACTAAGCGCAAGACCCCGTCCCCACGGCGTGAGCCGATTATCGTTGCGGATGAGGATGAGACCGAAGCGGCAACAATCTCTAGCGCCCCGAAAAAGCGCAAAAAAGCCAGCTCTCGCAAACAGGCCTCACTGGATTTGCAGACCCCTGGCGGATATCGCTTGCCGCCAGTGGATTTACTGGCTGAACCTAATGATGAATTGATTGCTCCGGATGCGGAGGCTTTGGATAACACCTCACGGATGCTAGAGGGGGTGCTGTCTGAATTTGGTATTGGCGGCAATATTGAACGCGCTCGTTTTGGCCCGGTAGTGACAAGATATGAATTAAACCCAGCCCCCGGAACAAAAACCCAACGCGTGATCAGTTTGTCGGATGATATTGCACGGTCGATGTCGGCGTTATCAGTTCGGGTCGCCGTTGTCCCGGGGCAAAATACCATTGGTATTGAGTTACCAAACCAGAATCGCCAGACGGTTTTGATCCGCGATATTCTTGATCATGATAATTGGGGCGCTAGCACCGCAACATTGCCGCTAGCCTTGGGCATGGATATCGCTGGCAATCCGGTGGTGGCGGATATGACGCGGATGCCGCATCTGTTGGTGGCAGGAACAACAGGATCAGGCAAATCGGTAGGAATTAATGGCATGATCCTATCCTTGCTTTATACCCATACCCCGGAAACCTGCCGACTGATTATGATTGATCCTAAGATGCTGGAATTATCTGTTTATGATGGGATACCGCATTTGCTAACCCCTGTGGTCACTGACCCTAGTAAAGCGGTGGTAGCGCTCAAATGGGCGGTGCGGGAAATGGAAAACCGCTATCGCAATATGGCAAAGCTGGGGGTTCGCAATATTGATGGTTTTAATAAACATATCCAAGAGGCAAAGCGCAAAGGGGAAACCCTGTCGCGGCGGGTGCAAACCGGATTTGATGAAGAAAGCGGTCAACCTGTCTTTGAAGAAGAACAGCTTGATCTGAATGTTCTGCCTTATATCGTTGTTGTCATTGATGAGGTGGCAGACCTGATGCTGGTGGCAGGTAAAGATATTGAAGCGGCGGTGCAACGCTTGGCACAAATGGCGCGAGCCGCAGGCATTCATGTGATCATGGCAACCCAAAGGCCTTCGGTGGATGTGATCACAGGCACGATTAAGGCGAACTTCCCGACTCGGATTTCTTTTCAAGTGACCTCACGCATCGACAGCCGCACCATTCTTGGTGAACAAGGGGCAGAGCATTTGCTAGGGCGAGGAGATATGCTGTTTATGGAAGGTGGGGGACGCATTGTTCGTGTTCACGGCCCGTTTGTCAGCGACAAAGAGGTTGAAAGCGTTACCGCCTTTCTGCGTCAGCAGGGTGAGCCGGAATATGATGATAGTGTCACGGTTGAGGCTGACGCCTCTGGCGGTATGGATGATGGCGGCATGAGTGATGGGGACGGCAGTCTTTATGATCAGGCGGTGGAGTTGATACGCCGAGAGCGTAAAGCCTCAACCTCGTTTATTCAAAGGCATCTGCGCATCGGCTATAACCGCGCCGCCACGATTATTGAGGATTTGGAACGCAATGGTGTGGTGAGCCCAGCTAATCACGCTGGTAAGCGCGAGGTGTTGATTGACAATGATCATTAGAATGATGACCAGATGGCACCACATCATGATGGGCTTATGTGCAGTGATAGTGTTTTTATCAGGGGGGATGGGGGCTTCTTACGCTGACCCCATCACGGATGCGGAAAACTGGTTTAATCAGATCACCACGATGAAGGCGCGGTTTATCCAAGTGTCTGATGATGGCACTTACGCAGAGGGGGATTTTTCTTTGCGGCGGCCTTTTCGCTCGCGCTTTGATTATGATGACCCTATCAAAACGGTCTTGATCACAACTAAAATCTGGCTTCATGTTGATGACCCTGATCGTGAGACTGTGACCAGTTACCCGATCAGCGAAACCCCGTTGAAAATCCTCTTTGATGAAACCGTGCGGCTAAGTTATGACGGCATTATTACCACAGCCGCTAATAAGGACGGTATTGTTGTGGTGCGAATGGAAAAACGCACGGGAAGCGATGCCGGGGTTCTAGAGCTGGAGTTCACGGAAAAACCTTTTGTGTTGCGCCGATGGACCATCACAGACAGCGCAGGCATTACCACCAAAGTCACTTTTCAAAACATTGAAATGGGGGTGGCGTTACCAGCGCGTCTTTTTATTCCCACCAACTATCAGAATTAACGGCATTGAGACTTATGAAAATTATCACTTGGAATATTAATTCGGTCAGGCTTCGTCTGCCTTTGGTTTTGCGCCTGCTTTCAGAACAACAGCCAGATGTCTTATGCCTGCAAGAAACCAAATGCCCTGATGAAGCCTTTCCTGTTGAGGCGTTTCACGCGGCGGGCTATCCGCATCTCGCCTTTCGGGGGGAAAAGGGCTATAACGGCGTTGCCATGATTGCACGGGTGCCGATACATACCCCGGATCATATCCTATGGGCCAAAAAACAAGATTGCCGGCATCTTTCGGTGGTTCTGGACAATCAAACCACCTTGCATAATTTTTATATTCCTGCTGGCGGTGATGTGCCAGACCAAGACAGCAATGATAAGTTTGCCCATAAATTGCAGTTTCTGGATGAGCTGGCAGAGTGGTCTGATCGCCTTGATGCTAATCAGCCAGCCATTCTGGTAGGAGACCTTAATATCGCCCCGCGTGAGGATGATGTCTGGTCGCATAAACAATTGCTAAAGGTGGTAAGCCATACCCCGATTGAGGTTGAGGCCCTTAACCGCATTATGACCAAGGGCCAATGGCATGACGCGGTGCGCGAAATGATCCCTGAAGGTCAGCTGTATTCGTGGTGGTCATATCGGGCAAAAGACTGGCTGGCGGCAGATCGTGGGCGCAGGCTTGATCATATTTGGGTGACGCCGCCGTTACGCCAGAACCTTGCTGGCGCTGAGGTGATGAAGTCTGCGCGAGGCTGGGAAAAGCCATCAGATCATGCGCCAGTGGTGATCAATTTTAGATTTTGAGGCTATCGCTGGCTTTGCAATCCTGCAAAAACGGCGTATATCGGCATCATGGAACTGATTTTTGAGAAAATGCACGGCCTTGGCAATGATTTTGTCATTTTCGATCAGGCGGATCAATACGCGGTTGATGCTATCACGGCACAGGCGGCGGCGATTGCGGATCGTCGGCATGGCATCGGCTGTGATCAAATTCTGATTATCAAAGAAGCGGCAGAAACTGACGCTAGGCTTATTATTCTCAACAATGATGGCTCAAAGGCTGAAGCTTGCGGCAATGGCACGCGCTGTGTGGCAGAATTGGTGATGCGCCGGCTAGGTAAAGATCATGTGACTATGATAAGTGATGGCGGCAGGCTTGACGCATGGCGTTCAGGTCAGGCGCAGGTGTCTGTGAATATGGGGCAACCTCGCTTTGGCTGGCAGGACATACCGTTGCGGCAAGAGGCTGACCCCTCGGCATTATCTCTTCATGATGATTTGCCTGACGCGAAGGCGGTGAATATCGGAAATCCGCATTGTATCTTTGTGGTGCCGGACGCTGAGACAGCACCTGTGGCAGAGCTAGGCCCGGTCATAGAAACCCATGCTATGTTTCCCCAGAAAACCAATGTTGAGTTTATTAGCCTGATAGATAAGGATCATATCCGAATGCGCGTATGGGAACGCGGCGTTGGGATTACCTCAGCTTGCGGCAGTGGGGCGACGGCGGCGGCTATCGCCGCGCATCGGCTTGGGTTAACCTCTCCAAGTGTTAAGGTTGAACTGGATGGCGGCCAGCTGATGATTGACTGGCGTGAGGATGGGGCGATCATGACTGGCCCTGTTAGTGATGTCTTTCAAGGGCGGTTGACGCTTCCCTTAGCACAGCGTCAGTCTTTTGTTTCCGCAAAGGGTCAATCCTCATGACGCGAGGCGCAAAAATAGAAACCTTTGGGTGCCGCTTGAACAGTTGGGAAAGTGAGGTCATTCGTGAACATACCTCACAACCGGGGTTTGAGCAGATGGTGGTGATCAACACCTGTGCTGTGACGGCTGAGGCGGAACGTCAAGCGCGGCAGTTGATCCGCAAGACCAGACGGCAACGCCCTGATGCTAAGATTATTGTCACAGGATGCGCCGCCCAGATCAATCCAGCAAGTTGGCAAGATATGGCTGAGGTGGACGCCGTCATGGGAAATCATGAAAAACTGAATGCAGATCATTGGCGCCAGTTAGCAACCACCAATTCTGATCATTTGCCCTCGCTAATCGGGGATATCATGACTGTGCGTGAGGTTGCGCCACATATGCTAGGCGGCTTTGATCACCATAGCCGCGCCTTTGTCCAGATTCAGCAAGGGTGTGATCATCGGTGTACCTTTTGCATCATTCCTTATGGACGCGGGGTTAGCCGATCTGTTCCCACCCCGCAGGTGGTGGCACAGATACAGAAATTGGTCGAAACAGGTGTCCAAGAGGTCGTTTTAACAGGCGTTGATATGTCCTCATGGGGGCGCGATCTGGCAGGTGGTCAAGGGGTGGCGCCAGTGTTAGGGCAATTGGTAGGCGCTATTCTGAGGGCCGTTCCAGACTTGCCGCGGTTGCGCCTGTCTTCGCTTGATCCAGCTGAGGTGGATGAGGATTTGCGGCGGCTCATTGGTGAAGAGGCGCGGTTAATGCCGCATCTTCATTTATCGGTTCAGCATGGTGACGCTTTGATCTTAAAACGCATGAAACGCCGTCACAGCCCTGAAGATTTAATCCGGCTTGTTGACGATTTGCGTCAGCGGCGTCCGGATGTGGTTTTTGGCGGCGATATTATCGCTGGGTTTCCCACCGAAGATGATGCCGCGCATCACCGAAGCATGAATCTGATGGAAACGTTGGATATCAGTTGGCTACATATTTTCCCCTATTCCGCCCGGGAAGGCACCCCGGCGGCAAAAATGCCAGCCGTAGAGGCACAGAAGGTTCGGGCGCGTGCCGCTGATTTTCGGGAACTTGCTGACCGTCTGGCTAAACGCCAGATGGATCGCATGATTGGTCAGGATGATGAGGTTGTGATGGAAACTGGCGGCGTTGCCCATACGCGGCAGTTTGGCAAAGTCAAAATGGTTAACCCGACCCTTAAGGCGGGGCAATTATACCCTGTTCGTATCCTGAAAAGATGCCAGCATTTTTTAGAAGCGGAGCTAAGAACATGAGCTTTTTTGGACGCCTCAAAGCTGGTCTAGGAAAAACCGCCTCACGGTTAACGGAAACCATCACTTCAGTGGTGAAAAAGAAAAAACTGGATCAAGACACCCTTGATGATTTGTTTGATGCCTTGGTGATGGCTGATCTGGGGATGGAAGCTACAGAAAAGCTGATCAAGGATGTGAAAGCTAAACGGTTTGATACCGAAGTCACCAGTGAGGAAATTCGGGAAACTCTTGCCGAAGGGGTAGCAGAGATACTAGGGCCCGTCGCCGTGCCGTTATTGCCAGATGCCGCGCAACGCCCTTATGTGGTGCTTATGGTTGGGGTTAATGGTTCAGGGAAAACAACAACCGCAGGAAAGCTAGCCGAATTATGGCAGTCTGAAGGAAAAACCGTTATGATGGCTGCCGCTGATACGTTTCGTGCCGCGGCAATTGAACAGCTGAAGATTTGGGGTGAGCGCACAGGATGTGAAGTGATTCATGGGGAGCCGGGCGGTGATGCGGCGGCGATTGCGTATCAAGGGCTTGAAAAGGCCATAGATCAAAAGGCTGATATCCTCATTATTGATACCGCAGGTCGGCTTCAGGCGCGGCAGGAATTGATGGATGAGCTGGCAAAAATCAGTCGAGTTCTGGAAAAGAAAGGCGTTGATGCGCCTCATGCTACCATCCTTGTTTTGGATGGAACAGTAGGACAGAATGCGATCTCACAAGTGAAAGCCTTTCATGAAGCGACGCCGCTATCCGGGTTGATTGTCACCAAACTGGATGGCAGTGCGCGAGGGGGGATTGTGGTTGCGCTGGCCGAACAGTTTGGTCTGCCGGTTCATGCGGTTGGTGTTGGCGAAACAAAGGAAGACCTCAAGCCCTTTGAAGCGCTTGATTTTGGCAAAGCGTTAGTGGGGCTAAGCGAACATAGCGACTAAATCGGCTTTGTTCTTGACATTCGCGCCGTTTTGATCCATTTCTCTGCCTTAGCCAGATAGCGTTAACGCGATCATGGCGATAAAGGCATCATTAATATCTATGCCGCCATAAACCCTAGCGGGTTCCGTTTGTCCCTGAAAGCAGGCACAGACGCCGTTGGTGTTTGTTTGCTCATTAGGTTATTGGGCAGGGTTTGGGGCAGGCATAAACTAGGTAAGAAAGGCCATTCAGGCAGGTCAGATGTTTGAAAGCTTGAGCGAAAAACTAGGTTCGGTCTTTGATCGGTTAAGAGGGCGCGGCGCGCTTTCTGAGGCTGATGTCGATACCGCCTTGCGTGAAGTGCGGGTCGCCTTGATTGAGGCTGATGTCGCCTTGCCTGTGATTAAGGCCTTTATGGGAACGGTTCGGGAACAAGCGGTAGGCAGTGATGTTCTGAAATCCGTCACCCCTGGGCAAATGGTCATTAAGATTGTTAATGATGCCCTTGTCGATATGCTGGGGCCGGATGATGTTCCGCTGAATCTAAATGCTGCGCCGCCAGCGATTATTCTGATGGTGGGCTTGCAGGGTAGTGGTAAGACCACAACATCAGGCAAATTGGCGCGTCTTCTGCACCAGAAAGACAAAAAATCCGTCATGCTGGCCTCGCTTGATGTGTCGCGTCCAGCGGCGCGTGAACAGTTGCGCCTCTTGGGTGAGCAAGCTGGTGTTGGGGTTGTTCCAGAACAAGATAACGATACTCCGGTGATGATTGCCAAGCGCGCGATTGAGGCAGCACGGTTAAAATCATCAGATGTTTTGATCCTTGATACCGCAGGCCGGACAACGATTGATACCGCCCTTATGGCTGAGGTCAAAGAGATTGCTAAACTGGCAAAGCCAGTTGAGATTCTGCTCGTGGCAGATGCTATGACAGGGCAAGACGCTGTCACTACCGCAACCGCCTTTAACGAAGCTATCGCTATCACGGGCATCATTCTGACCCGGGCAGATGGGGATTCGCGTGGTGGGGCGGCGTTATCTATGCGCCATGTTACGGGTTGCCCGATTAAGTATCTCGGCGTAGGTGAAAAACAGGATGCGCTTGAGGCCTTTAGCGCAGAGCGCATGGCTGGACGTATCCTTGGCATGGGGGATGTTGTCGGGCTGGTTGAAAAAGCCGCTGAGACCATTGAAGCCGAAGAAGCGGAACGCATGGCCAAGCGCATGGCCAAAGGCCAGTTTGACATGACCGATTTCCTTACCCAGTTGCGCCAGCTTAAGAAGATGGGCGGCATGGGGGGGCTGATGGGGCTTCTGCCCGGCATTGGCAAGATGCAAAAAGCGATTAAGGCGGCAGGCATTGACGACAGTTATTTTAACCGCCAAGAGGCTATTATCCTGTCAATGAATAAAAGAGAACGGCGGCAAGTCGCGCTTCTCAATGCGTCAAGACGCCGCCGGATTGCAGAAGGATCAGGAACATCGGTTCAAGATGTCAATAAACTGGTCAAGCAATATCAGGATATGGCGAAGATGATGAAAAGGCTAGGCAAGGCGGGTGGAAATGATCCGGCGGCACTGGCCTCTATGTTTGGTGGTGGCCAAGGGGGTGAGGCAGGTGCCCCCTCTGGCGAGATGCCAGATTTATCAAAACTTGGTGGCGGTATCCCCGGAATGGGTGGCGGTTTACCAGGTTTAGGTGGGGGTTTCCCCGGGCTAGGGGGATTGCCCCGACCCGGAAGCAGGAAAAAGAAACGCTGATCCGTTTTGGATTAGCATAAGCAACAACGCTTCATGTGTTTCAAGGAAAGGAAAAAACATGGCATTGAAAATTAGACTTGCTCGTGGTGGCGCGAAAAAACGGCCTTTTTACCGTATTGTCATCGCTGAGGCTTCATCACCACGGGATGGCCGTTTTGTTGAACGGATTGGTTCCTATAACCCTATGCTTCCATCAGGTCATGATGATCGCCTTGTTCTGGATGGCGAGCGGGCAAAATATTGGATGTCCAAAGGGGCAAAGCCAACCTTGCGGGTTCATAAAATGATGGCAGGGCTTGGCCTTCTTGATAGCCCTGAAATCAGAGAACAGCCAAAGAAATCCGCGCCGGGCCAGAAGCGCCTAGACCGTGAAGAGGCGGCTGCTGAAGCGGCGGCCTCTGCGGCCGAAGCCGCTGCCTCCGCTGCCGAAGCCGCAGCAGAAGCGGAAGCTGCCCCTGCTGAAGAGGCCCCAGCCGCTGAAGAAGCACCTGTTGAAGCTGCACCTGTTGAAGCTGCTCCTGCAGAAGAGGCCCCAGCCGCTGAAGAGGCACCTGCAGAAGAGGCCCCTGCCGAAACAGAAGAGAAAGCCTAACGCTTTATGGTAGGATCAGGTGATGACACAGCCTATGACCGCCAACGGTCAATTGCGCTTGGTGTCATCACAGCCGCCCATGGCATTAAAGGGGCTGTAAAGGTAAAGCCTTTTACAGAAACCCCTGAAAACTTTTCCGCTTACGGTCCGCTTCATGATGAGGCGGGCCAGCGTTATCAGGTGCGCATTGAAAGGCGTGTCAAAGATCAATTAATCTGCCGTCTTGAAGGGGTCACAGACCGCAACATGGCTGAGGCTATGCGCAAAACATGGCTTTATATTGACCGTGATCAGTTGCCCGAAGATCATGAGCATTTCTATCAAGTGGATTTAATCGGTGCTGATGTTCAAGATGAACATGGGCAATTGGTGGGAATAGCGGCAGGGTTTTTTGATTTTGGCGGCGGTGAGATGATTGAGGTCACACAGAATAACGGCGGCCGGGTCATGTTGCCATTTACGCCTAGTTTGCGGTTACATATTGACGCTGAGGCATCGGTTATTCAGTTGCGTATTGATCCTGTCTGGCTTGAACCACAGGCAAAGAAACCTGTTGATGAAACCTCTTGATGCGGTGCCAGAATTGGGCATGAATAGGCATGAACGGAGCATGGCATGACGGAAAAGACGCAAGCCCCGCAACAACCTCAAAAACCCCGAACACCCCGAACACCCCAAACACCATGGATAGCTTCGGTGCTGACGCTTTTTCCGGATATGTTCCCGGGGCCACTGGCGCAATCCCTTGCTGGCAAAGCGCTAGCCGCAGGTTTATGGTCGCTTGATGTCACAGATATCCGCCCTTTTGGGGTTGGCGTTCATCATAAAGTTGATGATCCACCCTTTGGTGGGGGGCCGGGCATGGTGATGCGTGCTGATGTCATGGCGGCGGCTCTGGCCTCAGCTTCTGAAGCTCTGCCTCAAGATACAGCAAAAATATACCTCAGCCCACGAGGCAAGAGGCTAGATCAATCCTTGGTTCGGGCATTGGCGTCAGGGCCGGGTGTTCTGCTGGTCTGTGGGCGTTACGAGGGCGTAGATCAACGGGTGATTGATGCCGCAGGTTTAACCGAGGTCAGCATTGGTGATTATGTGTTGTCAGGTGGCGAAATGGCGGCGCAAGTGTTGATTGATGCGGTGGTGCGTCTGCTTGATGGCGTCATGGGTAATCCAATGGCCCATCAGCAAGACAGTTTTGAAAATGGATTACTGGAACATCCGCTTTATACCCATCCGCGCGATTGGAACGGCAATGTCGTGCCAGAAATCCTTTTAAGTGGTGACCATGGGCGGATTGAAAAATGGCGGCATGAGGCGGCGATAGCTTTGACCAGGGATAGACGCCCTGATCTTTGGGAAGAATGGCTGAAATCTGAAGGAAAAGAAGATCACCCCAAGGTAAAAAAGCCAACAAAATAGCGTGACATATCGAAATAGTGGTGCTATATGACCACAATCCTTATGGAAATGACGAAGATAACGATGTAGAGGCGCCATTATCGGCAGCCGATTTAACTGGAGAATGTGCCATGAATATTCTTGACCAGATTGGCCAGAATGAAATCAACAAGGTTCTTGCTAACCGCGATATTCCTGACTTTGGGGCAGGGGATACGTTGCGTGTTGATGTTAAGGTTGTTGAAGGCACGCGTGAGCGCGTTCAGGCGTTTGAAGGCGTTTGCATTGCCCGTAAGTCTGATGGTGTTAATTCGTCATTCACCGTCCGTAAGATTTCTTATGGTGAGGGCGTTGAGCGGATTTTCCCTCTCTATTCCCCTCGGATTTCCGGCATTACCGTCATTCGTCGCGGTAAAGTTCGGCGGGCAAAGCTGTATTATCTGCGTGGTCGCCGTGGCAAGTCTGCCCGTATTGTTGAAAGCACACGGGATCGGAATAAGTCCGCCACCAATACCTCAGCCACTGCCTGATCAAAGGCGGTCTTTCGCGACCCACTCCATCACCACGGAAAATGCCATGTTGACGGGGCGCCAGACCGCCAGTCATAATGCCGTGTTAAATGTTGGAGAAGATCATGTCAGCACCAAAAACCCTATTTGACAAAATCTGGGATGCCCATCTCATTCATCGGGATGATGATGGATCAAGTCTCATTTATATTGATCGTCACCTTGTTCATGAAGTGACCAGCCCCCAAGCCTTTGAGGGGTTGCGTCAGACTAATCGCAAGGTCGCTAACCCTGAACGCACATTGGCGGTGGCGGATCACAATATTCCCACCAGTGATCGGTCTAAGGGCATTACCGATGTCGAATCCCGTATTCAAATCGAAGCTCTAGAAAAAAATGCGCATGATTTTGGTGTGCCTTATTTTGCTATGGATGATATCCGTCAAGGGATTGTTCATGTGATCGGCCCTGAACAAGGTTTCACCCAACCGGGGATGACCATTGTTTGCGGCGATTCCCACACCGCCACACATGGTGCTTTCGGCGCTTTGGCTTTTGGGATTGGCACGTCTGAGGTTGAGCACGTTCTGGCAACCCAAACCTTAATCCAGCAACCTGCTAAAAATATGCGGATTACGGTGGATGGAGCGCTTCAACCCGGGGTTACCGCTAAGGATATTATTCTAGCTATTATTGGCCAGATCGGTACCGCTGGCGGCACAGGCCATGTCATTGAATATGCTGGTGAGGCTATTCGCGGCCTTAGCATGGAAGGTCGGATGACGATCTGTAATATGTCTATTGAGGCAGGGGCTCGCGCTGGCATGATTGCGCCAGATGAAACCACCTTTGCCTATCTCAAAGATAAGCCCATGGCACCGCAAGGGGAAATGTGGGACAAGGCGGTGGCGTGGTGGTCAAGTCTGGTATCAGACGAAGGGGCGCGTTATGATCGTGAGGTCGTCATTAAGGCGGCAGATATCGTTCCAACGGTGACATGGGGAACAAGCCCCGAAGACACGGCCCCGATCACAGGGTTGGTGCCTGATCCGTCAAAAGAAAAGGATGAGGCAAGGCGTGCAAAAATTGAACGTTCTCTTGATTATATGGGGCTAACGGGCGGAATGAAGATTGAAGATATCACCATTGATACGGTGTTTATCGGGTCTTGCACCAATAGCCGTATTGAAGACTTGCGCGCCGCCGCCGAGGTTGCGAAAGGGCGCAAGGTTGCGCCGTCGGTTCGGGCAATGATTGTTCCCGGATCAGGCTTGGTCAAACAACAGGCTGAAGAAGAAGGCCTAGCAGATATCTTCATTGAAGCTGGTTTTGACTGGCGTGAAGCGGGGTGTTCCATGTGTCTTGCGATGAACGCGGATCGTCTGTCTGAAGGGGAGCGTTGTGCGTCGACGTCAAACCGGAATTTTGAAGGCCGCCAAGGCCGCGGTGGCCGGACGCATCTGGTCAGCCCGGAAATGGCGGTCGCGGCGGCGGTTAGCGGTCGGCTCTCGGATGTCAGAACGCTCTAACGTTTTGTAAGAAAGGAAAACCCAATGCAGCGGTTTCATACTCATAAAGGCATTGCCGCCCCACTTGATATCATGAATATCGACACGGATATGATTATCCCTAAGCAATTCCTGAAAACCATTAAACGGACAGGGCTAGGTGTGAATTTGTTTGACGAAATGCGCTATGAAAAAGATGGTGAGGAAAACCCAAACTTTATTCTCAACAAGCCCCCCTATCGTGAGGCCAGTATCCTTGTCGCTGGTGATAATTTTGGCTGTGGGTCTAGCCGAGAACACGCGCCTTGGGCGTTGCTGGATTTTGGCGTTAGGGTTGTGGTCTCAACCAGTTTTGCGGATATTTTCTATAACAATTGTTTCAAAAACGGAATTCTTCCGATCACGGTATCTGCCGCAGATCGTGAGGCATTGATGGCTGATGCCAAAGATACCGAGAATCCTGAACTTGAAATTGATCTGCCTAATCAGGTTATTCGTCGTCCGAACGGCGCGGATATTACTTTTGATATTGACCCTTTCCGTAAGCAATGCCTGCTGGATGGGCTAGATGATATTGGTCTTACCATGGCAAAATCTGATGCGATTAGCGCTTATGCTAGCAAACGTCAGAACACCCACCCATGGCTCTAAGCTTTTATAAAGTTAAGGATATTGAGAGATGAGCAATCGCAAAATTATGATCATGCCGGGCGACGGTATTGGCCCCGAAGTCATGGATGCCACGATGAAGGTGGCAGACTGGCTGGCTAAACACCGTTCGTTTTCGTTTGATACCATGTTCGGGCTATGTGGCGGTGCCAGCTATGAAAAACATGGCGTGCCAATCACAGATGAAACCATGGCAGATGTGATGGCGTGTGATGCGATCCTTTTTGGTGCCGCAGGTGACCCACGCTATGACAATTTGCCGTTTGAATTAAAGCCAGAACGGGGCTTATTGCGGATGCGTAAAGAACTTGATCTTTATGCTAATCTGCGCCCTGCCTTGGTGTTTCCGCCTTTGGTTTCAGCTTCGACCCTGAAAGAAGATGTCATTTCAGGTCTTGATATTATGATCGTTCGTGAATTGACGGGCGGCAGTTACTTTGCTGAACCACGGGGACGTGAAGAGCGTGATGGTGTGGTTTGCGCCTATGACACCAATCTGTATTCTGTCCCGGAAATTGAGCGGATTGGACGAGTGGCCTTTGATCTTGCCCGTAAGCGTAACAAAAAAATCACTAGCGTTGAGAAAGCCAATGTTATGCATTCTGGCGTGTTGTGGCGCGAAACTATGAACGCATTATATCAATCTGAAGGCGCCGGACTTGATTATGAAAATATGTATGCTGATAACTGCGCCATGCAGTTGGTGCGCCAGCCAAAACAGTTTGATGTTATCGTCACGGATAATCTGTTTGGGGATTTGCTGTCAGATTGCGCGGCAATGTTAACTGGCTCTTTGGGGATGTTGCCGTCAGCTTCACTTGGTGAAATTGATCCAGCTACGGGCGTTCGCCGCTCATTCTATGAGCCTGTTCACGGCTCTGCCCCGGATATTGCTGGTAAAGGTCTTGCTAATCCTCTTGCCCAATTATTGAGCTTTGCGATGATGCTTCGCTATTCCTTTGATATGACAGAAGACGCGGATCTGGTGGAAAAGGCAGTTGAACAGGCACTGGATAGTGGTAAGCGCACAGGCGATATCATGATTGAAGGAGCCACATTAACCAATACCGATGGGATGATGGATGAAGTGCTTGGGGCGCTGGATCGTCTCGCTAGGTAAGTGTTCTAAAGGAAAATGTGATGGGATATAAAGTAGCCGTTGTTGGGGCCACAGGTGCGGTTGGCCGAGAGATGCTAAAAACACTGGCAGAGCGCGAGTTTCCAGCAGATCAGGTGTTTGCCTTAGCATCAAGCCAATCAGCAGGTAATGTTATTAGTTATGGCGAAGATCAGGACTTGACGGTTCAGGCTGTGGATAAGTTTGATTTTGCTCAAGCCGATATTGCCTTGTTTTCTGCAGGCTCTGAGATCGCTAAGCAGATGGGGCCAAAAGCAGGTGCCGCTGGCTGTGTTGTGATTGACAATTCTTCGGCATTTCGCATGGATGAAGATGTGCCTTTGGTTGTGCCAGAGGTTAATGGTCATGTCCTTGAGGCGTTTTTTCAAAACCCTGACCGCCGCAACATTATCGCTAATCCCAATTGTTCCACCGCGCAAATGGTTATGGCCCTGAAACCCCTTCATGATGCCTATCATATTCGCCGGGTGGTTGTGTCTACCTATCAGGCGGTCTCAGGGGCGGGGCGACCAGCCATGGACGAGCTGTTTGAACAAACCCGCGGCGTCTATGTCAATGATTTCAAGAAGCCTGAAAACTTCACCAAGGAAATTGCCTTTAACATCATTCCGCATATTGATGTTTTTATGGATGACGGTTTCACCAAAGAAGAATGGAAAATGGAGGCCGAGACAAAGAAGATTCTCGACCCTGTGATTGGGGTTGTCGCGCATTGTGTTCGGGTGCCTGTTTTTATTGGCCATAGTGAAGCGATCTTTATTGAATGTGATCATCCGGTTGATGAAGAACAGGCCAGAA
>CBFHXL010000008.1:0-62135 GCA_965659785.1 Puniceispirillales bacterium (SeqCode)
CGACCTCATCATTGGACCAGCCTTTGCGTTGACTAAATCGCCAGACGTCCTGTTGCCAATATTGCCCTGTTAAGCTTTGCATTTGCGGGAAAGACAATCGTGATCCAAACCGCTTAAGGGCTTGTTGTTCTTTTCGGGATAGCTTCCAGAGCTGGGCAAGCCGCTGTGTCTGATCTTCGGGCAATAGCACCGCCAAGGCCAGCATAGGATCGCGCCGGGTATCCGCTTGCAGCCATTTTTCCCATTTTTCATAGCTAGGGATATCCCAATGATGTGGGCAAATCGCCTCAAGCACCTTGAGATCTGCCATCAACCGCAAAACAGCAACAGAACCAGATGCCAAGATTTGGCGCATTTCTGACGCCACCCTTTCCCCAGAAAGGGTATCTAAATGTGACGCCGCCACGGTTAAGGCCCGTGCCGTTTTGTCGTCAGGCGCTAACTGACCAAAACGGGCATAAAACCGAAAATAACGAAGCACGCGAAGATAATCTTCTGACAACCGCTCATGAGGGTCACCAATAAACCGTATCTGGCCTGAGGCGATATCATTCTGCCCCTGATGCCAATCAATGACCTCACCTGACGGGGTTAGGTATAGACTATTTATAGTGAAATCACGGCGGCGAGAATCGGCCAACCAGTCATCGGTAAATCTAACCTCAGCATGGCGCCCATCAGTGGCAATATCCACCCGCAATGTGGTTAATTCGACCTTTTTCTTTGGGTCTTCTGGATTAGTGATGGTGATCGTGCCATGGGAAAGTCCGGTAGGGATAACTTTAAGGCCATGAGATACCATTAAGGCCATGGCTTGATCCGCTGGTAAAGGCGAGGCCATATCAACATCAGGAAATGATGACATCTGCCCTAGCATCATATCACGGACAACACCGCCACAATATCTGCCCTCAACACCTATACTGGCTAGCGCCGCGATCACACGGCGAGGCAGATCAAGGGCCAATAATCTGGCCTTATCTGCCGCCATACTCATTGGGTATTGGCATCACCAAAATGATGCGGAACAATCTGACCATCTTCAAGCTGGGCCGGATGATAACGATCACTGATATCGGCTTTTTCTTTATTGGTAAGCAAAAGCAAGCCAATAAATAAGACCGCAAATAACACCCCCAAAGACAGAATGACCCGAACAGTTGAGGGGGCGGAAGCCTCATCCACATATTCGGCATCTGCCTCAATTTGCTGTTCTGCTTTCTTCTTCCAATAGCGGTTAGCCATGGTAATCCCAATGGTGATACCAATCGCTATGGCAACAAGAATAATAGCTAGCCGAAGCATCTTATCGTCCTTCCATCATCATGTGTCATGGGATCATAGCACGTATGACAGGTGTTGATGCCATTGGACAATAATCTTTGCCGTAGCGCCCCAGATATATTCCTCATCATGATCTATAACCCAAGTCAGGTAACTTCGCCCTCGGTTGGTGATGGGCTCTTGTCTGAAATGCTTATCATTCAGCACTTTATCAAGAGGCAGGGGCAAGATAAGTTCCACTTCATCAGGGGCAGGCGTCAGCACGACCCCCGGATCAACAAAGCCTAGCACCGGGGCAATATGAAACTGTTCTGCCGCAATGACACCGGGCAGATAACCGATGGTTTCCACCGCTGATGCGGTAAGGCCGATTTCTTCATGGCTTTCGCGTAACGCCGCATCACGAACGCTCTCACCTGCGTTGATTTTACCGCCGGGAAAACAAATTTGCCCAGCGTGATCAGAAAGATGCGCGGTTCGTTTGGTTAAAATCAGCTTTGGGCTATGTTCATCCATCACCACCGGCACAAGCACTGATGCTGCCCGCAATCCTTCCGGGGCAAAATCAGGTTCAGGTTGCACATGGCGGCGCATCACCTCAGCCCATTGGCTTGCTGTTATCGGGGAAATAGGCGCCGTTTTGCTGGTCATGTTTTCTCTAAGATATCCGTTCCTTGGCTTATGTTTGTTGAGCTAAAGCGTGGAACACGCCTGCTGACCACAACCCAAATTGGCCGTCTTCGGTCTCAATACTCTTTTCTGCTAACTGATAATAGACAGGGCGATTAATGCGCGCATCGAGGCCTTTGCGGATCATCACATAAGGGCGGTCTTCACCATCACAGTTCCGCATCAGTAAGGGGTGATCAGCATCCAAAGTGACGGTATCCCCAAGCGAGGTGGTCAATCGGATCACGGCGCGGTCGTGATCCGTATCTTCGTCCATTTTGGCTTCGTCCATTTTAGTCACCAGATAAGGGACATCATCAACCGATATGCTGCCCCACTCTGCCGGCGTCACAAGCCGGTAACTGCCATCATCATAACGGGTCAGGATATTGGCAAACATGGCTACCATGCGTTCTCTTTGGATCATTTCGCCTTCGTGAAACCACTGGCCATTGGCATCAATGCGAATATCAAACTGCTGTAACGGTGTGTTTTTCCGAACATGGTCTTCACACCAAGAGCGGAGCAGGTCTTCAGAAGGACGACGATCACGCATATCACGCTATCCCATCAACAGAATAAGAAAATGGTCAGATATCCAAAACATAAAAAAATCTTCCTTATTAAGGGTTTATTAATAAGTACCCCTTAGAATAGCCACAAGGCCAAGCAGACCATCTGATGCCTTAGACCATTAATAACACATCCGATTGGAGCATAGCAAATGTGGTTAAAATCATCTCTACAAGACCTTTCTAATACAAAGAAAGTGACACGCCGCACGTCAGAAACGGCTAGCCGAAAGCCAAGTTCTAGCAAAAGCCGGGCAACGACAATCCTCAAAGCCATGAGCAATAGCCAAAGGCTTAAAATCCTAAGCCATTTGATTGATGGCGAAGAGCGTTCGGTCAAAGAATTAGAAACGGTTGTCAAATCCTTGAGCCAATCCTCATTGTCACAACATCTTGGCCGGTTACGGCGCGCCAAAATTGTGAAAACACGTCGCCATTCGCAAATGGTGTATTATTCTATTCACGATGATACCGTTCGCGATATCATTTCGCTTTTATCCGAAAAGTTCAAAAATGATCCTATGCTCAAGTAATATCAGGGGCTCAAGTCATATCAGTGGGCTTAATTAATCAAGGGTTTGCGCCCTGACAATAAAATATTATCTTTTCGTGGTTGAATAATATGCAGGTTATCAGGGTTGAGGCGTCTCTGTCTTTTTCCCCATGACAGGTCATCCGTTGTTCTGATTCTGCCTCTTTTCTAGCTTAGTGTTCGCGTTGCTTTGGCCCCTGAAAACTTCACAAAAGGGGGAAAACTTCACAAAAGGGAAGGATTAAGCTCTTGAGTTTTATGAAAATGAGAGTATGTTTAATATCTGACCTTTAAGTGACTGTAATGTATATTTATCTTCCCATTGCCGAAATCTCAATCAACATCTTCCTGATTTTGGGGCTGGGGGGCATGGTCGGGTTGTTATCCGGTATTTTTGGTGTTGGTGGGGGGTTTTTAATGACCCCTCTTCTTATTTTTCTGGGGGTTCCTGCCCCTGTTGCTGTCGGGACTGAGGCCAATCAGATTGTGGCCTCATCGGTATCTGGCGTGCTCGCTCATTGGCGACGCGGAAATGTTGATATCAAAATGGGCAGTATCCTCTTGGCTGGCGGTCTTGTCGGGTCAACCATTGGTGTCTATATCTTTGCTCTGCTTCGCGAAATTGGCCAGATTGATTTAGCCATTAAGTTAAGCTTTATTGTTTTCCTTGGCATTATTGGCTCTCTTATGTTGGTCGAAAGCACGCGTGCTATCCTGCGGTCACGGCGACCTGGCGGAAAACGCCGCAAACTGCATCAGCATAATTGGCTTCACGGCCTGCCCTTCAAGATGCGTTTCCGCAAATCAAAGCTTTATATTTCTGCGCTTCTGCCATTTGGTGTTGGTTTGCTTGTTGGTATCCTGTCGGCGATCATGGGTGTTGGAGGCGGATTTATTATGGTGCCTGCGATGATCTATGTTTTGGGGATGCCAACCTCTGTGGTTGTGGGAACGTCGCTATTTCAAATTATTTTTGTTACTGCCAACGTCACCTTCCTGCAATCCGTACAAACCCAAACCGTGGACGTGGTGCTTGCTGGCCTGCTTTTGATTGGCGGGGTCATAGGGGCGCAATTCGGCACGCGCATTGGCGCTTTGCTTCGCGGTGAACAGTTGCGAGGGTTATTGGCACTGATCGTCTTATCGGTATGCCTTAAGTTAGTGTGGGATGTTGTTATCACCCCTGAGGACCTCTTTTCTCTGGAGCTGTTGCGTTAATGTTTCCTTTGCCTGCAAAACGTTTCTGTATATTAGCGGCGATGATGGTTTTTGGCTTTGCCGCAAGCTTGACAAGCGCTAGTCTGGCGCAGGATTTACTAGTCGCTGATCTCAACGAAAAAGAAGTGGCGATTACCACAGATTTCAATGGCGCTGATCTGTTGCTTTTTGGCACGATTGACCATGAGCTAAATGACGATGTGGTGATCATTGTTGAAGGCCCGCCTAAGAATATCGCTATTCGTCAGAAGTCACGGGTGAGCGGAATATGGATCAACACCGAATCTGCCACCTTAGATATGGTGCCAAGTTTTTATCAAATTTCATCAACGCGGCCGCTTAATGTCATCACATCAAGCAAAACCCTCAAAGAGCTTGGGCTTGGATTAAAAAATATTCCTTTTGATTTGATTGATGGCAGTTCCATATCAGGGGACAATCCTGAGGTTTGGAAATCTGCCCTCATCCGGAATATGGAAAATGAGGGGCTATGGAATGAAAACAGCGATATTAAGGTCAGAAAGAAAATCCTTTTCCGCTCTAATATCCATTTGCCTGCTAATATTTTACCGGGGGAATACCATGTTCGTATTTTGCATTTCCGATCTGGGGAATTGTTCAATGAGACCTATTCCCTTATCAATGTTCAGAAAAAAGGCCTGAGCGCACAAATTTTTCAATTCGCTCATAATTATCCCCCTGCCTATGGTATCTTTGCTATAATATTCGCAGTCTTTATGGGCTGGGGCGCCGCTAGAGTATTTAGAAGGTAATCATGGCTAATAGCAAAAAGACAACACAAAAAAAGAGCAAAGATAAGCGCAGGGTCTTCCTTGTCGTGGTTGATGAAAGCAGTGAGTTGCATCAAGCGCTTTATTTCGCCTGCAAACGGGCTTTGTCTGTTAACGGCCGGGTGGCTTTATTGCGGTGTGTTAGTCCTGCTGAGTTTCAGCACTGGATTGGTGTTGGCGAATTAATGGTAGAAGAAGCCCGTGAAGAAGCTGAAAAATTATTGCGCGCCAATAGCGAATGGGTCAATCAAATCACTGGCGAATACCCCATTGTCCATTTGCGTGAAGGTGACCCCAAAACTGAGGTGATTAATCTCATTAACGAAGAGCCTGAAATTTCTGTTTTGGTGCTTGGCGCTAACACTCAGGATGAAAACACAGGGCCACTGATCTCATTCTTAACGACGCGAGGCGCCTCACAATGCCGTGTTCCCATTACCATAGTTCCCGGCAATCTTAGCGATTCTGATCTGGATAAGGTCACTTAAAGCGGCTCTGCCAAAGTTGCTTTTCACACACGCTCAAAATCAAGATACGCCCTCACCTCTTTTGAGGCTGGGGCATCAAAGAATGCGTTGATATCTTGTTCCGCTAGCACGCGTCCTTGATCTATAAACACCACTCTGCTAGCCAGACGCCGCAGTTGGGCCAGATTATGCGTGACCCATAGCACAGGCAAACCAGCTTCAGCTCTTGTTTTTACAATGGCCTCAATCATACGGGTAGATTGGGGATCAAGGTTGCTAGTGGCCTCATCACAAAGCAAAACCCCGGGGTCAGAGATCAGCACGCGCGCTAGGGCCATGCGCTGTTGTTCGCCAGAGGATAGGGTTCTGGCGTCTTGATCTTTGAGACTGTGGAGATTTACCAACGCTAGCCCCTCATCAATGCGCGCTTTGCGTTCATGAACTGGCATCCCTTGTGCCGCCAGAACATAATCACAATTCCCATAGACACTGCGGCGCATAATCACTGGTTTCTGCATCATCAGCCCAATGCGTAAAGGTGATGGCGTCATTCCCCCCATGCCTGTGATCAGCACTTCCCCAGCATCAGGCGTGATCAACCCTGCCATTAGCGATATCAACGTGGTTTTTCCGCATCCGTTAGCACCAACAAGCCCGCAAATGCCTGCATTGCCGACATTCAGGCTAACCCCGTCAATAATCCGTTGACCGTCGCGGGTAAGGGACAAATCCAACCCTTCCAGCAAAAGATGCGGGACTTTAGCCATGTTCTGACCGCCTTCCTAACATCACCACCAGCGTGTTGATCAGCAAGGTCATGACCAATAAAACCACACCAAGCGACAGCGCCGTGGCAAGATTTCCCCGTGATGTTTCTAATGTGATGGACGTCGTCATGACACGGGTAAAATGATTGATATTCCCCCCAACAATCATGACCGCGCCCACCTCAGCCATAGCACGCCCTAGGCCTGCCAATAATGCCGTCAGTAAATCCACCCATCCATCCTTGATCAGGGTCATCATGCGTTTTCTTGGCGGCAGACCCAGCATCACGAAAAGCGGCTGGTAATCCTGATGCATCCGAGCTAACGCCTGTCTGCTCAAGGCAATAATAATGGGCGTCACCAAAACGATCTGGGCAATTATCATCGCCGTTGGAGTATAGAGCAATTCCAGAATACCAAAGGGGCCGGAGCGTGAGATCATCATATAGACCAGCAACCCCACCACCACTGGCGGCAACCCCATCAAGGTATTAATCACGGCAACAAGAACCGAATGGCCACGGAATTGGGTTGTTGCTAGAAGCGCGCCAATAGGAAACCCTATCACAGCGGCAAGCCCAACTGCGGTTAAATTGACTTTAAGTGACAAAAAGATGACCTCAAACAGATCAGCGTCACCCGTCGCCAACAGGACAAAGGCCTGTTTTATGGCAATCAGCAATTCCATAACTGAAAATCTTGATAAAATACCATCTTAATAAAAGCCAGAGGAACATCCGAAAAAACGATATTTTTGGTGTTTTTCGGTATGATCCAAGCCTATCTTAAGTCTATTTTGTTAAAAACACCCTCTTATATTTCGATTTAAGCCTGAAATTGGCTTTTGGGAACAAAACCGCCTTTATGGCGCAATGTCTTTTTTCAAAAAAAACGGCTTTACGCTTTCTTTTTATCATTGTTTAATGAAGATCAAGTTAACATTAACTTAAAATACAATTAAGCAAGATTGTTAATATGGAGGAAAAATGAGTAACTCAAGAAATCCTAAACACGATATTTCAAGTGAGGTATCGGATAAGGAAACCCAAATTAAGGCGAAGAAACTTCAGGAAAGCTTTATTTCCGGAAAGATTAGCCGCCGTAATTTTGTTTCAACATCTGTAGCTATTGGTGTGTCCCTTGCAGGGGCGACGGCAGTCGTCAATCAGGTTGAGGCTGCTACCCCCAAAAGTGGTGGACGTCTGCGGATGGGTATCACAGGCGGTGCGACTAGCGATGTTCTCGATCCCGGCCAGATTCTTGACGCCTATATGATCAACGTATCCATGGGTCAGGTTCGTCCAAACATGACGAAAATTATGCCTGATGGTTCTGTTGAAGGGGATTTGTCCTCAGGATGGCAAGCTTCTAATGGCGCCAAGACATGGAAATTTGATGTTCGTCAGGGCGTGGAATTCCACAATGGTAAAACCCTTGATTCCACAGATATCGTGGATTCTATTCGCCACCATATGGGTCCTGATTCTAAATCAGGCGGCAGTGGTGTTGTCTCTGGCATTGCTTCCATTAAAGAAGACGGCAAATATGGCGTTGTCGTTGAGCTGAATGAAGGCAATGGTGACTTACCAATTCTGCTTTCTGACTACCACCTCAATATCTGCCCATCTAACGGTGATGGCAGCATTGATTGGGAATCCGGCATTGGCGCTGGCCCATACACATTAGAAGAGCATGAGCCAGGTGTTCGGACATTGACAAAGAAATTTGCCAATTACTGGAACACAGGCAACGAGTCTCATTTTGATGAAGTTGAAACACTTGGTATTAATGACCCAACTGCTCGTTTGGCCGCTTTGTCAACTGGTGCGGTGGACGCAATTAACAACGTTCCTGCAAAAACAGCATCACGCCTGAAATCCATGGTCAATGTGAAGACCCTGATTTCAACAGGCAACAAGCAGTGCACCATGCCAATGCTTTGTGATGTTGCGCCTTTTGATGATCAGAATGTGCGTAATGCCATTAAGCATATTATCAATCGTCAAGAACTGCTCGACAAAATCTTCTTTGGTTATGGTCAGCTTGGCAACGACAACCCTGTTGGGCCAGCAAACTATTTCCGGGCTTCCACCGATGAATTGCCACAGCGTGAGTATGATCCTGAGCAGGCAAAGTATTTCCTCAAGCAAGCTGGCTTGAGCAACTTGTCTGTGAAGTTCCATGCCGCTGACACTGGCTTTAGTGGTGCCGTTGACGCTGGTGCCTTGATGCGCGAATCAGCAAAAGCCGCAGGTATCGACATTGAGGTTGTGCGTGAGCCGAATGACGGCTACTGGTCAAATGTCTGGATGAATAAGCCTTGGTCAGCTTGCTACTGGAGCGGACGTCCTACCGAAGACTGGATCTTCTCACAGATTTATTATTCAAAGGCGGATTGGAACGATACCCATTGGAACAATAGCAGCTTTGATAAACTTCTGGTTGAGGCACGGTCCGAAACAGACGAAGCTAAGCGTCGTGAAAAATATGTGGAAATGCAGCGCATTGTCCACAAAGATGGCGGCCTAGCATTGCCTGTTTTCCTTAGTGAGATCATGGGCTATCGTTCAAACATCAGTGTTCCAGATCAAATTGCTAATAACTGGGAACTTGATGGTCACCTTGCTGCTCGCCGTTGGTGGACAGCATAAGCGTGATCGCTTAACAACACCTATATTGATGGAAAGCCATGTCATATGGCTTTCCATTGCGTTCCATAGAGATTTTTGCAATTTTTTTAACCTTATCTTTGCTGATCACATGGGATAAGGCTGATCACATGGGGTAGGTCGTAAATTAACAACCATTTGTTAATTTGTGTTTTGAGACGGTAATATGATGCCACATATCATTTCAATGCTTATCAAAAGACTAGGGCTAGGGGTATTAACGCTTCTGCTTTTGTCTTTGCTCATTTTTCTTTCTGTTGAAGCCTTGCCAGGGGATTTGGCAGAAACCATTTTAGGTCAGCAGGCAACACCAGAAACCGTTGCCGCTATTCGCAAAGAGCTGGGGTTAGATCAACCGCCACTAACGCGCTATCTGAATTGGCTTGGCGGGGTCTTGCAAGGTGATTTTGGCAATTCCCTTGCTTTGAAAAAGCCAATTTCAGGCTTAATTGCTCCGCGCATTCAAAATACGCTTTTCTTGACGTTATATACTGCCGCTATTGCAGTGCCTTTATCCATTATTCTTGGCCTTGCGGTGTCCCTCTTTCGGAACAGTTATTTTGACCGCATTACCAACACCACTGCGCTGGCGGCGATTTCCATGCCAGAGTTTTTTGTCGGCTATGTCATGATCTATTTCTTTGCCTTGTCTGGTTATTTTCCATCTATGGCAAATATTAATGCAAACACGCCGTTTCTGGATAAACTTTATTTCTGTTTCTTGCCAGCGTTAACGCTGACGCTTGTCGTAACCGCTCATATGATGCGGATGACGCGCGCGGCTATTATTAATGTACTGGCCTTGCCTTATATTGAAATGGCACGCCTCAAAGGGGCAAAGCCTAGCCGTATTATTGTTCGCCACGCGCTTCCTAATGCCGTTGCCCCGATTGTCAATGTTGTTGCCCTTAATCTGGCTTATCTGATTACAGGGGTTGTGATTGTTGAGATTGTTTTTGTCTTCCCCGGCTTGGGACAGCTGATGGTCGATGGTGTTAAGTTTCGTGATGTGCCCGTTGTTCAGGCCACAGCCCTCATCTTTGCCAGTGCTTATGTTGGGCTCAACCTTCTGGCAGATATTATTTCAACCCTTTCCAATCCGCGCCTGATGCGCCAGCGATAGAGGTATCAAGGATATGATCTATTTGCAGACTTTGCTTGGTGTGTTGGTATTCATCGTTGTTGGTCTTTCGGCAGGATGGTTATTTCGGGAAATGTTGGCTCGGGTCGCTAGCCAGAACATGGGCAAATTCCTCAGAACCGCGCCGCTAACAGCCTGTTTTGGGATGTTGGTGATTACAATCTATATTATTTGTGCGGTGTTTGCGCCCTTTATTGCCCCTTATGGTGAGGCTGAAATTTTATCTGGTGGGTTTGAACCATGGAGTTCAACCTATATTCTTGGTACGGATAATTTAGGCAGGGATGTGTTCACGCGCCTGATCTATGGGGCGAGAAATACTGTTGGCATTGCCTTTCTGATTACCGCGTTGGCGTTTTTGTTTGGGACGGTCTTGGGGATTTTTGCCGCTCTCAAAGGTGGGATTATTGATCAGGTGATGAGCCGCCTGATTGATGTGCTGATGGCTATCCCCTCACTGATTTTCTCACTCCTGATGCTAACAATTTTTGGGACATCTGTGTTTAGTTTGGTGATTGTTATTGCAACGATTGATTCCACTCGTGTCTTCCGCATTGCCCGGGCCGTAGCCTTAAGCATTGTTCAATTGGATTATGTTGAGGCGGCAAAACTCCGCGGCGAGAGCACGTCTTATCTGATCCTCAGAGAGATTCTACCTAACGCAATGGCGCCTTTGGCGGCAGAGTTCGGCCTACGGTTTTGCTTTGTCTTCCTGATGATCTCGGCGCTATCTTTCTTAGGGTTAGGGCTTCAGCCTCCTACCGCGGACTGGGGTTCGATGGTTCGGGATAATGCTGACCTGATTAGCTTTGGGGATATTACCCCCCTTATTCCTGCTGGTGCGATTGCGCTATTGACGATTGCTGTTAATTTCGTTGTCGACTGGCTCTTACACCGCGCCAGTGGATTAAAGGATTAGGAGACGACCATGCCTGCACGCAAATCCGCCTCATCTTCGTCTTCTGACTTGCTCCTTCAGATGAAGAATATTCATATTAAAGGCAAATCCGATGATAAGTGGATTGATATTATCAATGGCGTTGATCTTGACCTTAACCGAGGTGAGGTATTGGGATTGATTGGTGAAAGTGGCGCAGGCAAATCCACCCTTGGTCTAGCTGCGATGGGGTTTTGCCGCGACGGATGCAAAATTACCGATGGCTCTATCCAATTTGATGGGATGGATATGCTGTCACTTAGTAAAAATGAATTGCGCCAATTGCGCGGCCACCGCATTTCCTATGTCGCGCAATCTGCTGCTGCTAGTTTTAATCCCGCCCATAAACTGATTGATCAGTTTTGTGAGGCGCCGATGATCCACAATGTGATGTCACGAAGCCAAGCGACAGAATATGCCATTGATCTTTATCACCGCATAAATCTGCCTGATCCTGATAATTTTGGTTTCCGTTATCCGCATGAGGTTTCCGGCGGCCAGTTGCAGAGGGCTATGACCGCTATGGCGCTATCTTGCCGGCCTGATCTGATCATTTTTGATGAGCCCACCACCGCGCTTGATGTCACCACCCAGATTGAGGTGCTGGCGGCGATTAAAGATATCGTCAAAGAGTTTAATACCGCCGCGATTTACATTAGCCATGATCTGGCTGTTGTCGCGCAAATGGCTGACCGGATTAAGGTTTTGCTAAAAGGGGATGAGGTGGAGCAAGCCAGAACTGATGTTATGCTCAAATCCCCTTCTGAGGATTACACCAAATCCCTTTGGGCGGTGCGAGAGTACAACCGAAAAGAGCAGAAAAAACCTGCCAAGACTGAAATGCCTATCATATCCATTAAAAATGTTACGGCGGGATATGTTAGCAAACTTGATGTCCTCAAAGACGTGTCTTTTGATATCCATAAAAAGCGTACGGTTGCCGTAGTTGGCGAATCTGGTAGCGGCAAATCCACAACTGCGCGTGTGGTGACCGGGCTATTACCGCCACGCATGGGTTCCGTTATGTTTGAGGGCGAAACTCTGCCTGCTGAATATCAATCCCGAAGCCGTGATCAGTTGCGCCGCATTCAAATGATCTATCAGATGGCGGATACCGCCCTTAATCCGAAATTGCGTATTCGTGATCTCATTGCTCGGCCGGCTAATATGTATCTGGGGCTAAGTGGCAAAGCCCTTGATGAAAGGGTGCGCAATCTGCTCCATATGATTGAGATGGAACCTGATCAGTTTATTGATCGCCTGCCATCGGAATTATCAGGTGGCCAAAAACAGCGTATCGGCATTGCCCGTGCGATTGCCGCAGAACCTAGCATCATTATTTGTGATGAGGTGACTAGCGCGCTTGATCAACTCGTGGCGGAAGGCATACTGAAACTGCTTGATCGGCTTCAATCGGAATTAGATCTGTCTTATATGTTTATTACCCATGATCTGGCGACAGTTCGGGCTATCGCAGATGAGGTGGTGGTGATGAAAGACGGTGTTGTCGTGGAACAAGGCATTAAATCTAAAATGTTCACGCCGCCTCATCACCCTTATACAGAACTTCTGCTTGGCTCTGTCCCTGAAATGGACCCGAAATGGCTTGACCGCCTGCTGGAAGAACGCGGCAAAGACAATCTTGGTGATGCCGCTATTGCGAAAATGCACAACCAAGGCCTCACCTAATCCATCAGCTGACCAAAAGCCTAGCATCATATCACCAGCGATATTGAGACAAGATATGCGGATTGCGATTGCAGGGTTTCAACACGAAACCAATACCTTTGTCCCCCATCAGACAACGCTTTCTGACTTTGAAATGGCAGATAGCTGGCCGCCTCTTTTGCTAGGTGAGGCGGTGATCTCTGGAACCAAAGGCATGAACTTGCCTATCACTGGTGCCGTCTTAAGTGCCCAAGCACACCCTCAGATTGAGATCATTCCATTAGTCTGGGCCTCAGCAGAACCCGGCGGCGTTGTTGCAGATCATGCTTTTGATCATATCGCGGATATTATCTGCAAAGGATGCGCAAAAGCAGGTCAGATTGACGCCCTTTATCTTGATCTGCATGGCGCCATGGTGACTAACACTTTCCCTGATGGTGAAGGCGAATTATTAAGGCGCTTGCGGCACCATTTGGGGCAGGATATTCCCATCGGCGTAAGCCTTGATCTCCACGCTAATGTCACGGCGCCAATGGTGGACTTATCTGATATCATCACCATTTACCGCACTTATCCTCATCTTGATATGGCTGAAACTGGACGCCGCTGTATGGATGACCTGATCCGTATCACGCAGGATCAGATCAATACAGGTTTGTTGCGTCGCCCATGTAAAAGTTTCCGGCAAATCCCGTTTTTAATTCCTTTGCCAGCTCAATATACGGCGCATGAGCCATGCCTTTCCCTTTACCAAGAGACCGAAACCTTATCCCAGAATGATTCCGCTAAAGCCGAATGTGCCATGGGATTTACCGCCGCTGATATTGCTGATTGTGGTGCCTCTGTTCTTGGTTATGCTGATCATCAGGATGAAGCTGATGCCATGACCGAACGGCTCTATCATATGATCCTAGCCAACGAACAGCATTTTGACGGCAGGCTGATGTCTGCCCCTGATGCCATTTCACTGGCAATGGAAAACCCTGCCAAAAAGCCGTTTATTCTAGCAGATGTTCAGGATAACCCCGGCGCAGGCGGAAGTGGCGACACGATGGGCTTAACCCGTTCCATTTTGGATGCAGGCGCAGAGAAAGCCTTAATTGGCGTGATTAGTGACCCTGATTTCGCCGCTACTGCCCATCATGCAGGCATCGGTGCCACGATATCCGCTGATCTTGGCGGAAAATCAGGTGTTGTTGGCGACGCCCCTCTCGCCGCCAAGTTTCAGGTGATCGCGCTGAGTGATGGCAATTTTACCTATACGGGGGAAATGTATAAAGGTGGCGTTGCTGAAATTGGCCTATCTTGCCTTGTTGAAGTTGTCGGCGCTAATCAGGTGCAAATTGTCGTGAGTTCACTCCGCACCCAATGCCTTGATCAGGCGTTTTTCACCCATTTTGGGATTGATCTGCGCGAACCACGGATCATTGCTCTGAAAAGTACGGTGCATTTCCGCGCTGATTTTGAACCCCTTGGTCATCAGGTGATCAATGTCATCACCCCGGGCTTCTTTGGTTGCCAATTAGACCAATTGCCCTTTCAGCATCTGCGCCAAGGCTTACGGTTAGGCCCCGGCGGCCCCAGCTATCAGAAAACTTAACAACACAGGCTTATCATTACACATGATGACCCCCTTTGTTTTGTTATGTTAGGTGCAGTTGAGGGGTCAGCTAGGCTTATCGCTTGGCGGTAAGGTCTGCCCACATCGCTTCTATCCAGCCTTTAATGATCAAGGCTTCTTCCCAACGGTTCGACATTTCCTTACCATTGCGGTCGGTCATGGCATATTCAGGTGGGCCCAATTCACACAAGAACACGCAATCGCCATCCGTGTTCCGCGCAAGCCAGCTTTCCAACCCTTCACGCCACCAGCCCTTAAACAAATCTACCCATTTCTGGTGCTGTGGGAAATCAAGCTGAAGCTGAATTTGCTGGCGACTAGCTACTCGGCCTTGAAAACTATCTGATCGCTCAAGGATACGCGAAATCATCCCCATTTCATGACGGCTCATCGGAAGTTTGAATTCCCGGTCAACAATGAAATGTGACAGGTCCGCACAAAGCCGCATCTCAGGGATAGCATCAATCAAACACAGCGTGGCAAACAGATCATTAGTGATACAGTTGCGGTGGGTTTCAAATTGAACCGGCATTCCAACCCGATCTGACATCTCCATCCATTCTCGGATCACAGGGATCATGCCATCAACCGAAAGCGGCATGACCTGACCAATGACATCAACAAAGGGTGAGCCAAAATCCTTAGCCATCTTTAAGGTATCTTCAAGTGAGGCCACGGTCTTGGGAAACGCTACAATCAGAGGCGTAAGGCCATGCTTACGCATGATCGGTTCAACCTCATAGGCCTGCTGAACATCACCAGCCCCAAGGTCAATGGCCATGCCATCATACCCTGCCCCTGCCACTTTGGCACAGACCTCATCATAAGATAGGATCGTGCCAGTATCATCATGCGGTCGCATCGCCCATAATGAGGTATAGGTTTTTAATGATACTGACATTTTCCCCCCTAACAACAGTGTCGGTAATCAGGCTTCGAGTTTAATCTGGCCGCCACCTTTTTTCGGAACAACCCAGACTTCGTTTGAAGGGTATTGGCTTTCATCCTTTGACCAGAGCTTTTTGATAACCTCAATTTGAAATTCAATCCAGCCCATGCGATGAACCGGGCCGACATTGGTTTCAATTTTGTTGTTTAGGGCTTTGAGCTTCCAAAAGGGAACAGATGGGAAACTATGATGCGCGGTATGGTAAGGCATCTGCCAGCACAGCCAGCGCATAAAGAAATTCGTCCGTGTGGACCGAGTGTTGTTCATGATATCTTTTTCATGCGACAGACCCAAATGTTCAATCGTATTCTGAAGCTGATGAACAGGCTTAGCAGCGATAATAGGAATGATCCAGAATGTTAGCGCTTCCCAGCGCGCAAACCAAATCGACACCCCGGCAATGATGGCATACCCCAAGATATGCAGGCGGGATTCATTAATCACCCTAGCCTTTTCCCCATCATGGATATACGGCTCAATGATAATGCCTGATGCACGGCGAATAATCCCGACAATCCGGTTTCGCCAATAGGTCAGCCCGATCATCCACATCAGATAAGTAGACAGGGTATAAGGTTCGCGGACTAGCTCACCATCGCCGCTCCAGTCTTGTGTGTAACGGTGATGGGAATAATGCATGATCAGATCAAAATCGCGTGGGAACAGCATAAAAAACCCAATGAAGCGCCCAAAAGCCTCATTCAGCCATTTGGTGCGAAACACCGTCCAGTGAGACAATTCATGCTGGGCGGCATAAAGAAAATTAAGGGTCACCCCAAGAGCAAAACCCGTAAGGAGCACCCACCATGTTCCCATAACAAGGTAATGGGCATATCCGAGTGCGCCAACAAGGCCAAGATGGCTTAACATTTGAAGCCAACCTGCCAGATCAGATCGTTCATTCAACCAACGCAAATCCTGTGGGGTTAGCACCTTGCGTCTAGAAAATACCTCTTCCATCTCATATCCTCATTTGACTATAATCAGATTGCTAAAATGATATGATAATGATTGATCATTATCAACATTATCTCAAAGTTATTACAAAGCTCCCTTATAATTTGCTGGGTAATGTCTAGAAAGGCAAGAAAAGAATGAAAACAACGATGAAATGCGCCGCCTATCAGGAAAAGGGTAAAGCCAGCGACGTGCTCAAGATTGTTGAGCGCGACATCCCCGAACCAAAGGCTGATGAGGTTCGGGTGCGCATGGCTACGTCGGGCATTAATCCATCTGATGTTAAGATGCGCGCTGGCGCAGGTAACAATTCTGCCGCTATGCCATTTCCCGACATCATCCCTCATAGTGATGGAGCAGGTATTCTAGATGCTATCGGCCATTCTGATCATTCTATCCGTGATCTGGCAGGTCATCGCATCGGTCTAGGTGATCGCGTCTATGTCTTTAATGCCGGCTGGCAACGGGCGCATGGGACTGCTGGGGAATATGTTACCCTACCGGCGGATCAGGTGATGGCATTACCTGATCAGGCCAGTTTTAACCACGGTGCCTGTCTTGGCATTCCTGCCATGACCGCCGCTCATGCGGTTTTGACAGGGCGCGGCGTCAAAGGCGGCTCCGTTCTGGTAAGCGGTGGCGGCGGCGTTGTTGGCCGTTACGCTATCCAGATGGCAAGGGCGGCAGGGGCGAAACAGATCATTGCCACCGCATCAACCCCACTAAGCATGGCAACAGCCAAAGCCGCAGGGGCGGATCATGTCCTAGATTATCGCATGGATAAACTTGAGGACGCCATTAAGGATCATAGCGGCGGTATTGACCATGCCATTGAACCTGAGTTTGGACGAAATGCCGATATGCTTGCCGCTGTCTTAACGGAAAGCGCCAGCATAACCAGTTATGGCTCAGCAGCCTTGATGCGCCCAGAAATACCGTTTTATCCCCTGATGTTTAAGAACATTACGCTAACCATGATGCTTGTCTATCTTCTGGATCATGAGGCTAGAAAATCCACCGCTTTGGCGATTGATAACTGGCTTCGCGATGGTGCCATCACCGAACATATCGCCGCCCTTTTGCCACTCAAAGACGCCGCAAAGGGCCACGACATGGTCGAACAAGGCGGAAAATCCGGTTCCGTCATTCTTACGATTTCAGATCAACTCTAGGATATGGAGATCATCATGTCGCATCACCCTTCATCTCATGTTTTTATCACCGCTGGCGGGTCAGGTATTGGGCTAGCCATGGCATCCGCCTTTCTGGATCAAGGTGCAAAAGTCGCCGTGACCGATAGCGATGTGGCCATGCTTGCGGATGCAAAATCGCGCCACCCTCTGCTGATGACGTTTCAGGCGGATGCCACCAATGAAACCGAAATGCAAACAGCTTTTGATGCCGTTATGGGGGAATGGGGTCAGCTTGATGTTATGATGGCTAATGCCGGAACAGCTGGGCCCACTGCCGCTATTGATGAGGTTTCGCTTGCAGACTGGCAACGTTGTCTTGCGGTCAATTTAGATGGATGTTTTTTGGCATCCAAACTCGCCGCACCAATCATGCGGAAACAGAAAAGCGGCGTCATCACCCTGACGTCATCAACCGCTGGCCTGTGGGGGTATCCTTATCGCTCACCCTATGCCACGGCAAAATGGGGCATCATAGGTTTGATGAAAACCCTAGCTATGGAACTAGGCCCTGACGGTATTAGGGTAAATGCCATCTGCCCTGGTTCGGTTGAAGGTGATCGCATGGATGGGGTTATTAAAAGAGAAGCCGCGGCACGCGGCATCACCTCAGAAGAATTGCGCCGAGGATACGCGGATTGCGCTTCGCTTCGGCGTTTCGTTACCGCTGAGGATGTAGCTGATATGGCCGTTTTCCTTGCCTCTCCGCAAGCGCGATCCATTTCTGGCATGGTCATGTCTGTCGATGGGCATACCGAAAAGGTTACGCTTTAATAAAAGGGGCATCGCGCCAATCAGGTTTGTTTTTGCATCTTGGCAGGCGTTGCTCAATCCCTCATAAATTGGCTTCAATCAGGGATGACAAAATTGCGAAAACCGCAAGAAAATCCTTTTCAATTAGGTGTAATTATACCATTGTGAAAGAGAAAGTATTGTCCGCTTTGTATTTGAGGAGACCGATGATGGACGGGAAATTATATGATAATGATATCTCACAAATTGTTGAGATGGATCGTGCCCATATCTGGCACCATTTGATTCAGCACAAACCCTTTGAAACTGGTGAGCCTCGCATCATTGTTGAAGGCAAAGGGATGCGCGTCTGGGATCAAAAAGGCAAAGAACATATTGATTCTGTTTCTGGCGGAGTATGGACAGTAAATGTGGGCTATGGACGCGAAAGCATTGCTAACGCTGTCCGCGACCAGCTTATTAAGATGAATTATTTTGCTGGCTCTGCAGGCTCCATTCCCGGGGCTTTGTTCTCACAACAGTTGCTGGAAAAGATGCCCGGAATGTCACGGGTCTATTATTGCAATTCTGGATCAGAGGCTAATGAAAAAGCCTTCAAAATGGTGCGCCAGATCGCCCATAAACGCTATGGCGGCAAAAAACATAAAGTGCTTTACCGCGACCGTGATTACCATGGAACAACCATTGCCTGTCTATCCGCAGGT
Source organism: Puniceispirillales bacterium (SeqCode) (assembly GCA_965659785.1). Lineage (GTDB taxonomy): Bacteria > Pseudomonadota > Alphaproteobacteria > Puniceispirillales > UBA1172 > UBA12202. The sequence goes on from CBFHXL010000008.1 coordinate 18,890, forward strand.
GGACAGGATGAAAGAAACGCCCAATATGGCCCTTTCACCCCCGGCTTTGTGCGCGTGCCGCATTGTTTAGAATATCGGGCGCAATGGGATCTTAGCGGCGAGGCTTACGGCCAACGTGCCGCTGATGCTATTGAAGAGGTCATCTTGGCTGAAGGCCCTGATACCATTGGTGCGCTTTGCCTTGAACCTGTAACCGCAGGTGGCGGCGTCATTACCCCACCCGAGGGCTACTGGCCACGCGTGCAAGAGATTTGCAAGAAATACGATATTCTCTTGCATATTGACGAGGTGGTTTGCGGCGTTGGCAGAACGGGAACATGGTTTGGCTATCAGAATTATGACGTTAAACCTGATTTGGTAACAATGGCTAAAGGCGTTGCTTCTGGCTATGCTGCTATCGCTTGCCTTGTCACCACCGAAGAGGTGTTTGATCTGTTCAAAGATAATTCTGACGACCCTATGAATTATTTCCGTGATATTTCCACTTTTGGTGGATGCACCGCAGGGCCAGCCGCCGCGATTGAAAATATGCGCATCATTGAAGATGAAAACCTGCTGGCTAATACCTTGGCTATGGGGGCGCATATGGTGGATAATCTTAATGCGCTGGCAGAAAAGCATTCTGTCATTGGTGATGTGCGCGGCAAAGGCCTGTTCTGCGGGGCGGAACTGGTAGCGGATCGTCAAAGCCGTGAGCCTGCCCCTGAAAAAATGGTGCAAGCGGTTGTGGCAGATTGTATGGCACAAGGCGTGGTCATTGGTGCCACCAACCGATCCTTACCGGGATTTAACAACACTTTATGTTTTAGCCCGGCTCTTATCGCTACCAAAGATGATATCAATCAGATCACTGATGCTGTTGATCAAGCTCTCGGCCGCGTCTTTGGCAACTAAATCATTTTTTCCAAAAGCCAGTTAGGGGAACACCGTTCTTACTAGCTGGCTTTTCTTTTATTTGCACCTTCATGACCCAACCCACACCCACCTCTTTTCTTAGTCATCATGCCCCACAATGCCCTGATTGGCTTATTGATAAGGCGGTAGATGCTGGCGGTAAGGCATTTGTTGTTGGGGTTGTTGGTGCCAATTCGCTTGTCGCGATGGAAACCGCGATGCAGGCGCATCATGCCAAACTTGCCACCCCGCATCTGATTGGCGATGCCCAGATCATCACTCAGCACGCCTCATCATTAGGCTGGGATATCAGCGGCGTTGCTATCACCGCGGCGGCGGATGAAACCGAAATCGTCCATAAAGCCGCGCAACTGGCACGCGATGGTCATATTCACGCGCTCTTAAAAGGCCATGTTCACACGGATCAATTTATGGCAGGTATCCTGAAACGTGATCATGGTATCCGCGGCGATCAACGCTTGGTGCATATCTTTGCCTTGTTTCCTCCGGAAAATGGCAAACCCTTATTAATCTCAGATGCGGCGGTCAATGTTGAACCTGATCTGCTAACACGCCAGACAATGTTGACAGAAATGGCTGATATTGCCCGAATGCTTGGGCAGGATCGCCCACGCCTTGCTATCATCTCGGCAACGGAGACGCCTATTCCATCAGTGCCATCATCCATGGCGGCACGCGAATTGGCGGAATGGGGGCAAACCAACTTGCCTTGGGCGGATATTTCTGGGCCCCTTTCTCTTGACCTTGCCCTTAGCCCTGATGCGGTTGCTATCAAGGCGATCACAGATGATGCGGTGGCTGGCTACGCTGACGGCCTGCTGATGCCAGAATTAACCTCTGGCAATGTGTTATTCAAATCCTTGGTCTGGTTCAAAGGCGCGTGCGCGGCTGGTGTTGTCACAGGGGGGAAAGTCCCGATTATGTTAACCAGTCGGGCAGACCCCCCTGCTGCTAGAATCGCTTCGGTTGCGCTTGCCGCGCAAATATATTTTAATAGAGGCGAAAGTATTGGAAATTAAATTATGCCTGATGACAAAAATTTAAATTTATCACCTAAATCCGCTGACCGTATTGCAAAAACAACCTGTTATATGTGCGCCTGCCGTTGTGGGATCAATGTCCATATGAAGGGCGATGAGGTCCGTTATATTGAGGGCAATCGCGATCATCCCGTCAATAATGGTGTGCTTTGTGCCAAAGGGTCAGCCGGGATTATGCAGCATCTGTCCCCTGCCCGATTAAACGCGCCACTTAAACGGGTTGGCAAACGGGGTGAAGGCAAGTTTGAAAAAATTTCATGGCAAGAGGCCATGGAAATGGCAACCTCATGGCTAAAACCTATCCGCGAAACAGACCCCCGCAAACTTGCTTTTTTTACCGGCCGCGATCAAAGCCAAGCGCTCACCGGATGGTGGGCACAACAATTTGGCACGCCTAATTTTGCGGCTCATGGCGGATTTTGTTCTGTCAATATGGCGGCAGCAGGTATTTACACCATCGGTGGGGCGTTTTGGGAATTTGGCTCACCTGACTGGGAGCGAACGGAACTATTCTTGCTCTTTGGTGTTGCCGAAGATCATGATTCCAACCCTATCAAAATTGGTCTAGGCAAATTAAAAGATCGCGGTATCCGCACCGTGTCGATCAATCCGGTTCAGACCGGATATTCTGCGGTGGCGGATGACTGGATTGGTATCACCCCCGGCACTGATGGGCTGTTTATCCTGTCCTTGATCCATGTCTTGATGAAAACTGGGCAGATTGATCTTGATTATTTGATCCGCTATACCAACGCGCCTTGGTTGGTGATCCGCCGACCGGGGTCCGCGGATGATGGTCTGTTCTGGCGTGATGAACATGGTCAACCGCAAGTGCTTGATCATAAAACAGGCCAGCCTGTGTCTGCGGAAACCACTGGTATCCGCCCTCAACTTAAGGGGGAAATTGCCCTGCCTGATGGCGGTGTGGCAACGCCTGCCTTTATGCTGATGGCAGAAGACTGGCTCAATGATCAGCATAGTCCTGAGGCAACAGAGGCCAAAACAGGTATCCCTGCTGACCGCGTTTATGCCCTGGCTGGCGCTATTGCCGAGGCGGCATTCAAACGCGAGGTGGTGATTGATCAGCCTTGGGTGGACTGGAAAGGTGAGCATCACGACAAGATGATCGGTCGTCCTGTGGCAATGCACGCTATGCGCGGAATATCGGCACATTCTAATGGTTTCCAAACCTGTCGAGCACTTCATATTCTGCAGATTTTAATTGGCAGCGTGGAAACCCCCGGCGGTTTCCGCTTTAAGCCACCTTATCCCAAACCTGCCGCTATTCATCCACGTCCTGCGGGCAAACCTGATCAAGTTAAGCCTTCAACCCCCTTGCCCGGTGCCCCCCTTGGCTATCCGATGTCACCTGATGATCTTTTGGTGGATGATGAGGGTCAGCCTGTTCGCATTGATAAAGCCTATTCATGGGATGCGCCATTATCCGCCCATGGGCTAATGCATATGGTGATATCAAACGCCTATGCTGGTGATCCGTATCCGGTTGATGTTTTGTTTATGTATATGGCCAATATGGCATGGAATTCGTCCATGAATACCCGCGGCGTTATTGATATGCTGACCGAAACAGACCCTGAAACGGGTGAGTATCGTATCCCTAAAATTATTTATTCTGATGCTTATTCGTCAGAAATGGTGGCTTATGCAGACCTTATCCTGCCTGATACCACCTATCTGGAGCGGCATGATTGTATTTCTTTGCTAGACCGACCTATCTGTGAGCCGGACTGTGTCGCGGATGCGATCCGTTGGCCAGTGGTTGAACCTGACCGCGATGTTAGAGGCTTTCAATCTGCCCTCCTTGATTTGGGCGCGAGACTTGGCCTGCCCGGTATGGTGGATGCTGATGGCAAGCCGCTTTATCGCGATTATGCGGATTATATGACAAACCATCAGCGCAAACCCGGCATTGGCCCACTAGCAGGGTTTCGTGGTCAGTCTGGGCAAGATCAAGGCCGTGGTGACCCTAACCCTGATCAAATTGATGCCTATATTGCCAATGGTGGATTTTGGTCAGAAGAATTGCCTGAAAATGCCCGTTATTTCAAAATGGCAAACCAACATTATCAGGACTTTGCCGTAAAAATGGGCTTCTTTGATAAGCCTGAGCCATATTGCTTTCAGATTTACTCCGAGGTGCTTCAGAAGTTTCAGCTTGCCGCCCAAGGCCATGGCAAAAATCAACCGCCACAACATTTGCGCGAACGGATTAAGACCTGTTTCACCCCATTGCCACAATGGTATGCCCCCTTTGAAGGGGATATGGTTGATGATAAAACGTATCCTATTCATGCGCTCACCCAGCGCCCTATGGCCATGTATCATTCTTGGGGATCACAAAACCCTTGGCTGAGACAAATCCATGGTCATAACCCTTTGTTTATTCCATCTGGGCTTGCGCGTTCGCTTGAAGTTAAGGACGGGGACTGGGTTTGGGTGGCCTCACATCATGGCAAAATCAAGGTGCCTGTTGCCGTAATGGAAGGCGTTAACCCCCATACAGTCTGGACATGGAACGCGATTGGTAAGCGCCGCGGCGCATGGCAACTAGACCCTGATGCCCCTGAAGCGCGCAAAGGGTTTTTGTTAAATCATTTGATCAATGAACTTTTACCTATGCGTGGCGATGGCTTGCGCTGGTCGAACTCTGATCCTATCACTGGGCAGGCAGCGTGGTTTGATCTCAAGGTCAATATCACTAAAGCCGAGCATGAAGATAATGCCTCTGTTGAACCTGCCTTTCCTATCCTTGGGGCGCCGCCAGGCCTTGAAAAACCGTCTTCGGTGTTACGCTATGGCGATAGCATTATTGCGCGTGATAAAAAGGAGGATAACCAATGACCAGTCTACCCTCATCATCTGATGTCAAGCTTGGCCTAGTTATTGATCTGGATATCTGTGTTGGATGCCATGCTTGTGTCGTCAACTGCAAGGAATGGAACACCGCAGGTTATGGCGCACCATTAGCTGATAGTGATCCTTATGGAAAAAACCCAAGCGGGTCGTGGCTAAACCGTATTCATACCTTTGAAGCAGGTCACGGGGCAGATGCCAAAGTTGTTCATTTTCCGAAATCCTGTTTGCATTGTGAAGATGCGCCTTGTGTAACGGTTTGCCCAACTGGGGCATCATATAAACGTGCCGAGGATGGCATTGTTTTGGTGAATGAAGATCACTGTATCGGATGCGGGCTTTGTGCATGGGCTTGCCCTTATGGGGCGCGTGAAATGGACCCGGCAGAGGGCGTGATGAAAAAATGCACGCTCTGTGTTGATCGTATTTACAACACCCATCTCGAAGAAGAAGACCGTATTCCGGCTTGTGTTCGCACCTGCCCAACAAGCGCTCGTCATTTCGGTGATTTAGGTGATCCATCATCTGAGGTCAGCCAGCTTGTCGCCGCGCGTGGAGGATTTGATTTGATGCCTGAACAAGGCACAAAGCCAGTGAACAAATATCTTCCCCCACGGCCTAGGCAAAGCGCCTCCGCCACCGCGGACGAAGTTGATTTGGTCGCGATGGCTAAGAAAACCACGCCTAGTGGCTTTTGGAAGTGGCTTGATCAAACCCTTGATCGCTTGCCAGGTTAGGAGATTATTGTTATGCGCCCTGCCGCTTCGCTTATTATTTTCACCACTTTATCAGGGCTTGGCTTTGGCCTAGCGACTCTGATTGGATTTGGCCTGATGACCGCCGCTAGCCCCACATGGGTTGTCATCCACGGCGTGATCTGCCTTGGTTTAATTGGCGCAGGTCTGATCTCATCCACCATCCATCTGGGCCATCCGGAACGGGCATGGCGCGCCCTAAGCCAATGGCGCAGCTCATGGCTTTCTCGTGAAGGGGTATTGGCGGCGCTAACCGTTATGGTGCTGGCAATCTATTTCGCGGATCATCTTTATACTGGTGTGCCGCGCCTATGGCTTGGCGTTATTGTTGGTATTCTTAGCCTGCTGACTGTGATCTCAACGGCTATGATTTATGCCTCTCTTAAAACCGTGGCTAGGTGGCATCATGCCCTGACCCCGGTGGTCTTTGTGTTGTTGTCTTTAGCTGGCGGCGTGGTCGTTGCCGCGGCCTTATCAGCACTTGAAGGCATGGACGGCACCGTGGCCTTGACCCGGTTAGGGATGATTTCCGTGGCCTTGGCGTTAATTGTTAAAACCCTTTGGTGGCTGACGGCAGGGGCATCAGGGTCAGGATCAACCCCTGAAACCGCAACAGGACTTGGCGCATTGGGTGAGGTGCGTATGCTGATGCCGCCGCATAGCGAGGAAAACTGGCTTCAGCATGAAATGGGCTTTCAGATTGCCCGCAAGCATTGCCACCGATTAGCATGGATTGCGCTTATCTTGGCGGCTGGCGTGCCAATTCTGATCATGGCAATTTACCCCAGTTCCGCCAGCCTACTTGTGGTGGCGGCTCTGGTGCATTTGATTGGGATCATGGTGGAACGCTGGCTCTTCTTTGCTGAGGCAAAACATACTGTCACGCTTTATTACGGCGCGCGCCACTGAACCTTGTGATTAGGCCACCTCGTCTTTTCGTCCTAATAAGATATTATGATGCTGTCTGATCAATTCATCCGTTTGGGGTGAGATATGTTCAGGAACAAATTGGCTTAAAATCTGTTCTTTCTTTTGGGTTGCTTTGACCAGCAAATCTGGCTTGTTATTTTCTTCCCATTCCTTAGGCGATGACCGATCAGCAAGTTCTGGATAAACATATTCGGTCTGCATCACTTTGATGGTAGCGTCATGGCCCAGATAATGCCCCGGGCCATCAATACAAACATCACGCATCACATCAACGCTAAGCGTATCTGTGGTGACCTCAACGCCGCGCACCGCGCGCAAACATTGCCCCAGCATATCGTTATCAATAATCAGGCTTTCAAGGCAAAACCCCAAAAGTGAGGCGTGCATTCCTGCAGTTTCATAAACCATATTCAGCCCGGCCAGCCCGGCCATCACCGCGGTTGAGCCTTTTTCATATCCTGATTGGGCGTCTGGCATTTTGGAATCTGCCATCCCAGAAGCTGCCCCAGAGGGTAAGCCAAAATGATTGATCATTTGGGCGCAAGACGCTGTCAACAGGCCCTGTTCGCCTGACCCCCCGGACATAGCACCAGTCCGAAGATCAGAAACAAAAGGCCATGTTCCGCAAATCGCCGGATGCCCCGGCACCATGGCGTTAACATAAACAAGCCCGGCTAATACCTCTGATACCGCTTGCGCTACCGCACCGGCAATACTAGCAGGAGCGGTTGCCCCGGCCTGACCCGCAGATAGCAACAGCACAGGCATTCCGCCTTTAATCACCTCTTCCATAACAAGACAGGATTCGGTGGCAAAACGGAGAGGCGGAACAACAAAACAATTTGAGTTAGAAACAAAAGGTCTGGCGCGCCATTTGTCCTCACCGCCAGCGACTTTATGAAGAATTTCGAGCGCCTCTGGCACATACTCTGCTTCGGTAAAGCTGACCCCGACATGTTTACGCGTGCCACTGATACACGCATAGAGGGTGTTCAAATCCATATCTTTTGGATCACTGATATCTCTTGCTACCATGGGGCGCTGAAAGAAATGAATGTTGTTCATATTCTCAACAATACGAGCGGCGTTATAAATATCTTTGAGCCTGCTCTCATCATAAATACGGCCATGCACATCAACGAGATGCACCGCCGCCCCTGCCGTGCCAAAATGCACTTTGGTATTATTTAATTCCAGATCAAATTGGGGGTCTTGCCCACATAGGGTAATCTGGCGCGAAGCTTTGGCAATCGTATCTTCCACTAACATACGCGAGAACCGCACCCGCCCATCATCACCGCAAACAGCCCCAGCATCCGTCATATAGCGAATGCCTGATTCCGGGGCTTGGGAAAGCCCAATTTCCTCAAGGATCTGAAATACCGTGTCACTAATCGCATTGACCGCGGTATCGTTAAGGGGCTTATACTGACCACCCATAAGACCCGGTTTAACGGGACGTTTATCCTCTGACAGAGGGGCAGCGCGAAGTTCTTTTCTGGCCTGACGGCCACCAGCACGGCGGGAACGCGGAATAGGTTGTTTTTCCATCTCAATGTCCTCAAAAAGGGATTAGTTTAATCAGGCCTTCATACGCAAAGCATCAGGGTCATACATTGGCTTAAGGCTAACCTCAGCCGCGACATCAACCCCTGCCACATTAATCAAATAATCAGAAGCAAGCATGGCACTACCATCATCACCAGCATCACGGCAGGGCACATAACCCATCCCAACCGCACCGCCAAGATGATGACCATAATTTCCACTGGTCAGAAACCCAACAATTTCACCATCACGCAAAACAGGTTCGTTATGATAAAGCAGGGGTTCAGGGTCTTTCAGGCGGAATTGCATCAAGCGTGATTTGACGCCTTCGTCTTTGCGCCGCATCACCGCATCACGGCCGATAAAATCACCAAATCGACCAGATTGTTTGTTAATCCGTGCAGCAAAGCCAAGCCCGGCATCAAGGATATGATCCTCACTTGAGATATCATGACCAAAATGGCGAAACGCCTTTTCAATGCGGCAAGAATCCAGCGTATGCAGGCCACATAATGTGACCGCGTGATCTTGCCCTCTAGCCATCAGCGTATCAAAGACATGAACCGCCATATCGCTTGACACATACAGCTCCCATCCTAATTCGCCCACATAAGACACCCTGTGCGCCCTTGCCATGGCATGACCAATTTCAATCTCTTGCATGGTGCCAAAGGGGAACGCATCATTTGATAGGGATTGTGGGATTAGCGGCTCAAGAAAATCTCTCGCCTCTGGCCCCATGACCACCAATACGGATTCCATAGCGGTAACATCAAGGATGGAACAATGCGCCCCATCCGGAATATGCCGGTTGATCCAGTGCATATCACGGCGAATTGTTGCCGCGGGTGTCACCACGATAAACCGATCATCCGCTAACCGCGTGATGGTAACATCCGCCTCAATGCCGCCATCAGGATTTAAGAATTGGGTATAGACAATGCGCCCTACTTCAACCGCGACATTGTTACAAGCAATCTTTTGCAGAACAGCCTCAGCATCACGGCCCATGACCATTATCTTACCAAAACTGGACATATCAAATAGCCCAACCTTATTGCGAACCGCCTGATGTTCTGCAGCGTTATGAGAAAACCAATTTTGCCGTTTCCATGAATATTCATAGGCTGGCGTCTCGCCTTTCTTTAAGGCGGCTTCCGGCAAAAACCAGTTTGCCCTTTCCCATCCTGCGACTTCCCCAAAACATGCACCCTTTTCTTGCAGGCGATGATGAATGGGGGAACGTTTGATTGATCGGCTGGTTTCCACCTGACGATAAGGGAAATGATCTGCATAAAGCAGACCAAGGGTTTCGCTCACGCGTTCCTTTAGATATTGCCGATTGACCTGAAACGGCATCATGCGGCGAATATCAACATCCCATAAATCCATCGGGGCATTGCCCTTATGCATCCATTCCGCCAGCACTTTGCCAGCACCGCCAGCTGATTGAATGCCAACCGAATTAAAGCCAGCCGCGACAAAGAAATTACGCAATTCCGGTGCTTCGCCTAACAAATAGCGGTTATCAGGGGTAAAGCTTTCCGGGCCATTAAAAAACATCTGAATGCCTGCATCTGCCAGAACTGGCAGGCGGTTAATGGCACGTTCAAGAATTGGCTCAAAATGGTCGATATCTTCGGGTAGCGCATCAAATTCAAAGTTTTCGGGAATACCGTCCATGCCCCACGGTTTTGAGTTTGGCTCAAACGCCCCAAGCAAGATTTTACCAGCGTCTTCTTTATAATAAGCACATTCATCTGGCACGCGCAGGACTGGCAAATTAGATTGCAGCCCGGAAATGCCTTCAGTAACAATATAGAAATGTTCACACGCATGAAGCGGCACAGAGACACCTGCCATGGCACCAATTTCTCGCGCCCACATGCCGCCGCAATTTACCACATACTCAGCGTTAATATTGCCATGATCCGTTTCAACGCCTACTGCCGCGCCTTGGTCAGTCACAATATTAGTAACTTTCACGCCTTCAATAATCTTGGCCCCGCCGTTGCGCGCCCCTTTGGCTAGGGCTTGGGTAATATTCACAGGATCACCTTGGCCGTCTTTAGGCAAATGCACCCCGCCAACAGCATCTTCGACATTCAGCCCGGGATAAAGATTAGTGATCTCAGCGGAACTGATTTCATCAATTTCAACACCAAAGGCCCGCGCCATTGCCGCAGATCGCCGCAATTCTTCCATGCGTTCATCAGTCAGCGCAACAGTGATAGACCCATTACGCTTAAAGCCTGTAGCGACGCCTGTTTCTTCTTCAAGACTGAAATACAGCTCTTGGGAATATTTGGCTAAACGCGTCATATTCTGGGTGGCGCGAAGCTGGGCAATCAAACCTGCGGCGTGCCACGTCGTTCCGCAAGTAAGCTGTTTGCGTTCCAGCAAGACAACATCTTTCCACCCTAATTTGGTAAGATGATAAGCAACCGAGGCCCCAACGACCCCGCCACCAATAATCACCGCGCTCGCATGACTTGGGACAGTAATGGCCATGATCTTATCCTTTCAGCCTGCTGTTATCAGCGTCATAAAGAACGCCATCCTCAACCAGATGCGCATGGCGGCGTTGCCCTAACACTTCGATTTCCAGCTTAGGTGATCCACCCGAAAAGATATCTTCATCCACCACACCATAAGCGATGGATTTTCCAACTCTATGACCATAGCCTGCTGATACCACTAGCCCCACATCCTTATCGCCAGAACAGATAGAGGACAGGTAAAGTGCCTCACCACTATCCTCAGCATCAGCCGCATCATCCAGCACCATGGTAACAAAGCGCCGCGCAACACCGCGCTGTTGTTCCGCCATAATCGCCGCGCGGCCGATAAACTCGCCTTTATCCGTTCGCACCCACCGCGACAGTCCACTTTCCAACATGGTGTAATCAGATGTTAAATCTGATTTCCAAGACCGATAACCTTTTTCCAAGCGCATGGAATCCAGTGCCATCATGCCAAACGGTTTAATCTGATGATCTGATCCTGCGGCCATAATGGCATCAAAAACAGCCTCCATCTTGGCCATGGGGATATGCATCTCCCATCCGGCCTCACCAGCAAACGATACTCGGATAAGATGAACATCAACCCCGGCGATGTTGCCGCTACGATGGGTTAACCAACCGAATTGATCCTGCGCCATAGGTTCATGTGTTATGGCTTGCATAATGGCAGGGGATTTTGGCCCTGTGACTAACAATGTGCCCATTTCACGGGTTAAATCCGTGATCGTCACCGACCCGTCATCCGGGCAATGCGACATTAGCCAATCGCGATCATGCCAAAAGGCACCAGCGCCAGTGATCAACCAGAAATGGTTATCGTCAAAACAGGTCGCTGTCATTTCTGTCAGGATTTTGCCCTTTGGCGTTGCAAAATAGACAAGCCCGATCCGGCCCGGCTTTGGCAATCGTCCTGTTACCATGCCATCAAGAAATGCTCTTGCCCCTTCCCCTTTGATTTCAAATCTGGTGAAACCAGTCAGATCAATGACCCCGGCGTGTTCGGCAACATGGCGACATTCTGCGCCAACGGTATGATGCCAATGCTGGCGCTTAAAGCTCTCGGCAGGTTTGCGTTCATCTGCACCTTGTGGGAACCAATCCGCTCTTTCCCATCCGCCATATGAGCCGAACTCTGCGCCTTCATTTTTCAACCGATCATAGAGAGTTGAGGTTTTTGCAGGACGACCAGCAGGCCACTGGATATGGGGATAGTGAGTGGCGTATTCATGAGAATAGGTTTCAATTGCCTTAGCGATGCTATAAGCCCGATCCACATGATCCGTAAAGCGGCGCGGGTCAACGGCCCAAGAATCCGTTTCCGGTTCGCCTTCAATAATGATTTCCGCCATTAATTTTCCTGCCCCACCTGCCTGAACAATGCCAAACGTAAAGACACAACATTCAAAGGCATTCGGCACACCTGGCATCGGCCCAACCAAGGGCAGGCCATCAGGGGCGTAAGGAATAGGCCCATTAACCACGCGGGTGATACCTGCACTGCCCAAAATCGGAACCCGGCGGCAAGCATCATCAATATACCATTCCAGCCGTTCCAGATCATCATTCCAAAGCTGAAATGAGAAATCATCTGGCCGTGGATCATCTTCTGTGACCCAATGCGCACGGCAATTTTTCTCATAGGGGCCAAGCAAAAGCCCGTCTTTTTCCTGACGCAAATAATAAGAGCTATCAGGATCACGCAACAACGGCAATTTTTCATCTCTGTTGGTTAATTCAGGAATACTTTCTGAGACGAGATACTGGTGCGCCAAGGATACGCAAGGCACATCACGGCCAAACATTTTGCCAATCTCATCCGCCCGATATCCAGCGGCATTAACAACATATTGCGCCCGTACCGTCCCGATAGGGGTTTCGACTGCCCATTCGTCACCCTTGCGGCTAACCCCTGTGACAGGACAAAAGCGAATAATCTGCGCGCCCAAATCCCGTGCGCCTTTGGCAAAGGCTTGGGTCAACTGTGCAGGATCAATATCCCCATCTAGAGGGTCCCATTGCCCGCCTTCGAGGTCATGGGTTTCCAAAAAGGGGTAAATGTCTTTCATGTCAGCGTTGCTGAGCATTTCAAACTCAATCCCCATCTGCCGCCCCATAGATTGAACATGACGGAACTCATCCATGCGCTCACGGCTATGAGCTAATCTGATCGCACCCGTGACATGATAATTCATAGGGTAATCGACCTCTTCCCCTAAGCGGCGATAAAGCTCTGTGGAATAGGACTGCATTTTCATCATTGTCCATGAACCAACAAAATTCGGGCAATTCCCTGCCGCGTGCCACGTGGAACCAGAGGTCAGTTCATTCTTTTCAAGCAACAAACAATCTGTCCACCCCATCTTTGCCAGATGATACAGCACCGAACAGCCAACAGAGCCGCCACCAATCACCACAACCCGTGCAGTTTGTGGGAGCTTTCCTGTGGCTTTAGTTTCTGTCGCTGTAGTTGTGTTATCCGTCATGGCTTATTCCCCCTCATGTCCCTTAATCAAAAAATAGTTTTGCAAACAGTTCTAATATATTGGTGGTGCAATCACCCATATGACGACCGCGTCTTCTTTGCCATTATTGGCCCAACTCATTGTTTCGCCAGCAAAGCGGAAACTGTCCCCTGGTTTTAGATCATAGGTTTGATCATCCAGCGTCAGCGTGAGCGCGCCTGAGATCAAATACCCGGCTTCTTCGGTTTCGCGTGTGACCGGCGCGGTGATGCGCGAGCCCGGCCCAAACACTGAGCGCAACATTTCAAACCTGCCGCCAAGATCAGGGGATAATAATTCCTCTCTCAAATCGGTAGCGTTGTCATGCATGATGCGGCGTGAATTAGCGCGAACAATATGTTCGTTTTCTTCGCTTTCAGGTGAACTGGAAAAGAAAAAGCTGAAAGGTAGGCTGAACAGTTCTGCAATTTTGCGGATATCTGATAACAAAGGCTCTGAGGTGCCGCGTTCCACTTGGCTAAGCCAACCAATGGATCGATCAAGGTGATCAGCTAAATCAGTTAAAGTCCAACCGCGGCTTTGCCTCAGAACACGAATATCATGCCCAATCTGGCCAGATGAACGCATAGTTTCAGCCTGCGATAACGTGTTAAGGCTGGCTTTCTGATCTGACTGAACTGATAATGGCACCTTATCAAGCATGGGCGTTTATCTCTAGGTTTTGCCAACTGGCAAATGAATTATTTGATTACAATTTCACCAAAATGAAAAATTGGCAAGATATTTCATTCGCTTTTATCCACTTTTTTTATCTTTTTTTCGTTGCCCATCTCGCGGCTAGCGAGATATCCACTCACAACACATCATGGCTTGACGATACGGTGTCTTTGGGTCATGGTCAGGCATCGTTTTCAAACCGAAAAGAATGTTATTATCATGCGTTTTTTTATCATCTACCTAGCCGGAGTATTTAGTCTCATCATGTCTGCATCAGCCCAATCCGATACCCTTATTCTTGAAACCAGCAAAGGCGAGGTTCGTATCGCCATGTTGAGCACACTTGCCCCTAACCATGTCAACAGAATCAAAGAACTGGCAGGTGAAGGTTATTATGACGGCATTATTTTCCATCGGGTTATCCCCGGTTTTATGGCGCAAACTGGTGATCCAACCGGCACTGGTATGGGCGGCTCTGGACAGAAACTGGATGCTGAGTTTTCAGACTATCAGTATCAATCCGGAACCGTTGGCATGGCCAGAACCATGGACCCAAACAGCGCTGACAGCCAATTTTTCATCTGCTTTGACGGTTGCGGTCATCTGACAGGCCAATACACCGTCTGGGGTCAAGTTGAAGATGGCATGGATGTGGTTGAGGCGATTAACGCTGGTGAACCGCCATCAGAGCCTGATCAGATTATTCGCGCTTACCTAGCAGAATAAGCCAAAACCTTTAACGCCTGTCTTCATCATAAGAATACAGGCCATAAGAATATAGGCAACGATATCGGCGGGATCATCCCGCCTTTATTTTTTCTATTTTACGGTTATGAGGTTTGGTGTTCACGGAATTGATATCCGCAGGCATCCATCTGACGGACAAGATGCGGACGGGTGAGATCAGATAACGCCTTAATCTGCTGACCATCAGCGGTAAAATTATTAGCGGAAAGCCATGTCTCAAACGCGGCTTGGATCAGTGGCCAATCGGTTTCTGTTGCGGCAAACCATGCGGTATCACGATTGCGCCCTTTGCTTAAGGTGGCGGCACGAAACACCCCTTCAAAGGAAAGCCCAAAGCGTTCGGCAGCGCGGCAAGATTTGCTATTCAGCACATTGCATTTCCACTCAAAGCGGCGGTATCCAGCATTAAAGGCGGCTTTCATCATCACATATACCGCTTCTGTTGCCGCTGGGGTTCTTTGCATCACAGGGGCAAAATTAATATGCCCAACCTCAATAGATCGGCTGTCAGGATTAATTCTTAGATAGGAAAGCAGCCCCATGATGTTGCCTGTATCAGGGGCTTTCACCACATAAAACAGAGGATCATCGTTAAGCCCATCCCTGGCAATCCATTTGCCCATCGCGTCGGCATCATGAATTGGCCCATAAGGAAGCCATACCCAATTCTGATCATGCCCGCGAAGCACATCCGCCAACGCCCCGGCATGATCAAGGGTTAGGCGTTCAAGCGCGCACCATTTACCATTTAGAACCCAGTTATCAGGACGTTCTGGCACGTTACCAGAAACAGGAACACCGACAGGATTATCGTGGTCATCTTTTTCAAAAAATAAGGTCGTCATGATAAGGTCAAAACCCGAACAGTGTTGGTTGTTCCAGCAACACCAAATGGGGTGCCAGCAACAACAACCACAAGGTCACCTGATTTGGCATCTGTGTTATCCAATAATAATTTGCTGATCTCTGTTAACGCTTCATCAAAACTTTCAAAATAAGGAGACAGAATGCTGTTAATCCCCCAAGTGAAACCTAGCCTCTGACGCGACACTTGGCTGGGGGTAATCATAAAGATAGGCAAATTGGGGCGTTCACGCGATAAGCGGACAACTGTCGCCCCTGTGGTTGAAAACCCGACAATACAAACCGCGCCAATCGCATCGGCAAGTTGCGTGGCTGAGGATGCCACCGCATGATAGGTCGTATGCGCATCAACAGGTTTCATCGAAAGCGCGCTAGCATAACCTTTTCTGGCCTCCGTTGTCTCAACAATGCGGCGCATCATCTTAACCGCTTCTGCAGGATAATTACCCGAAGCCGTTTCCGCCGACAGCATGACGCAATCAACACCATTAGCTACTGCCGTGGCCACATCTGAGGCTTCTGCCCGGGTAGGGGTGTGATGGGTTATCATGGATTCCAGCATTTGCGTTGCAACGACCACTGGCTTACCGATCCGACGACAGGCATAAGTGATATCTTTCTGAATGCCCGGAACTTCCTCTGGTGGCATTTCGACCCCCAGATCACCACGCGCTACCATAATGCCGTCACAGGCGCGAATGAGGTCTTCTAGAACATTTAATGCCGCTGGCTTTTCAATTTTAACCATCAGCGCGGCACGATCCTTTACAATTGTCCGCGCTTCCAGAACATCCGTCACCTTTTGCACAAATGATAGCGCAACCCAATCAACCCCTAGATCAAGGGCAAAATCCAAATCTGCCCTATCTTTTTCGGTAAGAGGGCTAATATTCAGGGACACATCAGGGACATTAACCCCTTTTCTATCACTAATCGGGCCACCTGCCTCAACTTCGGTGATGATCTTACCTGTCTCAACCCCGGTGACTTTGAATTGCAAATTGCCATCATTAACCAGCATCCGATGCCCCGGTAAAATGGCATCAAAAATCTCTGGGTGCGGAAGATAGACACGCTTGGCGTCACCAACCTTATCAATGTTGTCAAAGACAAATTGATCCCCGGGTTTCAGCTCTGTGCCCTTTTTTACCGTGCTGACACGCAATTTTGGCCCTTGCAAATCCGCCAGAATGGCAAGAGGCAGGTCAAGTTCCTTTGCGACATCACGAACATGGTCATAGGTTTCTTTGTGCATATCCTGTGTTCCGTGACTGAAATTCAGACGAAACGCATTGGCCCCGGCAAGCGCAAGCGTCTTGATCATTTCACGGGAATTGCTGGCAGGTCCAAGGGTCACAAGGATTCGTGTTGCCAGATAATTAAGTGTCATTGTCTTTGACCTTTCTTTTGTCAGGATATCGCCCGGAGGATTAACAACCCTTTGTTTCATAATCTTGCCAAAGCGTGATGACAGTCTTGTCACTATACCATAAAATGATGATAACACGAGTTTCAACCACAGATCAAAACTAAGGGAAATGCTGTGACCGAAGATCACCTTTACCATGAGCAAATGCTAACGCTGGCTCGTCACGTCCGTGAGCAGGTAGCGTTAACACATCCCACCCACACAGCAGAGATGACCAACCCCACTTGCGGGGATAAGGTCACGGTCATGCTTAGCCTTAATCAAGATCAGATTGAGGGTATTTCCGTTCAGGTTAAGGGCTGTGCGATCTGTGAGGCATCAGCCGGAATACTGCTTAATGTCATCAAGGATCAACCAACGCCGTATCCGCCTGTGGCAGTGCTAGATGATATTGGCGCGGCGATCCATCAGTGGTTTTTATCGCCGTCTTCTGACCCTGCCCCGTTTTCATCTTTAGCGGCGATGACACCTGTCAAAACCACCTACCGTAACCGCCAGAAATGCGCTACGCTGGCTTTTGAAGCCGCCACCATGGCGGCAAAGACACCATATGTGCTTTCTTAGGGGATGCGCTTTCTTAGAGGATGTGCTTTCAAAGGGGCATTAACCCCCACAGATCACTTGCACGAGGCATCACATATCCTTTAGATTTCATCAGAAAGGTAACGCATCATGGTTCGTCTTCATGTTTTAGATATTGATCCCATGCTGGCTGAAATTGCCCAGACGGCGTGTGATTATTTTCACAATCGTCTCATCTCGCCGTCGCATCAAGCTAGCCTGCAGGTGGATTTTGGATTGATCAACAACCCCACCCGTCTTGATGCGTCTATCATGCTGGATTTACCTGACGCTGATGCCCTGTCCCAGATGCAACACCGCAAACCGCAACCGCGGCAAGACTTTAAGCTAATCATGACACGCAAAACGCGCCTTGAAGATACCATTTTGGCTATCGCAACACATTGGGTTCATATCGCATCGCTTAGCACGGGGCGGCTGATGCTGACCCGAAAAAACAATAAAGCTGCGATTTGTGCGTGGTGGATGGGTGAAAATCTTGGCCCCGTCAATGCTATTCCCACGGATTTGCGCCCATGGCGAAAAGATCAGGACGAATTAGGCCCACAACTTGCCGATGAATATGCCAATCTTTTTATGGGTGACATCTCATGATTGACGCTATCCGCTCATCACTCATCCAATTTTTTGAACACCCTGATATCGCTTGGCTGTTGGCAAAAGCCCCTTTTCTTCAAGACCTCGCGCTTCATCAACCGATTGCGCTTACGGTGTTTACCAGTTTGGTTTTGTTAATGCTGATCATGGTGGTGGTTAGCGGTGGGGGGGATCGTCCCGCACCAGATCAACAACAAGAGAAACCAAGGGTGATAAACAAAACATTGCGCCGCAAATTAGCGCGTCTGCGGCATAGCAAAATGCCTCTCTACCCGGTTGAGGTCACAGATGACCACATGATCAGAATGCCAGAGCCTGAGGCGGAAAAGCCTCTCGATATGCCATCATCAGATATTTCAAGCCAGCCTATTGAGGGCAATAGCCTCAACATCACCAAGGAACAGCTTAGCCCGGAGGCTAAAGCCATGCTTGAGAAACTGCATCAGGATGGCAAAACCATTTAGTTGTTATCAGCTTCCCATGCGCTAATCGCTTCGGCTAATTCGGCCTTTTCTTCACAGCCCAAAAAGCAAATTTTGTTCAGCTTTGCTAGCATCGCCTTAGCATCGTCTGGCTGATTGAGGGTGAGATACAGCTCACCTAGATATTCAAGCGCCCCTTTATGCTTGGGATCAATATCAAGCGCTCTTTGATAATGCGCCATGCTATCCTCATAGCGTTCTAATTTTCTGGCGGAATACCCCATCAGATTATACAGATCAGCATTCTTGGAATATTGGGATTGTTTTTCAGCCAACATTTGATAGGCATCAGCAAATTGGCCTTTTTTGATGGCTTTTTCAGCGGCGCTAATAACCGCAGGCTGGCTTGAGGTGGAATCCCCACTGCTTGAGCCAGCCGCCAAAACCGTATGGCTACTGCTGATCAGAAGAAACATCCCTGATAACAAAACCGATAGGCACAAAATCAATGGATTGTTTCGCTTCATCTCGTCTCTCCCATCACAACACTTATGCTTGATGAGATAGCCCGTTTAGAGAAAAATCAACGCCCCTTCCAAACAGGGTCGCGTTTTTCGGCAAAAGCTTTGGCCCCTTCCAGATTGTCTTCACTGTCATAAAGAATATCAACAGAAGCCAGCTGGCGTTTGGTAATCTGGTTCATGGCATCCTGAAACCGCAAGGCTTCGGCCTCACGCACCACGTCTTTGATGCTAGCAAAAACAAGAGGCGGGCCAGCGGCTAATGTTTCTGCCACCTGCCAGACATGATCCATCAGCTTATCAGCATCCAGAACATCATTCACCAAGCCATGATGCTTGGCTTCATCCGCATCCATCCAACGTCCTAAAAACAACATCTCCATGGCAACATGATACGGTATACGTTTTGGCAGTTTTACGGTTGCCGCATCCGCCAAGGTTCCGGCCTTAATTTCAGGAAGCGCAAAACGGCTTTCCTTAGTGCAATAAATCAAATCACAGGATAAGGCCAATTCAAATCCACCACCAACAGCCATGCCTTCAACAGCGGCGATCACAGGTTTGTTCATACCGCGCAACTCTTGGAGTCCACCAAAACCCCCAACACCATAATCCCCGTCTACCGCGTCCCCATCTGCCGCGGCTTTGAGGTCCCATCCAGCACAGAAAAACTTATCCCCTGCGGTGCTAACAATGCCAACACGAGCGTCAGGATTATCACGAAACGCCTTAAACACCTCACCCATCTCACGGCTGGTTTTCAAATCAATCGCATTAGCTTTGGGGCGATCCAAAACTATATGAAAGATACCATTACTAAGGCTTGTTTTCAGAATATCCGACATGGGTTTCTCCTTATCCTTCCCTTGCGTGTTGTTACGGGTTGAGGCGGATGAGCGCATCAACCGCGACCACACCTTTACCTTCAGGTCTGATCATAAGCGGATTAATCTCAAGGTCTTCAAGTTTATCCTGACCGTCAAGAGCAATATCCTGAATGGCCTGAATAGCCGCCACCGCCGCGTTAAGATCACCTTTGGGGTTACCGCGCCACCCGCCGATTAATGCCCCGACTTTAAGTTGCCTTAACGCCTTTTCAATAGCGTTCTCCGGACTTGGCATGATCAGCGTGATGGTATCGCGCAACAATTCCGCCATCACCCCCCCTGTCCCTAACATCAGATAAAGACCAACCACCGGATCGCGGCTAATCCCGACAATCAGTTCAGCAACGCTATCCGTGATCATATCTTCAATCAAGACTTGAGGGCTGATTTGGCGCAAATGCTGATAGGCTTCGGCAACCTGATCTTCGCCCCTGACCCCAAGCCGAACGGCCCCTGCCTCAGTCTTATGACTTAGCTCAGCCGAAACCGCCTTCATCACCACCACCCTGCCTGATGCTAAGGCGATCGCGTCATCTTGGGTTTTGGCGATGCCGCCTTGCGGTATCGTGATGCCATAACGCGCTAACAGGGCTTTGCCTTCATGCTCATTCATATTCACAATCTGGCCTTTGCCAGTTGCTGTTCGCGGCGTTAATCCAGAAAGGGTCACAGCCCTTGGCGGCTGAGATGCCTGATGCGCCGCCTTGATGGCGGCAATGGTATGATCAAAACCGCGCATGGCTGGAATACCGCGCTCCATCAGCCAGCTTGCCCATTGCTCAGGTAAGCCGTCTGCTATGCTAGCTAGAACCATGGCTTTAGCGCCGGTGGTTTTGCTCCCTGCCAAAAGCGCCTCTAATGCTGTTTTCCATGCATCCGCGCGGCCTAATTCCAGTTTCGGGAAGTCGATAATCAGCGCCGTAATACCCATCCCTGCCTGCATGGCGGCGGTAAAACTAGCCTCTAATCTTGGGCCATCGCCCCAATCAAAGGTATGATAATCAAAGGGATTGCTGACCGTGACAAGGGGGTTGACTGTGGCCTCTATGCGCGCCGCCGCCTCTGGCGATAATGGCGGCATCGGCACGTTGCCACGTTCGGCCGCATCTGCGATCAATGATGCCTCACCCCCTGAACACGACATCGTCAAAAGAGAGGGGTCATCAAGCTGACCATAACAATGTAGCAAAGCCAGACCACCCATTAACGCATCAATCGAATCCACTTCCCCAACACCAAGAGCATCAAAAAACGCAACTGATGCCGCCATGCCGCCTGCTAGTGATGCGGTATGGGAAACGGTCATATTTTGTGCCGCATCGCTTAACCCTGCCTTTAGGGCTAGCACGCCTTTACCTTGTTGTTTGGCCTCGTGCACGGCAGCGGCAAAAGCGGCGGCGTCATTAATGCCTTCGATATGCAGACCAATCCCTGTGACACGGTCATCGGCGGCAACAACCCTAATTAAATCTGCCATACCAATCATCGCCTGATTGCCTAAGGTCAGAATATAGGCAATCGGCAAGCCGCCTCTTAGCATTGTCAGGTTAATGGCTAAGTTTGAAGACTGCGTGATGATAGCCACCCCGCGTTCCACAGGCTTTCCCCCATGAACATCTGGCCATAACAACGCGCCATCAAGATAATTGATCATGCCATAACAATTCGGGCCAAGAATTGGCATATCGCCTGCCGCCGCTACCAACTGATCCTGCAACCCCTTGCCGTCTTCGACTTCGGCAAAGCCAGAGGCAAAGGTGACAACACCGCCAGCGCCCATGGCAGATAACTGGCCGACCATATCAATGCTGGTGTTGCGATTAACCCCCAAAAATACGGCATCAGGTGGGGCAGGTAAGGATGCTAAATCTGAATATGCCTTATGTCCGGCGACCATATCTTTGTGGGGATGCACAGGCCAAATTTCGCCGGAAAAACCAATTTCGCTACAACTTAAGACCACGGCTTCGGCCCATTTTCCGCCAATCACTGCGATAGTTGACGGGCGCAACAGCCGCGTTAATGAGGCTGAATAATCCAAAGGATCACGCCGCGCCATTAGCCGCCTATCCGCCGAAGCAGATCACGGCTGATGATATGCCGCTGAATCTCTGATGTGCCATCCCAGATGCGCTCAACCCTCGCGTCACGCCAAAAGCGTTCTAATGGCAGATCATTCATCAAACCCATACCGCCATGAATCTGTATGGCCTCATCGGTTACACGCGCCAGCATTTCAGAAGCATAAACCTTGGCTGAGGCAATTTCCCGATTAGCCTCTAATCCCTCATCTAACCGCCATGCTGAGGCCAGCGTCAACCAGTCCGCGGCGTCAATTTCAGTGATCATATCTGCCAGCTTAAAGCTAACCCCTTGAAACTTTCCAATCTGCTGACCAAATTGCTTGCGATCAACCGCATATTGCAATGCCATATCAAACACCCGTCTAGCGCGACCAACCGACATGGTGGCGACCGTGATACGGGTGGCGTATAGCCATGTGTTCATGACTTCAAAACCGCCATCAACTTCGCCCAGCACCTGACTTTCGGGCAGTCGGCAGTCATCAAAGGTTAAGATCATATTATCATAACCGCGATGCGATACTGATTTATAACCGGGTTTAATTTCAAAGCCCGGATGCCCCCGGTCTACCAGAAAACAGGTAATCCGTTTTTTCGGGCCTTTGGGGGTGTCGTCTTCACCTGTGGCAATAAAGACAATGACAAAATCAGCATGGGCGGCCCCGGAAATAAAATGTTTCGTGCCATTGATGATCCAGTCGCTGCCATCTTTTTTGGCAAAGGTTTTCATGCCGCGTACATCTGATCCAGCATCAGGTTCTGTCATGGCCAAGGCGTCCATTCTTTCGCCTTTGATTGCCGGATAAAGATATTTTTCTTTTTGCTCACCCTCACACGCCATCAGAATATTTTGAGGCCGTCCCCAAAAATGGGTCAGTGCCATAGACCCTCGCCCAAGCTCGCGTTCAAGCAAGGCAAACTCTAGGTGATTAAGCCCGCCACCGCCGACTTCTTCGGGAAAGTTTGGCGCATAAAAGCCCATCTCCAGAACTTTAGACTTAATGTCCTCGGCAATTTCGGTTGGTACATAGCCCAACTCTTCCACACGCGCTTCATGAGGATAAATCTCTTTTTCAACAAATCCTCTGACCGTATCCACGATCATATTTTGCTCTTCGGTCAATCCAAAACGCATGGGTTCTCTCCTGCTAACGTGCTCACTATCTTAAGGTCTATCATGTGCTAACTTATTTTCGTTTCATTCCTATGGCTGAACCTACCGCCTCAGGCATGGCAAGATCATCCTGTGCCTTAGCAATAGTGTCAAATCCAGCTGTGATCTGATCTGGCATAGGGCAAGCCCGGCCTGCCTTCATATCAACATGAAGCAACATATGCTCACCAGTTGCCAGCAAGCGATTGTCTTCGCCGCCATACATCTCATGGAACAGATGCAATTTTTTAGCATCATGATTAATCAAACGGGTTTGCACATGGATAGGCTCACCGATGGCGATCTCATCAATGTGACGGATATGGGTTTCGACCGTATAAAAGGAAAACCCTTCTTTCACATAAGCAGGCCCAGCACCGCATCCAAACAGCACCTTATCAGTTGCCATGCTAAATACCTCCAGATAACGGAACTCCGTCATATGGTTGTTGTAATCCGCCCAATCCTCATGCACATGGCCTTGCCAAGTGATAAGGGGATTGGCATCAAGCGCCATACTGTCTTCGGTTGCTGGCGCCATATCCGCCGGATTTTTAAGCGCTGTTCCAGCCCCCCAATTGTTGCGGCGCAGGACTTTGAGGAAATCAACAAGGTTATTGTCACGCGTGGCCTCTAACTCTTTGACGCTAAGGCCGGCAACATGATCGTCACTCTGGCTAACAATTTTATCAACCAGCTCTTCTGTCCATTCCGGCACA
The DNA here is from genome assembly GCA_965659785.1 of Puniceispirillales bacterium (SeqCode). Lineage (GTDB taxonomy): Bacteria > Pseudomonadota > Alphaproteobacteria > Puniceispirillales > UBA1172 > UBA12202. Next base: position 42,661 of record CBFHXL010000008.1, read on the forward strand.
TCCATTAGCTTGGTCCATGGCCATTTCAACGACGGTTCAAACTGTTCCAGAAAATGTCTAAAACCGCCATCACCACCACCAAGCCGATACGTCATAAATTGCCCCATCTGGGCATAACGCATTCCTAAACCATAGCGGACGATATCATCAATCTCGCCTGCTGTGGCGATGCCTTCATCAATCAGCCAAAGGGATTCTCTCCACATCGCCTCAAGCAAGCGATCCCCAACAAAGGCATCAATTTCTTTTTTGATATGCACAGGTTTCATACCTATAGCGGCGTAAAGGTCCATAGCCTTGGCAATGGCGTCAGCTGACGTTTTCTCGCCGCCAACAATTTCAACCACTGGCAATAAATAAACCGGATTATAGGGATGCGCGACCATCATTCGGTCGGCGTTTGGCATATCCCTTTGAATATCGGTGGGCAGCAGCCCTGAGGTGGACGAGCCAATAATCGCATGATCCGCCAATGCCTCACCAATTTCCTGATGAATGGTTTTCTTTAGCTCAATGCGCTCTGGCACCGATTCTTGGACTAAATCAGCGCCTTCAACGGCTTCACCAATCGTATTGGCATAGCGCACTTGCCCCCTTGCCCCTGTGGTTTGCCCCGGCCATAGCCGCAACATCGCGGCCTCATTTCGGGCAAGCACATCATTAATGTAATCCGCCGCCTTGGGATGCGGATCAAACACTGTGACATCACAGCCTGCGGTCATAAGTCGAGCAACCCAGCCGCCACCAATAACACCGCCACCTATGACAGCGGCCTTGCTTATTCCTTTTGCCACGAGATCACCTCTAGCGTTTTGTTAATTTGAGTTTCTTACGAACATCTTCAGGGGTAAGGATAGAAACATTCATCGCTGACAATATTGTTGCCGCGCGTTCCACCAAATCCGCATTCGTAGCCAGTTTGCCATATTCAAGATAGATATTGTCTTCTAGCCCGACCCGAACATTGCCGCCCACAACTGGCGCCAGCGCCGCATAAGGCAATTGGTTCCGGCCAATCGAAAAGGCTGAGAAAATCCAATCTTCCGGCAGATTGTTAACCATCGCCATGAGGGTGTTCGGATCATCAGGCGCACCATAGGGAATCCCCATGCACAACTGCACCACCACTGGATTGTCAATCAGCCCCTCTTTAACCAATTGTTTCGCCAGCACCAAATGGCCGGTATCAAAAATCTCAATTTCCGGACGGACACCTGCATCCTGCATATGCTTTGCCATCGCCCGCAACATAGAAGGGGTATTTGCCATGATATAATCCCCATGCGAGAAATTCATGGTGCCACAATCTAAGGTGCAAATTTCTGGCAACAGGCTGGTGACGTGTTCCACCCGTTCTGCCGCCCCTACCATATCAGTACCTTCCGCAAGAGGTAATGGGGCTTCAGGTGAACCAATAATCAAATCTCCCCCCATGCCAGCGGTCAGGTTAATCACCACATCGGTGTCAGCGGAACGTATTCTATCCACAACCTCACGATAAAGGGCGACATCACGCGAAGGGGCGCCCGTTTCAGGATTACGAACATGACAATGTGCAATAGCGGCGCCAGCTTTAGCGGCGGCAATGGCATCATCAGCAATTTGTTTTGGGGTAATCGGCACCAGATCAGACTTGCCAGTGGTATCGCCTGCCCCTGTAACCGCACAAGTGATAAATACGTCTCTGTTCATGATACATTTTCCTATCATTATCTATTCCAGATATGAAATAAGCCATGACGCTAATTTATGGATAAATCAAGGCTTATTTGTTAAGGATTGTTTCAATTCTTTTAACTGATCAAATAAGCTTTTGGTTGTCGATGACAAAACACCATCTGAGGCTTTGCCCTTATAAATGGCCTCATAGCTCTCCGCCCGTCTTTTGCCAAGCTCAACACCAGGTTGATCAAAGCTATTTAATCCCCACAGTGATCCTGACATCGTTGTAATATATTCAAATAGTGCCAAAACTCGCCCCAAAGTGTAGGGGGACAGTTGAAGCCATGTGATAACTGTTGATGGACGCCCACCAGAAAAACCGGGGTTTTCTTCATTACCCAAGGCCAGCGTGTCGGCCTGTGCCAACATATTCAATATCAATTGGTCATGGTGGTCAGCGACAAGATCAGCCGCCATATTTGCATCCGACATTAATGGCCGTAACGGGGCCAGAAAGGTTACCGGTGTGACCATTGCGCTTTGGTGGATATGCTGAAAGAAACTGTGTTGTGCATTGCCGCCAGCCATCCCAAAGATGATAGGGGCGGTGAAGTAATCCACCCGGTTACCAGAGGCATCAATAGATTTGCCATTGGATTCCATTTCCAGTTGCTGAAGCCATTTATCCAGACTATCTAGCCGTTGGTCATAGGGGCAAATAGCCTCCGCCTGGCGCCCCAACACGCTCACATTCCAATATCGCATCAGCGCCAGATTCACTGGGGCATTCTGATAAAGTGGCGCGCTAAGGACATGCTCATCAACGGCATGACCGCCAGCAAGCATCGCCCTAAATCCAGCTCGTCCAATCGCTAGCATTAGCCCAAAACCCACCACAGACCAGATGGAATAACGCCCCCCAATGCCCTGATCAAAGGGCAGGATAGCATCATTATCAAAACCCATTTCCTTAGCTTTCTTAGGATTAGCGGTAATGGCTAAAACACGGTCACTGGTGTCAATGTCAGCGTCATCAAACCACCGCATCGCCATGGTCATATTAGCTAGGGTTTCGGGTGTGGTGAAAGATTTTGAAATCACCAGCATCGCCGTTGTGGACGGATCAAGCATGGCAAGGCAATCGCCCATCTGTGACGGATCAATGGTGCTGACAAAATGAATTTCTGGGCCTTGTTGATATGGTGATAGTGCCGATACCGCCATCGCCGGCCCTAGATCAGAACCACCTATCCCAACAGAAACCACATCCGTTATGCCTAAACTCAGCAAACGGTCCAAATGGCTTGCCATCACATCAACGCTGGCCTGTGCCAGAGGTTGAGAGGGATCACGCAAATGAGCATGAAGCGCGGGTCTTTTCTCAGAGGCATTGACAGTCTTGCCATCAAGCATGGCATGACATCTTTCCATCACCTCAGCTTCTTTTGCTACTTGCAGTAAGATATGCAATTGATCTTGTGTAACCGTCTGGCGCGTTAAATCAATTTGCATATCATCAATAGCAAACTGAAGGCGTTCGGTGCGGTCGCGGTCGTCGAGCAAATCCCCCATCAAGACACCATGCGAAGGGGTATCCGAAAGACTAGACAATAATTTTTGATATGCAGGCCACGCCATGATCACAGTATCCTTAATCCAAGATTTCCATTTATCCGTTTTCTAATGATCATTTCTCATTCATAGTTGGTATTGCCTATGTTAGGGTTGAGATGATTTTAACACAGATTTAACCCATCGTCCTAATGTAACGCAATGTTGCGCTAGCATTGCCGCATTTCTTTAGCAATGCCATGTTTATGATATGACCCTAATCAAACGACAGCTTCTTTTTCTTGACCACTCGCCATCCGCAAACACACAGCGCCTTTCGGATGCCGCCGTTGCCATTATCACTAGGGATAGTGATGTGAATGTGATCCGCAAGCTGCCTCAAGCCGCGACTGCTGATGATGCGCTTTCCGCAGATGGCATTCTCATTGCCAGCACAGAGAATATCGGCTACATGGCAGGTCTGACCAAAGATTTTTTTGATCGCACCTATCACGCCCTTCTTGATGTCAGTGCAGGAAAACCGGTGGCAGTATATTTTCGTGCAGGGCTTGATGGAACAGGAAGCAAACGCGCCATGGAAAGCATTTTAACAGGTCTGCGCTGGCGGTTGATGCAGGATATCCTAATTTGCCATGGCAAATGGCAGGATAGCTTTATCCCTGAGGTTGAAAACTTAGCTCTAAGCCTTGCTTTGCGCATAGAAATGGGGGCGTAGCAAAATGCTTAGCACCATCCGCGCTATCATAGTGAGCGCCCCTGTGTTGTTGGCGCTTGCCGCCTTAGGTTGGGGCGGAAATACAATTGCCGCGCGATTAGCGGTTAATGAGTTATCGCCTATGTTTCTGGTTAGTGCCCGATGGCTCATTGTCGCCACCATTGTCATGACCCTTTATCATCGCCAGATCATCAGCACATTGCGCGATATGCGTCACCGTTGGTTATGGCTGATCATGATGGGATTTGGACTCAGCGGTTTTAACATTATGTTTTATCTGGCGGCGTATTCCACCAGCGCTATCAATCTTGGCCTCATTCAAAGCACAATTCCAGCTGTCATTATGGCTATGGGTTTGATTGTTCTTCGGACACCCGTGACGTTCTTACAGCTCATAGGACTGCTTGTCGCCATGAGTGGGGCAATGGTGGTCATCTCAAAAGGATCATTGGCGGTAATCATTAGCCTGACCTTTAATCATGGCGATTTGATTATGATTATTGGCTGTTGCTGTTATGCAGGTTATACGCTTGGGCTTACGCGCCGCCCCCCTGTGGATAGTATTGTTATGATGGGGGTGTTAGCCATTTTCGCCTTGATCGCATCACTGCCTTTTGCTGTTGCGGAAACGGTTATGGGGGGATTTGTGTTCACTGGCGGCGAGAGCTGGCTCATCTTGCTTTATGTCGCTATCGTGCCGTCGTTTCTATCACAAGTATGGTTTATGATTGGCGTAGACAAAATCGGGTCTAGCAAGGCTGGTATGTTCACCAATCTTGTTCCGGTATTCTCAGCTCTACTAGGCGTATCCATCCTGAGGGAAACGCTAGGGTTATATCATTTGCTATCGCTAGGTCTGGTCTTTACCGGCCTTTATATTGCCCAAAGGCGATAAGGCTTCAAGACCAGAAACCGTTATTCTGCAACCTTAATATTAGAGGCGCATAGCTTTCCATTTTTTGCTTCGGTCATTTCATACTCAACTTCCTGACCTTCCACTAATTCTGACAGTCCAGCTTCTTGTACTGCGCTAATATGGACGAAGGCATCAGCACCGCCTTCGCTTGGCTCAATAAAGCCGTAGCCTTTAGTTGCGTTGAACCATTTTACTTTGCCTGTTGACATATTTGGTTACCTCTATTTTTACCCGTGGGCACTTCAGTTTTTGCACGCCATTACTTTACGGTGAACTTATCAACCATCACCACTTATCAGAAATGGGACAGATTGCTGTGATGACAAGGATTAATTGAGATATTTTTTTAGATAATCATATAAAACTGAGGTGTCTTTGTTCTGCCATCCTGCCTCTTGAACCGCATCTAGCAGGCCAGAAACAAGCGCTGTAGCGGGCAAATTTTCATCATGTTTTTGCACCGCCGCCAGCGCAATGCCCATATCTTTGGCATGAAGACGGGATTCCATTCCCGGCGAGAAATCTTCAGAAATCATTTTTGGCGCCATTAATTCTAGCATTTTGCTGCTGGCAAAGCCTTGACTCATCACATCTAGCACGGCATTTTGATCAGCATGATGAATAGCGGCAAAACGCATCGCCTCTGCCACCCCAAAGATGGTCACAACTTGGGCAATTTGGTTACATAATTTAGCCACCTGACCATGGCCAGACACGCCAATATGGCGATAACCATTGGTATAACACCCAAGAACAGGGGATAAGCTTGCGATATCTTCTGGCTCACCGCCAAGCATAGAAACCAGTGTTCCTGCCTTAGCGCCAGCCCCGCCACCAGAAACAGGCGCGTCAACAAACCTGATCTGCTGGGCGCGTAAGCGCTGATGAATATCTTGTGCTTGTTGAGGGGCAATGGTGCTATGATCCATGACAATTAAGCCCGCTTTTGCCCCATGAATAACCGCATCATCACGATCTAGCACCACATCTGCCACATCATCACCAGACAGGACATTGGTAATCACCACATCTGCGCGTGATGCCAATTCCGCCGGACTGGCGGCTATGCCCATCCCCAAAGCGATCAAATCAGCCCCATCCTTGTCAAAAAACGACGGGCGCCGTGCATATCCATGGACCGTAAATCCTGATTTCAATAAATGCGTGGCTATTGGCTTTCCCATCGTACCAAGGCCAATACAGCCAATCGTCTGGATTGTTGTCATGTCGTGTCCTCTTTATTTCGGGCTTTATGTTGCATCGCTTGGATTATATCCCATATATAAATTATAGGGAAAAGGGGCATCTTTGCTGTTCTTTTTCTGCTATGAATAGAACATAAAATAACCATCTATTAAGAATTTCCAGAAAATGCGCGTTGCTGATCTTATCATTTCTTCCATTGCAGAAGCCGGAACAAATACGATCTTTTCCTTATCAGGAAATCAGATCATGTCGCTGTATGATGCTGCTTATGATCAGGATATGACCATTATTCATGCCCGGCATGAGGCAGGCGCAGTGTTTATGGCAGATGGATTTGCCCGTTCCAGTCACCGCACAGGTGTTGCGCTTTGTACGGCTGGGCCGGGGTTCACCAATGCTATTGGGCCGCTTTATGGGCTTTTGGCGTCAGAATCCCCTGTCGTCCTTATCACTGGCGATAGTCCATTGAATATGGATGGCAGGCGACCATTTCAAGAATTAAATCAAACCGCCATTAGCGCGCCACTTGTTAAAGAAAGCTGGCGACTTACCAATAGCAACAATATTGACGGCGCTATCCGTGAAGCCATGTATGTTGCCCGTTCTGGAAGACATGGGCCAGTCCATCTGGCAATACCAGAAGACGTATTGAATGAATCCGCGCAAAATCCACTTTTTCCTCCATTGACCCACAGCGAAGATGACAGTTTTGCCGTTAGTCCATCTGATCTCAGCGCTATCACCATGGCGCTTGATGCGTCCAAGAAACCAGTGATCTTGACTGGCAGTACACTCTCGCCTGCTCGCAACGGTGCCCTCATTGACGCGATCCGAAGCCGCCATAAAATACCCGTGATCTCAATGACCAGTCCTCGCGGATTGGCTGATCCTATGCTTGGCGGTATCAGGGATATTCTGGCTGAGGCAGATGGCATTATTTTGCTGGATAAAGAGCCTGATTTTATTATTGGGTTTGGCTCGCGTGAGATTATGCCAGCCCAGCGCATCATTGTATGCGCTGCCCAATCCGGCACCGTCACCTTATCCAATCAGGTGTTTTTCGGAAATATGACATGGGGCTGTATCGCTGATCCGGTCTCAAGCATGAAAGCCCTTGCTGAGGCTGAATTAAGGTCACGCCCACAAACATGGTTGAAATCGGTGGAAAAACGGCTCACCGAACGGCCGACTATGCCTTCAACAGAGCTTCAGGCCAAAGACCATATTACTCCGGCTATGGTGATGCGCGACTTTAACAAATTTCTTGATGCTTCCGCGCCGCCATTGATTGTCTGTGACGGGGGTGAGTTCAGCCAATGGGTACAATCAGGCTTACCAGACCCGATCGCCATCGCTGCCCATACTTTGACCAATGGCCCATCAGGCGGAATTGGCGGGGCTATCCCCCAAGCGATTGGCATGGCCTTTGCCAATCCCGGGCGTCATGTTGTGGCCTTTATGGGGGATGGTAGCGCAGGGTTTCATCTGACAGAAATTGAAACCGCACGCCGCGCGGGACTGCCAATTACCTTTATTGTCGGCAATGACCAACGCTGGGGTGCAGAAGTTGAGATTCAAAAGAATAATTTTGGCGATGACCGCGTCCATTCCTGTGATCTGGACGCCGAAACCCGCTATGATCTGATTGCTGAGGGGCTAGGCGCTAAGGGGTATTTCGTTGATCAGCCTGATGCTCTGGTTTCAACCTTGGAAACCGCCCTTAACGATGGCGCAACAAGCCTGATCAATATTATGATTTCAGGCGTGGCCGCGCCAAAGTTTTAAGCCTGAGGCGGATGATTTAATCTTCTTGCCGCGCCATCACCATTTGCACCGATGGCCTTGCCCCAACCACATCCATGATACGATTAATTTTATGGCGTGATGCCAGATTAACATCAGATTCTTCGTCCCAATCAATCAGCATATAAAGATAAAAATCCGCCACCGTCATGATATCGCCAGCGACATAATCATGATCCGCTGCTTCGATATGATCATAAACCCAATTCATTTCTTCTAACGCCTTGGCGCGGACGGTGTTTTCTTCCCCGTAACGACCCGGATAATGATAGCGCAAAACCGCCGGGTAAAGGGTTGTGGCAAGATAAGTGATCCAAGATAAAAATCCGGCATATTCTGACGACCCCTGCGGCGGGGCCAATTTACCATCATGGTCATGTTCCAATAGCATCAGAACAATCGCCAAGCTTTCAAAAATCGGCTGGCCTTGATCTGTGACCAATACTGGTATTCGCCCATAAGGGGAAATGGCACGGAACTGAGGGGTGTTGCGCTCCGCCTCATCAGGGTAAAGCAGATTGGCTTTGATCCCCAATTCCTCAAACATGATTTCCGCAATGATGGATCCAGCGCCGTGCATGGCATAAAGGGTTGTCATTGGCTTTTCCTTTTCTGCTAATGGCTTAGCGTATTATCCTGCTGGTTTTAGTCATCAAAATGCATATCGACCGTGAATTGACCGCCGTGAAGCCCAATCACGCCACCTTTGGGGTCTGGCTCTGGTGTGTTTGCTTCGACTTTTTCCCGATAAACGTCGGCGTTATCTTGCGGGTGAAAACCGATATGCGCGGCTTTATGGTTGTTAACCAAAACCGAAGTGTTGTTTGACGCACCATAAATAATCGTGTGCCGCACCGATGGCGCCCATAGGCACCGCCCCATCAGACGCCGCAAATCATCAAAACTAAGCCATGTTGTCAGCATCCGGCGATCCAAAGGTTCAGGGAAACAGGAATAAATCCGCACTGACACGCTTTCGATACCGTATTTATCCCAATAATACTGGGCCTGCGCCTCACCATAAACTTTTGAGACGCCATAATTGCTGTCTGGCCTAACAGGGGAATTGGCGTCAACCACTTCGGTGCGCGGGTAAAACCCGATGGTATGAACCGAGCTAGCCCAAATGACGCGCTTAACCTCATTTTTCCGGCATCCTTCATAAAGATTATACATCCCAATGATATTAGAGTTCAGAACATTTTCCCATGACCCTTCACGGCTTTGACCGCCCATATGAACAACAACATCAACATCCTTGGTCAAGGCAATCATGGCGTCCATATCTGCTAAATCCGCCGCGACAAACTCCTCATGGCTGGCACAATCTGATACCTCTGTCCGATCACTTAGCCGAACATGATCAGCATATTCTGACAGCATGGGGCGCAACTGTGTTCCTAGTGATCCTGCAGCGCCAGTTAAAAGCAAACGGTTATATTTTTTAGCCATGATATCCTCTCTTTCATCTTAGCTCTTTTAGGGGTAGTACCTCATCATTGCTGGTCTTCATCGTCAATGGCTTTTTTGAGACATTCATGAAATGTCATCAAGACGGGAATATTGCGGCTGATGCGTGGGATGGCAAGAACCAGTTGCCTGATACCAGCGTCTTTTAACGGAATAATTTGCATATCTTCTGGGAAAAGAAGCGGCGACACCATAGGCACAACCGAAACCCCAAGGCCCGCATTTACTAAAGCAATAATACCTTCAAGCGTGTCAATTTCCATTTTGGAATGGATATCCAGACCATGTTTTGTGAACCAGTCTTCAACCTGAATAGCAATGCGCGCAGTACGGTTATAGCGCACATAGGCATTGTTATTAAGTATCTCAATCGCGTTATTACCATTGGCGTTAGGGCTGGCAATCAGCGCTAGTTCCTCACTTCGCAAATCATAATAATTGATATCGGTAATGGGTTTAATAGGTCTGCTGACAATCGCCGCGTCGACTGTTCCGGCCTGAATTTCTGTTTCCAGATCATAGCTTTCCCCTAACCTGACCACTAAATCCAAATCTGGCATTTGCTGACGATACTGTTTCAAAGCCATAGGCAGAAATGAGCTAAGCACCGAATGCACCGTACCAATCGTGAGATGTTTGACGCGAGACTGTGTTGATCCATGCGGTTCAATTTCATGCCAGCAATCCAGAACAGCATTGACCTTTTCCAGATAAATCAGCCCGTCTCTGGTCAGCCGCGGCGGCTTTTTGCTGCGATCAAACAGCTTAAGCTGGGCAAATTGTTCTAGCCGCTTCATCTGAAGACTAATCGCCGATAAGGACATACCCATATTTTGTGCCGTCGCCTGAAAACTGCCAAGCTCTGCAATCTGGCGGAAAATATCCAACGATTTAATATCTGTCATATTACGACCTTCTAAAGTAATAAAATAGGCATTTACATTAATTCATCTTTGCGGTCATCAGTCTCGCCATACCGGCTTAGGGCTGGTGCTTTTAGCCCTTCATAAAGGCTATGAATATTCTTTGCCACCGCATCATTATGTGTGGCAAAAAGAGAGTTGCCATCAAGATCGCTATCAACAATGAAGGGGCCGAACGCCTTAACATCAAACATCCACATCGCTTGTGCAATGCCCAAATCATCAATCCAGAACACATCTTTGACCCCTGTCACTCCGCGCCCCAACAGCGCCCCTGTGCCATAGCCAACAGTTGTCAGATAAACCGCCTGCCGCGGCGCTAGGATTGAGGCGTAATCCTCTTTCGGCATTCCGCCTTTACCGATAACTACCTTTGTGCCTGTTAAATCCAGCCAACGTGCCATCCATTTTGAAAACCGAAATGACGCGGTTGCAGTCACGCCGCCAATCGTATACTGGCCATCTTCATGCACTGACGCGGCAGGGGAGCAGTGAAAATTAACATTGCTGATCTCGGCGATATTCTCAACCGGCAAGGCTTCACCTTTGTTTAGCACCCGATCATAGACCCCTTCTCGTGCAGTGTAGACAATGCCCTGAAGAAAAACGATATCCCCGGGCTTTAGCTTGGCAATATCTTCATGCTTTATCGGTATCGTCAGATGATGAGTGGTAAGGTGATTGGTATTAGTCATTAGATGCCCTCTCGCCGCATATAGGGGGTGAACCACTCTGGGTCTGTGCGATAAGTGATTGTGCCATCAGCGTGCAGTCTCGCAGTGGCACGGCGTGACGACAGACAAAAGGTATGGACACTAACCGGCATACCGCCAGTATGCGTATATCCCACCTCAATATGGCAATCGACCACCATAGATGATCCAACAAATCCCATCGCCCCCATGCCAATAGAGTTGCCAAGGGTTTTGAACTCCTGTTCCAGTTTGGCAATGCCCTCATCCGGATTACGGTCACCAACCACGCGCAGGCAAGCCGCTTGTTTGCCAAGTTGCATACACGTATCTTTGGAGCCGCCAATACCCACCCCAACAATCGCTGGCTGGCACGCTAATCCGCGCTTACCAAAAGCAATCAGGGTATCAAGAAGAAACCGCTTTATGCCATCAATGCCATCGCCCGGAAACAGCATCCGATAATCAGACCCAAACAATCCGCCTTTATGGACGGTGGTGATATCAATCCAATCGGCATCAGGCTCAAAGCTCCATTCCACTTCAGGCGCGTTAATGCCAAGATTATTGTTGTGTTCTGTTCGCCATAACGGATGCACCCGATTAGGGCGTAGTGGCACATCATGGGTGGCGTTAGCGGTAGCGCGCCGCAAGGCGGCTTCCAATGCGACCATGCTATCCACCTTAGCTTTATCTCCGACTTTGACATAATAGCGCGGCAATCCTGTATCCGCGCACATTGGCCGCCGATCTTCGCTTGCCGCCTCATAGTTTTCAAGCATGGCAGACAGCACAAATGCCGACAGATCGCCTTTTTCGCAATCTACCATGCCTTTGATCCCTGTCAGGTAATCATCCGGGATATCAATAGCCGCTTTTTTCATAATCACATACGCGGCTTGTTCGATTTGCGTTTCGGTGATGGTCATGATGATGTTCCTCCCGCCACCATTGGCGTTGGCATTCCTGCCATATCCTCAATCAGGCTTTCCCCCGGCTTAACAATACTGAAATTGACTTTCTCTAAGCGTAATTCCAGCTTATCGCCTTTCGCATAGACCACCGTGTTTGCGCTTTCCTCTAGCGCACCAGTATCTGGGAAATCTTCACGGTAATGTGCCCCGCGTGAGTTTTCGCGACCCAAAGCGGCAAGGGCAATAGCCTCAGATATTCGGGTTAATGATTTAAGATTAAGCCATTCGTGCCACCCCATATGAAAGGCGCGATTCTCACCACTGACCCCCATTTCCATCAGTGCCGCCGCATATCCCGTCACGGTGTTCATGCCGCGCGCAAGTCCTGATGCGTCACGCATCACCCCGACCTCATCCCACATCGTATGGGCAAGAGCCTCACGCAGGCCATGAAGATCACCCGGCGGTTTGGAAAACGGATATTCTGCCTCTGCCACCGCCTGATCCAGTTCTGTCTGATCCGGATCACGCCACGTCTTACGGCCTTTGACATAAGCCGCCATGCTGTCACCTGCTATACCGCCAAAGACCGTGGAATTAGCAACGCCATTACCGCCAAGCCGGTTCGCACCGTGAACACCTCCGCAATCTTCACCTGCCGCAAAAAGGCCATCAATCGCTGTGCTGGCATCAGCCTGAAAACTTACACCGCCCATCATATAATGGGCAGTTGGCACGACCTCTACCATGCCGCCTGCCAGATCAAAACCGCAATCCCGGCAACGTTTAACCATGCCGGGAAACCGCTCTGCCACATGATCAGGGCCAAGATGCGCCATCGCGATATAAACCCCGCCCATAGGCGTTGTCCGGCCTTCGCGCATTTCTTGGTAAATGCCGCGGCTGACAATATCGCGTGTAGCGCGCTCGCCTGCTTCATGATAGCCAAACATAAACCGCTCACCATCACCATTTACCAGATGCCCACCTGCCCCGCGCAAGCCTTCTTCTAGCACCGTGCCTGTCATGCGTGTATCTGGCCCACCAAGTAATCCGGTGGGATGAAATTGCACCATCTCCATATCCCGTAAGCCCAGCCCCATATCTAGAGCCATGTTCAGCCCATCACAGGTTTTGTCCCCTGATGGCGTATGATAGCGATACATGGTTGGCCCTGCCCCGGTGGCAAGCAAAATGGCCTTAGCGGCAATATAACGATAGGTACCGCTTCGCATATCAATCAGCATGGCCCCTGCCAAACCAGACCCATCCGCCGCCGGAATAAGGCGAATAGCGCGATGTTCTTCGAGTTTATGAACGTCGGCCGCCCAGACCTTTTCCATCAGCCGATTGATAATCTCAATCCCTGTCAGATCAGATTTATGCACCGTGCGGTCAAAACTCTGTCCTGCAAATGCTTTTTGATGAAGACTGCCATCAGGGTTACGATCAAAAAAACAACCAACTTCGTTTTCAAGCTCATTAACCCGTTCCACAGCCTTTTCACAAAGCCGCCAAGCCAAATCCTGATTAGGCAACCATTTGCCGCCAACAATCGTATCCATGAAATGGCGTTCAACACTGTCACCGGCGGCTAGGGCGACATTGTAACCGCCCTGCACCATTCGCGTGCAGCCGCATTTCCCAACCAGACCTTTGACCGCAAGGGTCACATCAAGGTCAGGATTAGCCTGTTTGGCATGAAGCGCTGCAAAAAGCCCTGCCCCGCCTGTGCCGATGATCAAGATATCGGTTTTTCCTGTTTCCATATTCATGACAATACCCCATCAAGAAAAACCCAACCCAAGGCCAAAGCGATAAGCCCAGCGAGGATGACCCAGCCTGAACGAAGCCTGCCCTGATGCGGCCATGGCGCCCATTCAATCACCAGCACCCTTAACCCTAATAACAGATGCAATGAGAACAACACCACCAACACCCATTCCCCAAACTTGACTAACGGTTGCTGGGTAAAGATCAACATTTCATCCAGCGCCGCCTCGCCTTCAAGCCCTAATCCCAAGACAAGAAAATGAAACGGCAAAAAACAAACCAAAGCTAAACCTGATAACCGGTGCAAAAGAAAAGCCAGATAACTCAGGTTAATGCGAAATCCCGTCATGGCATGGTTGCCCCCGTCAATGCCCAAACGCCCCGCAAGCCCAGACCAAGAAAGCCAAGGAAAAGCAATAAGCTTAGGATATTCGCCAGTCTTTGAGAAAACCGTACCCATTCGACCATAATTTTACGAAGCCCCAATGGCGCATGAATAGCAACCAAGACAACAAACCCGGTATAGAAGACAACCAACCAAGGCGAAGATTGCGTCCGTTCCAAAATACTGGCTGCCGTAAGCTCCGACCGGGTGGCATACATAATGGTGGCCAAATGCCCAATAACCATAGGCAACATCAATACCGCCGTCAGACGCTGAAGCAGATATAACCGCATTTCAACCATAGGGTTAGACATCAGAACCCCCTAATAAACTCATCAGGCTCATTTTCTTTAGCCCGGCAATAGATCGCGTCGGGCTTAACCCGATAGGGCAAGCCGCCATGCAATTGCCCTGTGAATGACAATTTCCGCAACCGCCATCCCCCATTGCCGCCGCCATGGTTTCTTTTTTTCCGCTATGGCGTTCATCATTAACCAATGACCATGCCCGGTTAAGGGCAGCAGGCCCAAGATAAGCATCATTCCAACTCACCACATCACAGGCCGCGTGACAGACACCGCAATTAATACACTCAATCGCCGCATCCGCCGCCTTCCGCTTAGGTGAGGATGGATCAACCGCAACCGGGGCATCCCCCCTATCTCGTTGGCTCTCAAAAACATTGCCTGCCTTACCCCATTTATCAATAAAACCAGACATATCTGTGACCAGGTCCTTGATGCGCGGCATATTGCGCAGAGGGGCAACCGTCACCACCGACGATTTCAGTGAACGGATATGCGTCCGGCACGTCCAGCGTGGCTTGCCATTGACCATCATTGCGCAAGACCCACAGACACCAACCCGGCAAGCAAAACGATAGCTTAAGCTCTGATCCTGTGCGCGCTGGATTTCGCTAACAACATCCAGCACCGTTTGATTTTCTCGCATAGGGACGGAAAAAGACTGAAACTCACCTTCATCAGCACCGCGCCAGATGCGAACGGTTAAATGTGACATGACAAAACCTAATATTGATAATTAATCAACATAGTATCTTCTGGTTTAGTTTTTTCAAATAAATTCTTTGGCCTTTTTTGAAAAAACCACCTTACTTCACTAACAGTTTAGGCAAAAAGAGAGATATTTAGGTTTTCCCAATGTGAGGGGTTTGTTTATCTAAAGGCCAAATTTTTCCGCAAATGTGGGCAAAAGATCCCCTTCTGCTGGTGTCGCATGCCAAACCGCTCTCGCAATGGCTCGTGCCAGACACACCGCAGCAAAATGACCCAACGCCATCATCTCACTTTCTGGCAATGCCGGCTGGGTGCCAGTGCCAAGGGCAAATACCAGATCGCCATCAAACGGCGTATGGCTGGGCCAGATGGCGCGCGCCATACCGTCATGCGCCGCTACCGCCATGCGCTTGCATTGCGCTTTATCCAAGGCCGCATTAGTGGCCACAATGGCGATGGTGGTATTACCATTAGCCGCTTGTTCCCCCCCATCACGGCGATTCATTTTTGAAGGGATATCGCTAATATCAATATGGTTTGGCGATGGGCCAAAGCCACCAAACTCCTCGTCCATTTCATGATAGGCGGCCCAGAAATGCGGTGATCCCTGCTGAATAACAGACCCTAACGAGTTCACGGCAACCAATGCCCCAATGCTGATGCCGTTTTCCAGAACAATTGAGGCTGATCCAAGGCCGCCTTTCAAATCGGCGGTTGTAGCGCCAAAGCCTGCCCCGACAGAGCCCAAATCAAAATCCCGCCCTTTTGCGTGAAACGCCTTACCACCAAGGTCAAACCATGGGTTTTTGACCCAATTCTGATCGCCGCCATTCAGCAAATCAAAAAGAATAGCCGCAGGAACAATCGGGACTTTCACACGGTCCACCGCAAGCCCACGATCCTCAGAACGGAGCAAGGTGGCAACATGGGATGCCGCATCTAGTCCGAACGCCGATCCGCCTGATAAAACCAAGGCATCCACTTGGCTGACCAGTTTATCCGCTTCCAGCAAATCAGTCTCGCGCGTGCCGGGCGCACCACCCATGACATGCACATTTGCGGTAAATGGCTGCTCGCCATATAAAACCGTACTGCCTGTTTTAACAGCATGATTTTCAGCATTGCCAACTAAAATTCCGTCGACATCAGTAATCAGATTGCGTGGACCTGCCCTGACCTTCATGGTGCTAATCTTCATGGTGCAAAGCTCCTTTTCCAGCTGGGTTTTGGGCAGTTAGATACAGCGTCCACCATCAACTTCCATAGCAACGCCAGTGATCATAGATGACTCATCTGCACATAGAAATAGCGCCGCATTACCCATATCCTGCGGCGTTGAAAAACGGCCAATAGGGATTGTTGACAGAAACTTTGCGCGGATTTCCGGGGTGTCTTCACCCATGAAACTCTTTAGCAATGGGGTTTCGCCAGCAACCGGATTGAGTGCATTTACCCGAATGCCGTGTGGTGCCAGTTCAACGGCCATGCTTTTGGTGGCGGTAATCATCCATCCTTTGGTGGCATTATACCAGCTAAGATTTGGACGCGGCGAAACACCAGCCGTCGAAGCAATATTCAAAATGACTCCAGATTTTTGCCGTTTCATGATTGGAACAACATATTTGGCGGACAGATAAACCGATTTTGTATTTACCATCAAAACGCGATCAAACTCATCTTCATCAACATCTTCCATCGGTTGCGGCAGATGCGTGATGCCGGCATTATTCACAAAAATATCAATGCTACCATGATCATCCATCACCGCGGCGGCTAGCGCGGCCATTTCGCCAGCGTTACTGACATCGACTTTTGCCGCTGTGCCATTGAGGCGGTCGGCTAGCGCACGCGCCGCTTCAAGATTAATATCTGCAATGACAATCTTTGCCCCTTCGCTGGCAAAAGCCTCGGCAATACCAGCACCAAAGCCAGATGCACCACCAGTGATGATTGCGGTTTTGTTATTAAGTCGCATTTTTCTCTCCCTATTGGCTGGCCCAAAGATACGGCTCGCCATTCCTATCCATGCAGCGCGGCTACTGTTTTGAGTGATGAGAACCCATAAAGGGCTTCAAATCCCTTTTCACGGCCATGTCCGGAATGTCCGACACCGCCAAAAGGTAATTCAACGCCGCCGCCTGCGCCATAATTATTGATGAAGACTTGGCCAGAGCGCAACCTGCGCGCAAGCCGCATCTGACGAGCGCCGTCCTTGCTCCAGATTGATGCAACAAGCCCATATTTCGTGCCGTTGGCGATAGCCAGCGCCTCATCCTCATCCTCAAAAGGCATGAGCAGTTGCACTGGGCCAAAAATCTCATCTTGGGCAAGTTCATGCGCTGGATTATCCCCTTTTAGAAGCACGGGGGGCTGATAATATCCACCCTTTTCGGCAGTCTCTGACAACTGCCCTTGGGCCAGAATTTCAAGATCCGCGCCACGTTCCAGAAACCCTGCGACAATTTCCTGCTGGGCGGATGAAATTAACGGCCCAATATCCAAATCCTCCATCGCCGGCCCTGTTTTTAGCATGGCATATCGCTCAGCCATCAGCGCCGCGACTTGATCAAAAATTGGTCTTGCCACCAGAATTCGCGACGACGCCGAACACGTCTGCCCGGCATTCTGAACCCCTGCATTGACCAGAAACGGCAAGGCCTTTTCCAGGTCCGCATCTTCAAAAACCAACTGCGGTGACTTGCCGCCAAGCTCCAAAGTCGCTGGAATGACATTCTGAGCCGCCGCCGTTTGCACCAGCCTGCCAGTGGCAACCGAGCCAGTAAAGGAGATATGATGAATAGCGGGATGCGCAGATAAAGCGGCTCCAGCCTCGTCGCCAAGCCCCGGAACAATGTTGAGAACACCATCTGGGAAGCCGGCTTCACTGGCCAAACTGCCAAGCGCCAAGGCGGTTAGGCAGGCTTGCTCTGCTGGTTTTAGCACCGTACAATTTCCCATCGCCAACGCCGCCCCAACAGAACGCCCCAAAATCTGCATGGGATAATTCCACGGAACAATGTGACCTGTCACCCCGATCGGCTCACGCATGGTATAGACGGTATAACCATCCAGATAGGGGATAGTCTCACCCATCACCTTATCCGCGGCGCCGCCATAAAATTCAAAATAACGCGCCATCGCCAACGCATCTGCCCGCGCTTGCTTTAACGGCTTTCCAACATCATGCGCCTCAATAATCGCCAAATCATCAGCACGCTCTAGGATCAAGTTGGACAGACGCAACATCAACCGCCCGCGTTCAGCTGCGCTCAAACGGCTCCAAGGGCCAGTCAATGCCGCATTTGCCGCGGCGGTGGCGCGGTCAATATCATCAGCGTTACCGCGCGCGATTTTTGCCAACACCGCCCCTGTTGATGGATCAAACAAATCTAGCGTTTTGCCCGAAGACGGAGCTTGCCATTGACCATCAATGAACACCTTATCGGTTGGATACCACAGGTTTTGTAATCTCATTTCTTTATCCTCATCATTATGCGCTTTGCGAGCGGACCCAGTCCACCGGAATTTGCGGGGTATATTCAATAAGCTGTTTGGTATAGTCATGACGCGGCGCACTCAACACTTCGTTGGTTTCCCCGGACTCCAAAATTTGCCCATTCCGCATTACCAGCACGCGATCCGTGATTGCCCTTACTACCGACAAATCATGGCTGATAAACAAATATGATAATCCATGTGAGATCCGCAATTCTGCAAGCAAATCCAGTATCTGAGCGCGGATCGAAACATCAAGGGCGGAGACCGCCTCATCCAACAGGATTAATTTTGGCTTGATGACCAAGGCTCGTGCAATGGCGATGCGTTGGCGCTGACCTCCAGAAAATTCATGGATATATTTATCACGATCGGTGCTGGATAGCCCCACCTCTTCCAGCGCCGCATCAATTCGCAAAACCATGTCATTACCGCGCGGCGCATCAGGGATGGCATGGAAAGGTTCAGCGATTAACCGGCCAACTTTATGGCGCGGATTAAAAGAACCATAGGGGTCTTGAAAGACGATTTGCAGAAAGCTAGCCGGCGATGGAGAATCTTTGCTATTGCGCCTTTCAGCCTCGGCAATATTGGCGCTAGCGATTGTGGCTCCGGCAAGCTCAATACGGCCTGTATCGATTGGCTGTAATCCAAGAATAGCTCTGGCCAAAGTGGATTTGCCGCACCCAGATTCGCCGACAAGACCAACGCTTTCGCCTTCTCGTATTTGCAACGAAACATCTCTAACCGCTTCGAACTTAGTGGCTTTGCCGAATAGTTTTGTTGATTTACCGCGATAGCTAATCCGCAGATTTTCAACCTTCAGCAAGGGGTCTCGCCGTTTCAGAAGGGGTTGAGTGGGAATATAAGATGCCGCCGCAAACAGTTTTTTTGTATAGGGGTGACGATGCCCACGGAACAAAGGTTCGGTTG
>CBFHXL010000009.1:0-61096 GCA_965659785.1 Puniceispirillales bacterium (SeqCode)
ATCACTTCTCGCTCAGCAAAGGCCGTAATCCGCTTCCCACGATGGGTAAACACCACCCCTTGGGCTTTATTGCCATTAAGGATAACCTGCTGCGTTTCAGCAAAAGGTAAAAGGGTGAGATTTTCTCGTGCAAGGGCAGGTTTTAGATGCGCAGTGGCAGCGCTACATCTTTTGCCATTCATCACGGTACAATCAAGCCGAGCAAGCCCTTCGGGATTAGCACCATTAAGATCATCAGATTGCCCCTGCCCAGATTCCAAGCCCGCGGCAAGAAAAGCATCATAAAGTGGATCAGAATAATTTGCCTTTTTCACCCCAAGCCGACCTGTTGTGCCGCGCCATTCCGTAGCGTCACCCTGATACCGCTCACCTGCTATAAAATAAGGCAGACAGTTATTAAAACCCCATTCAGGCAAGTCGAACTCCTCAGCCCAACCATCATAGTCAAGGCGATGACCACGCATATAAACCATTGAGTTAATCGAAGATGATCCGCCGACAACCCGTCCCCTTGGGGTATAAATCGACCGACCACAAAGCCCGTCTTCATTTGAAGTAAAGTAATTCCAGTTGAGTGCAGGGTCCCTGAAAACGCGATAAACCCCTGCTGGCATATGGATAAAGAGGCTACGATCCATAGGGCCAGCTTCTAGAACAAGTACTTTGCAAGAGGTATCGGCACTTAATTCATTGGCAAGGACACAGCCAGCTGATCCTGCACCAACAATAATGAAATCATAATCCCTATTCTTCATTAGCCAATAATATCATAACGCATTAATCTCGTATCGCGAAAATCTCCTTCAACCAATTTGCTTTGACGTTGAGGTGACGAAGATCGAAAGGCACTGCCCTTGAGAAAAAAAGCGCATCGTTTCTTTTGTAAAACGATATCGGAGACCTTACCCACACCATAGCAACTCAAACTCCTGTTCCAGAACATTAATCGTTTGGAAACAGTCCCTTGAGCCTCAATACTTGGCTCTCGATACTTGAAACTGGAGCGGGTAACGGGAATCGAACCCGTGCGTTCAGCTTGGGAAGCTGACAGGCTACCATTACATCATACCCGCGAATGGTGACCTAAATTAGCCCCTACACTAACCATTGACAAGCATCATCTAAGGCATATTGCATCTATCAGGCTTTAATGTGGGGATAACGGCAAGTTTCGCTGACCCGTTCTTTTATCATGTTTTTGTTGCAAACAGGTGATTTAGAGTTGATTTTACAACATAAGATGCCATATCGGTAGTTCAGTATGGTTCTTTGACATATGATATTATGGAAATATATTTAGGATAACATCATGACGCCCTACGACGCCAATAAACTCAATATTATTTCTGCTCTTCCCTCACCATCCCGGGAAGAAGCTGAAGAGGCGGTGCGTGTGCTGATCCGCTGGGCTGGGGATGACCCTAGCCGTGAAGGTTTGCAAGATACGCCTGCCCGTGTCGCGCGGTCTTATGAAGAGTTTTTTGCAGGCTATCATGATGATCCTGTTCAGATGTTAAACCGCGTCTTTGAAGAAGTGGAAGGGTATGACGATATGATCATGCTCCGGGATATCCGCATGGTTTCCCATTGTGAGCATCATATGGTTCCCATTATTGGCACGGCGACGATCGCTTATCTTCCTGATCGCCGCGTTGTTGGCATCTCAAAACTGGCAAGGGTCATTGATATTTTTGCTAAGCGGCTTCAGACGCAAGAAACCATGACTGCGCAAATTGCCCAGACCATCCAACAGGTTTTGGAACCTCGCGGTGTTGCGCTTTTGGTTGATGCCGCGCATCAATGCATGACAACACGCGGCGTCCAAAAAGATGGCGTGACCATGATTACGACCCGTTTTACTGGCGTCTTTGAAGAAGACAAAGATTTGCGTGAGCGGTTTCTGATTCAGGCTGGTCAACGCTAGCGCCTGAAGGCCAACACCAGAAAATATAGACATTTTTTTGCCATCAGGCTATGCTGATGGTGTAGGTGTCTAACGGACAGAATCATGCCCTTAAATCCGGTGCTTTACATTTTGGGGATACTGCTTTCTGTCCTCGCTTTGGCTATGCTGATCCCTGCTGGTCTAGATTTTTATGACGGTCATGCGAATTGGATGGCCTTTCTTGCCGCCGCGGCAATCACCATGTTTTTTGGGCTTGGGCTTCTTTTATCAACTCGTCTTGATGGCATGGACAGCATTAATTTAAGGCAGGCCTTTTTACTGACAAACTCTGCTTGGATTAGCGTTGGTCTTTTTGGGGCGTTGCCTTTTCTCTTGGCTGACACCGATATGAATATCCATGATGCGGTGTTTGAATCGATATCTGGCATTACCACCACTGGTTCAACCGTGATCCCTTTGCTTGAGATTATGTCTCGCGGCATTTTAATGTGGCGTGCGGTTTTGCAGTGGCTAGGCGGCATTGGGATTATTGTTATGGCGCTTGCGGTTTTGCCGATGCTGAGCATTGGCGGGATGCAGTTATTTCGCACCGAATCTTACGACACACCAGATAAAGTGATCCCTCGCGCCACGGAACTTGCTGGCGGTATTTTTCTGATCTACACCTTGCTGACTTTTGTCTGGGCCATGATGCTGGCCTCTGCCGGGATGCCGGGTTTTGATGCCCTTACCCATGCCATGACCACCCTTGCCACAGGTGGGTTTTCTACACGCACCGCGTCAATCGGCTCATTTGACAACGCATTGGTGGAAATTCTGACCATCATGGGCATGGTGGTGGGCAGCCTGCCTTTTGCTCATTATCTAGCCATGACGCGAGGGGGATGGAAAAATCTGATTGAAGACCCTCAAGTCCGATGGTTTATCGCCATCTCAGCGTCGGTCAGCCTGATTATTACCTTTCAGCTTATGGCGAAAATTGACTTGCCTCTCTTAGAGGCGCTTCGTCAGGCTAGTTTTAACACGGTATCCCTTATGACTGGAACAGGGTATAGCAGCACGGATTATGGGGCATGGGGTGGCCACACGTCAGTGATCCTATTGATTGCCATGTTTATTGGCGGCTGTGCAGGTTCAACCACCTGCGGGATCAAAATGTTTCGGCTTCAGGTTCTTGCCGCTACCGCAAAAGTTCAGTTATCGCGCTTGCTCCGGCCTCACGCGGTTAGCGTTGTCTATTATAACCGCCGGCCTGTTCCGGAAACGGTTATGGATGCCGTGATGGGGTTTTTCTATCTTTATATTCTGTCATTCGTTGTCATTTCTATCCTGCTTGGACTCACAGGACTTGATCTGGAAACTGCCCTTTCTGCCGCCGCGACTTCTATTAGTAATGTTGGCCCGGGGCTTGGTGAGATCATTGGGCCATCAGGCAGTTTTGAGCCGTTATCAGCCCAAGCAAAATGGATTATGGTCGCCGCAATGATTTTGGGACGGCTTGAACTTTTCACGGTTCTGGTCATGTTGATGCCGGGGTTCTGGCGCCGCTAATACCCACAGCGTCTTCCGCACCGGTTGCGGCGCTGTTTCAATCTAAATATCCCTTAAAATAAGATCAAGATGGCCAGCGCTTATGGCGCAAGAGGCCAGCCATTCGGGCGCTCAATGCTTGTGATTTGGCGGCGAAATTCCGCATCAAAACGGGAAACCACCTCGGTCATGACATGGACGCGAATGCGTTCTGCCTCTGCTGGGGTGGTGTAATCTGGAATTGTTGTCTGATAACTGGCATCAACCACAAGGCTGGCGGTCTGAAGGTTTTCAGGATGCGTGAAGCTGAACGAGGCTGACAAATCAGCAACAACCAGTTTTCTTTGCTCATTGGTGAAAAGCGATTTTAGGTCATCATTTGAAGCGATATCAAGCTCTTGCAAATCAGCTTTTGTCACTGTCATCAAAAGATTGCCGTCACTTTCCACAGGGCGAAGCGTGTCTTCACCCCAGCGCTGAAGCATAAGGGCCAAACTAGGCTGATACAAATGATCAATATATGGGGATACGGCATGAGGGCGATGTTCATTGACCATATCCATCGTTCCAACGCTGATATCAATCACGCCGCCACGTGGACTAGTGGTCAATACCATCGGTTCTGGCGTCTGGCAGGCCGTGATTAGTCCCGTGAGGCCAAGCAGAAAAACAATCTGAACTCGCAACCAAAGCATAGTGTCACCTCACTATCAAAAGGATGAATTATTATAGATTTCTACCATAACCAACGCAATGATTTTTGATGATTGTCATTAACAGAGGCAATCGTCATTCCCCTGCATCCGCAGCATCCCATGACCATTCGGTTTTACAAAACTCACAAGATATGATGAGTTGATTGTTATCGTCAGCTAGCTCGCGCCGCTCTTCGGGGGAAAGCGAAACCAGCACTTGTTCGACCCGATCTGGTGAACAGCGGCATTCATCACGCAACACACGCCATGGCAATATCGCAACACCACATTCATGAAATAGGCGATGCACCAACACATCAGGTTCAATGTCACTAGCCAGCAATTCCTCACGGCCAAGGGTTGCCATGAGGGTACAGGCGGTATGCCAGATATCAGCCTCTTCATCACTCATGGGCAGAACCTCGTCATGATTTCCACCCGTTGCAGGTATCCGCTGCAACAATAGGCCAGAGGCTTGCCAGTTGTTGTCTTCAACATTAGCGGCAATCATCAGGGCGGTGTCAATTTGTTCAGAATCCCGAAAATAACGCAAAGCCACGTCCTTAATCTCACGCGCTTCAATCGGGACAATTCCCTGATAGCGTCCATTTTTGCCCTGATCAACGGTAAAGGCCAGATGCCCCATCCCCATGAGTTCCATCATCGGGGCAGGACGCCCAAGTTTTGCCATATCAGCGGCTTTCGCTTTATCGTCCTCATAGGAAACATAGCTCCTCACCGCGCCGCCAGAGGTCACATCCGCAAGCAAGGTTTGGATATATCCATCGCCTTTCGCCTGAAGCGTGAAAATGCCGTCAAAATCCATGGTGCTGGAAAGACAAGATGCTAGCACCATGGCTTCTGCGGCAAGCTCACCTACGGCAGGGGAATATTGGTGGCGATCCAGAATGCTGTCAACCACCCCATCAAGACGCACCATTCGGCCGCGAATAGCCGCCTTACGACCAGCCCCAGCGTCAATCACAAATGGCAAAATGCCAGATGTTAAGAGATCAGGTGAAACCGGTTTGCTCACCGTGCTACCCCGCTATGGTCATGACGCGCGGCATCAAGGCAATGGCACATAATGGCCTTTTGCACATGAAGCCTGTTTTCCGCCTCATCCCAGATCACGGATTGTGGTCCGTCAACGACGTCTTCCACCACTTCATTGCCGCGATAAACCGGTAGACAATGCATAAAAATAGCATCAGACGCAGCTTGCTTCATCAGCCTTGAGGTCACCTGAAACGGTTTTAAGATATCGCCGCGGGCAGAATGATCATCGCTTTCTGCTGACCCCATTGATGTCCATGTATCAGTGACAATAAGATCTACCCCCACCGCCGCGCTGTCAGCGTCTTCGGTTAATGTGATGCGCGCGCCCTGATTTGCCGCATCAGTAACGATCTTTTCGTCTGGACGCATTGCCGCTGGTGTCGCCAAGGTCAGCGCAAAGCCAAAACGCGCAGCTGCCTCAATCCAGCTATGGGCGACATTATTGCCATCACCTGTCCAAAGCACAGAAAGATGAGAGAAATCCAAATCAGGGGCTTTATGTTCTGCTAATGTCATCACATCTGCCATCACCTGACAAGGATGGCTACGATCAGTTAGCCCATTGATCACAGGGATATCGGCGTGGTTTGCTAATTCTACAAGCGCTGAGTGGCTATTGGCCCTGATCATGATGGCATCAACATATCGCGACAATGCCCGGGCGGTATCAGCTATGGTTTCCCCTCGCCCCAGTTGCATCGATTTGCTGTCAAGCACCAAGGGAGATGCGCCAAGCTGATAGACCCCTACCTCAAAGGACACCCGGGTTCGGGTTGAGGGTTTCTCAAAGATGAGCGCAATACATTTTCCAGCTAACCGGGATTGGTAGTCACCGGGACGCGCCTTCATCGCAATCCCATCACGAAGGATTTGCGTCAGCGTTGCCGCGTCATAATCCGCAATATCAAGAAATGGTTGCGTCATGCCGTTCCCTTACCCCAAAGTATCCAAAACGCGATCAAGCACCGCAACCGCGTGACGGATTTCAGCAACATTCACATTTAATGGCGGCAAAAGCCGAACCGTATTTGCCGCCGCAGGCACCACCAAGAGATGATGTTCGCGCAAGGCTTCGGTCATTGCCATAGGGGTGATGCCATCTTTCAGAACAAGTCCTGTCAAAAACCCTGCGCCGCGCACATCCGTGATGGCATCATGGCGATCTGATAAATCATGCAGCAGATCATATAAAAGCGCACAGCGTTCACGCATATCTGCCAAAAACGTATCATCCAAAATCTCAAGCACTTTTGCCGCCGCCGCCATGGCCAGCGGATTGCCGCCAAATGTTGATCCATGACTGCCTGGCGTCATGGCTTTTGCCACATGGTCTGAGGCAATCACCGCGCCAATGGGAAATCCGCCAGCTAAACCTTTTGCCATAGCAATAATATCAGGGGTAATGCCACTTGGCTCGAATGAGAATAAATGCCCTGACCTGCCAACGCCTATCTGCACTTCATCCGCGATCAACAGGCATCCTGCCTCACTGGTCACATCCCGGAGCTCTCTTAAAAACCCCTCTGGCAGGGGTTTTGCCCCGCCTTCCCCTTGGACGCTTTCCACCATAACTGCGGCAATGTTGGGATGATCTGATGCCGCATCTTTGATCAAACGGTCACGCAAAACATTCATATTACCAAAGGCAAAATGATCAAAGCCTTCAGGCATCGGGCCAAACCCCTCACGGAAGATGGGCCGATCCGTTGCGGCCAGCATGGCAAGGGTTCTGCCGTGAAACGCACCTTCAGAACAAAGGATGGTATGGCGGCCAGTCTGACCATCTGCGTGCATGGCGCGGCGCGCCATTTTTACCGCCGCTTCTGTGGCTTCTGCGCCAGAATTACAGAAAAACACCTTATCCAAACCGGAACGCTGCGCCATCATTTTGGCTACACGCGCTTGTTCCGGTATCTGATAGAGATTTGAGACGTGCCAAAGTTTCTGCGCCTGTTCGGTTACCGCGGCCACCAAATCAGGGTGGCTATGCCCTAGGGTATTGACAGCGATCCCACTGGCAAAATCCAGATAGCGTTCTCCTTCTGTGCTGATCAACCAGCTTCCCTCACCATGACTAAAGGCGAGGTCAGCGCGACCATAATTTCCCATTACCGCCGAATAATCCGTCATGACAACGCCTCGCGTCCAAGGGGGATAAAATGCTTTGCCAGTTGTAACCCTTGCGCCTGATAATGCGACCCACTTCCCTTTGCCCCATAAAGCGCTTCTGGCACCAGCGATAGAGGTTCATAAACCAGACGGCATACGGTCTGGCCTTCCTCAATCAGAAACGGCACATCATGAGATCGCACTTCTAGCACAGCACGGGTTTCCCCTGCCCCTAATTCAGGCAAGCCAAAGCCAGGATCAAAAAATCCAGCATAATGAGCGCGAAACTCACCAATGCGGGTATCATAGGCTGTCATCTCTGCCGCGTAATCGGCAGGCACAGTGACATATTCGCGGCTGGCTAAAATATAAAACTCGTCAGGATTTAGCACTAACCCACCTGCATTAAGGTCTGCTAGCGTGACCTTTTCCCAAAATGAGGCGACAGGATAAACCCCGACCTGATCAACATCAATCAAGCCTGCGTGTTTGCGTGCACGCCAGCCAATCAAGTCAGGCATTTGTGGGTGCGCCTGCCCCGACAAATCCACACTAAGGGGGATACCGTCACGCACCGCGTGATGAATGATCCCATCCCCATGAGTCAGGCCAGCCTTCTGTTGTAAATCAGCCATCACACCATCGCTGATATGCGGCTCACCTTTGCGCAGACGCAATTGTGACAAGCGAGAGCCTTGCCGCACCAGAACCGAAAATGTCCGCGGGCTAATTTCGGCATAAAGCGGGCCGTGATAGCCTTCAGGCGCGGTTTCAAACTCATCCGCTGCATCCACAATCAGGCGCGTAAAGACATCTAGCCGACCTGTTGAGCTTTTGGGATTAGCGATAGCCGTCACGCCAGCAGGCAAATGAAGCGATTCCATAATCTCTGCAATATAGACACAGCCCTTTTCCAGCACAGCGCCAGAAGACAGATCAATCTCATGCATCGCCAGATCAGCAAGTTTGTCGGTTACCTTATTGCCTGCACCAGGCAAAAACGAGGCCTGAACGCGCCAAGCCTTTGCCCCTAGGCGCAAATCTAGTGATGCAGGTTGAATTTGCCCTGTGAGAAGCGGCGCGCTAGCACAAAGAACGCCTTTGGCAAAAGCCTCTTCTAATTGCGGCAAAGACAAAATGCCATCATCAGCAGATAAAAAGATATCATCAGGTGTTGTCATAACGGTGCTCATGCTAGGTCTTGAGTTTATATCCGGTCTTTAACAGGGTAATTCCGACCATTGATAGCATCAGCATTGTGAAGGATAAAATCAAGCCCCCAGATAAAGGTGACGTTGACGCCAGCCCAGTCATGGCATAGCGAAACCCATCAATCATGTAAAACACCGGATTGTATTGTGCCAAGACATTAAAAGGGTCCGGGAGACGATCAATGGTATAGAAGGTTCCTGATAAAAACACCAATGGCTGAACAACAAAATTGGTGATGGTGGCAAGACTATCAAATTTATCTGCCCAAATCCCTGTGATCAGACCAATCACCGCCATGATCCCTGTGGATAGCAACAAGAATACCGCCGCCGCCAGAGGGTTGACCGGGATAACATTCACATCAAAAAACAGCATGGTAAGCATCGCCGTTACCGCAACCATGACCCCACGCGTGACACCTGCCGCCACCATCGCAAAAAACAACTCATAAGGGCCAAGCGGCGGCATCACTAAATCAACGATATTGCCCTGCACTTTACCAATCACCAAAGATGAAGAGGTGTTAGCAAAAGCATTTTGCAAAGCCGCCATCATCACTAGACCGGGGGCAAGAAACGGAATCAAGTCAATCCCACCAGAAATTTGCACCCGATTACCAATCGCCACCGCGAAAACGGTTAAGAATAGCCAAGTCGTGACAACTGGCGCCCCCACGGTCTGACCCAAAATCTTAACAAAGCGCATCACTTCACGATGATAGAGCGTGAAAAACCCAATGCGGTTGATATGACCAATAGCAATCGGCCGGGTTACCGCCGGATGTGAGGCAGAGGTTTTCTTGATGTTGTGTGTCGACATGGGCGCAACATATTCGGTATGCTATGAGAAAGCAAGATCACGGCGCATCATCTTGCCGAAAATGCGCGTCTTATGGAAAGGATTATCACGGCCATGTTGCCATCAGATGATCGCCTTAAGCGGCGTCTTGAAAACAAGGCGCTTAGCTATCTTGGCCGGTTTTCGTCAAGTGAAGCCAATTTGCGGCAAATTCTGACTCGCTTTGGTAAGCGGAAATGCCTGCCCAAAGACGCCGATGACGAAATGGAAACCCAGTTTTTGGGACAACTCAGCACCCAGATTGACGCGCTGGTCGTGCGCTATCGGGACTTTGGTTATATCAATGACAATGATTATGCCTTATCGCGTGCGCGGCATTTGCGTCAAAAAGGCCATTCCCATCGCCGTATCCGCCAGCACCTGCAAAGCAAGGGGATTGATGCCTTAACCATTGAAGCCACCATGGCTGATAGCGATCTGGGCGGTGATGAGGCCGAACACGAGGCAGCAAGGCGCTATGCCAGAAGGCGACGGCTAGGGGTTTATGCTTCGGATAAAGCCACATCAAAACCTGATTGGCAGAACCGGCATCTGGCTAGTATGATAAGAGCAGGCTTTAGTTATCACATCGCAAAAGCGGCCCTTTTGCATGATGAGGAATAGCCGCGCAAAACCAACCCATCCGCGGATTAGCATGGGCGGTATTGTTCTGATGATACAAAACGGATAGATTGATAACGCTTTGAGAAAAACGAAGAGGGTATTATGTCTGAGCATCATTTGTTTCCCCCGACACCTGAACGCGCCAAAAGCGCCTTAATTGACAATGATGGCTATCAAGCCATGTATCAGCGGTCTATCGAAGACCCTGACGGGTTTTGGGGTGATATCGGGCGTGAGCAGATTGACTGGATCAAGCCTTTTACCCGCGTCCAAAACACCACCTATGATGCCAAATCCCTCAGCATTACATGGTATGAAGACGGCACATTGAACGCTAGCGCCAACTGTCTTGACCGCCATCTGGAAACTCGCGGCGATCAGACCGCGCTTATTTTTGAAGGTGATGACCCCTCGGTGAGCCGTCATGTGACCTATCGGGAATTACATGAAGACGTCTGCCGCCTTGCAAATGTTCTCAAAGATCGCGGCGTCAAGGCAGGGGACCGCGTCACTATCTATATGCCCATGGTGGTTGAGGCAGTGGTAGCGATGCTGGCAGTGGTGCGCATCGGGGCTATTCATTCCGTTGTCTTTGGCGGTTTTTCCCCTGATTCACTAGCTGGCCGTATCCTAGATTGCCAATCTGCGTTTGTGATTACCGCAGATGAAGGCGTGCGCGGCGGCAAAACCATTCCACTTAAAGCCAACACAGACAAAGCCCTTGAACAATGCCCTGATTGCCAGACGGTGATTGTCGTAAAACGCACCGGGGGACAGATCGCATGGCATGAGGGCCGTGATTACTGGTATCATGAAGAATTGGCAAAAGTATCTGCGGATTGCCCCCCAACCGAGGTTGGCGCCGAAGACCCTATGTTCATTCTCTATACCTCAGGGTCAACGGGAAAACCAAAAGGCGTGATGCACACCACAGGCGGCTACATGGTATATGCAAGCCTGACCTTCAAATATGTCTTTGATTACCAGCAAGGTGATATTTATTGGTGCACGGCGGATGTGGGCTGGGTAACCGGACACAGCTATATTGTTTATGGGCCTCTCGCCATGGGCGCAACAGGCGTGATATTTGAAGGCGTGCCCACCTATCCCGATGCTGGCCGTTTCTGGCAGGTTGTGGAAAAGCATAAGGTCAACACCTTTTATACCGCCCCAACCGCTATCCGCGCTCTGATGCGCGAAGGCAATGACTATGTCACGCGCTATGACCGCTCATCCCTAAAAACGCTAGGATCAGTCGGGGAACCTATCAATCCCGAAGCATGGATGTGGTATCACGAGGTTGTGGGTGAGGGCCGTTGCCCCATTGTCGATACGTGGTGGCAAACCGAAACTGGCGGCATTATGATTACGCCTTTGCCGGGGGCAACCACGCTTAAACCCGGATCAGCAACGCGGCCGTTTTTTGGCATTAAGCCTGTGCTGGTGGATAACGAAAACACACCCCTTGATGGGGCGACTTCTGGCAATCTGTGTATTGATCAGTCATGGCCCGGACAGATGCGCACCGTTTATGGGGATCACGAGCGTTTCATTTCCACCTATTTCACCACGTTCCCAGGGCGATATTTTACTGGCGATGGATGCCGCCGCGACGAAGATGGATATTATTGGATCACAGGCCGCGTCGATGATGTCATCAATGTTTCTGGTCACCGGATGGGCACAGCCGAGGTGGAATCCGCCCTTGTCGCTCACGCTAAAGTTGCCGAAGCCGCCGTGGTGGGATATCCGCATGATATCAAAGGACAGGGGATTTATGCCTATGTCACTTTGCTAGCTGGGCTTGAGGGCGATGACGCCCTGATGCAAGAGCTAAAGCAATGGGTAAGGAAAGAAATTGGGCCTATCGCAACGCCGGATGTGTTGCAGTGGGCGCCGGGTTTGCCCAAAACCCGTTCCGGAAAGATTATGCGGCGGATATTGCGCAAGATTGCATCAAATGAAATTGACAGTCTTGGTGATACATCCACCCTCGCCGATCCGGCGGTGGTGGATGATCTGGTGTCTAATCGGCCTAATAAAGGCTAAAGGGTTGCGATTAACCTTCGGAGGCTTGTTGCGTCAACCCAAGTTCAATGGCGCGGCAAACAGCGTGAGTGCGATTTTTTGCCCCAAGTTTACTGCGCAGGCTTTTGAGGTGATGCTTTACCGTCACTAAAGCAATGCCGTATTTAATGGCAATTTCCTTATCTGACTGTCCTGCCAGTAAGCCCGAAAGCATATCCAATTCTCTGCCCGTCAAATCATTAACGGGAAGAAAGTTTTTCTCGCCTTGTGAAAAACTGGTTTCCTGAGGCATGAAAATCTGACCTTCGATCATCAGGGTAATTGAGCTAAAAAACGCCCTAATCCCAATATTCTTTGGAATATACCCCATGGCGCCAGCTTCTAGCACCATGCGCATTTCTGAACTGCTTGTGGGGGAACCCATAATGGCGACAGGGACCTCACGGCGAGTGATCTCAAGAATTCGGGTCAATCCTGATAAACCTTTCATGTCTGGCAATCCCGAATCTAAAATAATCAGACCGGGAGAAATGCCTCTATTGATCAGAGCAGTGACTTCACTGATGCGGTTTGCAGGATGTATTTCCATAGTCTCGTCACGCTGAAGCGATTCTTCAATGATTAGGTCTCGAGAAAAAACGTTGGCATAAGCAAGGATAATGTCCATGAGTTCCTCCATGAATATGGTACATCTCTGCTGACTAACGGGGGAACACACTGCCGTAAAAACAAAAGGTTTATCAACATTGAGTATTATAATACTCAAATTCGTAAGTTTTCCTACTGCTTTTTTGATTCATTTTTTACCATTTCGTATCATCCCATCGGTATCGTATGGCAAAAACATAGGATTTCTGCCGATCAAACCGATCTTTTGATTGTGATGCCGTCGCATTTAATTCCAACATAAGGCCATATCTGGCAAAGGAGGCTGGAATAAAGGTGAGTTTAGCGGCGTGATGCCAAATATCATGGGGATGGCGCCGCCATGGCCGCGAATGGGTGAGGCGTTCACGTTCAACCCCTAACGCAAGCCGCATTCTGTTTTCCGTTTCTGGAACGCTAAATTGCATCCCGCCATTTACCCCAATACGGTGAGAGCTAAAATATATAGGCTGCGAGATATGACGCTTATAAGTCGCATCAATTTGCCAACCGCTTAGGATGCTAGCCTCATCGCCCCCTCTATGGGCAGGGGAGGTCTGATGGCTCAAACCAAGGCGCAAGCCCTGTTCTTGTCGCCTGCGATCATGTTGCGGCGGATACCATTCGGTGATGGTGGTAAGATCAGCGCTGGCATCTAGGTTCCGGGTCAGGGGAAAAACCACCGTCTGTTCTATCGCCCCTAAGTCATGGATTTGTGAAGATGTCTTTTCGCCATTTCCTACAACCAGACGCCGCCCATGCACCCTTGTCCGCAACACGCCCCAAGATCGAGGATGGATCACATCCAGAGTCAGACCTATTCCCCGGCGATCATATCCTTGTGGTTGGGTCAATCGCCGTGAGGCGGAAATCTCACCTCGATACTGAATGTGTTGTCGTGTCATGCTGTAATCCAGATTGGCACTAGCATCAACAAACCAGCCTTCTGTTTTTGGAACGCCAAGGGTAAAGCGATTATCAATGGTGATGCCGCTAACACTGGCCTCAACCTGATCAATCAGCCTTGCTAATTCTGAGCCATCTTCCGCCCTGATCACCTGCAACGGCAGAGAGGCCGCAAGGTTTTGGTCATAGCCAAATGTGGTCTCAATCGTCCATGTCGGTCTGACCGCTTTCTGGCATTGACGTTGAAACTTCAGACTATCTTGGGTGATCCAGTCCTCAATATCCGCTTCGATTAACACCTGAAAATAGGGCTGAGCTAAATCACAATGGCCTGAGACAACAAAGATCAAGGCCTGTTCATAGCGCACCCGTCGCGATAGCACCCGGTTTTGTTCCGCAGCCTTTATCAAGGCCAGCGCATCATCAAAATGCCCGTCGAGGCGCAACAGAATAATAGCCCGCACCAACAACTGGTCATCGGTTAAAATCACATCATGATGTGCAGAAACAAACGCTTTGCTGTCCATTCCTGTTGGTGGCAAGTCTGATGCTTTAGCTGTGATTGCGATGAGTAAAGCCAAGATAGCAACAGATAAGCCAAAAAACCCTCTGATCATCATATCTGTTTTACATGGTGATAGTTAATATTGGCTTAACAGGAAGAATAAAATCATCGCACCATAAGTATCAGCTCACCCCCTTTGATCCCTATCCCCCTCTATTCAAAACCGTTTTCTTAGGCCAAAGGCGGTCGACCGCCGGGATATGCCTTTTTGGTGACCATCATTCTGGCTTAGCCGGATGGCGGCATAGAGGCTAAAAGTATCAGTGGATTGGTGGGTGAAGGTAAAGCCAAGCCTTCTTTCGCGGTGCGTCAGGCTTAGGTTTTCAGAAACGTCTTGAAACCGCGTTTGACCCTGTTCCAGATCAACCCCAATGGGCAAGCGAAGGGTGATCTGCCCATCTCGCAACGCTGGTGGAAGGGTCAGATCAACCCCGATCTGGCTTGTTGCCCCAAGTGGAACCTCAAGGCCAAGACGGGCAGCATCAAAACGGTAATCCACCTCGGTCAATAAGCTTTGTTCAGGATGATCAGGATATAGCCGTGTAGCCCCGAACAATACCTCTGCGGTGAGTGAGAAGCGCTGAAAATCATGGTGATTTCCTGCAAACACCCATTGTGATGAGGCTGTGCTATTAAAGGCACCGCTTGCATAACCATCCGGTACATCCATGAGATGATCAACCCCTGCCCCAATCCAGCCTTGGCTGTTGTTCTTGTTTTTCCAGATGATGCTATGCGCCGCTTTCCGTCTGAGGCCGGGGCTTATCGCCACCTGAGCATTATGATCACCGAACCGCGTTTCATACCCGAACCAATCCGCATCCGTTTCGGTGCTGATATCCGTCAAACGGGCAGGGAGATGAGCCGAGACTGGCGCCATTCCTGATGGGGCAAAACGAAACCCCGCTGATGTCTTATCACCTGAGAGATTCCATAAAAAATGCGGGGCAGGTGTATAACGATGATGAGAAACAGGAAGCCGTGAGGCCAGTGACACCATAAAGGGCGCGTTATCAAAACTATCCCTGACCAGCATGGCCTTACCATCTAGGGCTGATTGGACCGAACCGCCAAGCACCGCAGGCGTAACCAATAGGCTTTGGCGAAGCGGCAAGAGGATATTTGACCCTACCTCAACACTTGTGGCACCAATGGGCTGCAGGGCATCAGGCATATTAATCAAGCCCTGACCAAAGACCGCCGCCATCTCAGCCTGAGTGCAACGATCAATGGTACAGCCATCTGCCGTCACTAATCCCTGATAATTCGCCGTTACCAAAAGCCGCGCTGCTGCCTGACGCGGCGTCATGCTAGGAAAGCGTTCTAATAACAGAGCCAATGACCCAGATACGAATGGCGCCGCCATAGATGTTCCTGATTTGCGCCCATAGCGATCACCGGGGATAGCCGCAAAAACACCATCTGAAAATTGATCATCTCCGCCCCCCGGGGCAGTGATGCACCATGCTTGAGCAACCCCGCATCGGTTGGTGTAGCGCGGTTCATGCAAATCAGCATCAACCCCGACCACTGCCAACCAATTAGGGCGCAGATCCGTATAAAAATAAGGCAGGCCACTTCGGATTGATACCTCTTCGGCACTACCATTACCAGCCGCCCATACCATCACTGGCCCATCTGATCTGGCGATCTCATGATAAGAGCGCAGTTCTTGTTCTAAAATGATATCAAGGGTGGATTTGCCAATATCATTGATTTCATAAATCGACGCCCATGAGTTGTTCAGCACCGGCAATTGCCTTGATGCCGCGTCGCCTAGAATAGCGGGAAGCATGATATTTCCAGATTGGCTACCAAACTTGCCCAAAGCATCCAGAATCCGATAGCTCACCACCCCTGCGCCTGGGGCAACCCCATGGATACCACGTTCGTTTCGCGCCGCCACAAGAATACTGGCAACATGGGTTCCGTGCCCGAACTGATCTTGAAGCCCTCTGGTAGAGCCTTGCCAATCCCCGCCGCCATCAACCCTTCCGATTAATTCTTCATGTTCGCTATCAACGCCACTGTCAAGAACACCGACCGATACGCCTGATCCAGATAGCCCCATATCATAATAAGGATTGAGACCCATCGCATTCAGGTTAGGGGTGCGGCTATATTCATTGCTAGATGATGAAAACGGGGCAAAGGAACTATCTGGATAAAAACCAGCATCACCTTGCGGACTAGTAATGCTTGGCGGGGGTGAGCTGCCGCCACCACCACCGCTGCCACCGCCGCCGCAACCTGTTAAGGAGGTTTCCAGCAAAAAGGTACTAGCCAAAAGAAGGAAAAAACGACGGGACTTTCGGGGAATCACACTCAAAACCTGCATAACCTGACCTATCCAAAAAGGGTATTATCGGTAAGCAGGTCATCATTTGATATGATGCCAAGGGCTAAAAGCAATCCTCTGAAAGCAGGATATACGGTGCCATAGCCATAATTGGCAAAGTGATCCTAATCAAAACCCTAATGAGAAAATAGAGATCAGCCGTTTAAGCGCAGGAGCTTGCATAAGCCGCCATCAGATCACCAATCAGATCATCAGGATGCTCAAGCCCTACCGATAGCCGGATATGCCCCTCAGTAATCCCTAGCTCATGTTTTTGATCTGCGTCAAGGTTGCTATGGGTAGTGGTATAAGGATGGCAAATCAAGGATTTCGCATCACCAAGATTGTTTGAGATATCAATCAGCTTAAGATGATTAAGAAAGGTAAAGCTAGCCTGCTGCCCCTGCGGCAGGGCAAACGCCACAACCGTCCCCCCATGCTTCATCTGGCGTTTGGCCAGATCATGTTGAGGGTGACTTTCCAGATAAGGGTAATGCACCTGAATATCCGGGCAGTTGGTCTCAAGGTATTGGGCGATGTGATGCGCCGATGTCACCATGCGGTCCACGCGATATGGCATACTTTCCAGAGATTTCATCACCACCCAAGCATTAAACGGGCTAAGCGATGGGCCGGTGCGGCTTAAAAACTTGTAAATCGGATCATCAATAATCTCACTAGCCCCAAGAATCGCCCCGGCAAGAACGCGGCCATGCCCGTCCATATGCTTGGTCGCGGAATAGATCACGATATCCGCCCCCAAGGCTAATGGCCTTTGCCCCAATGGGGTAGCAAAGACGTTATCAACCACCATTAAGGCTCCGGCTTGATGGGCAAGCTTGCTTACGGCCTCTAAATCGACCAGATCAAGCAAAGGATTAGAAGGCGTTTCCACAAAAACCATCTGGGCCGGTTGCGCCAAGGCCACTTCCCATGCCGCCATATCCGTGCCGTCAATCAATTCGGTGGTTATACCCCATTTTGGCATAATTTCGGTCAGGATCGTATAGCACGCCCCAAACAGCGCCCGACTTGCGACAACCCGGTCCCCTGCCTTCAGCAAACTTGCCATCGTCCCAAAAACCGCCGCCATACCAGACGCCGTCATGCGGCAGGCCTCTGCCCCTTCAAGTTGAGCCAACCGGTTTTCCAGCATACGTACAGTGGGGTTACTATATCGGGAATAGACAAAACGGTCCTTTTCCCCATTAAAGGAGGCTTCGGCTTCTTCAGCTGAGGAATACACATAACCTGAGGTCACATAAAGCGCCTCTGAGGTTTCATCAAACCCAGATCGCTGCAAACCCCCGCGAACCGCAATGGTATCAGGATGATAGACAGGATTTTTAGTCATTTTTATTTCTGCCGTCGTCTTTAAGGTTAGTCGCGTTGCCAACAAAATTGTGGTTATGACGTCTTAAGGCCTTGGCGCGTGCTTGGCAAGGATTCTCTGCAAAGTACGGCGATGCAGTTTTAGCCGTCTTGCTGTTTCGGAAACATTGCGGCCGCATTGTTCATAAACGCGCTGAATATGTTCCCACCTAACCCGATCAGCGGACATAGGGTCTTCTGGGGGTGGCGGCATAGCTTCGCCTTTTTGCAAAAGCGCCGCAACAATCGCATCTGGATCAGCAGGTTTAGGCAGATAATCAATCGCCCCGGCCTTAACCGCCGCAACCGCAGTAGCAATATTACCAAAGCCTGTCAGAATGACAACTCGGCAATCCACCTGATTATCGTGAAGCATCTGAACAATATCAAGGCCGCTTCCATCTTCAAGCTTGAGATCAAGAATAGCATGAGAAAAACGGTCAGCCTTGATCTTAGTTCTGGCATCAGAAAGTCCTGATGCCATAGTCACCGTAAAGCCCTTGCGTTCCATCACGCGCGCCAAACGCCCTAACAGCGGCTCATCATCATCAACAATAAGCAATTTTCGTTCTGTTAGCGTCATCATAACTTTCCTAAGTTTTTGTTATACGCAGAGGCTTATTTATACATAGGGTTTTATTTAAAAAACACAAGATCAGCCCATTATGCCTTCCAGCCAACATCAACGCTGGCACGCGGCAAAACAAAGGTTACCACAGCCCCACCATCTTTCCTATTTGACACTTCAAGCTGACCACCTAACCCTTCGATCATGGTGCTGCTGATAAAAAGGCCTAACCCCATATGACCATCCGTACCAGCGCGACTTGAATTATAGGGTTGGCCTAACCGA
The DNA here is from genome assembly GCA_965659785.1 of Puniceispirillales bacterium (SeqCode). Taxonomy (GTDB): domain Bacteria; phylum Pseudomonadota; class Alphaproteobacteria; order Puniceispirillales; family UBA1172; genus UBA12202. The sequence continues at coordinate 18,679 of CBFHXL010000009.1, forward strand.
TTAAGGATAGCTGTCTTAAACCCCGGCCCATCATCGCTAACCGCTATGATAATGTGGGATTTATCCCAACTGACATCCACCGTGACTTTGGTCTTAGCAAATTGAGCGGCGTTATCAATGACCATTTCAAGGCTATTGTTGATATCAGGCCGCCGCGATAACACCGGGGCTGACCCTTCGCGTGGGCCTGTTGAACTTAAATGGATCATATCCCGAATATCGGTAAAACGATCATCAACCAGCCCTTGTATCAGGGCCATAGCGGCAACAGGGTCTTGACTCATCTGATCAATCTGGTTGGCGTCTTCATTTAAGCCAGCGAGAATCTGCCGGCATCGTTCTGTTTCCAGCTTGAGCGCCGTGATCTCTTTTGCCAGCACCCCCCGGTCTGCCTTTTCATCTAGCAATTCTTCTAATTCGTGACTAATCAGGGTAATCGAATTAAGAGGTGAGCCCAGTTTATGCGCCGCCACCGTGGCAAGACTACCAAGCGAGAGCATCTGTTGCTCTTGTGCCATATTAAATCTGGCATCAGAAAGCGCCCTAACCACATTTCTGGCATGACTAGCCAGCAAACCCGTATAAATACCAATAAACGCTACCGCTAGCACTAGTGCCACCCATAACCCTATGAGATACAGCAAAGGCAGATGCGGCGTATCCCCGCCCCATGGTAAGGGCAGATGATAAACAGAGAGCAAGCTGGCAAGCACCGCCACCATGATGATCAGCGAAAAAGTATAGCGCAAGGTAAGCAGTGATGCCGATACGGTCACTGGCGCCAACAACAATACGGCAAAGGGATTGGTTAATCCGCCTGTTAATAACAACAATGAAAAAAGCTGTAAGGTATCAAAGGTCAGCAAAAGAAACGCTTCATGATTTGTCATGCGCGCCCGATTGCGGTTATAGAAAAGATGCCCAATATTAACCACCGCGGAAAGCGAAATCACCCCTAACGTGGCGAGCAATGGCAATTCAAACCCTAGCCCAACATAGATGATAATGACCGTCAGCAACTGACCTGCTAAGGCAATCCAGCGCACGATAGCCAACTGGTTGCTATTGATCAGATCATTAATTTGAAGAAAGGAATAATCCTGCTGTAACATTATCGTCTCACCTTCAAAGAGGTTGCCTAGACATCAAGATTAGCCACTTTCAATGCGTTTTCTTGGATAAAGTTCCGGCGTTCCTCTACCGCTTCGCCCATGAGCATGGCAAAAGATTCTTCTGCCGCATCTTCATGATCAATCGTCACTTTCAAAAGCGTGCGTTGATTAGGATCAAGGGTTGTTTCCCATAATTGTTCAGGGTTCATTTCCCCCAAACCTTTATAGCGAGAGACTTGCGCCCCTTTCCGGCCCAATTCAAAAATATGATCAGCCAAATCTAGTGGCCCTTGCACCTGAAAGGTTTTACTGCCAGCAATCAACCGGGCAGGTTTGGCAAAATGGTCTTGCAAAACCGGCGTTAACGCATCCAGTTGACGCGCTTCTTCGGTTGTCAAAAGCCGCGGCGAGAGATGATAGCGTTCCGTCACGCCCCTTAGGGTTCGGCTGATTTCCATCACCTTACCCCCGGGGATATCACCTTGTTCTGTGACAGCCCCTTGCCAGCCGCGTTCCAGCGGCTCAGCTAACCCTTCAAGTCGCCGCGCCAGATAATCTGCAGCTTCGGCGTTGGTGATACTTTGACTTGACAGAACGCCAGCAATCACCGCCTGTTCCAACACATGAACCGACCCAACAATACGCGCCATTGACTGAATACTCTTACTGGCTTTAATCGCGGTCATCATCAATGCGTCCAGATCAGCACCGCCAATCTGCTGCCCGCCTGCTAGCTCAAGCACGGTATCTTTTAACCCTTGCTCTTTGAGGTAAATATCCATTGCAGGTTGGTCTTTGAGATAGACCTCTGATTGCCCCCGCTTAGCCCTAAAGAGAGGCGGCTGAGCAATAAACAGATAACCCCGTTCAATTAATGGTTTCATATGACGGAAAAAGAATGTCAGCAATAAGGTGCGAATATGACTACCATCCACATCCGCGTCAGTCATGATGATGATACGGTGATAGCGCGCCTTATCTGGGTCAATCTCAGCGTTGCCAACCCCGGCACCAATAGCGGTAATTAGCGTCCCTAATTCAGCTGACCCAAGCATTTTATCAATTCTTGCGCGTTCAACATTAAGGATTTTTCCGCGCAAAGGCAGAATGGCCTGATTAGCCCGATCTCGCCCTTGTTTTGCTGAACCGCCAGCAGAATCCCCCTCAACCAAGAATAGCTCTGATTTCTCAGGGTCTTTTTCCTGACAATCTGCCAATTTCCCCGGCAAGCTTGTGATATCAAGCACCCCTTTTCGGCGCGTTAATTCCCGTGCTTTTCGGGCCGCTTCACGAGCGGCGGCAGCTTCATAGGCTTTCGACACCACCTTTTTTGCTTCAGTTGGATGTTCTTCTAGCCACTGGGTCAACGCATCTGCCACAGCCTGTTCAACAATGGGCCGCACCTCGGATGAGACCAGCTTATCCTTTGTTTGGGATGAAAACTTGGGGTCTGGCACTTTGGTGGAAATGATCGCGGTCAACCCTTCACGCGCATCATCACCGGAAAGTTGCGTTTTCTCACGCTTGGCAATACCGCTTTCTTGCGCATAATTATTAATCACTCGTGTCATCGCCGCCCGAAATCCGGCTAAATGCGTGCCACCATCGCGCTGAGGGATGTTGTTGGTGAAACACATTGTTGTTTCGTGATAGGAATCTGTCCACTCCAAGGCCAATTCCACACCAACACCCTCTTTTTCACTATTAGCGGTGATAGGGTCGTGCAGGGATTGACGAGTGCGGTCTATCCAAGTGACATATTCGCGCAAACCGCCATCAAATTTAAACTCACGCTGTTTTTGTTCAGCTTGCCGATCATCAGTGAGAATGATGGACACCCCACTATTGAGAAACGCCAATTCCCGCAACCGGTGTTCTAGCACCGAAAAATCAAACTCCACATTGGTGAACGTCTCTTGTGATGGGGTAAAGGTAATAGCAGTACCTGTTTCATCACCAGCATCGCCTTTGATCTCAAGAGGGGCTTCTGATTCGCCGTGGACAAATACCATCTGATGAAGCTTACCATCACGTTTGATGCTTAATTCCAGCTTCTGGCTTAAGGCGTTAACCACAGACACACCCACGCCGTGCAATCCACCAGACACTTTATAGGTGTTGCTATCAAACTTACCCCCAGCATGAAGTTGCGTCATAATCACTTCAGCCGCGGAAATGCCTTCTTCGGAATGGATTTGCGTGGGAATACCGCGCCCGTTATCAGTCACGGTAACAGACCCATCGCCATTAAGGGTGATCGTGACTTTATCGCAATATCCGGCTAGGGCTTCATCAATAGCGTTATCCACCACCTCATAAATCATATGATGCAGTCCTGATCCGTCATCCGTGTCACCGATATACATACCCGGCCGCTTACGAACCGCATCAAGGCCTCTCAGAACCTTAATCTGATCAGCGCCATATTCATTTTCAGTTTCACTGGACTGGTCGTGATCGCTCATTTGCTTGTCCTTCCCTTACCGATACTTAGGGTTACATTTTATCGGCATTACAAAATTCTTCCATGATCCAAACGGATCACCGTAGCCTCGCGGCTAATCGGCGAAAAACTGACATGATCTGTTCCACTGAACCACACCTGACCGGGCAGCTCAGAGGTCAAATCAAAAAGCGCTTGGCGTCTTTCCGCATCTAAATGCGACGCAATATCATCAAGCAACAAGATAGGCGGCCGATCAAGGCGCTGATTTTGCATCCGCGCATGGGCCAGCACCACAGAGATGACAAGGGCTTTTTGTTCCCCTGTGGATGAGGCTTCGGCGGTATTTCCGGTGCGCGAATGGCGCACTTCAAGGACACTGTTATGTGGCCCCGGCATAGTAGTCTGGCCTGCCTGCCGTGATTGCCGCGCCATTGCCATAATGCGATCTTCAACATCTACCGCAGGCATATGTGCCAGCCAATCTTCAACCTCACCCAGCAAGGCTAGCCTTGCTGCTGGAAAACCAGCCACAGGGGTTGATGCCTCAAGGTCCAGCGCTTGCACCATGGCAAGACGCGCCGCGATAATGGCAACCCCTGTTCCAGCCATATCCTGTTCAATAGCAGAAATCCAGCTTTCCTCTGCCTGATCTTCTAGCAGGCGTTTGCGCTGCCGCATGGCACGGTCATAACGCGACAGTCGGCCAGCATGAGCCGGGTCAAAGGCAACCACCAAGCGATCAAGAAACCGCCGCCTTTCGCTTGGTGCCGCCGCCAGCACCCCATCCATATCAGGGGTTAGCCAAGATACCGCCAAGCGTTCCGCCAAGGCGGTTTGTGAGGCAGATACCCCATCAATACGAATAGTACGGCGGCCTGTATCATCAGAAACCTCTTCGCCAGTACCAACCTTAAACGGCCCTAATTCTGTCATGATATCGGTAGACATTGCCCATAGCCAATGGGCATGTTGCTGATCTTGCTGATGAGGGGAGGTTGTTTTCACCAACTGTTCACGCCGCGCCCGCCGCAACCCCCGGCCAGGGGCAAGCAAGGACACCGCTTCCATGATATTTGTTTTTCCAGCGCCATTGGGGCCAATCAGCACCACCGGCCGCGCATCCAGAGACAGCTCAAGATGCTCATAATTCCTGAACCGGGTCAGCACCAGATGACGTATCCATGCCAAATGGGCCAAATGGGATTTCACATCAGGCTGAAGACAGGTTTCTGGTGCAATAATATTCATACTAGCTTGCCAGATCAGACGCGCATCGGCATGACCACGAATAAGCTGGCATCATCCATGGGCGAACGGATCAGGGTTGGGTTTGATGGCTCGGCAAAGGCAAACTCCATATCATCACCTTCGATCAGGTTGGTGATATCCAACAGATATCGCGCATTAAAGCCAATCTTCATGTCATCATCACTCCAATTGGTTTCAATCGTCTCCGTCGCTGAGGCTTGATCTTGTGCATTAGAGGCAGAGATGGTCAGACCGCCATTGCTGAACGTCAATTGAACGGTTCGGGTTTTTTCTGCAGAAATCGTTGAGACCCGATCAACCGCGGCGCTGAAATCAGCGACCTTAACAACAGATTTGCGCTGATTATCTTTTGGCACCACCCGTTCATAATCAGGGAACGTGCCGTCAATCAGTTTAGTGGTCATGACCACCTGCCCAAGAGAAAACCGCGCCCGATTATCAGAAAGCCCAACCTCAACATCACCATCAAAGTCTTCCATCAAACGAAACAACTCCGTATAGGCTTTGCGCGGAATAATGACCGCAGGCATGGTTTCTGCCCCTTGAGGCAAATCCATCTGGGTCAGCGCTAACCGATGCCCATCTGTTGCCACAGCGCGCAATTTGCGATCTGGGGATTGGTGCAGATAAATGCCGTTCAGATAATAACGGGATTCTTCGGTTGATGTTGCCATGCGGGTCAATTCAATCATGTCTTTGAGGTCAGCGGCAGGCAACTGAAACGCGACAGGCATTTCAGAGGCGCTGATCGCTGGGAAATCCTCAACCGAAAGGGTGGGCAGGCGAAATGATGAGCGCCCTGCGCTGATCTGTGCCTGTCCATTGTTATCAGCCGTCAGACTGATTTCAGAGCCATCAGGAAGCTTACGAACAATATCATAGAGCATATGCGCCGGAGTGGTAATCACGCCATCTTCGCTGACCGAGGCGCTGACCGTTTCGACCATATCCATTTCCATATCGGTAGCGGTCAGTCGCAACTGGCCCGCTTCCGCACGGATCACCAAGTTAGACAAAATAGGGATCGTATTTCGCCTTTCCACCACACCTTGAATATGGCCTAGCGGCTTTATCAGCGCCGCGCGATCAATACTTAATTTCATGGCGAGACCTTTCTCATTCTTTGCTTTTTTGCCTTTTTCTTTCTCACCTGCCCCCACCAGATTTACAGCGGCAACAAGGCTGAGCAAACATCATCCCGATTGATGGGCATTTATTAGGATATCAGACACCCTTACACCACAAATTGTAGCATATAAGACAGGGGTAAAGCCACTATATTATGTGGTTTTGCGGATCATAAGGTTAGGGGGAAGCTCTGTGGCTTTAACTGTTAAGAAGAGAGCGGATCATACTCACATCATCCGCAAATTGCTTATCTTCGGCGATCATATCTTCAACCTTTCGCACGGCGTGCATGACGGTGGTATGATCACGATCACCAAAACGGCTACCGATCTGGGGATAAGAGCAGTTGGTCAGGTTTTTTGCCAGATACATTGCCACTTGCCGAGGCCGGACAATGCTACGGGCGCGCCGCTTGGAATGCATTTCTGTCTGGCGAATATTGTAATATCGGGCGACCTCACGCTGAATAGCGTCAATGGAAATCTGAACGGAACTGGCGCGCAGAAGATCACTCAACACCTCATGCACCGTGTCGATAGTCACAGGCATACCAAAGAGAGATGAATAAGCTGATAAGCGGTTTAACGCGCCTTCAAGCTCACGCACGTTAGAGGTAATTTTATGCGCCAAATATTCCATCACCTTTTGCGGCAATTCGATATTTTCTTGCTCTGCTCGTGATTGCAAAATCCCTAGGCGCAATTCAAAAGTTGTCGGTTGAATATCAGCAACCATGCCCCAGTTAAGCCGCGATCTTAGCCGTTCTTCCATGCCGCCAAGATTGGTTGGGGATTTATCCGCGGAAAGAATAATCTGTCGGTTTTGATCAATCAGGGCGTTAAACGTATGGAAAAACTCTTCTTGTGTGCTGTCTTTTCCACTGATGAACTGAACATCATCAACCATCAGAACATCAACAGACCGGAACTGTTCCTTAAATTGCATCGTGTCGCGATAGCGAAGGGCGCGGATAAAGCGATACATGAATTTTTCCGCTGACAAATAGACCACCTTGCGCGAGGGGTCACGGCGCCGGATTTGCCATGCAATTGCGTGCATCAGATGGGTTTTGCCCAAGCCAACACCGCCATGCAAAAACAGAGGATTAAAAGAGGGGGTATCAGATTCAGCCGCCCTCATCGCGGCGGCATAGGCCAGCTCATTAGGTTTGCCGACAATAAAATTCTCAAAGGTCATACGCGGGTCAAGAACGCCGCCAAGCTCATCCCCACTATCCGTGCGCCGGGTGGCAGACATCTGTGCTGAGGGTGATGAGGCCTGATCAATGCTACTAGGGTCTGCGGGGTTGGCTGAATGAGCAGAAGCAGGTTTGTGGCTGGGTTTTTCTGGCATAACCGGCGCGTGTTGGCGATGCTCAACACGAACCTGCCGAATATCGTGGCTTTCTGCCTGCCAATACATTCGCAGACGATCCGCGTATTGGCTGTTCACCCTTGAGGCAACCAGACTTGAGAAGGAATAGAGGATCATAACCCCATGCTCCATCCTGCCAAAATCTAGCCCCTTAATCCAATTGCGCCAAACATTATCACCTAGATCAGAGCGCATTCTGTCTTGAACGCGGCTCCACCCCGCAACAATCTGATCATTGATCTGATTATCCGCGGCTTGAGTATCCGCAGGCTCAGTCATGGCATATGCGGGGGTCTCCCCATAGCCAAGCGCGTTGTCAGTGGTATGATGAGGTAGGGGCGGTTTGTTTTGGTCAGATGTTGCCATATGTTACCGCTCCCTTGCTCATGGCTGTGAAAAGCCGTTGATCGTTATCAATGTCATCCAGTCAATGTTCGCGTCAAAACCTGACCCTTCCTTGACAATCGCCTAGAAAAGGGACTGGCAAAGATGTGGATGACCACCGAATGAATATTGGTGTGACTATGATGTTTTCACCGATCACTTTGCGTTGGTCGGCTTTCTTATTCATCGCCACAGGGGTCATATTTTCAGAACTGGTCGAAGCCTTCAAGACATTTTCTGACAAACGATGTGCCATATCCGCGTCAAGCATTTTTTTAGAGAAATTGATCAAGAGTTATCAAGGGATTGTCACCTTTTCCCAAAAAGAAAAAAATATTTTTTTAGGGCGGATCAGGAGGGGTTTGGGGGCCGCTTGGTTTGGCTTAATTTTTTGCCTCTTCCGAAAAATTGTTGAGAATCAGCAGTCGAATCGATCAACATGAGAATTGGTGTTAGCAAAGCGCGCCTGAAAGGGCTTAGCACTGATTCTGCGATTCCATCAAAACAAAAAGCCTGTCATGCGACAGGCTTTCGTGAAAGGGCTTACCCCAAGAGATAGGGTGTTCCCCATAGGTCGGATTAAGGAGTCAGATTTAAGCGGCAAGACCCTTAATGCGCGCAGATAAGCGTGACAATTTTCTGGACATGGTATTTTTGTGAAAAATACCTTTCGTCACGCCGCGATGCATTTCAGGCTGAGCCATTTTCAAGGCTTCGCGTGCCGCGCCCTCGTCACCTTTTGCAATCGCTGATTCGACCTTTTTGATAAACGTCCGGATACGGCTACGGCGGTCACGATTAATGTCTTCAAATGATCCGTTACGACGAATCCGCTTTTTTGCTGATTTATGGTTGGCCATGAGCCAGTCCTCATCCAATAATTCAAGAAGTTGGGGTGTAATGCCCCAAGATCCGGCGATTGTCAAGGCTTTCCTCTGATATTCCTCATGCGCCTCCCCTCACCATCATCATCCATAGGGATAGCGCAACAACAAGGTCAGCGCGGCATAATGGTAATTTTCCACAACGGCGCACCACTAGCCTTGGCAGAGGTGATCATCAGTTGCTCGCCTTCTCTGGTCCAGATCAGGGCAGAAGCCGATTTCCATCCTAGGGGGGGCAGGGCCATATCATAATAATGTGCAAGCTCAGCACTAGCCAATTGTCCAGAGGCATAGATCACAACAATCCGTCCATCTGGGCTATCAAAGGCGAAGCCAAGATCCGTTTCGATATCCATTCCCGGCATGACCGGAACATCACCTATCCATCGCTGTTGAGGTGTTTCGGCGCGAAGCGCTGTTGTCATCAGCAGCAGCATCAGTATTGATAAAAGAACTCTCATCCCTCTTTCATACCTTATCGCTGGCATTGAGGGCAATAAAAACTCGATCTTCCGGTTTGCCTAATCAGTTTTATCGGCGTTTGGCAGTGATGACACGCCTCACCTTCGCGGCCATAGACATGGAGCCTTTGCACAAAATAGCCAATCTCACCCCCCGGCTGAACATGGTCACGCAGGCTCGTTCCCCCTGCCGCAATAGCCCTCATTAACACATCTTTAACAGCGGTGGTTAAGGCGTCAATTCTGGATAGGCTGATTTTCCCTGCCTGTCTTTTTGGCGATATGCCAGCCTGATACAGCGCCTCAGACGCATAGATATTACCTATCCCTGCCACAACCCTTTGGTCTAGCAACGCGGTCTTAATGCTGGTTTTTCTATCCTTTAAGGCGGTTTTCAAGGCATCCCCATTCCACTGATTGCCTAGCGGTTCTGGGCCTAATGCCTGTAATAAGGGATGCTGATCTTGGTCTTGCCTCTTGATTAATTGCGCCCCGCCAAAGCGGCGCGGATCATTAAGCACCATGGTCGTGATTTGATCTCCGCCACTGTAAAGAATCAAATGGTCATGCTTTTGCGGTGGCGGGGCATGATGATTTGGCGGATAGATTCGCACTGATCCCGACATCCCTAAATGTAATAAAAGACAACATTCCTCATCTTTTTTATCCCCTTTGACATGCGTTATTTCCGCGCGCATCCCTGCCGCCATATCAATATCCATCAACAGATATTTTGCCAGTCTCCTTACCCCCATAATCCTGCCGCCAGTGATCAGTGTTGGCAGATTTTGAGGGATTGGCCAGCGCATCCTTTTATCCGAGATACGAACCTCTCGGATCACCAAACCCTTCATTTGGTTTTCCATCGCGGTTCGGACGGTTTCTACCTCGGGCAGTTCTGGCATATTTATGGTCTTCCTTTATTTTCCCTAGTTGGTATATCTTGTGGCATGACTAGACGCACCTCAGACCAAGCCGCGGAAGACGCTGAACCGCAAGACCTGATTGATTTCGGTCATGAGCTTATTCCAACCACCCAAAAACAGCAACGCGTTAACGATGTCTTTCGTTCTGTGGCGTCGTCTTATGATGTTATGAATGATGTCATGAGTCTGGGCATCCACCGGCTTTGGAAAGATAGCCTGATCAATTTGATATCACCAGAACCTGGCCATCGGCTTATTGACCTGGCTGGGGGAACTGGCGATATTGCGGCCCGGTTTCTGTCTCGTGGGGGGGGAAGCGCCGTCATCTGTGATGTTAATCCGGCGATGATGCACGCAGGCAGGGAACGGCCTTTGATGCGCCCCTATCAAGATCAGCTCCATTGGGTTGCTGGTGATGCAAGCAAGCTTCCTTTTCCTGATGCCTCTGCCGATGTTATGACCATCTCCTTTGGGTTAAGAAATGTCACAGACCGCAACGCGGCCCTTGCCGAAGCGCACCGTGTGCTTAAACCGTCTGGCCGGTTTTTCTGTCTTGAGTTTAGCCATGTCCGCCAGCGCTCTTTATCAGCTTTATATGGTCTATGGTCTGAACTTCTTCCCGGCATTGGCGCCATTATTGCCCGTGATGCGGCGTCTTATCGGTATCTGGTCGAATCGATCAAACGTTTTCCTGACCAAGAAACCCTTGCCGCTATGATGGGTGCCGCTGGTTTTGCCCGTATTCGTCATCGTGATCTTAGTGGCGGTATTGCGGCTATCCATTGTGGCTGGAAAGCGGCGTTATGATACGCCGTTATGTTCGGCTTTTCCGCTTAGGGTTTCTCGCCTTACGGCTAGGCGTGCTGTCGCATCTTGCGCCGCCTGTGGGGTCTCCTTATCGGTGGCGGCGGCGGTTTTGGCTTTGCTGTGATCTGCTCTTTTCTTATCGCCGTCAGGCGATTTGGGATGAGGTGCCGAAACGGCTTTGGAAACTCGGCCCCGGTTTTGTTAAATGCGGGCAAATCCTTGCCTCTCGTCCTGATCTTATCAGCCCGTCCTTATGCCAACGCCTCGCCTGTCTGCATGATAATTTGCCGCCGCTTTCACGCTTTGATTTTGAACATATGGTCACTGACCTTTGTGGGGGTTTAAGCCCTCGTTTCTCGGATATTCAGCCGCACCCCCTCGCCAGTGGGTCAGTTGCGGTGGTTTATGCGGCAACTGATAATAATGGCCGCGCCATGGTGGTTAAGCGGCTTCGGCCATGTGTTCGTAACCAATTGCTGTGTGATCTTTCGGTTGTGCAGACGTGCTGTCAGTTAGGGCAAAGATGGTTTCCCATGCTGCGCGCGGTGGCGTTAGCTGATATGCTCCAAGGCCTCACCCCCCTTATCCTCAAAGAAACAGACCTCCGTCTTGAAGCCGCCAATCTAGCGCGCTTTCATGTCACCCATCCAGACCGTTCTAGCCTTGCGGTTCCAATGGTAGATTGGAAGGCCACCGATGCAAACACGCTGGTCATGACACGGCTTGACGCTGTGCGCATTGATGCCATAGCCCGTATTCAGCAGATGGGGCATTGCCCTCGGCGCATCGCACAACGGCTGGCGGCGTTGTTTTTCAAGGATATGTTCATTCATGGCTGTTTTCACGCTGACCCCCATCCGGGGAATATTCACATTGCCCGTGATGGGCGGATTATCCTGTTTGATTTTGGCGTGATGGGCTGGCTCAATGCCGCTGACCGAAGACATATGCTAGCCATCATGGCGGCGATCAAGGCTGGGTGCATTGATAGCCTTATCGCGCTTCATACGCAGGCTGGGCAAATCCCTGATGATATGAGCATGGCGGATATGGCGAGGTTGAGCCGCGGCATCAAATCGGCACTGGCGCTGCCTCACCTGACCAGCCGTCTTAAGGCACTCATGCTGGTGATGGAACAATGTCATATTCAGTTCACCCCAGCATGGCCAATGCTTCATAAGACTTTGCTCACCCTAGAGGGCGTTCTTCAGCAATTAGACCCAGAAACCGATATGTTTTCCCTGTTTAGTGCCGAAATGGCGCAACTTCTAGGCTCAGCTCTGCCCTTTTTGCCTCTTTTTGTAGAAATGGACCATTTGTCTGATGACATGATGGTTGAAATGGTCAGAGACCTTGGGAAAGATGAATATCTGTCCGCTTAATTTTACAATTTGTGAACTTTGTGATATTTTGTTTTCACAAACTGTGAATTAAAGATAGGCTTTATTAAAAAAATGAGCATTGACGCCATTATTGAAGCTTTGGGCGGCGCGACACAGGTTCAGGCCTTGCTTGGGGTTGGTCCTAGCGCGGTTAGCAATTATCGCGCCCGGGGGCAATTTCCCGAATATGCCCGTGTGCGGGTGTGGCAGGCGCTGAAAGCGCGCGGAATTATGGTTGATCCGGAAACCCTTGCCTTTGATGGCCAAGACACGCCGCCATCTGGCAAAGTGCCTGATGCTGGCCCTGATACCGGCCCTGATGCCAGCATGAGCGTGATCTCTGACCCCTCCGCCTTATCCAAGCTTACCCGAATGCCCACCATTCTTTTGATTATCAGTGGCGGAATAGCCGCTTATAAAGCGCTTGAAATCATCCGCCGGATGCGTGATCGCCAATGGAATGTTCGGGTGGTGATGACCGCTTCAGCCCAGCAATTTATCACGCCTCTATCGGTTTCCGCTTTGAGTGGGAATACCACCTATCATGAGTTGTTTTCCTTAACGGATGAGGCCGAAATGGGGCATATCCGGCTCGCCCGTGAGGCGGATGTTGTGGTTGTTGCCCCTGCCACGGCAAATCTGATGGCGAAAATGGCGCATGGCCTTGCCGATGATCTGGCAACGACAGTTTTGCTGGCAACAGGCGCACCTGTCTTAATTGCCCCGGCGATGAACCCTTTTATGTGGGCAAATCCTGCCACCCAGACCAACAAAACAATTCTTCAGCAACGCGGTATCCGCTTTGTTGGCCCTGCTAGTGGCGATACCGCGTGCGGTGAGGATGGGGCCGGACGATTATCAGACCCTCATGATATCATCACGGCAACGGAACAGCTTCTCCCTGGTAAGGGGCGGCTTAATGGCATGAAAGCCTTGGTGACCTCTGGCCCAACCCATGAACCTATTGATGCGGTGCGTTATATTGCCAACTATTCTTCTGGCAAACAAGGGCACGCCATTGCCGCCGCCCTAGCTCGTGAGGGGGCAATGGTCACCTTAATTTCCGGCCCGGTTGATGAGCCGCCACCTAGAGGAGTCGCAGTGGTATCTGTAAGAACCGCACGCGAGATGGAAACCGCGGCGTTAGCGGCTCTGCCATCAGATATCGCTATCTGCGCTGCCGCGGTTGGGGATTTTTCCGTTGCCAATGAAAGCACTCAAAAAATAAAAAAACCTGATGATGGTAGCGCACCAACATTAACCTTACGGCAAAACCCTGATATTCTTGCCACCATCTGTCATCACCAAATGCGGCCAAAGCTCGTCATCGGCTTTGCCGCAGAAACCCAACATACGGTTGATTATGCTATGGCAAAGCGGCTGCGAAAAGGGGCAGATTGGATGCTTGCTAATGATGTTGGGCAAGCGGATGCGCCTGTCTTTGGCAGTGACAATAATCTGGTGCATTTGATTACAGAAATGGGCAATGAAGCATGGCCCGAAGCCAGCAAACAAGAGATTGCCGCTCATCTTATTGACCGTATCGCTAAGGAGTTTAACCGATGACAGGAAAAGCCCCCATCTTACCGATCATGCCGCTACCTCATTATCACGGGCTAGATTTGCCTGCGTATCAAACCACGTCTGCCGCCGGAATGGATTTGCTGGCGGCGATTGATGCGGATATCACCATATCCCCAGGTCAACGGTTAGCTATAGCAACCGGCCTTACTATGGCGATACCTGATGGATATGAAGGCCAAGTCCGCCCTCGATCTGGTCTGGCACGGCATCACGGCATCACCATTGCCAATGCCCCCGGAACCATTGATGCTGATTACCGAGGGGAAGTCATGGTCTTGCTCATTCATCTGGGGTCAGAGCCTGTCGTCATTCACCGCGGTATGCGCATAGCGCAACTGGTGATTGCGCCTGTGGTGCAAGCCGTCATAGCTGAGGTGGATACGCTGGATGATACCAACCGGGGGGCTGGCGGTTTTGGCTCAACCGGAACAGGAACAGACAAACCGTAAAGATAATCAATAAGGATAAAGACAAGGACAAGGATAAGATATGGCATTACATGATGATGATCTGGCCCGTTATGCCCGTCAGCTTATTCTTAGTGGCGTGGACGAAGCCCATCAGGAAAAACTAGCAGCGACCTCGGTTTTAGTGATCGGGGCAGGTGGGTTAGGGGCGCCGCTTTTGCTTTATCTTGCTGCCGCAGGGGTCGGGCATATCACCGTCATTGACGGCGATCATGTTGACATCACAAACCTCAACCGTCAGATTTGTTTTGCCACCGATGATATCGGCAAACCCAAGGCCAGCACCGCCGCCGCCTTTGCCTGCCGGATCAATCCTTCTGTTCATATGATCGCGCGAGACGAATGGCTGGATGCGACACGGGCTGATGAGATTATCACCCCGGGGTTGATTGTTGCTGATGCCACGGATCAGGCAGAAACGCGAGTGATGATTAATCGCCTTTGCCATCAGAACGGCGCTACCATGGTCTTTGGCGGCGCCACCCGAATGGAAGGCCAGTTATCAAGTTTCCGATCAGGAATTGATCACGCCTCACCATGTTTTACTTGTCTCTTTCCGGATATCCAGTCAACAAGCCAATTGCCGCGATGCTCAGAGGTCGGCATCCTAGGCCCTATTACTGGCGTCATGGGAAGCCTGATGGCGATGGAGGTCATCAGACAAAGCGTTAGGCCAGATCAGCCCTTTGGATCAGATTTATGCGGCAAGCTCATGCTATATGACGGAAAAGATCACTTTATGCAGACCATCAATGTGAAAAAACGATCAGATTGTCCTGTGTGCGGGGGCTAGATCATGCCATCAATGACCCGGTCTGGTGGGGAATGGCCATCAAGGAACGTCTTGATATTAATGATGACTTTGTCGCCCATGCTCAACCGACCCTCAATGGTGGCTGAACCAATATGCGGCAACAACACAACATTGCGCATCGCCAGCAGCTTTTCCGTGACTTTAGGTTCATTTTCATAAACATCCAGCCCTGCGCCAGCGATCTGGTTATTAGCTAATAAATCGGTCAGGGCTTCTTCATCAACGATACCGCCACGAGCCGCGTTCACCAAATACGCATGGCTTGGCATTTTTTCTAGCCGTTGCCGCGACAACAGATGATGAGTTGCCGAAGTATAAGGGCAGTTAATGGAAATAATATCCATCCGAGACAACATCTGATCCAAATCTTTCCAGTAGGTAGCCTCTAATTCCTGTTCAATCTCCGGATGCACGGCATGACGGTTATGATAATGAATAGACATCCCAAACCCACGGGCGCGGCGCGCCACCGCCTGACCAATCCGGCCAAGCCCAATAATACCGAGCCGTTTGCCATTAATCCGGTGACCAAGCATACCCGTAGGAGCCCAGCCATTCCATTCCCCGCCTCGCACCAAGGCATCGCCTTCGGCTAAACGTCTGGGAACAGAAAGGATCAGCGACATCACAACATCTGCGGTGTCTTCGGTCAATACGCCGGGGGTGTTGGTAACAATGATGCCGGCTCTTCGTGCCGCTTTCAGATCAATATGATCAACCCCTGTGCCAAAGGACGCGATTAATTTTAACTGTGGGCCCGCGGCGGCAATGATATCCGCATCAATGCGGTCTGTTACGGTAGGAACCAGAACATGAGCCCTTTCCACCGCGTCAATTAATTGCCCCCGATCCAGAGGAACATCGGTCTGATTGAGTTCAGCATTAAACAGCTCACGCATCCGGGTTTCGACATTGTCCGGCAATTTGCGTGTTAAAATTACCATTTGTTCTTGACGTGCCATTATCGCCTGTTCCTCTAGCAACCCCATTTCCCCCACAATAGCATTGTAAAAGGTTGAGGCAAAGCCTGATAACAATCCGTTGTTTAATTATATGCTTTCGTCTTGATCATATGGGTTGTTCCGATTATCACATGATAAGGGTAAAAACCATGAGATGGGGATGGTGTCTTGAAAACAGGGATAGGAATATCAATCAGCCTTTGGCTTGGGCTATTTATAGGCATCAGCAGCATCGCTTTGCCGATAACTTCTGCTAAAGCCCAAGAGGCGCGCATTACAATCCAAGGCACAGGACAACCTTTGCCGCGGTTTATGACTCTGAAATCCGATAAGGTGCATATGCGCACTGGCCCGGGCATGAAATATCCCATCACCTATGTCTATCAGCGCGAGGGGATGCCTCTTAAAGTGGTGCGTGAGTTTGATGTCTGGCGTGAGGTCGTGGATTTAGACGGAACAAAGGGCTGGATGCATTCCTCTACCTTATCTCTAAAACGTATGGCCATGGTGACCGCCAGTGGTGTAAATGTTTTGGAAAACGACGCTGCGTCGTCGCCTGTTGTTGCTTTAGCTGAAAAGGGCGCGGTTGTGGAATTGCTTGTCTGTGATGCTGACTGGTGCCGAATTGAATCCGCTCGGCAACGCGGCTGGATCCAAAAACGCTATCTTTGGGGCGTGTTTAGTGACGAGGCTTTTTAAGCTGACTTCACCAGAACCGTTAGCCACGAAAAATGGCGCATCCCGAAAGATGCGCCATTTGTATTTTCCATCATAGACTGATTACATCAGATCAAAACGATCCGCATTCATCACCTTATTCCAAGCAGCAATGAAATCGCTGATGAATTTGTCTTGATTGTCGTCTTGGGCATAAACCTCGGCGATAGCGCGAAGTTCAGAATTGCTACCAAAAACCAAATCAATTCGGCTTGCTTTGCGCACAGGGTTACCTGTGGCGCGGTCTTCGGCCTGATAGCTGTTAAAGCCTGTAGATTTCCAAGCCACACCCATATCCAAGAGGGTTTTGAACCAGCCGTTATCAAGGCTGTTGCCGTCACCCCAAACACCATCGCCAGTGGCGCTGATACCAAGAGAACGCAAACCGCCTACAAGCACGGTCATTTCTGCTGGTGTCAGACCCAGAAGCTGAGCTTTATCAAGCATCATCTCCTCTGGGCTAACCGCAAACTCTTTTTCGATATAGTTGCGGAAACCATCAGCTCTAGGCTCAAGCACAGCAAATGAGTCCAAATCCGTTTGGTCTTGAGTAGCATCGCCGCGTCCAGTGGTAACGGGAACGCTTGCCTGAGATGCCTTTTCGATACCAGCGGCACCGCCAAGAACAATGATATCAGCCATGCTAGCCCCGGTGGCATCGGCAATCCCTGCGTAGACATTCAGCACTTTAGCCAGTTGAGCCGGGTTGTTCGCTGCCCAGCCTTTTTGTGGGGCAAGTCTGATGCGAGCACCATTAGCACCGCCGCGTTTATCAGAGTCTCTATATGTTGAGGCTGATGCCCACGCGGTTTCTACCATTTCCTGAACAGAAAGCCCCGAAGACGCAATCTGATCCTTAATATTGCTGACCTCTGCATCGCTCAAGGTCTTACCAGCAGGAATAGGGTCTTGCCAGATATATTCAGCGTCAGGGTAATCCCCGGTGACATAGTTAGACTTTGGCCCCATATCACGATGAAGCAGTTTGAACCATGCTCTTGCAAAGGCCTCACCAAAGGCTTCTGGATCTTTGAGGAAGCGCTCACCAATCGCCCGATACGCTGGGTCCATCTTCATGGCCATATCAGCGGTGGTCATCATTGGCATGACTTTCTTGCCGCTACCGTCGACCTCAGGTGCCATATATTTTTCATCCAGATTGACGGGATGCCAGATATGCGCACCAGCAGGGCTTTTCGTCAGCTCCCATTCGTTATGATAGAGCAATTCCAAATACCCCATATCCCATTGGATAGGATTGGTTGTCCAAGGGCCTTCGATCCCACTGGTGATGGTATCAACGCCTTTGCCGGAAGCATGGGTGCTTGCCCAGCCAAATCCTTGAGCCTCGATAGGAGCGCCTTCAGGTTCAGCGCCAACCGCGTCTGCTGGACCATTACCATGCGCCTTACCAAAGGTGTGACCACCAGCGGTCAGGGCAAAGGTTTCTTCATCATTCATCGCCATCCGGGCAAACGTCTCACGAATATCTTGCGCAGACAGAAGCGGGTCAGGATTGCCGTTAGGGCCTTCGGGATTAACATAAATTAGCCCCATCTGAACCGCCGCGAGAGGGTTTTCAAGGTCCTGACGTGTGCCGTCATAACGCTTATCCCCTAACCATTCATCTTCAGCCCCCCAATAAATATCTTTTTCGGGATGCCAAATATCTTCACGACCAAGGGCAGTGCCATGATTAGGGCCACCCATAGAGGTAATCGCCACATTGCCAGCCATAATAAGCAAATCTGCCCATGACAGCTTGTTGCCGTATTTTTGCTTAATTGGCCATAACAGACGACGCGCTTTATCCAGATTTCCGTTATCTGGCCATGAATTGAGCGGGGCAAATCGCTGAGCGCCAGTACCGCCGCCGCCACGGCCATCACCTGTCCGATATGTTCCGGCAGCGTGCCAAGTCATGCGAATGAAAAACGGGCCATAATGCCCATAATCCGCAGGCCACCATTCTTGAGAATTGGTCATCAGCTTTTCAAGGTCTGCTTTAACCGCCTTAACATCTAGCGATTTTACCGCTTTGCGATAATCGAAATCAGAGGCAAGGGGATTGGATTTGCGATCATGCTGACGCAGAATATCCAGATTCAACTGATTAGGCCACCAGTCTTGGTTTTTGGTTCCGGAACTTGGGGTGGTATGGCTGCCATGCATGACAGGACATTTGCTCATTTCATTCATTTATATTCTCCAATTGGCGATGAATTGACGCAACAGAAATACGTTAACTTACTATAAAATTATATTGTTATTTCTGCGCAAGATTCAAGTAGATTAGAATGGTTTTAATAAATAATGGCGATTTAGCCATCCGTTAGACGGACAATCACCTCAACACCATTAATGACTTTACCTGCTGGGGTTTTGGGCAAATTGCTGATGGTGATAGATGAGGCCGGAATATCAATCAGATGGTTATTCGTAGTATCCCAAAAGTGATGATGACTGTTGATATTGGTATCAAACCATGTGACATCACTAATACCCTTTATCTCTTTGAGGAGACCCGCGGCGGTAAATTGATGCAGAGTGTTATAAATGGTCGCCAGAGACAATTTGATGCCGGACGCCTTAACCTGTTCTTTCAAACTTTCCGCAGTAACATGACGAGGATAACCATCAAACAGCAAAGACGCCAAAGCAATGCGTTGGCGTGTTGGCCTTAACCCATGCTGGCGAAGCAATTCTGTTGTCTGAGAAGTTATCATATTTCTGCCTTTTCCTCATTTTACATAGAAATTTGCAATAATAAAGTCAAGTTATGCAAAATGCATTTGTGAAAGCAGGGCTTTTTCCTCTATTCTAGGGATGCAAACAATGATGGGAAGCATTATGACAGACAAGAAAAATCATTTCACCTATGATGAGCTTATTACCTGCGCCAAGGGTGAGATGTTTGGCCCCGGCAATCCACAACTTCCCATGCCGCCCATGCTGATGATGGATCGCATCACGGTCATTAATGATGATGGTGGCAGCAAAGGGCTTGGTGAAATTGAAGCAGAGTTTGAAATCACCCCGGACCGCTGGTTTTTTGATTGTCATTTTGTCGGTGATCCGGTCATGCCGGGATGCCTAGGCATGGACGGGTTGTGGCAGTTGGTTGGATTTTTCCTTGGCTGGATGGGCGGTGAAGGGCGCGGTCGCGCGATTTCTGTTGGTGAGGTTAAGTTCACCGGCCAAGTGCAACCATCCGCAAAAAAGCTGACCTTTAAGCTGGATATCCAACGACTCATTATGCGCAAACTGGTTTTAGGGATTGCTAATGGTGAGGTGCTTTGCGACGGTGTATCGGTGTTTTCCGCTAATGATATCCGAGTAGGGTTGTTCAAGGATGATGCCAAGGCCTAACGTCACGTTAGGGATATAAGACCAAAACAAAAGCCATATCGGCATAACCATTGAAGACAATTAAAGGAATGATATGCGACGCGTTGTCATAACAGGAATTGGGATCACCTCATCCATCGGCACATCAGCAGACGAGGTGTCGGAATCTTTGCGCCTTGGGCGGTCAGGGATTGTTGCTGCGCCAGAATATGCGGAACTTGGGTTTCGTAGCCAGATTCATGGAACGGTTAAAATCAATCTCGAAGACCACATTGATCGTAAACAAATGCGGTTTATGGGCGATGGAGCAGCTTATGCTGTGCTTGCTATGCAGCAAGCCATTGCCGATGCCGGGCTAGAGCCGCATGAGGTTTCTCATCCGCGTTCAGGCATGATTGCAGGATCAGGTGGGCCATCAACCTATAATCTGATGCAGGCCGCGGATATCACCCGGGAAAAAGGCCCTAAGCGCATTGGCCCTTATATGGTGCCACGCTGTATGTCTTCAACGGTCTCTGCCTGTATTGCCACGTTCTTTGAAATTAAAGGGCTGAATTATTCAATCTCTTCAGCTTGTTCAACCAGTGCACATTGCATTTCTGCTGGTGCAGATGCCATCCGCTATGGTCAGCAGGATATCGTTTTTGCTGGCGGTGGTGAGGAATTGCATTGGACGCTGTCCGTTCTTTTTGATGCGATGGGTGCGATGTCGTCGTCATTCAACGATACCCCTGAGGCGGCATCACGCCCCTATGATAAGGATCGTGACGGATTTGTTATCGCCGGCGGTGGCGGTATGGTGGTGCTAGAAGATCGTGACCGCGCTCTTGCACGAGGGGCAAAAATCTATGGTGAGATTGTTGGCTCTGGGGCGAATTCGGATGGGCATGATATGGTTGCCCCTTCTGGCGAAGGCGCGGTAAGATGTATGCAACTAGCCCTCGCCGGATATGGCGGCAACGGAATTGACCAGAAGGTTGATTACATCAACACCCATGGCACCAGTACACCCGTTGGGGATATCAAAGAACTGGAAGCTATCCATGAGGTGTTTTCCCCTGCTGGATATTTGCCTCATGTTTCGTCCACCAAATCCCTCACCGGACATTCGCTTGGTGCGACAGGTGTTCAAGAAGTGATTTATACCCTGCTGATGATGCGCGATGGCTTTATTGCGGGCAATGCAAACCTGAATACCCCTGATGAGGGCATTGGTGATATTCCTGTGGTTGCCCAAAGCATTGATCATCAGATCAATCTGGCGATCAGCAATTCGTTTGGCTTTGGCGGCACCAATTCCACCCTTGCCATTATGCGGCATCAGTGAACGCAAAGCAGATGAAATGAGAATAGTATGACCCTTTTAGCTGGAAAACGTGGACTTATTATGGGCGTGGCTAATGACCACTCCATTGCCTATGGCATCGCAAAGGCTTGCGCCGAAGCCGGGGCATCCCTTGCACTAACATACCAAAATGAAATGCTAGCTAAGCGCGTCATTCCTCTCGCCGAAAGCCTTGGCTCTGATCTGACCCTGCCATGTGATGTTGGCGCAGAAGGAGGCATTGATGACATGGCCGCCACCCTGCAAAAGACATGGGGGCAGGTTGATTTTGTTGTTCATGCTATCGCCTTTGCGGATAAGTCTGAATTGCGTGGGCCATATCTTAATACCTCGCGTGATAATTTTAACAACGCGATGTTGATTTCCTGCTATTCCATGACTGAATTGGCTCGCGCCATGCTGCCGATGATGCAGGAAAATGGCGGCTCTATGACAACCTTGACTTATCTTGGCGCTAATCGCATTACCCCAAATTATAACGTGATGGGGGTTGCCAAAGCCGCGCTTGAGGCATCAGTTCGCTATCTGGCCGTTGATTTGGGTCAGCATAACATTCGGGTCAATGCCATTTCGGCTGGTCCTGTTAAAACCCTTGCTGGCGCCGCCATCAGTGGTGCCCGTCATGTGTTCCGCCATAGCGAAAGCCAATCCCCCCTAAAGAAAAACCCCGATATGGATGAGGTTGGTCGCACCGGGCTTTATTTTGCCTCTGATTTGTCATCTGGCGTTACCGGGGAAGTGCATTATGTTGATGGCGGATATCATCATATTGGTGTTCCCACGGCAGAGGCAGAATAACGCTAATAAAAAAGCGGGGCATAAGGCCCCGCTTTTATTTATGTTTAGACAATTCGCCTTTAGGCGTCGAGATCTTCGCCTGTTTCCTGATTAACGCGCTTCATTGACAACTTAATCTTGCCGCGGTCATCAAACCCGATCACTTTCACCTTAACCATATCGCCTTCTTCAACGACATCGGTGGTTTTTCCAGTACGGCCTTCTTGCAATTCAGAAATGTGAACCAGACCGTCACGAGCGCCCATGAAATTGACAAAGGCACCAAAATCGACCGTCTTCACCACTTTGCCATCATAAATGACATTGAGTTCAGGTTCGGCAACAATATCGTGGATACGCTTATAAGCGGCTTCACCAGACGCGGTATCAGATGCCGCAATCCTAACTGTGCCGTCATCTTCAATATCAATCTTAGCGCCAGTGGTTTCACAAATCTCACGGATCATCTTACCGCCAGGGCCAATGATATCGCGGATTTTGTCCACGGGAATGGTCATCGTCGTGATCTTTGGCGCGGTATCCGCCAGAGAATCCCGGGCATGACCAAGCGCTTTGTTCATTTCATCCAGAATGTGCAACCGCCCACCCTTGGCTTGATCAAGCGCCTGTTCCATGATCGCTGGGGTAATGGAGGTGATCTTGATATCCATTTGCAGGGCGGTAATGCCCTCTGATGTTCCAGCCACCTTAAAGTCCATATCACCAAGATGATCTTCGTCACCAAGGATATCTGAGAGAACAGCGAACTTATCACCTTCTTTAATCAATCCCATAGCAATCCCTGCCACTGGACGCGGTAAAGGCACACCAGCATCCATCATCGCCAGTGACGTACCGCAAACCGTAGCCATAGAAGATGAGCCATTGGATTCGGTTACCTCAGACACAACACGCACTGTGTAAGGGAACTCATCCCGTGGCGGACGCACTGGATTAACTGCGCGCCAAGCCAATTTACCATGACCAACCTCTCTGCGTCCGGGCGAGCCAACACGGCCAGCCTCACCCACAGAATATGGAGGGAAATTATAATGCAGCATAAAATCCTGACGGTATTCGCCTTCAAGCGCATCAATGATTTGCTCATCCTGTCCTGTGCCCAAAGTGGCAACGGCAAGAGCCTGTGTTTCGCCGCGGGTGAACAAGGCGGACCCATGGGTGCGCGGTAACACACCTACTTCAGCTACAATCGGACGTACCGTAGAAAGATCACGGCCATCAATACGCTTGCTGGTTTTCAAAATGGCACCGCGTACGGTGTCTGCCTCAAGCTTCTTGAAGAGATCCATTGCCAAAACGGTTTCCGTGCCCTCATCCAGTTTGGACATGGCTTCTGCTTTGATTTCTGCAATAGCTGCCTGACGGCTGGTCTTATCAGCAATTTTATAAGCATCAGCCAGTTTTTTACCGAAGCTCTTAAATGCCTTGCTGATCGCTTCTGCTTCTGCTGGCTCTTCTGGCAGAGGCCGAGGGTCTTTCGCCGCGGCTTCGGCAAGCGAGATAATCGCATCAATGACCACCTGCATACCCTCATGACCAAAGTTCACCGCCCCAAGCATTGTTTTTTCATCAAGCTCACTGGCTTCAGATTCGACCATCAACACCCCTTCGCGCGTGCCAGCAACAACCAGATCAAGGTTGCTTTCTTTCATTTGCGAAAGCGGTGGGTTGAGAACATACTCACCATCAATCATCCCTACGCGAGCAGCGCCAATCGGGCCGAAGAACGGAATACCTGAGATTGTCAGAGCCGCAGAAGCCCCGATCATCGCCACGATATCAGGATCATTTTCCATATCATGCGACAGCACGGTTGTAATGACTTGTGTTTCACACTTGAACCCTGCTGGGAACAAGGGGCGGATCGGGCGGTCAATCAGACGTGAGGTCAAGGTTTCTTTTTCGCTTGGACGGCCTTCACGCTTAAAAAACCCGCCGGGGATTTTCCCTGCGGCAAAGGTCTTTTCCTGATAATTAACAGTCAAGGGGAAGAAATCCTGCCCTGGTTTTGCGCTGCTTGCGGCAACCGCGGTACAAAGTACGGTCGTCTCACCAAGCGTTGCCATAACGGCGCCATCAGCCTGACGAGCGATCTTGCCAGTTTCAAGAGTTAGCGTTCTGCCACCCCATTCAATTTCTTTTTTGAATACTTCAAACATATTGATTTATTATCTCCATCAATCTGACCACCACGGACCATTCCGGGATAAGGCCAGGTTATCATCACCATTCATGAAATCTTGGGTGGGGGAGATGGGGTCCAGAACAGGGTTCTGTCTGGGTATTCGCGCATCACCGGGGGCGTTCCCCGTCGGCATCAGCGTATCCTGATGCCCCTTTCCTTGGTTTCATCAATGTAAGACCGTGAATAGTGAACATCATTGATAAAGTCAAGAAAACTCAGCATCAAAAGAAAACACCGCCTGAAAAGCGGTGCCATCTTTGACGTTTATGGTAACCAGTATGATGACTGGTTTAAGTATTAGGGGAAAGCCTAGCGGCGCAGACCCAATTTTTGGATCAAGTCTTGGTAAGAAGACACATCCCTGCGTTTGATATAATCAAGCAAATGGCGGCGCTTACCAACCATAGTCAACAGACCACGACGTGACCCGAAATCATGCTTATGGGTTTTCATGTGTTCTGTCAGATTGACAATCCGCTCAGTCAAAATAGCGACCTGAACCGCAGGGTTGCCACTGTCTTTATTGTTGCCGCCATATTCGGCAATCAATTCTGCCTTTCGGCTCTTTGTAATCGACATCATCCATCTCCTTTGTCTGGATCAATTGCTTCAATCTTCAGATTGAACACCCGTATCGGTTGGCCTTTACCCTCCTCACATCGGATCAGGGCAACGGGAACGCCTTGGTAAGTGCCAAGAAGCGTTTGGTTGTTAGGCGCCGATAAGACGTCAATCTGCTGGCCGCGTTGCAGCCGTTTAGCTTCATCATCACTAAGAATATGACCCGGGATGTCGTCCAGCGCCGATTCCAGTGGAAGCAAGGTCTTCATAAGGGCGGCACTATGCGCGATTCCCTCAAGAAAATCTAGCGAAATCGCTTTTTTTTCGTCAAAAGGCCCGACTCTACTCCGCCGCAAGGTGGAAATATGCGCCGCGCCGCCTAATGCTCTTGCAATATCCCGGCCAAGCGACCGGATATAAGCGCCTTTTCCTGTGGTTGCCAAAAAGCGCGTTTCCCCATTATCGTGAGACAGCATTTCAAGCTTATAGATATCAATTGGCCTTGAGGTCAGTTCAACCTCTTTGTTTTGCCGGGCCAGATCATAAGCTCTCTGGCCTTCAAGCTTAATCGCTGAATATTTTGGCGGAACCTGCATGATACGGCCGCGAAACTGATCCAGAACCTTGATAATATCTTCTGCATCCGGGCGATAATCTGATGTGACCGTGACTTTGCCTTCGGTGTCATCTGTATCGGTTTCTGCCCCCCAGCGAATGGCAAAATCATAATCCTTAGTCGCGTCCATCAGATACGGCACGGTTTTCGTAGCCTCACCCATTGCGATCGGAAGAATACCCGTCGCTAGCGGATCAAGCGTGCCGCCATGGCCAATTTTCTGAGGGCGAAACACGCGCCGCAACACCCCAACCGCCTGTGATGAGGTGATGCCAAGAGGCTTATCTAGGGCAAGCCAGCCAGAGATCGGACGTTTTGGCGTTTTAGTTTTCATCCGTATCTGAGTTTACCGTTGGGCTTGTGTCTGGATTTTCCATGTCATGGATGTCTTGGCGGCGGTTTTCATCAATTAATCGCGCCACCCGGCCCGCGGTTTCAAAACTGGTATCAGGCAAAAAGCGCAACCGTGGGCATCTTCTGGTGGTCAGTTTTTTGGATAATTCATGTTGCAACACAGGCGCAACACGCATCAATCCCGCCAATACCAATTCAGGGTTAATGCCGCCAAGTGGGGTAAAATAAACCCGAGCATTGCTGAAATCTGGGCTCAACGATACGCCAGAAAGCACCACCGAAACCCCATCAAGATCAGGATCATGCAAATCCCCACGGATCAGAATCTGTGACAGAATATGCCGGATTTCCTCACCGACTTTTAACTGTCGTTGAGACTTTGCCCCTTTGGTTTTTGCAGACGATTGTGAACGACCCATCACTACACTCCCATCACGACACCTGACAGATTATGGATCAGAGTGTTCTGGCGATTTCCTCAATCTCAAAGCATTCGATCATATCGCCAGCCACAAGATCACTGTAGTTTTCGAACGCCATACCACATTCTTGGCCTTCACGAACCTCTTTGACTTCATCCTTAAAGCGCTTCAGCGTCTTAAGGCTGCCCTCATGCACCACCACATTATCGCGCAATAGTCGAACCTTACAGCCGCGCTTAATGATGCCTTCGGTGACCTTACAGCCAGCAATTTTACCAACCTTGGTGATATTGAAGACTTCAAGAATCTCAGCGTAGCCAATAAAGTTTTCTTGCCGTTCTGGTGACAGCAGACCACTCATGGCGGCTTTGACATCGTCAATCAATTCATAAATGATCGAATGATACCGTATCTCAACCCCATCACGGCGAGCTTGTGATCGCGCTTGTGGGTTTGCTCTGACATTAAAGGCCAGCACAATACCTTGAGATGCCGCCGCCAGGCTGATATCAGATTCGCTAATCGCACCGACACCTGCTGATAAGATTCTGGCCTTAACCTGATCAGTCCCCAATTTGTCCAACGCCGCTTTAATCGCTTCCAGTGATCCATGAACATCTGTTTTAATGACAAGCGGAAGTTCCATCGCTTCACCGCTTGCAATCGCTGATAACATTTGCTCGACGGTACCGCGTGCGCCTGCGGTTGTCTCTTTCTCACGCAGGACACGAGTTCGGTATTCGGATACCTCACGAGCTCTGGCTTCATTTTCGACAACAGAAAGCCGATCACCAGCCATCGGCGTGCCGTTAAGACCTAGCACTTCTACCGCATCACCGGGTTTTGCGATCTCAACATTATTGCCGCGGTCATCAACCATGGCGCGAACACGGCCAGTTTCTGCACCCACAACAAAGATTTGGCCAACTTCTAATGTGCCTTTGAGAATCAGAACCGAAGCTACCGACCCTCTGCCGCGCTCTACCTTGGCCTCAATCACAGCTGCTTCAGCGGCGCGATCTGGGTTTGCCTTCAGCTCTAGCAATTCAGCTTGTAGCATGATGGTTTCTTCCAGCTTATCCAGCCCTGCTCGCGTATGCGCTGACACATCAACGCAAAGCACATCACCACCAAAATCCTCAGTGACAATATTGTGAGACAGCAATTCGTTTCGCACCCTTTGGCTATCTGCCTCTGGTTTATCACATTTATTGACAGCAATAATGATGGGGCATTCTGCCGCTTTGGCATGGTTAATAGCCTCA
This sequence comes from Puniceispirillales bacterium (SeqCode), assembly GCA_965659785.1. Lineage (GTDB taxonomy): Bacteria > Pseudomonadota > Alphaproteobacteria > Puniceispirillales > UBA1172 > UBA12202. Next base: position 46,290 of record CBFHXL010000009.1, read on the forward strand.
ATCGTCTGTTCCATCACGCCATCATCCGCGGCCACCACCAAGATCACAATATCTGTGATATTGGCGCCGCGCATCCGCATTTCCGTGAACGCCTCGTGACCGGGGGTATCAATAAAGGTGATGCTATTACCGGCATTCGTCTTCACCTGATAGGCGCCGATATGCTGGGTAATGCCGCCAGATTCTCCAGCCGCCACATCTGTGCTTCGGATCGCATCCAATAGTGATGTTTTTCCATGATCAACGTGACCCATGATGGTAACCACTGGCGGTCTCGGCTTAAGGGTGGCGGGATCATCTGCCACTTCATCTTCGGTTAAATCAATATCGGCTTCAGACACCCGGTTAGGCTTATGCCCTAATTCCATCACTACCAATTCTGCCGTTTCTGCATCAATGGTCTGTGTAACTGTCGCCATGACGCCAAGCTTCATCAGCTCTTTGATTACATCGGCGGCGCGTTCTGCCATCCGGTTGGAAAGCTCCTGAACGGTAATGGCCTCAGGAATAGTGACTTCACGGCTTTGCTTGACGCTAGGCTGATTCAAATTTTCACGCAGTCTGGCCTTTTCCCGTTCCCGGGCACGGCGAACTGAGGCTAATGATCTCTGGCGACTGCGCTCATCCCCGTCCAGCGCTTCGGTAATGGTGATCTTACCACGGCGGCGTTCTTGTTCCTGACCGCGTTTAGCTGGGGTGCGTTTTGGTACATCTGCTACCACCTTGCGGCGAGCGGAAAAACGCCCAGTGCCTGCATCTGCTTCACTTTCCTCAACGGCGGCATCAGCACGGCCACGAGGCGCGGCGGTAGGTTTGGTTGCTTTTAATGCCTGCGCCTTCTGTGCTTCTTCGGCACGGCGCGCCTCTTCTTGTTCGGCAATCTTTTGCAATTCTTGCATCTCGCGCTCACGACGGCTTAGCGCTGGGGCTTCGGCATCTGTGGCCGCGCCCTCATGATCGCCCTGTTCGCTCTCATTTGGTTTTGATGTCGCACGGGATGGGGCGGATGGGGGCGGGGTTTTGGGCTTATAGCCTTCGATCAGAGCACGATTTCTGGCGACCCGTTCTTCTTCGGTCAGCCCAGCTTGATCAGGGGCCATATTCGCCGCTGTTTTCCCGTCTTCGGTTGCTGGCGCAGAGGCCGCACGGCGATTGGCTGTTCTGTTTCGGACAACCTCAACCTGAACGGGGCGCGCCGATTTGCTTCTGGCGGTTTGGGTACGCGCAGCCGTACCGCCGCCAGTTGCTCCACCCCCAAGGGTAAGTTTACCGCCGCCAAGGCCACCGCCTAAACTCAAGGTTTTCTTTTTGTCCTGATCACTCATGAATATGTGATCCTCTCATTTTCAAATCTACCAACTGCCCGTTCAAGCCATGGTTTACAACGCCTCTACCCGTTCTGGCAAGTGATTGCTCATCAAATCTCAGGTTCAGACTATCATCTTCCCTTGATTTACGCCTCACGAACCCCTTGCAATCGCGCCAATTCTTCACCTAAAGATGCCGCAAACCCATGATTTCCTGTCACACACGCGGCAAACGCCAAAGATGGTCGTCCAAACACCTTTCCTAACTCTTCGCCGCTTAAACACCCAACTGTCATTTCTGCTCCGCTAGATGAGGCTAGGCCTCTTGCTTCACGTTCAGACGCATCTGTTGCGACCAAAAGGATAGCGACGGCATTACTGGCGGCACGAATCTTCCCTGCGCCGCCAATCACCGACCCTCCCCGACGCCCTAACCCCATCAGATGCTGAACCCGTTCCACCAACAGCGTTTCTACCAAATGCGGTAAATTCTCTGCCAGTGCCGAGGCTTTTAAGGCTTTTTGTAGGCTCTTGGCTTTCACCGCCTGCGCCATGACCGTACCGCTAGCCTTAAGCCAAGCCCCGCGCCCATCCAGCCGATTGCCAATATCAGGAAACACCACCCCGTCAGGGCTAGCAACGAATCGGATCAGATGTTGTGATGGGCCACTAGCGCCAGTAACAACGCATTTCCTTATGGGTGCAGATTTATTCAGCCTCGGACTCACTTTCCTCATTTGCCGTGGTTGTGTCATCAACGCTGTCAGCCGCATCTTCATCATCAAACCAATGTTTGCGGGCTTCCATGATAATAGCACCAGCTTTTTCTTCGCTGTTGATCCCATGCTCGCCCAGATATCCGGTTAGCTCCTCTGTGTCGAGATCAGCCAGATCATCAAGGGTCAAGATGCCATTTTGTGCTAGCGTCAACAACATTACTGGCGTGATCATGGCAAAATCCTTCAGATCATCAGCGATGCTGAAAGCTTCCATTTCGCTAGACACGCGCGTGTTTTCACGCTCAACAAACTCAATGGCACGGTTGCGCAATTCGGCGGCAATGCCTTCATCAAAACCTTGAATAGCCATCAATTCCTCAACCTCGGAATCGGCAATATCTTCAATGCTGACAAAGCCCTCTGCCACCAGCAAACTAGCGATCACATCGTCAATATCAAGCTGTTCCATGAACCGTTCAGACCGGTCCTGAAAGCGTTCATATTCTTCTGATTGTGAAAGGATATCAATATACCAGCCTGTTAATTGTGAGGCGAGGCGCACATTTTGACCACGCCGACCAATGGCAAGGCTAAGCTGATCATTCGGAACAATAACCTCTAATCGGCCTTCATCCTGATGCACAACCACTTTAGCCACTTCGGCTGGTGCTAGCGCATTAATGGCAAAGGTGACAATATCTTCGGACCATGGAATGATCTCAATTTTCTCGCCTTGTAATTCGTTGACCACGGCCTGCACACGGCTTCCGCGCATACCCACGCATGAACCAACAGGGTGGATGCTTGGATCATGTGAATAAACCGCGATCTTGGCACGGCTTCCAGGTTCACGCACAACCCCTTTGATTTCAATTATCCCGTCATAAATCTCTGGCACTTCTTGGGTGAACAAGGCAGCCATGAATTGATCCCCTGCACGGGTTAGGAAAATCTGTGGGCCACGCGGTTCTTCACGAACTTCTTTGATCAGGGCGCGAATACGATCACCTTGTTTGATTAATTCTTTCGGGATCATGTCTTCGCGCCGGATCACCGCTTCGGCACGTCCTAAATCCACCGTGATCATATAGCTTTCTGCGCGTTTAACCGTGCCGATAACAATCTCGCCTTCGCGGCCGCGATATTCTTCAAATTGCCGCGCGCGTTCTGCTTCGCGTACACGTTGAGAAATCACCTGTTTCGCTGTCTGGGCGGCAATACGGCCAAATTCCAGTGGCGGTAGAGTTTCACGGATAAAACTGCCGACTTCTAGGCTAGCATCGCGTGTTTTGGCTTCATCCAAAGTGATTTGAGTGGCTTCATCTTCAACCTCTTCCACCACCTCCGTGAAGCGCTCTAGCATAATGCTTCCTGTTTTGCGGTCGATATGAGCGCGGATATCTCTATCTTGTCCATAGCGTGACCGTCCAGCCTTTTGAATGGCTTGTTCCATCGCCTCAAGCACTTCTTCGCGATCAATAGCCTTTTCACGGGCCACAACATCCGCTACCTGAAGCAACTCACCATTTGGGATTGATGATGTGTCCATCTTTTATCCTTTCTGTTTTGTCTTTAACCGCCGTTCGATGATTTCGGTTGGGTCGAGTTTGGCGGTTTCTACCAACCCATAGTCGATAGATACCGGCCCAAAGCTGGTATCTAATTGTATCTTGTCGTCATCCGATATGCCAGCAAGCCTGCCTTGAAACCGGCGCCGACCATCAATTAAGGCACTGGTGACTAGCTTGACCAGCTCACCAGAAAAGCGCTCATAATCATCACGGCGAACCAAAGGACGCGAGATGCCGGGCGAGGTCACCTCAAGCTGATATTCGGATGTGATGGGGTCTTCTTCTTCCATAATCTGCGATACTTTTCGGGAAATTTTGGCGCAATGTTCCACCGTCATCTCAAGATTGCGATCTTTTGGCTCAGCCATAATCTGCAACACCTGATCCCGAAAGCTAACGCGGATCAGGTCAAAATCCAGCGCATGAATGCAATCGCTGATCAGCGTTTCAATTTTGCTCTCTAACGGTGATGCCGTCATCTGTTCTGTCGTTCCTAGCTATTCCGCTCACATCCATACAAAAAACACCTGCACAAAAACACCTATGCATTCAGGCAAAGAAAAATGGGCAACTTCCTTTGGGGAAGGCCCATCATCTGATTTCTGATAATGTGATGCAAGATATACCTATTTTTGCCGCGAAACGCAAGCCTTACCGCTTAGCGTCGGCGGAACCGAAACCAGACCGACGTTCTGCCTGCTATTTCCGCCTTTCGCATATAGCGTGTTCCCGGCCAATCCGCAGGTGGTTGGCGCCAATCTGACGGGCCTTTTGCCAGCCACTCAAACCGTTCATCTCGGCAAGCCGTGGCTAACAACCACGATTTTGCTGTCGGATCATCAGAGGCAAGCAACAATTCTGCCCCTGGCCGCATTTTTTCAGATAAGACATTCAGCATATCCGGTTGCAAAATCCGCCGCGTCGCATGGCGCGATTTCGGCCATGGGTCTGGAAATAAAATATAAACGGCATCCAATGATGAGGGGGCAAGATGCGGCAGAAAAAGCCGCACATCATCATTCCAAATGCGGATATTTTCAAGCTGTTGGTCTTTGATATGACGGCACAGGCTAGCCACGCCATTCATAAAAGGTTCAGCACCAATGAAACCATAATCAGGGTTTTGTGAGGCGCGCGCCGCGAGATGCTCACCCCCGCCAAAACCAATCTCAAGACAAATCTTGGTCTGGGGTTGGGGAAACCATTGCCGAGGATCAAGTGATAAAGCGGTCAGATCAGCCGAGGTGAGGGCATAGCTCTCCATCCCCTGCTGAAGCGCCAATTCTTGCGCTGGGCGCAGTTTTCTGCCGCGTCTTCTCCCGTAGAATTGGGGCTGTTCGGCGACGTGGCGCTTGCTGTTTTCTGCCGTCATGCTTGGCTACACGTTACCGTTAAACCGCTTTCAGAATAGCATCCGTCAAGTTGGTATCTTCCCATGAGAATGTCCCGGGGCCAGCCTCACCAGGGTGGCGACCAAAATGACCATATGCTGATGTTGCGGCATAAATGGGTGCGTTTAGCTTTAGGGTCTGGCGAATCCCTCTAGGCGATAAATCCATAATTTCTGGCAGAATAGCGGCAAAACGGCTGTCTTCAACCTTACCTGTTCCCATGGTGTCAACATAAACGGATAGGGGTTTTGATACCCCAATAGCATAAGAAAGCTGAATGACACATTTATCCGCTAGCCCGGCGGCAACCACATTTTTAGCCAGATAACGCGCCGCATAAGCAGCCGAACGATCCACTTTGGTTGGGTCTTTGCCACTAAACGCTCCGCCGCCATGTGGGGCAGCACCGCCGTAGGTATCAACAATGATTTTGCGACCAGTTAATCCCGCGTCACCGTCAGGCCCACCAATAACAAACTTACCTGTGGGGTTAACATAAAACTCATCCTCATCGCACATCCATCCATCAGGGAGCACTTTAAGCACATGGTCACGCACCAAATCGCGGACTTTATCTTCACTGCCATCAGTATGCTGGGTTGAAACAACGATGCTTGATGCCCGCGTCGGAATACCATTTTCATAAACACAAGTGATCTGTGATTTGCTATCCGGGCCTAGAATATCCGCTTGCCCCGAATGCCGCGCCTCAGCCAATGATTTCAATATCCGGTGCGAATACAGAATGGGTGCTGGCATTAGCACATCGGTTTCGGTGCAGGCATAGCCAAACATGATGCCCTGATCCCCTGCGCCTTCGTCTTTGTTATCATCGGCATCTACCCCTTGGGCAATATGGGCAGATTGGGAATGCATGAAGTTTTCAACGATCATATTTTTCCAATGATAGCCATCTTGCTCATAGCCGATATCGCGCACAGCTTTTCTGGCGAGGGCAATCACCTCATCCATGTCAAACGTTTCACGACACCGAAACTCACCGCCAATAATCGTTCGGTTAGTGGTGGCAAAGGTTTCGCAAGCCACGCGGCTTTCGTTATCTTTACCGAGCATCAAATCAACCACCTCATCAGAGATGCGATCGCAAACTTTATCAGGATGTCCTTCAGAGACAGATTCGCTTGTAAATAGATAGGTCATTGGTCATGTCCTTTTGAAATTTTTACCCATTCTAGCCACAGACAAGATGGCGTCAACCCAATGTAATAGGCTTAGCTCGGAAAATAAAACCAAGACCTAAAACCATCATCAAGAGCAAGAGAAAACCAGACTCTCCCCAACGGGAATATAGCGTCTGGGTTCGGCCTTTTATGACAGCGTCACGCCACCCCCTAGCATCATATCCCATGCTTGTCACAAGCTTGCCATAGGGATCGATAACCGCTGATATCCCTGTCGTAGCCACACGCACCATAGGCAGTCCCAATTCTGCTGAACGCATCCTTGCCATTGCTAGGTGTTGGCGTGGCCCCATGCTATTTCCGAACCACGCATCATTAGTGATATTAACCAGTATATCTGCGTTATCACTAGCCTGTCTTGTGCTGGCAGGATAAATGATCTCATAGCAAATCAGGGGAGCGATCTGAACAAGACGACCATCTTGGCGTTGAAGGGGCAAAAGCACTGGCCCTGAACCAGCAGAAAAATCCAAACCGCCGACCAGCTTATCAACAAAAGGAAAGAGATGGCGGAAGGGCACAAATTCCCCCCACGGCACGAGAAACTGTTTATCATAGCGGCCAGCGATACTGGCATCTGGTTGCATCAAAAAGGCTGAATTATAATAAGCAGGGCCAGTGTCGAGGTCCTGACGATAGAGACTTCCAAGAATGAGCCATGACCGCATTTGACTAGCGGCCTGAAACGTTGTGCTTAGTTGGGGCAAATCCTGTTCTAAGACGCCTGCATAACTGACCTCACCCCAGACGATCACATCTGGTGCGTGTTCCGCATCAGGGGTTTCAGAGAGACTATTGGCAAGATGCTGATCCATCAGGCTTAGGGCGATATGCTGGTCTAAATGTTCTGTTCTTAACGACGGTATCCATTTGTCTTGTTGAGGGATGCTTGGCTGAACCATTCTCAGGCGAAGCCCTGTTGCCGCCGTATCCTCAAGCGGACGACCAGATACTACCACCGCCGCCGCGATGGCAATGGTAAGGATAGCCGCCGCCGAGGCCAACAAAGTTAATCCCCCAAACCGATGTCGCCAAATAATCATTAAGGGCAATACCCCAAACCATATCGCCACCACACCGCAACCATAAACACCAAGGATTGAGGCAAGATCAAATCCTATTGGTGAAAACGCAAACGCCATGCCCGGCGACTGCCATGGAAAGCCAGTTAAGATATGACCGCGCAGCCATTCCATTACCATCAGCCAAAAACATAATCCGGCTAAACGACTGGCAGGGCTGGAAAAGCTTAACCAGGCGAGGAGAAAAGCTAACCCCCAGAACACCGCTAATCCCGCTGGCAAAAGTACCGCCGCGAAAGGGATCATCCAGTAAAAGGCTGAGCCGCCTGTCACTAAAGCGTTGCTGATCCAATATAATGAAACCATGAACCAGCCAAATCCCGTGCCCCAGCCAATAAAGAAAGCCGTTCGTTTCTGACCAGCATTTAATAATATGGCCGCAGGAATAGAGAGAAAGAATATAAACGGAAGGAGGTGAATAGGCGGCAAGGCAAGACTAGCCAATAGCCCCGCTAAAGGCACGATAACCACCGGCCGCCTTAACATCATCATGATACCGACGGGCCGCCAACACGATTAAGGCCGCGAATATTGACCATAGACACATGACGCGGATCGCTGTCCAAGATTTCAAACTCAAGCCCTGAAGGGTGGCGCACAATCTCGCCCCGACCGGGCACGCGCCCTGCTAAAGCAATGACCAAGCCGCCGACAGTGTCAATTTCGTCATGATTTTCTTCATCTAATAATGGCCCAACCACCGCCTCAAGCGTTTCGATTTCAAGCCGCGCTTCTGCCAAAGCTGTGCCATCCCCGGCAATATCAAAAACCGGGGAGGTATCTTCGTCATGCTCATCATTGATCTCACCAATGATTTCCTCAACAAGGTCTTCAATCGTGATCAAGCCGTCTGTGCCGCCATATTCATCAACCACAAGCGCAAGATGCAACCGCCTTATCCGCATTTCTTGCAGCAAGTCCAGCACACGCATAGCAGGTGAGATAAAAATCGGTTGCCGCAACAGAGGTTGAATATCTACGGATTCCTTGCCATGCAAAACACGAAGCAAGTCTTTGATATGAAGAATCCCATCCACCTGATCAAGATTGCCATTAACCACAGGCACGCGCGAATGTCCGGCAGCCATCATTTTTTCAATAACCTGTTCCAGAGGATCAGAGCGATCCACATAAAAAATATCCGCGCGCGGCACCATAACATCAACAGCGGTAATATCGCGTAAGCCAAGCATATTCTGAAGCAATGTGCCTTCATGGCTATCAAAGCTAACCGTATCACGGATGGATTCTTCCAATAGCTCCGTGATTTCTTCTCGCGCTAACGGCGCTGAATTGCCAGGCAAAAGCGTTTTTAATTTTGAGGAAATATTTTGCCAAAAGCCCATGATATTATGCCTCATCCACAAGTTGAGATTGGTAAGGATCAGCAATATCAATCGCCGCCAAAATCCGGCGTTCCGTGTTTTCCATATCCTCAGCATCATCATCAGTGATATGATCATAACCCAAAAGATGCAGAACCCCGTGGGCTAATAAATGCAAGAAATGGTCAGCGATAGGTTTGCCGCTTTCTTTGGCTTCACGAGCAACAACACCAAAACCCATAGCAATATCGCCTAGATGCGCGCCTGTGTCCGCCGCCGGAAATGACAGCACATTAGTAGGGTCAGCTTTATCCCGAAATTGTCCATTAAGTTGCGCCATCTGATCATCATCACCAAGACAGACTGCAATCTCAACAGGTCTGTCATGAAACGCCCCCTCTATCAAGGCAAGCCGGATGACTTCTGCCAAATGGTCTTTACGCAAGTCGGAAAACATCGGTTTCCAACTGCGATCTGTAAGGGAGAATTCTGCTGATATTCCTGTGGCTATCGGAATGTCAAAACTTTCGGCTTCGCCGTCTTCTTCTTTGCCTTCCGGTTGCCTTTCGGCGGTGCTGGTCATCTGATGGATCACGCTTTCTTTTTCTGGTCTCTTTTATCATACGCGGTCAAGATGCGAGCAACAACCGGATGACGCACAACATCTTCACCAGTAAATGTGGTAATATCAATCCCTTTTACACCATTCAGCAATTCTACCGCTTCGGCAAGTCCTGAAATCTGGCCACTTGGCAAATCCACCTGACCCAAATCCCCTGTGATGACCATTTTAGAATCGTCACCAAGTCGGGTTAGCACCATTTTCATCTGAACCGGAGTCGTGTTTTGTGCCTCGTCAATAATCACGAATGCTTGGGCCAGAGTTCGGCCGCGCATAAAAGCAAGCGGAGCGATTTCTATCTGACCTGACGCAAGCATACGATCCATTTTATCTGCTGGCATCATATCATAAAGCGCATCATAAAGAGGCCGCAGATACGGGTCTACCTTTTCCTTCATATCACCGGGCAAGAACCCTAATCGTTCTCCTGCCTCTACCGCAGGTCGGGACAAAATGATGCGCTCAACCTGTCTTGCTTTCAACGCTTCAACCGCTTTTGCAACCGCCAGATAAGTTTTCCCTGTTCCCGCAGGGCCAATCCCAAAAATCACATCATGGCGGTCAATAGCCTCAACATAATCTTGCTGGGTTTTGCTTTTCGCAGTGACGGTTTTTTTCCAACTGGTAATGGCGCCAGTGTTGTTTGCAAAACGGGTCATCGCATTGGGGGTTTCGGATTTTGCTAATCTTAACGCATCATCAATCATGCCTTTTGACGCCTCCATGGCTTTTTCGGTCTTGGACATCCTTTGATAAAGCGCCTCAAGCGTGTTGCGGGCGGTTTCCATATTATCTTGCTGGCCTGAAATTTGGATAATATTTCCGAAGGAATCAAGTCTGACATCAAGTTCTTTTTCAATATGGGCCAGATTGCTGTTGTGATGACCATAAAGCAGGGGAAGCACCTGATTATCATCGAATTCTAAAGTGATGCGGCCGCTGGTATCGTTATCTGATTTCACGCTGGTCTGTTCCTGCAATCTCTTTTCTCACGGTGGCCTCTGATGTGGTAACCCGTTCACCAGCAAGGCTATTCTGATAAGCGGCGACAATCTTCACAGGTATTATATCACCAATTTCACCAGATTTCTCGCTGAAATGTACCGCCTGCATCCATGGGGATCGTCCAGCCTTTTGCCCTTCGCGGCTGGCTGGTCTTTCAACCAGAACATCCATCACCTCACCCACTTTGGAATGATTGAACATTTGCTGTTGTGAGGCCAATAACTGTTGCAAGCTCGCCAAGCGTTCAGATTTCACAACCTCATCAATTTGATCTTCATGGCCAGCTGCAGGTGTGCCCGGACGAGGGCTGTATTTGAAGGAATACGCCGACGCATAATTGACCTGATCAATTAAATTGAGGGTATCGGCAAAATCACGGTCTGTTTCCCCCGGAAAGCCAACAATGAAATCCCCACTCACAGCTAAATCAGGCCGCGCGTCACGCAGACGGTCAATGATCCGGAAATAGGTGTTGCGATCATGGCGCCGGTTCATCGCTGATAAAATACGATCCGAGCCAGATTGCACTGGCAAATGCAAATAAGGCATGAGTTGAGGGATTTCTGCATGAGCCTGATAAAGTTCATCATGCATATCCAGAGGGTGCGAAGTGGTGTAGCGAATCCGTTTTAAGCCATCCAGTTCTGCCAGCGCATAAAGCAGTCTGCCAAAACTCCATGTCTGGCCATCTTCTGCCTCGCCATGCCAAGCATTAACATTTTGGCCTAACAGGTTCAGCTCAACCGTTCCGCTATGTATCAGGCGCTTTGCCTCTGTCATAATGCTTTTGACAGGGCGCGAAAACTCAGCTCCACGGGTGTAGGGAACAACACAGAATGTGCAGAATTTATCGCATCCTTCTTGCACTGATAAAAACGCCGCTGGCCCACGGGGGGTATGTTCTTCGGGAAGAAAATCAAACTTATCCTCAACAGGAAAATCCGTATTAATCACCGCTTGCCGCGAAGCTGGATCAAGCTTGCTCACCAGTTGCGGTAAGGTGTGATAGGCTTGCGGGCCAACAATCATATCCACCCAAGGCGCCCGGCGAGCAATTTCTTCACCTTCCGCCTGAGCAACGCATCCAGCCACAGCAATGGTCATATCGCGGTTTTCTTGTTCTTGCCGCGAAGATTTCATTTTCCGCAATCGGCCTAATTCAGAAAATACCTTTTCCGATGCTTTTTCACGAATATGGCAAGTGTTGATAACCACCATATCAGCCTCATCCAGATGTGACGTCTCAACATAGCCTAATGGCGAGAGCGTGTCTGCCATCCGTGCCGAGTCATAAACATTCATCTGGCATCCATAGGTTTTGATATAAAGCTTTTTGGCCATCACAAGTATCCTGTCTGCTATCCCTTTATCATGGCGTCACCAGGTGTCAAGACGCATCCCTAAAGATGGGGTGATTATCCTGTCAGTCCAGATCGGGTCATACGCACCGCATCATCCGCATGGGTCTTGCCTTTTTGTGATGGATAATAACCCTGCCGCCGTCCTGTTTCTATAAAACCAAGTGACTGATAAAGTTGCCGCGCCGCGTGATTAGATGCCGCGACCTCAAGATGGGTCTTATCTTGTCCATATTCAGCACAAAACCGCATGACCATTTGCCGCGCTACGCCCTGACGGCGGTAATCTGTCCCTACCGCCAGATCAATAATATCAGCCTCACCCATGATCGAAAGCCCAGCGATATAGCCAACAGGCAAATCAGTCATCGTCGCTATGGGAAAAGCCATGATACCAGCAAAGGCTGGCTGATCCATCATGCCTTTTAGTCGTGCCGCCGCATGATCATTGATCGCATCAATAGCCGCAAGGTCAGCATCGGTCATGATGCTAAATCTGATCTGCATCAACTGTGCCCCGACTTTGCTTTGGCAGGGCCAAGCAAGGGTGAAGAATGATAATGCGGTGTTGCCGGAAAATCCGCCGCCGTTGCCCCATCTTTAAGGCGAGAGGCAACCATGGTTGCCGCCATAATGGCATCAGGGTCTGCATCCTGATATTGTGCAATCATATGGCCACGTTCAGACAAAATATCAGCAATGGTGGAGGCGGCAAATCCATGAACAAAAAGCCCTGCCGCACCCTGATGATCATCTTGACTGAGATGAGCGGAAAGGTGATCCACCAATTCATCCTGCGGGGCGTCATAAACCTCCGTGATGGCTTTACCACCAGAAAACATTTGCGCAAAAATATGGCCGCGGCGAGTGTCAATAAGCGCTAACCCACGCTGATTATTAGCTACCGCATCAGCCAAGCTTGCCAGCGATGAGACCCCAAACACAGGAATATCAAGACCGATGGCATATCCATGGGCCGCCGCTAAACCAACGCGGATGCCAGTAAATGATCCCGGCCCACAACCAACGGCAATATGACTAATTTCAGAAACATCGTGCGAGGCCTCAGCCAATACGCCATCAACCATTTCCGTAATCCAGCCAGCGTGACCATGACGATCATGCCGTGTGGCAGAGGCCAGTGGTGTTTGCGCCTGAACTAGCGCAACTGATGCGCTGTTACCGCTTGCCTCTATACCAAGGATTAGCATGCTAATTTGCCTTTTCCGATTGATGCTTTTGCTATCACCATGCTAAATCTATCACATAAAAACAGCAAGGTGTGACCATGACTAGATTTCATATCGGAATCAAAAGACTAATAAAGTGGATGACCATCATGGGATTGGCGCCAGTGATGCTGTTTGAATTTGCATTAGCAAACGCCTATGCCAGTGATGATGCCACCATCATCATGTATCATCGGTTTGGTGAGGAGCGCTTGCCTTCTACCAATATCTCGCTTGAGATGTTTGACGCTCATCTTGCCACGATAAAAGAAAATGGCTGGGTTGTTTTGCCTTTGGCTGAGATTGTCACAAAGCTGAAATCTGGTGAAGATTTGCCAGATAAGGCACTCGCCATCACCATTGATGATGCTTTTTTATCTGTTTATGAGGAAGCTTTTCCTCGCCTGCAATCCTATGGTTATCCCTTTACCATTTTTGTCGCTACTAAGGCCATTGATCGCAACTTAAAGGGCTATGCCTCATGGGATCAGATCAGAGAAATGAAAGCCGCCGGTGTCACTATTGGCTCTCAATCTCATTCGCATCCGCATATGCATCAGCTATCCCTTACGGACGCACGGCAGGAAATTATCACATCCCAAGCCCGATTTCTCCAAGAGCTAGGCGAAGAGCCTGTGTTTTTTGCTTACCCTTATGGTGAATATAGTTTGCCCGTGCGGGATATGATTAAAGATATGGGGTTTGAAGCCGCCTTTGGCCAAGCTTCCGGTGTCGCCCATGCTAGCATAGATAGCTACGAATGGCCGCGCTTTGCCTTTAACGAATACTATGGCGACACGAAACGTTTGGCCATGGCAGTTGAGGCTAAAGCCTTGCCCTTATCTGATATGACGCATCCTTCAATGATCTTGGAAACCAACCCCCCTATTATCGGTTTTACGGTAGATGAGGGGGTTGAGCCGCTAAGCCGCTTGATTTGTTTTGCCTCTGGAATGGGACGGGTGGAAACCATTCCCCTTGGTCGCCGCATTGAAATCCGCCTGCCACAGCCGATTACCGCCCCCCGAAGCCGTATCAACTGCACTATGCCAGTGGTTGAAGAGGGCAAAGACACAGGGCGTTTTCGCTGGTTGGGGCGGCAATTTTTATTAAATTAATAAGCCTATCTTTAGCAGCGTTAATTCTTATCCGCTAGCCGCGCCCCATTATAATATTGCAGGTTATTGGTGCGGATAATATTGCTCAATTTCAGGATATAGGTCTCACCGTTTTCAGCATATCGGTCAAGTTCCGGAATTAACAATAAAGCCAATGCGCTTTGATCAATATTGCGATGTTGAGCCCGAATATTGCGCCAGTCTTCATAAGCAAAATGGGTGTTGAGGTTGTGCATATAGGCGCGCACAGAATCAAAAAGGGTGGGGAAGGACCGAACAACAGCACGATCATCACTTGGCTCATATGGTTTAATACCCTTATGTTCTGACCACGCCCATTGCCCGAACAGAGCATTACCTTGGCGCGCAAATCGGGATGTTCCCCATCCGCTTTCCACAATCGCTTGCGACAAAGCAAGAGACACAGGCACCGTATCAACACGCATCATTAGTGCCGCATAGAGGTTGTCCAAATCATCAGTTTCAGCGACATCATCAATCAAATAAAGCTCTGCCCAGCGCCGTAAACGCGCATCATTACCTTGAGCATAATCACGCTTAATCATATCCCGGCGCATCAGCAATTCTTCATTCGCGCGCAAAATTAAGGGCAGAACAGAGGCAATGAATAAGCCTTTGCGTGCTTTGACCTCCATCATTCGTAAATCAGGCAAGTGTTTAATATAGTCAGGGGCAACCGGAAAAAAGGTAAGTGTTTTTGATAATTGGGGATATTCTGCTGCTATATCTGCCGCCATCGGATCTGATAGAGAAAGCGAGGCGGTATCACCATCACCTTGCTCTGCCTGATCACTATTAGTCTGTTCGGACAACAGATCACCAGCAACGCCCCCAGTGTCTCCATCTGTGGTCAGAAC
>CBFHXL010000010.1:0-59566 GCA_965659785.1 Puniceispirillales bacterium (SeqCode)
ATCCCTACGCCAACGCGCTACATTGGGATAGGCGTCAATATCCACATTTTGCCGCTCATAGGTGCGCGTCCATGGGAAAATAGCCATATCCGCAATGCTGTAATCATCAGCGACAAAGGCACGGTCAGCAAGCCGGCGCTCTAGCACCCCATATAAGCGATTTGCTTCGGCGCTGTATCGTTCCATCGCATAGGGCAGTTTTTCTGGCGCATAGTAATTAAAATGATGGGCTTGCCCCAACATCGGACCAAAGCCGCCCATCTGCCACATTAGCCATTCCATGGTAATGATCCGTTGGCGAGGGTCTGTTGATAAAAACTGACCTGTTTTCTCTGCCAGATAAAGCAAAATAGCGCCAGATTCAAAAACGGTCTGGGGTTTGCCATCGGGGGTATCATGATCAATGATGGCTGGCATACGATTATTAGGGCTAAAGGCCAGAAATTCAGGTTTGAACTGATCACCCTTGCCGATATTGACGCATTTGAGGGTATATTCCAGACCCATTTCCTCAAGTGCGATACTGATTTTATGACCATTTGGCGTCGGCCAGTAATAGAGATCAATCATTTATGAAATTTCCTGTTTATTGTTGTTAAGACTTACCATATGCGGTTTTAGGCATACATCACGAATAGGAATAGAACTAATCATAGATATAAGGATGAGTGGGTATCAATTTCAACCCCGGCCGTTGCCGGACCGATTTGCGAGATGGTTTTCCGAGCGCGGTTGGCAGTTGCATCAGCATCAACAGGCTATGCTTGACGCGGCGGCGCGGCAAAAAACCTGTCTTTTGCTTGCCCCGACTGGTGGCGGAAAAACCTTAGCGGGTTTTTTGCCAAGTCTGATTGCCCTTCATGATCATGATGGTCTTGGTGATTATCAGGGGCTTCATACCCTTTATCTATCCCCATTAAAGGCGCTGGCAACAGATATCGAACGCAATCTGATGGTGCCGATTACAGAAATGGGATTGCCGATCAGGGCGGAGGTGCGCACAGGTGATACCAGCCCAGCGGACCGACAACGGCAAAAAGATAACCCGCCTCAATTGCTGATGACCACACCGGAATCCCTTTCTCTGATGTTGGCGTGGGATGAAGCTGAAACCATTTTTGGCACGCTTCAAACGGTGATTATTGATGAGCTTCACGCCTTTATCGGTACAAAGAGAGGCGATCAGCTTGCCCTAGCGTTAGCGCGGTTACGTCGTTTTCAACCTGCCTTGCGTGTTGTTGGTCTGTCGGCGACGGTTGCTGATCCATTGCGGCTTTGTGGATGGCTAGACCCCAGTTCTGATCAGGTGCAGGTGATCCACGCTAACCCCGGCCCAGCATCAGAAATTACGCTTTATGACAAACCTGATGCGATACCGTGGGCTGGTCATTCCACCCTTTATGCCGTTGCAGATATCTATCAAATGATCTGCCAAAACAACAACACATTGGTCTTTGTGAACACAAGGGCACAGGCGGAAATGCTGTTCCAACATATCTGGCGCATCAATGATGACAATCTGGCCATTGGTCTTCATCATGGCTCATTGTCCAAAGAACAACGCCAGCGCATCGAAGACCATATGGCGAGAGGCGAGTTGCGCGCGGTCATCGCCACCTCATCTCTTGATTTGGGGATCGACTGGGCAGATGTTGATCTGGTGGTGCAGGTGGGCGCCCCAAAAGGCACGTCACGTCTGGTTCAGCGCATCGGGCGGTCAGGTCACCGTTATGATCAGGTCAGCCGTGCGGTTCTTATCCCTAGCAACCGATTTGAGGTGCTGGAATGTCTGGCTGTCATGCATGATATTGATGCTGGATTGCTGGATGATGCCCCTGATCATGATGGCGGTCTGGATGTTTTGGCGCAACATTTGGTTGGCCTTGCGATCAATGCCCCGTTTGATGCTGATGATATTTATAACGAAGTCAGGCAGGCATGGCCCTATCGGCATTTATCGCGTGCTGATTTTGACGATACGCTGGTGTTCTTAACCACAGGCGGCTATGCGTTAAGGGCCTATGAGAAGTTTCATAAGCTTAAACCCGGCAAAGATGGGCGTTACCGTATGGCTAACCGCCAAGTGGCTTTGCAATGGCGGCTAAATGCCGGAACAATTGTGGAAACCCAGACCTTAAAAGTGGATTTACGCGGCGTCGGCAGATTAGGTGAGATTGAGGAATATTTTATCAATGCCCTCACCCCCGGCGACAGTTTTATGTTCGCAGGCCGGGTTTTGCGGTTTCAAGGTATTAAGCGTGGCGGCAGTGTTGATGTTATCACGGCGACAGATCCTGAACCTAAAGTCCCTGCTTATGCCGGTGGGCGCTTGCCTTTGACTAGCAATCTGGCTCATCGCATCCGCACCATGTTAGGGGATGATACGATCTGGGCAGGGTTTCCGGGCAATTTACAGCAATGGGTGGAAATGCAGAGACGCAAATCATTAGTGCCTGATGCTGAAACCCTTTTGGTTGAGACCTTTCCTCGTGGCGGTAAGTTCTATTTGGTCATCTATGGGTTTGAGGGGCGCAATGCCCATCAAACATTGGGGATGCTCTTGACGCGGCGCATGGAACGCTATCGGTTACAGCCCATAGGATTTGTTGCCACGGATTATGCGCTTGCAATCTGGTCACTGAAACGGGTTGATGATCCGGATATGTTGTTATCGCCAGATATCATGGGCGATGATCTTGAGGAATGGATGCTAGAAAGCACTATGCTAAAACGGGCGTTTCGGGTGGTGGCAACGATTGCCGGAGTTCTGGAAAAACGGTTGCCGGGGCTTAAGAAAACAGGCCGCCAGATGACGATTAATTCTGATCTGATTTACGATGTTTTGTTGCGCCATCAGCCAGACCATATTCTGATAAGGGCCACGCGGCAAGAAGCGGCGCGAGGTTTGACAGATATCCGGCGACTATCCGACCTGCTGACGCGGTTTTCAGGTTTGCTTAAGGTCAAACACTTAACGCGTGTATCGCCGCTTGCTTTGCCATTAATGCTTGAAGTCGGGCGTGAGGCGGTGACCTCAAGCGCGGTTGAAGACGCGCTGGCGGAACTTGAACAAGAGCTATTGTCTGAAGTCATGCAAGATGATAGCGATGCTGTATCTTTACAACCTCATTTGTTGATCTGACGATGACTGATAAGCACCAATTTTCCCGTGGCGGCGTTAATTTTACGGCTTATGCTGATGGCTCGCTTTTGGTCAATCATGAACAATTATTGGTGTTTTCTGATTTGCATCTGGAAAAGGGTAGGGCCATGGCTGGAACCGCGCCCTTGCCTGAAATGGACACAGACACAACGCTGAACAATATGACCGCGGCTATTCACCGAGATGAGCCGGGGGCGGTGCTGTTTCTAGGTGATAGCTTTCACCGAAGCCAGATGGCAAATACCTTGCCTGATCGTCATAAAGACGCGCTTAACGCGATGCTTGCTGAACGGCAGGTGATCTGGATCACGGGAAATCATGACCCTAATTTGCCAGATTTTCTGGCTGGAACCACCAGAGATGAGATAACCCTTGGCAAATTGGTCTTTCGTCATGAGGCTGGGCGATTGCCGCGTGGCGGCGTTGAGATATCTGGCCATTATCATCCTAAAATCCGATTAACAACAAGAGCGAGACGCATCTCAGGGCGGTGTTTTCTGATATCAGGGCGGCGCATGATCATGCCTGCCTTTGGCGCTTATGCTGGCGGATTATCAGTGCATGACCCTGTTTTAAGACGGTTTCATGATGCTGAAACAGAAATATTATTCTGTCACGCTTGCCGGATCTATCGTTACCCCTATTCTCAATTACAAGACAAAAATTGAGGAGGTGATTATGGCGGCGGTACTGTGCTGGTTTCATCAGGATTTAAGACTTGCGGATCATCCGGCCTTAACGGCGGCGATAGCAAGTGGGCATGCCGTTATCCCCCTCTATGTCTATGACCGAGAAACGGCTGGTGAATGGGCGCCGGGTGGGGCAAGCCAGTGGTGGCTAGATCAATCTTTACGTGCCCTTGATGCCGATTTGCAAACCCTAGGCTCAAGGCTAGTGATCGCTAATGGACGAGCAGATGATGTGATTGCGGATATGGCGGCAAAGCATGATGTCGCGGCTGTCTATTGCCATGATCATCATGAACCATGGGCGCGTGATCGGCAGGCGAGGGTTCACAAACGTCTGACCGCCGCGCATATCCATTTCTACAAAAGCGAAGGGGTTTTGCTATGGCCGCCGGGGTCTTCCTTGTCAAAAACAGGGGGACGGATGCGGGTTTTTACCCCGTTTAAGAAAAATCTTTATGCTTTGGGGCGGTACCGGGATATCTGTCCGCGTCCTCATGATATGGCGGCCCCTGTGGCTTGGCCGGACAGTCTATCGGTAGATGAATTAGGGCTAATCAATTACCGTATAGGTTGGCACAAAACACTAGAGCCGCATTGGCGCCCAGGTGAGGCACAGGCCATGGCTATGCTAGATGATTTCTTGGATGATCATCTTGATGACTATAAAACCTTGCGGGACTTTCCCTCAATAAAGGCAACCTCACGGCTGTCGCCATATTTGCATTTTGGGGAAATATCACCGTTACAGATACTTGATGCGGTGGAACGGCGCTGTGTATTGGATTCTAATAAAGGGGCAGAACATTTCATCTCAGAGGTCGTTTGGCGCGAGTTTTCTTACGAATTGCTAGATCAGTTGCCTGATATGCCCAAAGCGCCTTTGCGTCAAAACTTTGCTGCTTTTCCATGGATTGATAACTATGATGACTTGCTGTCGGCATGGCAGAAAGGCCAGACAGGTTATCCCTTGATTGATGCTGGGATGCGTGAACTTTACGCGACAGGATGGATGCATAACCGTATCCGAATGGTAACCGCATCTTTTCTAACCAAGCATCTGATGATCCCTTGGCAAGAAGGGGAAGCGTGGTTTTTTGATACTTTGGTTGATGCGGATTTGGCGTCTAATAGCGCAGGTTGGCAATGGGTGGCAGGTTGCGGCGCTGATGCATCTCCTTATTTCCGCATCTTTAACCCGATCACCCAAGGCAATAAATTTGATGCTGGCGCCTATGTTCGGCATTGGGTGCCAGAATTAGCAGGCCTGAGTGATGATATGTTATTTGACCCTAGCTCGGCCCCGCCTGCTTTGCTCGCCGCCGCAGGGGTTCATCTTGGCGAAAATTATCCTTGGCGGCTTATTGATCATCCCGTTGCCAGACAAAGGGCGCTTGATGCTTATGAGCAAATTAAACAAGTCAGCTAATATTGATATCATCTGTAATGATCTATGTTAGTAAGCAAAGGGTTTGAGGCGAAGGGAATACAAATAGAATGAGAATTGCAATCATCGGGACGGGGATATCCGGCCTTGGCTCTGCGCTTCTTCTTGATCGATATGTTGATGTTGATGTCTATGAAAAAGCTGAACATATCGGCGGTCATAGCAACACGGTTGACGTCAAAACCCCAGCTGGGACAATTCCTGTTGATACGGGGTTTATTGTCTTTAATCCCAAACGCTATCCTAATTTGGTTGGGATGCTGGATTATCTTGATGTTGCCACCGAAGAAAGTGATATGTCTTTTGCGTTGTCTCTTAACGGCGGCAAAATGGAATATGAAGGCTCACTTCCCGGTCTCTTAGGGCAACCGTCAAATCTGTTGTCGCCATCCTATTGGCGCATGATTACCGATTTGGTTAAATTTTATCGCCGCGGTATGGCGGCGGTTGACGCTGGCTATGCTGATGAAACCTTAGGGGCGTTTATCTCTCGCATGGGATATGGCAAAGCTTTTGTTGATTATCATCTCTTGCCTCTTGGGGCGGCGATTTGGTCTTGCCCGGCGGAGGCAATGCTACGTTTTCCGGCGCGGTCATTTATGGCCTTTATGGATAACCACCAGTTAATGGATTTCACTGGTCGGCCTAGATGGCGCACGGTCAGTGGGGGATCACGCCAGTATGTTCAACAGATTATCCGCCGCCTTAAAAAACCGATCAGAAACGTATCTCATATCAAAGGCATCAGACGTCACAATGGCGGGGTCATGGTGACGGTGGCTGGTCACGGCGAGATATGGTATGATCGGGTCATTATGGCTGCTCATGCCGATCAATCCTTGGGCTTGATCCATGATGCGTCGCCGCAGGAAAAGGATATTTTAGGGGCATTTGATTTTCAGCCTAATATCGCAGTTCTGCATAGTGACCCGCGGCATATGCCGCGCCGCCGCCGCTTATGGGCATCGTGGAATTATCAGACATCAGGGCAATCTGATCAGCATCAGGACACCCAACTACAGGTGACATACTGGATGAACCGATTGCAGAATATCAGAAAAGATCAGCCGCTTTTTGTCACCCTTAACCCTGTTGAGGCGGTGGCAGAGGATAAGTTTCATGCTCAGTTTTCCTATGAACACCCCGTGTTTGATCAAAAAGCCTTATCAGCGCAATCGCGCCTTCATGAAATCCAAGGCCAAAATGGGCTATATTTCTGTGGGGCATGGACAGGTTATGGCTTTCACGAAGATGGGCTAGTATCGGCGGTGCGGGTAACCCGCGCCCTTGGCTTTGATGTGCCATGGTTCAGCCCCACCCAAGCTAATTTTACAGACAGAGACTTAGATCGCCTTAGCGAGGTGCCAGCTCAATGATGGCGCCGGTTATGCTGTTACCATCATTGATTTCCCATATGCGCTATGGCAAGCCGTCTCATTTCCTCAAGCGCAAGGGGCTATCCATTTGGATTGATCTGGATCGGCTTGACGACGCCAATCAGCAAAGCCGGCTGTTTTCGGTTGGGCGTTTTAACATCATATCCTTTTATGAAAGGGATTATGGTGCTAATTTTCACGCTGGCAAATATGTCATGCCGCTTCATGCCTATATCCGCGCCCTAGCGGCAGATGTGTTGCCGGATACCGTGATTTCAGGAATACGGATGTTGACCTTCCCACGCATCTTTGGCGCGGCTTTTAATCCGTTATCGGTTTATGAGGCTAGCGATGCCAGTGGCAAGGTGGTGATGACGGTCTATGAGGTCAGCAACACCTTTGGTCAGAAACACAGCTATGTTGCCACCCATGATGGCAATATTCATCCCCTTCATCAGGTGGAAAAGCGTTTTTATGTGTCGCCCTTCTTTCCGGTGAAAGGGGAATACCAACTGTTGACGCGATGCCAAGATCAGAACATGAAGGTCATGGTCGGTTACAAAATTGATGGCAAGCCGGCCCTAGTGGCCACTTTGCGCGGGGCATTAAAGCCAATGACCAGTGCCAGTGTGATAAAATACCTCTTTTTGATGGCACAGTGGCCTATGCGCCCGTTGTTATCCATTCATATCGAAGCCTTGAAACTTTATTTCAAGCGCGCCAAATTTCATTCACGCCCTGACGCGCCAAATACCCCGTGGTCACGAACACGCCAACGGATGCGTTAAGCGTTTTGATGATTTGAAGATTGTGAAAAAATATCTTAATAATGAAATATTAGTCATTAATAATCTTTGAGTACCTATTGTGATAACAAGAATAAGAAGCTCCCTTTTCCTTGCCTTATGCCGTCGGCTTCGCGCCGGGTCGCTTAAGCTTGTCATGCCAGATGGTAGTCGCCACCATTTCACAAGTGATTTGCCCGGCCCTGATGCTGAGCTGATATTGCATGACCAGCGTGCGATTAGCATGATTCTTCGTCATGCCCAGATGGGGTTTTGTGAGGCCTTCATGCAGGAATATCTATCCAGTCCAGATATTGTTCGCGTTATTGAATTGGCTAGCCTTCAGCAAGATGTGATTGATAAAGGTTCAGGCTTTAGTTGGTTGCGAAAAATAGTGCTTAAATTACAGCATCGCCGCAACCGTAACAGCCGCGAGGGGTCACGCCGCAACATTTCTCATCACTATGATCTTGGGAATGCGTTTTATGACACATGGCTTGACCGTTCCATGACGTATTCATCCGCGCTGTTCACCAATGACAGTGATGATCTTGAGGCGGCGCAACGCAACAAATATGCCCGTGTTGCGGCTTTGGCAGGTATTCAGACCGGCAGCCGAGTGCTTGAAATTGGCTGTGGCTGGGGTGGATTTGCTGAATACGCGGCCAAGGAACATGGCGCCGAAGTCACCGCCATCACCATTTCAAAAGAACAGTATGATTACGCCAAAACCCGCATCTCAGCCGCAGGACTGTCCAATCAGGTTGATATTCAACTGATGGATTATCGTGATCTTGATGGGCGCTTTGACAGTGTTGTTTCCATTGAAATGATCGAAGCGGTAGGGGAAGCCTATTGGCCGTCTTATTTTGATCAGATTGCCAAATGCCTTAAATCCCATGGCAAGGCTGTGATCCAGATGATTACCATGAACGACCAATCTTATGAATATTATCGGTCTGGGCCAGATTTTATTCAGCGTTATATTTTCCCCGGTGGAATGTTGCCAGCGATGAAAGTCTTAACCCCTACTATTGAAAACGCCGGTCTTTGTCTGATGCAGGCCGAAGGGTTCGGGATGGATTATGCGCGCACATTGGCAATGTGGCGGCAACGGTTTCTTGACGCTTGGCCGCGTCTGTCTGAAATGGGATTTGATCAGCATTTCAAAAATATGTGGGAACTTTATCTGGCCTATTGCGAAGGTGGGTTTCGCACCAATTATATCGATGTCAAACACGTGGTGTTGGGCACGAAATGACGACTTTTGTTTCCGCCATAGGTAAATGCAATGGATAAGTTCAATGGATAAATTCAGGGCCTATTTTCAGGGGCGGTTTCAAGCCAAAGGTGTTTTCCTTGATCGCAAAGGGGTTATTCGCCGCCGTTTTGATGTTGCAATTACCGCCACCCCATCAGCAGATGGATTTATTCTTGATGAAGATTTTGTCTATGATGATGGTGAGGTTGAACAACGCCAATGGGTCATCACTCAATATGAGGATGGCCATTACCAAGGAAAGGCCGATGGTGTTATTGGCGTGGCAAAAGGCCGGGTTGAGGATGACGTCCTAAGCTGGCAATACCGTTTTGCCCTGCCTGTTGGCAAAAGGAAAATAGCCATTCGGTTTGATGATGTTATGATGCTGCAACCTGATGGGGTTATGATCAATCGGGCGCGATTGACAAAATGGGGCATTTGGGTTGGTGATGTTCTGATCAGTTTTCATGCGGTATCCTGACCATCAAAATTTCCCTTTTAACTAAGCTGGAATAGCTTAAGGATACGGCGGGTTATCCAGCCAATATAGGGCAGGTCAGATAACAACTGGCTAGCACTATCCCAATGGTCAATATGCTGGCTGATATGCCCGTTGGCATCAATATGAATTTCAGACATTCCGGTGAGTGAAAACGGCTTGCCGCGCTTTCCCTTAAATCGCCCTGTCATCTGCCAGCGCAGATATCCTGCCTTATCCCCGATGGCGATATCAGAGACGATAAAACGCGGCTCATCACAGGTGGCAAACATATGGGCAAAGATACGGCGAAACTGATCACGCCCAGTCACATGGTTAAAGGGATCGCTAAAGATCACATTTTCCGCTACCAGACGGGCCAATTCATCTAATGTGTCAGGGGTTAATGCTTCAAAAGCGATGCGATAACGCTGTAAAATTTCTGATGTGGTCATTGCCGATATCCTGTCATGCGTCCTGTCAGCCAGAAATACCACCGGTATGGCATGAGGCGAAGAATTTTCATCATTAATTGAAAGCGGAAAGGAAAGCTGATTAAAAACCGCGAGCTTTGCATCCCTTTGATCAGCGCCGTTGCGGCATCTTCAGCAGTCATCATCATGGGCATGGCAAAGGTGTTTTTTGCGGTGGCTTCGGTTTGCACAAATCCGGGGCAAGCCACCTGCATTTTGATGCCTTTCTGGTGACAGAAAAACCGTAAAGATTCGGCTAGCGCGATGCTGGCGGCTTTAGTGGGGGCATAGGCGGCGGCAAGGGGAAGTCCGCGCCATCCTGCTACTGATGCCATGATCACAATATGCCCGTTTCCGCGCTCCTCCATCCCCGGTAACAACGCCGCTAAGGCATTGACCTGACCCATGTAATTAATATCCATCTGCTGACGAAATTGGGCGGGATTAATATTCAAATCCGCTTGCGGCTCATAGATGCCGGCGTTGAGAATAGCCTTAATCACAGGGCCAAATTGCCTCTCGGCGGTGTTGATCGCGGATGCCATAGCTTCGGCGTCTGAAATATCAGCAGGGATGCCAAGAAAATTAGGCCAGCGCTGTTCCATGTCTTTGAGAAGATGTCCTCGCCGTGCGACGCCAGAGACCTTATATCCTGCTGTCAATAACGCTTCGGCTAAAGCACGGCCAATACCGGCAGAAACACCAGTGATAAAAACATGATCAGATAATGATGGATTTGAGGTTGCCATGATCACTGATATATATCATAGATAAAGACATTCCAGATGGTGTTCTTGCATCTTATCCAAATATCTGATTTTGATGAAATATGAAGACTTGAGGAATAGAGATGATGATCATAGCGCATGATCATATTTTAAGATGTTATTACTCAAGGTATTGTTATTTGATTGCCTTTTTTTATTGTCCTGTTTGTTAAGGAGTGACTCATGAAGATGACCACAGAAGAAGCCTTTGTAAAAGTTCTGCAAATGCACGGAATTGAACACGCATTTGGTATTATTGGCTCTGCCTTTATGCCGATTTCTGATTTATTTCCAAAGGCTGGGATCACGTTCTGGGATGTCGCTCATGAGAGCAATGGCGGCATTATGGCGGATGGTTACACCCGCGCAACGGGAAAAATGTCAATGTGCATTGCGCAAAATGGGCCTGGCATCACCAATTTTGTTACTGCGGTTAAGACGGCTTATTGGAACCATACGCCGCTATTGCTGGTGACGCCGCAAGCTGCGAACAAAACCATTGGACAGGGCGGTTTTCAAGAAGTCGAACAGATGGCTTTGTTTAAGGATATGGTTTGCTATCAAGAAGAAGTGCGTGATGCCTCGCGGGTTGCTGAGGTGCTAAACCGTGTCATTGAAAAAGCGCATCGCTCTAGCGCTCCGGCACAAATCAATATGCCAAGGGATTATTGGACGCAAGTGATTGATATCGACTTGCCGCCAATTGTGCGTTTTGAACGTCCATCAGGTGGGGATGAAGCGATTAATGAGGCGGCAAAACTGCTTTCCAGTGCCGCTTTTCCGGTAATTTTGTCAGGCGCTGGTGTGGTCATTGGCGGTGCTATACCTGCGACTGTTAAACTGGCGGAACGTCTGGATGCCCCTGTTGCCTCTGGCTATCAGCATAACGACAGTTTCCCCGGTAATCATGAACTGGGTGTTGGGCCACTTGGCTATAATGGTTCTCGCGCCGCGATGGAATTGATCGCTAAGGCAGATGTGGTTTTGGCTTTGGGTACGCGGCTCAATCCGTTTTCAACTTTGCCGGGTTATGGCATTGATTATTGGCCTAAGGATGCCAAAATCATTCAGGTTGATATCAATCCTGATCGCATTGGTTTGACTAAAAAAGTGTCGGTGGGGATTTGCGGTGATGCAAAAACCGTAGCAGATAAATTGCTTAATGCCTTGTCAGATCAGGCTGGGGATAATGGCCGCGCCGACCGTAAAGCCGCTATTCATATGGCGAAATCCTCTTGGCTTCAAACCTTAAGCTCCCTTGATCATGAAGATGATGATCCGGGCACAAGCTGGAACGCTGATGCGCGGACGTCTGAACCTGATCGGATGTCACCGCGCATGGCATGGCGCGCTATTCAGGCAGGATTGCCGCGTGAGGCGATTATTTCATCAGATATTGGCAATAACTGCGCTATTGGCAATGCTTATCCTAGCTTTGATGAGGGCAGAAAATACCTTGCCCCGGGGCTGTTTGGGCCTTGTGGTTATGGGTTTCCTGCGGTGCTTGGGGCAAAGATTGGTTGTCCTGATGTTCCTGTGGTTGGTTTTGCTGGTGATGGGGCGTTTGGTATCTCAATGAATGAGATGACCGCCTGTGGGCGTGATGATTGGCCTGCGATTACCATGGTGATTTTCCGCAATTATCAATGGGGCGCTGAAAAGCGAAACACTACCCTTTGGTATGATAACAATTTTGTTGGCACTGAACTTGATCCGCATTTGAGCTATGCCAAAGTGGCAGAGGGATGCGGCCTCAAAGGGGTTAGCGTCACCAACATGACTGATCTAACGGAGGCGTTGAAAACCGCGGTTGATGAGCAAATGTCATCAAAAACCACCACCTTTATTGAGGTTATTCTCAATCAAGAATTGGGTGAACCTTTCCGCCGTGATGCGATGAAAAAACCTGTGGCGGTGGCAGGGATTGACCCTGCGGATATGAGGCCTCAGCAACCGGCATGACAGATCGGCTGACGATAAGACGGCCGGATGATTGGCATCTGCATTTAAGGGACGGGGCGATGCTGTCTGCGGTTGCCCCGCATACCGCCAGGCATTTTGGCCGGGCGCTAATCATGCCAAATTTGGTGCCGCCTGTGACAGATATGACAGCGGCTTTGGCTTATCGTCAACGGATAGAAAAGGCGACGGAAGGATTTGATTTCACCCCTTACATGGCGCTTTACCTGACTGAGGACACTCCCCCTGAAACCATCCACGCCGCGGCGGCGGATGATGCGGTGATTGCCGTTAAGCTTTATCCAGCAGGGGCAACAACCAATTCCGCATCAGGTGTTCGCAACATTGATCGTGTGATGCCAACGCTTGAGGCCATGGCAGAAACCGACTTGCCGTTAGCGATCCATGGCGAAGTGACCACAGACGCGGTTGATATTTTTGATCGGGAAAAGCGGTTTATTGATGATGTGCTTGACCCGTTGCGTCAGCGTCTGCCCGAACTGAAGGTTGTGATGGAACATATCACCACCTCGGATGCCGCCGATTATGTGGCCAGCGCAGAAACTGGGCTAGCCGCCACCATTACCGTGCATCATCTGATGATTACCAGAAATCATATTTTAGCAGGGGGGATTAGGCCGCATTATTATTGCTTGCCTGTGGCGAAGCGAAGCCGTCATCGTGATGCCCTTGTTAAGGCGGCGGTGTCAGGTGATCCGCGTTATTTCATGGGAACAGATAGTGCCCCACATACGGATGAAGCCAAGCTCAGCCCCTGTGGTTGTGCTGGAATGTTCACCGCACCAGTGGCGATGGCGTGTCTGGCAGAGGTGTTTTCTCACCAAGGCCATCTTGACCGTCTAGAAGATTTTACAAGTGTGTTTGGGGCAAATTTTTATGGCTTTTCACCAAGCGAGCAAACCATTACCTTAAGGCGGCATGATGCCCCGATTGCGGTGATGCCCATGATTGAGGCTGATGGAGATCAGGTAACCGTCTTTGATCCCATGGCTCCGGTGCATTGGTCAGTTGATGATGAGGCCCAACACTAAGCCCACAAGTAAGGATAACGCCTATGTTTGCAAACAGTTTCCCTGACAAATCTTTTATAGCTAAACAGACCGCCAGTATGTTGTTGGAAATTGAGGCAGTGCATCTTCGGCCAGATGAACCCTTTACCCTAACCTCTGGCGCGAAAAGCCCTGTTTATATTGATTGCCGCAAGCTCATTTCCTTTCCGCGTATCCGTTCAGCCTTGATGGATTTTGGCTGTGCTACGGTTATGCGTGACGCGGGTTTTGAGGCTTTTGACGCTGTCGCTGGTGGTGAGACCGCTGGCATCCCCTTTGCGGCTTGGTTTGCGGATCGGCTTGGGTTGCCCATGCAATATGTGCGGAAAAAGCCTAAAGGCTTTGGTCGTGATGCCCGTATCGAAGGCCATCTTAACAAAGGTGATCGGGTCTTGCTGGTCGAAGATTTAGCCACTGATGGCGGCAGTAAAGTCAGTTTTATTGATGCTCTGCGTGAGGCAGAGGCCAATATTGAACATTGCTTTGTGATTTTCTTTTATGACATTTTTCCTGCCGCCAGACAGATCATGGCAGATGCTGGTGTCACTTTGCATTATCTGACTACTTGGCGCGATGTGTTGGCAGTGGCGGCGGAACAAGGCCGCTTAACCAAGGCGCAAATCACCACCATTGAGGCATTTTTGAATGATCCGGCGGCGTGGTCAGCCAAACATGGGGGGACGGAATAGCTAAAGCGCTGTTCCCTTTAGGGCCTTTTTAATTTCTGGAATTAATTTGACGGCATCCGGGCTGTAAGGATGGATGGTCAACACTTCTTCATAGATCAAGAGTGCTGTGGGCAAATCGCCTTCATAAAGTTTGATCATGCCCAGCCCTGATAAAGCCCCAAAATGTTTAGGCTCACGGCTCAAAACCTCAGCGATATCAGCCTCAGACCCGCGCCAATTCTGACGCATGAACCGAACCGTAGCTCGCTTATTCCATGCTTCGGCATAATCCGGATGATCGTCTATGATCTTGGTAAAAATATCTTCAGCTAACGGCAATTTACCAATTTGCATAAAATAAGTGCCGCGTTCCATCATTTCATTGATGGCGGTATCGCCACTTGCACTCATCCAGCGGTTCCAAATCTGGCTGGTTACCAGATCAGCCGTATTTGAATCAGGTGCCTTTTCCAATTGGTTAAAGAGCTGTTGCAGTTCCTGATCATTCTGGCTGGAAACCCCTTCAGCGTGGGCAAGGGTGACGCCTGCCAGAAATATAAATCCTAATAGGGCAAATCCCAATTGGGCTAGTGCCGCCATCCAACTCTGCATCGCATAATGATAAGTTTGATCTGTCATACTTTAACATTAAGCCAATGTTGCCATGGGGCAAGAGGAAAATATCACCTTTTCTTCGGCTCTGATCTTGCGATGTGATGATGTCCTTGCCATAGTGATGATTAAGATATGAAACTTTGATCAACCATATTTCCCAAAGGATTAAGCATGAGTAATGGCGCACTTGATGGTATCCGCGTTCTTGATTTGACAAGAATTCTAGCAGGGCCAAGCGCAACCCAGATGCTAGGCGATATGGGGGCAGATGTGATTAAGGTGGAACGCCCTAACGGAGGTGATGATACCCGCAGTTGGGGCCCACCTTATGTCAAAGATGAACAGGGTGAAGATTTAACGGAAAGTGGGTATTACCTTTGCGCAAACCGTAACAAGCGATCTGTGGCCATTGATATCACCACTGACGAAGGCGCCGATACGGTAAGGAAATTAGCGGCTAAGGCTGATATTTTTATTGAAAACTTTAAGGTTGGCGGCTTGGCAAAATATGGCCTTGATTATGACAGCTTGCGTCAAATTAATCCCAGGTTGATTTATTGTTCCATCACGGGCTTTGGTCAAACAGGGCCAAACGCAAAACGCGCTGGATATGATGCCATGATACAAGGCTATTCTGGGATTATGTCCCTCACAGGGCCGCCAGATGGCGAGCCCTATAAGGTTGGTGTCGCGATTGTCGATGTGATGTGCGGAATGCACGCCACCACAGGCATACTGGCGGCGTTGCATCACCGCCACGCCACCGGTCAAGGTCAACATATTGATGTTGCGCTGGCTGATAGCCAAGTGTCATGGCTGGTCAATCAAGGGGCAAATTACTTGCTTAATGGCAAGGTGCCGCCACGCTATGGCAATGCGCATCCCAATATCGTGCCCTATCAGGTGTTCTCAACATCTGATGGGCATATGATCGTTTCTGTCGGAAATGATGAGCAGTTTCGCCGTTTTGTTACTATCCTTGGCTGCTCAGAGCTTGCTGAAGATGATCGGTTTTTAACAAATCCGGCGCGGGTAAAACATCGGGATATCCTAATTCCCTTGCTAGAAGATGCCATGGCGCGGTTTCGCAAGGCTGATTTGCTGGCAGAAATGGAACGCCAAGGCGTGCCAAGTGGCCCGGTAAATACCCTTGATGAAGTGTTTGGCTCAGATCAGGTGGCGGCTCGTGATATGATTGTTCGGATGCCTTATGATATGGCGCAAGATGGTGAGGTGCGGTTAATCGGCAACCCGATTAAGTTTTCCGAAACGCCAGTGACCTATCGTCAGGCGCCGCCGCGTTGCGGCGAACATACCGACGCTGTGATGCGGGATTGGCTAGGGGAAGACGATTAGCGTAAGACGGTGAGATGCGCTGCCGCCGAATCCCTTAATCCATCCAGATCATATCCGCCCTCAAGGATGGAAACCAGACGCCCCTCTGCCATGTCTTCAGCCTGATCGCGAATCATTCGGGTGATATTGGCGAAATCCTCGGCCTCCATGTTCAGCCCTCCAAGGGGATCAAGGCGATGAGCATCAAATCCAGCAGAAATAATGATCAATTCCGGTGCCATAGCCGCCACCTTTGGCAACAGATATTCTTGCCATATCCGGCTGATGGTGTCGCCATCTGTTCCGGCATCAATAGGGGCATTAAAAATGTTGCCAATGCCGGTTTCATCCATCGCGCCTGTGCCAGGATAAAGCGGCATCTGGTGGCTTGAGGCAAAAACCGTGTGGCTATCTGACCAGAAGGCGGCTTGGGTGCCATTGCCATGATGCACGTCAAAATCCACCACCGCGACCCGATCCAGACCATGAACGGCGATAGCATATTTTGCCGCGATAGCGGCATTAGAAAAGAGACAAAAGCCCATGGCCCGGGCAGGTTCCGCATGATGCCCCGGGGGGCGTGAGGCAACAAAAACGCGGCTAGCCTCACCCGTTAGCACTTGCCGCGTGGCCTCGACTGCGCCGCCTGCTCCTGCCAGTGCCGCTGCCAAACTATGTGGCGACATCACGGTATCACCATCAAGATTTACCAAACCCTCATCAGGGGCGGATTGAAAAATGTGGTCGATATAGGCGTCTTCATGGACCAGCCGAAGATGATCAAGATCAGCCGCAGGTGGTTCCGCCTGATCGCAATCGGAAAACTGGTGATCAAGCATGGCGTTGATGGTGTGAATGCGATCTGGGCGTTCTGGATGACCTATGGGGACGATATGATCAGCAAAACACGTGTGGCGCAGGATTTTCAATTCAGTCATGTTGTCTCTTTCCTCAAAACTGATTTATGCTATCGTGATTGAAACAATAGGATCAAGCAGAATGACAGAAATTATTCGTAGCCATATTGGCGGCGCCTTAGTTGAAGGTGATGGCAGTTTTATTGACAAGCATTATCCAGCAACGGGTGAGGTGATCGCTAAGGTTGAGATTGCCAGCGATGCCATGTTGGATGAGGCTGTAGCAAAAGCTAGTGAAGCGCAACGCGAATGGGCAAAAACCTCTGTTCAGGAACGTGGCCAGATTCTCATCAGGGCGGCTCATGCCCTGCGTGAGGCAAACGCCGAATTATCTCGCCTTGAAGTCATGGATGTGGGCAAAGTCTATTCTGAGGCGGCTAGCGGTGATGTGCCATCAGGGCCTGATGCGCTTGAGTTTTTTGGTGCCGCCATTATGACTTATACAGGGGTTCAGCATCAATGGCCGGGGGCTATTGGGTATTCTCGCCGCGTGCCGCTTGGCGTATGCGCAGGCATTGGGGCATGGAATTATCCTGCTCAGATTGCCCTTTGGAAATCTGCTCCAGCCTTGGCCATGGGCAATGCCTTTATCTTAAAACCGTCTGAAATGACGCCGTTGGTTTCTATGCGTATTGTTGCCATAATGGAAGACGCTGGTCTGCCCAAAGGGTTGCTAAACATTATCCATGGTGATTACCGCATTGGTAGTGCAATTTGCCAGCATCCCGGCATTGCTAAGGTGTCGCTGACAGGCGGCGTTGATACGGGCAAGCTGATCATGAAGCAATCTGCTGACAGCCTAAAGCGGGTGACGCTGGAACTTGGCGGCAAGGCTCCTCTGGTGATCTGTGAGGATGCTGACCTTGATAAAGCCGCTGATATCGCGATGTCGGCCAATTTTTATACCGCAGGCGAAGTCTGTTCAAACGCGACACGGGTGTTTGTCCATCGTTCTGTCGCTGATGAGCTGATTGCCATGATGGTAGATCGTACCTCGCGGCTTAAAGTCGGTGATCCTATGGCGGATGATGTGGATATCGGTGCGTTGATTTCCGAACAGCATCTTCAAAAAGTTACAGGCATGATTGCTAAAGGGGTTGATGAAGGGGCGTCCCTTGCGGTTGGCGGTAACCGTGTCCATCCACAAGGCTTTGAAGAGGGTTATTTTGTTGAACCCACGATCCTTACCGCTTGTCAGGATAATATGACTGTGGTGAGAGATGAAATCTTTGGCCCGGTGATGAGTGTTCTGACCTTTGATGATGATGATGAGGCCATCCGCCGGGCTAATGACACCCATTATGGGCTTGGGGCAGGGCTGATCACGCGTGATCTGGCGCGGGCTCATCATATGGGTGATCAGCTTGAGGCCGGAAATGTTTGGATTAATACCTATAACCTGATCCCCCCTGATTTGCCTTTTGGCGGGGTTAAGCAATCAGGATTTGGACGAGAATCGTCGCTCTTTGCCTTTGAGGCTTATAGTGATGTCAAAGCAACCTATATCGCATTAGATTAAGTGAGGAAATGATGAAAAACGATCCTTTTTTTGAACCCGTATCAGGGGCTATTCTGCCACGGTTTGCTGGAGTGCCTAGTTTTATGCGCCTACCTGTTGTCGAAGCAGGGCATGAGCGTATGGATGATGTGGATATTGGCCTAATTGGTGTGCCTTGGGATGGGGGCACCACTAATCGCCCTGGGGCGCGTCATGGCCCACGCCAGTTGCGTGATCTTTCCACCATGATCAGGGCCACCCATCCGGTGTCATTTATCTCACCGTTTAAGCTGGTGAATTGCGCTGATCTAGGGGATTGCCCTATTAATCCTGCGGATTTGGATGACACCATGACGCGTGTTACCAATTTCTATGCGGATGTGAAATCTCGCGGCATTGCGCCTATGACAGCAGGGGGGGATCATCTGGTCTCATTGCCTGTGCTGCGTGGGCTTGCCAGTGATGGGCCTGTGGGGATGATTCATTTTGATGCTCATACGGATTTATTTGATACCTATTTTGATGGCTTTCGTTATACCCATGGCACGCCATTCCGCAGGGCGATTGAAGAAGGGTTGTTAGACCCTAAGCGTGTGGTGCAAATTGGCATACGCGGTACCATGTATGATGGTGAAGATATTGAATGGGGCCGCGCTAATGGCGTCACCATTATCACCATGGATGAGTTCGCTGACCGCAGCATCGCTGATGTGATGGCTCAGGCACGCGGCATTGTTGGTGATCAATCCACCTATGTCAGCTTTGATATTGATTGCATTGATCCTGCCTTTGCCCCAGGGACCGGCACACCAGAAATTGGCGGCTTTACTACCCGTGAGGCACAGCTTTTGGTGCGCCAGTTAAAAGGGCTTAATCTGATTGGTGCTGATATGGTGGAGGTGTCCCCGCCTTTTGATAATAGTGGCAATACCGCTTGGGTTGGGGTTTCCATGATGTTTGAATTGCTCTGTATGCTGGCGGTGGCGGTAGATCAACGCGGCTGATCACGGCATGACAGACCCCCAAGCGTCCCTAACGGATATCAACACTAAAGCAACCCGTAATGTTCGGGCGTGCCTAACGGCGGCTGGACTTGACGGGCACATCCTGACGTTATCCGAAACCTCACGCAGTGCCGAAGAGGCGGCAGCAGCAATAGGGGTGGCAGTAGGGGCGATTGTGAAAACCTTGATTTTCACCATTACTGAACATGGCACGGGCAAGATTTGGCCTGTGGCAGCGTTAGTAAGTGGCGATCGCCAATGCCATATGAAAGCCTTACCAGACTTAGCCGCGATTGACGGGAAACCCGGGCGCCCTGATGCGGCAACCGTTAAAGAGATCACAGGGTATTCCATTGGTGCGGTCTCGCCCATTGGCCTTGATGAGGATATCACGGTCTTGATTGATAGTGCGTTATGCCGCTTTGATCGGGTATGGGCGTCTGCCGGACACACGCATCTGGTTGTGGGGCTCAACTTTCAAGAACTGACCTTATTGACCTCCGGCCGCGTGACCCCAGATTTGGCGCATTGACACCCCCTTAGGCGCTGTTTTATCGCGCTTGTTTGGGGCCTGCCTCAACCAATGCCATGCCAGCAGGGGTATTGGTGAACTTGACAAAATTATCAATGAAAAGCCCTGCTAAATGATCGGCTTTTGCTGACCAATCGTCTTGGTTGTCGTAACTGTTTCGCGGGTCAAGAATAGAAGTATCAACCCCCGGTATATGTTGCGGGATAGCAAGGTTGAAAATCGGCAAGGTAATCGTTGGCTCATCATCCAATGCGCCTTCAAGCACAGCCTTAATAATGGCGCGTGTATCTTTGAGCGATATGCGTTCTGAACGGCCATTCCACCCGGTATTGATCAGATAGGCTTGGGCGCCAGCGTCCTGCATGCGTTTATTCAGGACTTCGGCATAAACCGTGGGGTGCAAGCTCAAGAAAGCGGCCCCGAAACAGGCGGAAAAAGTCGGGATTGATTCATTAATGCCGCGTTCTGTTCCAGCCATCTTGGCAGTGAAACCAGATAGAAAATGATATTGCATCTGGGCGTTGTTAAGAACGCTAACCGGGGGAAATACCCCTGATGCATCAGCGGTTAAAAAGATCACACGCTTGGGGTGACCGCCTTTGGATACGGGCTTAACCCGATTATCAATATGTTCAATCGGGTAAGAGACGCGGCCATTTGAGGTCAAGCTATCGTCATCAAAATCAATTTTACCATCATCCGTGACCATGACATTCTCAAGCAGAGCATCGCGTTTTACCGCGGCATAGATATCCGGCTCTTTTTCAGGGTCAAGATTAATCGTCTTGGCGTAGCAGCCGCCTTCAAAATTAAAGATGCCACTATCGTCCCAGCCATGTTCATCATCACCAATCAGCAAACGGTCAGGGTCTGCGGAAAGCGTGGTTTTGCCTGTTCCCGAAAGACCAAAAAACAGGGCGGTGTCACCATCATGGCCCATATTGGCAGAACAGTGCATGGAGGCGATGCCGCGCCGTGGTAGCAGATAATTCATCAAGGAGAACATCCCCTTTTTCATCTCACCGCCATACCAAGACCCACCAATGATCTGCATATGTTCCGTCAGGTTGAAAGCGATAAAGGTTTCCGAATTCAGGCCATGGGCAGCGTAATCTGCGAAACCCGTTTTGGAGGCATTAACAACGACAAAATCAGGGGTGAAATCAGCCAGTTCTTCGGCACTAGGGCGAATAAACATATTCTTAACGAAATGCGCCTGCCACGCGACTTCCATCACAAAACGCACCTTCAGTCGTGTTTCTGGGCTAGCCCCGCAAAACGCATCAATAACAAAAAGCCGCTTACCAGTGAGCTGTTCGGTAGCGGTCTGTTTTAGCTTATTCCATACCTCTGGGGTGATCGGTTTGTTGTCGTTCTTGATTTCCCCATTCCACCATAACGTGTCGCGTGTGCTGTCATCCATGGTGATATATTTGTCTTTGGGCGAGCGCCCTGTATATTCACCTGTCAGCACATTAACGGCACCAAGTTCCGTCACCACACCGCGCTCAAAACCTGTAAGGCCGGGTGCGGTCTCCTCTGCATAGAGGGTGTCATAATCAGGATTATGAAGAACGTCGATAGGATCGGTGATGCCGATAGAGGCAAGATAAGTGTGTATGGCAGTCATAAGATACAATTCTAAAAGTGAAGGAATGCGCTAATATAAATAGCCATACATGAAATTGTAAAGATGTTTAGATGTTGCCATTAAAAAATCTACGCATTACCGTAAGAAGTTAACTATTTCCTGCGCCTTAAAAACAATGGATGGAGGTATTCAAATGACCAAATCTCAACAAGTTTCCTTTGTAAGAATGGATGAAGGCAGTTTTGAGGATTATCAGCTTCTTCATGATTTTGAGGTTGATTATCATAAAGAAACGCCGCGCCGTATCCTTGAACAACTGGCCTCACAAGGAAAAGAATCGCTGTCAGGTTATCAAATTAATCGTCTTGAACATGGCCTGCAATCTGCTAGTCGGGCTGAAAAGGATGGGGCTGATCTGGATTGGATTGTCGCCGCGTTAATCCATGATATTGGTGATGGGCTATCACCACAGAATCATGATCGGATGGCGGCTGAGATTATTCGCCCCTTTGTCCGCGAAGAAGTCGCATGGGTGGTAGAAAAGCATGGTATTTTCCAAATGAAATATTATGCGCATCATTATGATTGGGACCCTGATAAACGCGATGAGTTCCGCGATCACCCCTATTGGCAGAGTTGTGCTGATTTCTGTGAACGATGGGACCAGATGTCTTTTGATCCCAATTATCCTATGAAAGATCTTGATCACTTTGCGCCAATGGTTCATGAAGTCTTCAGCCGCAAAGCATGGGATGATGATGTGATTAAGCCCGGGGTTGTGGTCGGGTTGCCTGCTA
Source organism: Puniceispirillales bacterium (SeqCode) (assembly GCA_965659785.1). Lineage (GTDB taxonomy): Bacteria > Pseudomonadota > Alphaproteobacteria > Puniceispirillales > UBA1172 > UBA12202. The sequence continues at coordinate 22,423 of CBFHXL010000010.1, forward strand.
GCCGCCATTAATACGAGATATTGAGGCAAGATAAGGTTGTGATGGCAAAGGTCTGATTTTCATCAGCCTTGAGTAATAGTGATGGGGATAATATGCGGCTTTTTGAATACCTGACCAACCGATGCGGTGATGGCCGTATATCTTTTGCAGAAGCCGAAGTCATGCGCCAATTGGCGGCAGCGGCAATCGCCATCACCCATCAGATAAGGGTCAGTGGGATAGAGGTCGATTTAGCGGCGGAAACAGGCGGTGCCAATTCAGATGGTGATGATCAGAAAGCCCTTGATGTGTTGGCGGAAGAGATCATTATTGACCATCTTCAGCATACGGCAACGGCCTATGTTCTGTCGGAAGAACAAGATGCCCCGATTGCTATTCCTGCTGATAAGGGCGATGACACTCTGGCATCTCACCCCGATCCGATGATGGTTGCGATTGACCCCTTGGATGGGTCTTCTAATATTGCGGTTAATGTGACGGTGGGGACGATTTTTTCCATCATGCCCTGTGCCAACGGCCCAATCCCCTGCCGAGGCCGAGATCAATTGGCAGCAGGGTTTTATGCTTATGGCCCGCAAACGACCCTTATTCTGGCTTTTGCTAAGGATGCGGCCCCGCAATGTTTTGTTCTGGATGAACGTGATCAACACTTTGTTGCCATGGGTGATCCTGTCCAAATTCCGGATCACAGCAACGAATATGCCATTAACGCCGCCTATGCCGCGCATTGGTTTCCGCCCGTTAAGTCTTGGATGGCTGAGGTGCTGACAGGCAAAGACGGTGCCTATGGTAAGGGTTTTCGGATGCGCTGGGTGGGGTCTATGGTTGCGGATGCATGGCGTATTTTTAGACGAGGCGGCATTTTTCTATATCCCGGTGATCGCCGTGAGGGTTATGAACATGGCCGTCTGCGTCTGGTATATGAGGCTAATCCCATCAGTTTTCTTACCGAAAAGGCTGGCGGCCGTGCGGTCAATGGCTCTGAGCGTATTCTTGATCTGTTGCCAGAGGATTTGCACCAACGCACCCCACTGGTCTTTGGTTCAGCGGCAGAGGTTGATCATTTGATCGCCCTTCACCGCGACGAATAGCGCATAACCCTGCTTGAAGCTGTGGCCTTGAAGCTGTGGCCTTGAAGCATTAGCCTTGAAGCATTAGCCTTGAAGCCTTGGCAAGGAGTTGCTAGAACAAGATCAACGCTACCGCCTCTATCTGATCAGAGAAACCATTATGTCTGAAACATCCCTCTCCCGCGACCTCCATAACGACATGGCCAATGCGATACGCTTTCTTGCTATTGATGCGGTTCAGGCGGCAAACTCCGGGCATCCGGGGATGCCAATGGGCATGGCCGATGTGGCAAGTGTGCTGTTTACGCGTCATATTAAAATTAATCCTGCTGATCCGGCATGGCCTGACCGTGATCGTTTTGTGTTATCCGCAGGGCATGGTTCTATGTTGCATTATGCGCTGAACCATCTGCTTGGTTATGCGGATATGACCATGGATCAGTTGCGCCGTTTTCGTCAGATGGGCGCGATTACCGCAGGCCATCCTGAATACGGCATGGCAAGTGGTATTGAAACAACAACAGGCCCATTAGGGCAGGGGTTAGCTACCGCTGTTGGCATGGCGTTAGCGGAACGCATGATGGCGGCGCGCTTTGGCGCACCTCTTGTTGATCACCGAACGTGGGTGATTGCTGGCGATGGCTGCTTACAAGAAGGCATCAGTCATGAGGCGATAGACCTTGCCGGTCATCTGCGGCTTGATCGTCTCACGGTGCTTTGGGATGATAACAGCATCTCTATTGATGGCGGCACAGGCCTTTCGACTTCCACCAATCAGCTGACTCGTTTTCGTGCCGCTGGCTGGCATGTTCAAAGCGTAGATGGTCATGATCCTGACGCCATTGACAAGGCGATTTCCATCGCGGTGAAAACATCGCGTCCATCCTTAATTGCTTGCAAAACCACTATCGGTTATGGCTCGCCTAATCTGGCGGGAACGTCAAAAACCCATGGTGCCCCACTTGGCGCTGATGAAATCGCCGCTACCCGTGCGGCTCTGGGCTGGCCACATGATCCGTTTGTGATCCCTGAACATATTACCAAAGCTTGGAACGCCGCTGGTCAGCGTAGTCTCAATGCTTATGCGGAATGGCAATCTCGCCATGGGGCTTCGCGTAAAATGAAACGGTTTGATGAGGCTTTGGCAGGGGCGCATCCGCAAAGGCTATGGCGTGAGCTTAAAACCTTGCGGCAACAATTTAAGGCTGAACAACCAAAACTAGCGACCAGACAATCATCACAAAAAACCCTTGAGGTGATTAATGCCACAACGGGCCTTACCGTTGGGGGGTCTGCGGATTTAACAGGGTCAAATTTGACCAAAACCACAAAGATGGAGCCAATTTCTGCCCGTAAATTCAAGGGCCGGTATGTTTATTTTGGGGTTCGTGAACATGGGATGGCGGCGGCGATGAATGGCATGGCGCTGCATGGCGGCATGGTTCCTTATGGCGGCACCTTCTTGGTCTTTTCGGATTATGCCAGAGGGGCGATGCGACTATCCGCCCTGATGGGTCAGCAAGTCATTTATGTCATGACTCATGATTCTATTGGTCTTGGCGAAGATGGGCCAACGCATCAACCTGTTGAACATTTAGCGATGTTGAGGGCGACACCTAATCTTTATGTCTTTCGTCCGGGTGACGCGGTTGAGGTCGCAGAAGCATGGGAAGCCGCGCTGACCATTACTGATGGGCCGTCGGTGCTGTCCTTGTCGCGTCAAGGCACCCCCACTTTGCGACGCGAGAGTTCCACCCTTAATCAATCGCTCAAAGGTGGTTATGTGCTAGTTGAACCTGCGGCAAAGCGTGATATCACTATCATCGCAACAGGAACAGAATTGGCCTTGGCGGTTGAGGCCGCTGATAAGCTAAAAACTGATCACGGCCTTCACGCGGCGGTGGTGTCTATGCCTTGCCAAGAGCTGTTTGAGCAACAAGATCAGACCTATCGGGAAATCGTATTGGGGTTTGGCCCTAAAATGGCGGTTGAGGCGGCCTCTGGATTTGGCTGGGAACGCTATACCTCAGGGTCTGATGCGTTTGTCGGTATGAACAGTTTTGGCGAATCCGCCCCGGCAAGTGATTTGTATCAGCATTTTGGTATCACCGTTGACGCCGTGGTTGCCAAGGCAATAGATGTGAGCAATTAAACCGTAAGATTTGAAATAAGAGGATAAAAGATGGCACTTCGTTTGGCGATCAATGGGTTTGGCCGAATTGGCCGTAATGTGTTGCGGGCAGTGATTGAACAAAACCGCACTGATGTTGAGGTGGTGGCGATCAATATTTCTGGTAGCCTTGAAACCAACGCCCATCTCTTACGCTATGACAGTGTGCATGGTCGCCTTAATAGTCCTGTTACGATTGCTGGCGATACCATGGATGTTGGTTTTGGCCCTATGCGCATCACCTCTAGCAGAAAAATTGAAGACTTGGATTGGGCCGCGGTAGGGGCAGATATTGTGCTGGAATGCACAGGTGCTTTTAATAGCCGCGATGCCGCCATTGCGCATACCGCTGTGGGGGCAAAAAAGGTGCTGATCTCAGCCCCGGCAAAAGCCGCTGATATGACCGTGGTTTATGGGGTCAATGACGGTGATCTGACCAAGGATCATATTGTCGTATCAAACGCGTCCTGTACAACCAATTGCCTGGCCCCGGTGGCCGCCGTTCTGCATCAGAATATTGGCATTGAACAAGGGTTTATGACCACCATTCACAGCTATACTGGCGATCAGCGTATCCTAGATAATAACCATAAAGACCCTTATCGAGGGCGCGCGGCGGCGCTAAGTATGGTGCCAACCACGACCGGGGCGGCAAAGGCCGTTGGCTTGGTTCTGCCGGAACTTAATGGTCGTCTTGACGGGGTTGCTATGCGTGTGCCAACCCCGAATGTATCAGCGGTTGATTTTAAGTTTATGGCGTCACGCGATACCAGTGTGGATGAGATTAATGCTGCTTTTACCGCAGCTGCCAACGGTAAGCTTAGCGGTGTCTTGGGGGTGACGGATGAACCGCTGGTATCCATAGACCTCAATCATGACTCCCATTCTGCCATTGTGCCTCTGGATCAGACCAAAGTCATGGGACAGCGGTTTTGCCGGGTGATGGCATGGTATGATAACGAATGGGGCTTTTCCGTACGGATGCTGGATACAGCGGCGGTGATGGGGCAATCCCTCTAGTCATAATGGGCATAATGAGCTTCATGGGCATGATGGGCATAAGGGCGATCAATCCCTCAAAAATAGGTGTTAAGACCCCATAGTGTCACAAGACCGATGCCAATGGTAATCATGACATTGCGAAACAATAACGCCGCTACCCCAGCAAGGATCAGGGCAGGGATTTTGGGGTTGTCAGTGATGGTAAGCACCTCATCCACAATCAGAACATCAGAAACAATGATTGCTGTCAGAACCGCGGTGCTGACATAGCCAAGCATAGAGCGGATAGGGGGCGGAATTTGCCGATGCGCAAGACTGCCAATAAAGGCAAAGCGCATCATAAAGGTCAGGATGCCGGAAATGAAAATAGCCACCCAGATCATGACTGTGCCGCCTTGTGGTTTTTATATTGCTCAGCCAGATATCCTGCGACCATCCCTGCCAAAGAGGCGATAATCAAGTTCAACTTCCATGGCAAATGTGAGGTAAGAACAGCCACTGTGCCAGAGGTTAGGATCGCGACCAAATGCGGTGCTTTGGTAATATGGGGAATGATGATGGTCATAAAGGTGAGCGGAATGGCAAAGCCAAGCCCTAGACTTGGCGGTATGGCCGCCCCAAGCAAAAGGCCAAGCAAGGTCATCGCCTGCCATGAGACCCATAACAGCCCCCCTGAACCAAGCAGATGGTAATGCATCATGGGGTTTGGCGGCTGGGATTCGTATCGCCGCATGGTAACAGCAAAAGCCTCATCCGTGAGCAGATAGGATAACAGCACTTTCCAGCGTAAGGACAAATGCCGAAAATACGTGGCAATACTAGCTGAATAAAGGGTATGACGCAGATTAATTACGCTGACCGTGCCACTGATCAAAAGGGGATTTGCCCCGGTAGCGTATAATTGCAGAAAAATGACCTGACTTGCCCCGCCAAAAATGATCACCGACATAGTCATGATCTGAACAGGGGTGAGACCAGCCTCAGCCCCTAATGCCCCAAAGATAAGGCCAAATGGCATTACCCCCACCATCAAAGGGGCTTCATCACGAAGACCAAGAAAAAACTCATCTCTGCCGCGAAAAGGGGACTTTGCTTCTGCCATTAGTTTTTTTTACCGGGTAAGGTGTCAGATCTGGTTGAAAAACGATGCCAATCTGTTTAGCAAGGAACGAGCCGTTATGCTATGCCAGATAATCCATCTGGTTATCTAAAGTAGAGGTATCATGTCACAGCTTCCACACCCTGTAAAGTTTGCTGAAATGCAAAACAAAACGGTCATGTTTCGGGTTGATTTGAATGCCCCGATGGCAAATGGCAAGGTCACGGATTTGACTCGGATCAAGCGTCCTGCGGCTGGTATCCTTGCCTTGCTGAACCATGGCGCTAAGGTTGTGGTGGCGTCGCATTTTGGACGACCAAAAGGCAAGCCATTACCGGAATTAAGCCTTGCCCCGGTGGCAGAGGCGCTGAGCCAATGTCTTGATCGTCCTGTGCGATTTGTCCCTGATATTGTTGGTGATGTGGCGGCGGCGGCGATCCGGGATATGCAAAACGGTGAGGTAATTTTGCTTGAAAACCTGCGTTTTGATCCGCGTGAGGAAGCTAATGATCCCACCTTTGCCGAACAGTTGGTGGCGGATGTTGATGTCTATATCAATGATGCGTTTTCATGCAGTCACCGCAAGCATGCCTCCATCAGTGCGGTGGCACGCTTGCGTCCGGCCTTTGCCGGGCCGTTGATGATGGCAGAATTGCAAGCCTTGGATCAGGTGCTTGGCAATCCTAAGCGGCCTTTAGCGGCGGTTGTTGGCGGCGCCAAAGTATCCAGCAAACTCGATTTGCTAAGCAATTTGGTTGAACAAGCTGATGTGCTGATTGTTGGTGGCGGCATGGCTAATACCTTTTTGCTGGCAGATGGGATCAACATTGGCGCCTCACTGGCAGAACCGGACTTAGTGGAAACCGCTAGAGCCATTATGGCGGCCGCTAAGGCCAGTGGCTGTCAGCTTATATTGCCTAGCGATGGTTTGGTGGCAACCGAGTTTGCTGCCCATGCCTCTCATCGGACGGTGAACTGTGCTGATGGCAGTATCGCCAGTGATGAAATGATATTGGACGCAGGGCCAGATGCCATTGCCGCCGCTATGGCGGCGGTGACGCCTTGCCACACATTGATCTGGAATGGCCCAATGGGGGCGTTTGAATTACCGCCATTTGATGCTGCGACGACGGCATTGGCGCGTCATGTGGCTAACCTAAGCCAAAATGGTAGCATGACTTCGGTAGCTGGTGGCGGCGATACTATCGCGGCGTTGAATCACGCTGGGGTGATGGATCAGTTTTCTTACGTCAGCACGGCTGGCGGCGCCTTTCTGGAATGGCTTGAAGGTAAGCCATTGCCGGGGGTAGCGGCGTTGCTAGAGACAGCATAGCCCGTCATTGTTGCTATACTGGTTCATGCCATAAGGGTTTTGGCATCTTGTTATCAGGTTTTGTTATCCCCATATCACTAGGGTAACATACGATATGATGGAGCTTGACGGATGTTCGGATCACTGTTTTCCAAGCCAATGACAATTCCCTCAACAGATGAGGCCTTACCCGGCCGGGATTTCCCTTTGCTTAATCCGCAACCTCATGCTGTGCATGGTCGGCCTATTGTAGGGCCATTTCCTGATGGCATGGAAACGGTGTTGGTTGGCATGGGCTGTTTCTGGGGTGCGGAGAGAATGTTCTGGGGGCTGGATGGTGTTTGGACGACCTCGGTTGGTTATGCCGGCGGGGCGACACCAAACGCCAGCTATGATGAGGTATGTTCAGGCTTAACTGGTCATACTGAAGTGGTGGAAATCGTCTATGACCCCAAGATCATAGGACTTGAGGATATTCTGCGGCTGTTTTGGCAAGAGCATAATCCCACCCAAGGAATGCGCCAAGGAAACGACAGAGGCACGCAATACCGATCTGCTATTTTTTGTTCAAACGAAGACCAACTGGCCATCGCAAAAGACAGCAAAGCTCATTATGCCCAAAAATTGCTGGCGGCTGGGCATCCGGCAATCACGACAGAGGTCGGCTTGCGTGATGCGTATTATCTGGCTGAAGATTACCATCAACAATATCTGCATAAGAATCCTAACGGATATTGTGGCTTGGCAGGATGCGGCGTTAGTTTTTAAGCGGTGAGATCGCGGTTTTGCCGATAAATCCCATTTTCAGGGGCTTTTCGGCTTGACCTAGGGCTATTGAAACGCTAATTACACTTGATTGAAAGAACAAAGGCCAAGGCAAATAAGATAAGCCTAGGCAATGATGAAAGGCTTGGGCGATGAAGGTTGTCAGCTCACTGAAAACACTAAAATCACGCGACCGCAACTGTCAGGTTGTTCGTCGTCGCGGCCGTTTATATGTGATCAATAAGAAAAACCCACGCTTTAAGGCGCGCCAAGGCTGATCGCCCTTTAGCGATGTGGCCCTTTTAGCCATTCGTTTTTATTATGTACTTTCGCACTAAGTTCGGTTTCGCCGGGCTTTTGCTTTTTCAGGATAGTTTTTTCTTAACCTTACCCTAGATTAAAGAAATCATTGCCCTTATCATCAATAATGATGAAGGCGGGGAAGTTCTCAACCTCAATGCGCCAGACCGCTTCCATGCCAAGCTCAGGATATTCCAGCACCTCAACCTTGCGGATAGCATCTAGGGCAAGTTTTGCTGCCGCGCCGCCGATTGAGCCCAGATAGAAACCGCCATATTCTTTACAGGCTTCGCGCACTTCACGCCCACGATTACCCTTAGCCAGCATCACCATTGATCCCCCAGCCGCCTGCATTTGCCGCACATAACTGTCCATGCGTCCAGCGGTGGTGGGGCCGAAACTGCCTGATGCCAGACCTTCTGGTGTTTTCGCAGGTCCAGCATAATAAACCGGATGATTCTTAAAGTAATCAGGCAGACTGCCCTCATTTTCCAGCCGTTCCAGCAATTTTGCATGGGCACTATCACGGGCAACGATTAGCGTACCTGTAAGTTTAAGCCGAGTTTTGACAGGATACTGCGTCAACAGCGCCCTGATCTGATCCATCGGCTGATTCAAATCAACGGCAACAGCGTCGTCTTCTGCCATCTCAACCTCAGGCAAGAAGCGTGAGGGGTCGTGTTCTAATTTTTCCAAGAAAAGCCCGTCAGGGGTAATCTTTGCCATGGCTTGCCGATCTGCCGAACAGGATACGCCAATGCCAATAGGACAAGAGGCACCATGCCGCGGCAAGCGAATCACGCGCACATCATGACAGAAATATTTACCGCCAAACTGAGCCCCGATCCCTAATTCGCGAGTGATACCAAGGATAATGTCTTCCCATTCGCGGTCACGATAGGCGGCGCCAAGCCCGTCACCTTTTTCTGGCAGATGATCAAGGCCGCGAGTTGAGGCTGCCTTTACCGTTTTGAGGTTGGCTTCTGCTGAAGTGCCGCCAATAACAATGGCAAGGTGATAAGGCGGACAAGCCGCCGTGCCAAGTGTGCGTAAAGTTTCATCAATAAATTGGGCTAGGCTTTCCGGGTTGAGGACAGCCTTGGTTTTTTGAAACAGAAAGGTTTTATTAGCTGATCCGCCACCCTTTTGGATGAAGTCAAAGTGATATTCCATGCCCTTGCCAGCATAGAGATCAATCTGTGCCGGAAGATTAGTGGCGGTATTCACCTCATCAAACATGGTCAGGGGCGCGACTTGTGAATAGCGCAGATTACTGGTCTGATAGACTTGCCAGACTCCGCGTGACAAAGCCTCACCATCATCACCATCCACTAGCACATGATCCCCCCGAACACCGCTAATAATGGCGGTTCCGGTATCCTGACACATGGGCAAAACCTGATCAGCGGCAACCACAGCATTTTTCAGCATTTCAAGAGCGACAAAATGATCGTTATGTGAAGCTTCTGAATCCTCAAGGATAGCGCGAAGTTGCCCAAGATGTGAGGCGCGCAAGAAATGAGAAATTTCCTTAAAGGCGCGTTCTGATAACAGGCTTAGGGCTTCGGCTTCAACCTTGAGGAATTGCTGCCCTTCCCATGTTACCACTTTGACATGATCAGACGTCAAATGAACCCATTCACAATCAGGACGGGTTTTAGGCAAAATAGGGCTATATTTGAAATCTGTCATGAGTAGTGATCTCTGGCTTGGCCTTAATTCTTTTTCCTAAAGGTATCTAACGATACTACATCCGCGCTAACCTTTGGCGTGGGTTCATCCATGCTGATCATAACATCATCCATGATATCGTTATCGTCATCATCGCTATCATCCAATAACGAGAATTGCAGACCAAAGCCGACAGATGGATCATTGAACTCTGTGATCGCCGCAAATGGAATGTTCAGATGCTCTTTCTGGCCACCAAAAGACAGCGTGATTTCAAAATGCTCTTTATCCACCAGCAAATCCCAAAATTGATGCTGAATAATGATGGTCATTTTTTCAGGATGACTTTCACGCAAGCGATCAGGAATGGACACCTCTTCATGATCTGTTAAAAAAGTGATAAAAAAATGGCATTCGCCGGGCAAACCGCTTTTTTGAGCTATAGTCAGTGCCGATCTGACCACCTCCTTGAGCGCGCTTTCAACCAATTGCTCATAATTTATCTGTGGCTTAATGCCTTCAGACTCGTTCATTCGTTTCCCCCCCATAACTTCAATTTAGCCAAGCTGAAACGCACAGCATGGATATATTGAAATTCCATTATAATCTTAAGTTGCGCCGATGTTCAAATAAGGATTTTGAAATATGGTGAGCTAAAGCTTAAAAAGCGAAAAAGAAACATAAAAAGTTAATAAAACGGCAGGGGAAAACCCCTGCCGCTGGCTTATTCTGTTGCCAGGTCAAACCAAACCCCGCCGCCGGGGCTCAACCCAACGGACTTTTAAGCGTGGTTTTTGTAACTGCTAAGCAGCAACAGCAACCGGAGCATAGTTGTCATTTGCAACTACTGTTTTGGCCCGATATCGGTGGTACCATGCCGAGCGAAGACTTTGCCTTTACTACATGCGTCGATCCTGGCTCGCCCCCATAAACTGAAATCATTAAAGATGTTCAGGTAAGTAATGGTGGAGGCGCCGGGCACTGCCCCCGGGTCCGCTCTGCCTATTTCGCAACGCGTTTATCGCTATAGCTGTTGCCAGCCCTTTATATATAATCGCTTTCAAGCGGATTGCCAAGAAGCCTGTCACGCCCTAACATAGATTTAAGTATTTTCTGTTGTAGGTTTCACACAACACAACGATTGGTATGGGGACTGATATGCAGGCCTATTTGGATTTATTGCGTCATGTGATGACGCATGGGAATCGCAAAGATGATCGCACCGGGACAGGCACGATGTCGGTCTTTGGCTGGCAGAGCCGCTATCGGCTTGATGAGGGCTTCCCCTTGGTTACGACCAAGAAAATTCACCTCAAATCCATTATTCATGAATTGATCTGGTTTATTCGCGGCGATACGAATATTCGCTATCTCAAAGATCATGGCGTCAGCATTTGGGACGAATGGGCGGATGAAAAAGGTGATCTTGGGCCTGTTTATGGGCGCCAGTGGCGGCATTGGCAAACCCCTGATGGCGGCACTATTGATCAATTGTCTGATGTTGTTGATCTCATTAAAACCAATCCCAATTCGCGGCGGATGTTGGTAACAGCATGGAACCCGGCAGATATTGGTCAGATGGCTTTGCCGCCATGCCACTCGCTCTTTCAATTCTATGTGGCTGATGGGCGGTTATCCTGTCAGCTTTATCAACGCAGTGCGGATATCTTTCTGGGTGTTCCCTTTAATATTGCTAGTTATGCTCTGCTTACCCATATGATCGCTCATGTCACGAGGTTAGGCGTTGGCGATTTTGTGCATACGATGGGAGATGCTCATCTCTATCTCAATCATCTTGATCAAGCTGAACAACAATTAGCTAGAAACCTTAGGCCCTTGCCTAAGCTTAATTTCATCAATCCGCCAGATCAGCTTGAAGATTTCACCGCTGATCATATTGCGATTGACGGTTATGATCCACATCCTCATATTGCCGCGCCGGTGGCGGTATGACGGTCTTATCTTCGCAATATCCTCTGGTGGCTGTTGTCGCGATGGCAAAAAACAGGGTCATTGGTGACGGTCAGCAATTGCTCTGGCATATTCCCGGGGATTTGCCGCGGGTCAAGGCGCTGACCATGGGGCGACCTTTGATCATGGGGCGCCGCACTTATCAATCAATTGGGCGTCCCTTGCCCGGACGGGCAAATATTGTTTTAACCCGGCAAAAGGACTGGCAGGCGGATGGGGTTATCACCGCGCATAGCATGGAAGCCGCGATTGCGGCGGCGGAGGGGTGGATTAATGCTGATGCCGACAGAACAAAAGAGATTATCATTTTTGGCGGCGGTGATATTTATGCCGCCTTTCTGCCAAGCCTCCATGCTATTGATCTGACAGAGGTGGATTTAGCCCCTGAAGGCGATGCCACTTTCCCCACCCTTGATCCTGATGAGTGGAAAGAAATTCGCCGCCAGCATCATGCCGCCACCACCGATGACGGCATCAGTTTTGATCTGGTTCGTTTAGAAAGGTCATAAATGAAAGCTGCCCCCGGGTCGTAAAATCAGCCAACGCGATTTAGCTGATGGTGATTTTTGGGGCAGGGCGTGATTGTTCTGGTAACGCATCTAACAGCTTTTCGGCGATATCCAGATAGGCTTTGCTATGGGGGCCATCGGGATCAGAAACCAAGACAGGCTGTCCAGCATCTGCCCCTTCACGGATTGCCATTTCTAGGGGAATAGCACCAAGAAATGGCAGGCTAAGGCGTTGTGCCTCATCCTTGGCACCGCCTCGGCTAAAGATATCATGTTGGCTCTGGCAATCAGGGCAAACAAAATAACTCATATTCTCAATAATCCCTAACACTGGCACATGAACCTTGCGGAACATATTGAGGCCTTTACGCGCATCAATAAGTGCTAAATCTTGCGGCGTTGAAACAATGATCGCCCCAGCTAGTTTTGCCCGTTGTGATAGCGTTAGTTGTGCATCACCCGTGCCGGGCGGCATATCAATGATCAGAATATCTGGCTCACCCCATTCAACATCACGCAGCATTTGTTCTAACGCTGACATGACCATAGGGCCGCGCCATATTGTCGGGGCATCTTCGTCCATCAAGAAACCAATCGACATGGCGGTTAAGCCATGCGCCTTAATGGGCATCAATTTGTTGTTTTCCGCAACGGGACGCTGAGTAGTGCCTAATAATCGCGGCAAAGAAGGCCCGTAAATATCCGCATCAAGAATAGCGACGTTTTGACCCAGATGCTGAAAGGCCAGCGCCAGATTGATTGCTGTGGTGGATTTGCCAACACCCCCTTTGCCCGAAGCAACCGCGATCACATAGGTGGCAGGTTGATAAACTCTGGTTTGTGGGTCATCCCCTCTATTAGCGGCAGGGTCGGCGGGCTTTTCCGCGGAGTTTGGCGGGCGATGGGCGGTCAACATGGCGGTTGCCGTCAGAACCCCTGGCAAAGCTCTTACGGCCTCTTCTGCGGCAGTTTTGATAGGGGTAATGGCTTCGGGGTGATTGGGATCAGCCTGAAGTGAGAACCCAACATGGCCATTTTTTACCACAACACCTGATATCTGACCGCTTGCGATCAAATCTTGAGGCTTGCCATCAATCATGATGGCACTTAGGGTATGAAGGACCTGATCTTCGGTGATGGGTGAGGTCATGCCGCTCTCGCTTTCTTATGATCCAAGGATGATCTTTCGTGAGGTTTTGCTGAATTCGATGATATACATCTCTTTATTTAGTAATTTTGCCAAGAGATTAAAGATCGTTTCTTGAAAAGATGGCATGGCAAACAAATATAAAGATAGTAGGGTAATTGAGTGTGAAGGATGGGCAAGGGAAAACATTGTCGTCCTCACTGATAACATGCTTGCTTTAAGTGGGCAAAACGCAACATTAAGGTAGCCAAAGCGGAGAAACATATGCCGTGGAATAATCAGGGTAACGGAAACAACAATCAGGGCGGATCCGGTGGCCCATGGGGCGGCGGCGGTGGTCAAGGCCCCGGCTCGCGTGGCCCCAAACCAGATTTCGACAGCTTTATCCGCAAAGGTAAAGACAACATGGGGCAATATATGCCCAATTTCTTTCGTGGTCGCCACGGCATTACGATTTTGCTGGTCTTAGTCTTCTTCGGCTGGCTAGCGTCCGGGTTTTATCGGGTCAACACCCAGCAGGAAGGCGTTGTCTTGCGCTTTGGTCAATGGGTGGAAACAACCCCGCCGGGACTGCATTACCATTTGCCTTATCCCATCGAAACCGTGCTGACCCCAGAGGTCACCCGTGATAACCGCATTAATATAGGTTTCCGTAGCCTTGGTGATGGCGGTAATGTTAATCGCCGTGACATTCCTTTTGAAAGTGAAATGATCACCGGCGATGAGAATATCGTTGATATTGATTTTGTGGTGTTCTGGCGCATTGGTGATGCTGGCAAATATCTCTTTAATCTGACAGACCCTGAAGAGACCACCAAGGTAGCGGCTGAAGCCGTGATGCGTGAGATTGTCGGCAGGGTTGATATTCAGTTTGCCCTAACCGATGGCCGTGAGCAAATTCAGTCCCAAGCCAAGCAACAGCTTCAGGCCTTGCTAGATGAATATCAGGCAGGGGTGATTATTCGTGAAGTGCAACTGTTGGCGGTTGACCCCCCCTTGGATGTTATTGATGCCTTTAACGAGGTGCAAAGAGCCAGACAGGATAAAGACAGGCTGAAGAACGAGGCACAAGCATATAGCAATGATATCATCCCGCGGGCGCGAGGCGAATCCGCCAAGATCATTGCCGAAGCCGAAGCCTACGCCGCCCAGATTGTCAATCAGGCCGAGGGTGATGCCTCACGCTTTACCCAGATTTATGAAGCTTATCTGGTCAATAAAGATGTCACCAAAGAACGCATCTATATTGAGACGATAGAAGAAATCATGAGCAATGTTGACAAAATTATCATTGATGACGGTGCAAGCGGTAGCGGAGTTGTCCCCTATCTGCCTTTATCCGAAATCAGCAAATCAAAGCCATAAACGAGAGCAGAGAGGATAATAAAACCATGCGTCTTCAAACATATATTCTGATCGCTCTTGGGTTACTGGCCTTTGTTGGTTACAACACCTTATTTGTCGTTCAGCAGACTCAGCAAGCTATCGTTCTCCAGTTTGGTGAACCAAAGCGAACCGTGCAAACACCGGGCTTGAATTGGAAAATTCCATTTGTCCAGAATGTCATTTTTTATGAAAACCGTGTCTTATCGATGGTATCGCAAGGATCAGAACAGGTGATCTTGTCTGATCAGAAACGACTGGAAGTCGATACTTATGCTCGTTATTCCATTACTGACCCGTTGAAATTCTATCAGACCGTTCGCACCGTGCGGATTGCACAAGAACGGCTTGAGGCGATGGTAGATTCGTCCACACGTCGGGTTCTTGGTAATCATTCTTTGGTAGGTATTTTATCGGAAAAGCGAAGCGATATTATCAGCACCATCCGTAACGAGGTGAACACCTCTGCCGAAGCCCTTGGGATCAGCATTTTGGATGTGCGGATCAGGCGTGCGGATTATCCCGACGCCACGTCACAGAACATCTTTAACCGAATGAAATCCGAACGTGAACGTGAGGCGAAAGAGTTTCGCGCCACAGGTGAGGAAGAAGCCCAGAAGATTCGTGCCACTGCAAATAAAGAGCGTACTGTTCTCATAGCAGAAGCGCGCCGCGCCGCCGAAATCATTCGCGGTAGTGGTGACAGCAAATCCATTGCTATTTACGCGGAAGCCTTTGGGGTGGATGAAGATTTCTATTCATTCTATCGGTCAATGCAAGCCTATCGGAAGTCGTTTGGTGAAAACTCCACCTCAATGTTGCTTTCCCCGGATAGTGAGTTCTTCCGCTTTTTTGGCACCAAAACCGGTGAGATGTCTGGCACCGCCCAATAAAGCCCAACAACGCTTTATTGAGATGGTTGCCTCTCGCAAATTGGGTCACAAAGTGATCCTAAAAATGGCCTGATAATAGCCACATTATCAGGCCAACCTATTTGCATGATACTAAAATTGAACTTGTAATCGGAGATCGCCATGCCCCTAATCGCCATGCCCTTAGATGGACAAGCAAACGCAATAACAATGACAAAAAACCAGTTGTCGGGACAGGATCAAATTAGACAAGATCATCAGGTGTTGAGCGAACGCTACTTTGGCTTTCATGTGGTGATGGCAAGCGTGATGTTGCTGACCATGATGGTCATGCCAGCCTTTGCCAATGATCGCCCGCAAAGCTTTGCTGATCTAGCGGAAACACTATCGCCATCTGTGGTTAATATCTCAACCACGACCGTGGTGGGAAAAAACAATGATGATGATTTGCAATTTCCCCCCGGATCGCCGTTTGAAGATTTTTTTGAAGAGTTCCGTGATCGTGATGACCGCCGGACAGCACAGGCGCTAGGATCAGGGTTTATTGTTTCAGCAGAAGGTTATGTTGTGACTAATAACCATGTCATTGATGGGGCTGATGCTATTCGTGTCACGCTTTATAATGACCGCAGTTTTGACGCCACGCTGATAGGTCGTGATCCCAAAACTGATATTGCGGTGCTTAAGATTGAACCGGGTGAAGAGATTCTTAACCCGGTGTCTTTCGGGGATAGCGATGCCATGCGTGTTGGTGATTGGGTTGTGGCCATTGGTAACCCCTTTGGCCTAGGCGGAAGCGTTACCGCAGGGATTGTGTCAGCGCGTGGGCGTGATATTGGCAGTGGCCCTTATGATGATTTTATTCAAACTGACGCGGCCATAAATCGCGGTAATTCTGGCGGCCCCCTCTTTAATCTTGATGGTGAGGTGATCGGCATTAATACGGCAATTTTCTCACAATCCGGTGGTTCTGTTGGGATCGGCTTTGCCATTGCCTCTAATCTGGCAGAAAATGTCGTGCTTCAGCTTCAGGAATATGGTCAGACCAGACGCGGTTGGTTGGGCGTCTTTATTCAGGAAATCACCCCAGAGATTGCAGAGAACTTTGACCTTGATAATGAAAATGGCGCTTTGATTTCTTCTGTGCATAGTGGCGGCCCTGCCGAAGAGGCTGGAATTCAAGCTGGTGATGTTGTCATTGCCTTTAACGGCAAACCCATTGAAGAGATGCGAAGTCTGCCGCGTATTGTTGCGGAATCAGCTATCGGTAAGCCGCTTGATATTACCATTATGCGTGAAGGCAAAAAGATCAATTTGACGGTCACCCTTGGTGTTCTGGAAGAAGCTGAGGAAGCAGGTCTCTTTGCTGGAGCGCCAAATAATAGTGATCCTAGCGGTCCTCTGGAATTAGCAGAACTAGGCATGACGCTTGATCATCTCAACCCAGAATTACGGCAGGAGTATGCCATTGGGGATGATGTTGAGGGTGTTGTCATCACCGAGGTAAAGCCAAATGCGCCAGCGGATGAAAGCGGGATTATGACTGGTGATGTGATCCGCCGTGTCGGCAAGGTTCAGGTGGAAAATCTGGATGAGGCACGCAAAGCGATCAAGGCAGAAATCGATGCGGATAAAACGAGTATTTTGTTGCTGATTAACCGCCAAGGCCGTGATCGTTTTACCGCGGTGACAATCAAATAGCCTGATCATTTGCATAGCATTCTATCAATGATGGAACAGCCGCCGCAGGGATATCATCTTGCGGCGGTTTTCTTTGTCAGATCATGGACAAGCCTGAAAACTTCGCGTATCTGGATGAGGCCATGACCGAAACTACTGCCCATAATGATGCTCATGATTATGCCTATGACATGGTGTTTATCGCGGGCCCAACCGCTAGCGGAAAATCAGCCTTGGCGATTGCCTTGGCGGAAATGACCACAGGGTCGGTTATCAATACCGATTCCATGCAAGTCTATGGCGGTATGCCTATTCTGACCGCCGCCCCTGATACCAAAGATTATCAAACTGTGCCGCATTATCTGTTTGAATATGTGGATGCGGCGGAACGCTATTCGCAGGCGCGATGGCTTGCTGATGCTACGAAAGTGGTGGGAAAATTAAAGGCGCGAGGGGAATTGCCGATTTTCGTTGGTGGCTCTGGGCTTTATTTCAAAGCAGCAGAGCAAGGCATTACCCCAATGCCAGAAATCACAAGCCATGTGCAAAAAGAGGCGGAAACCATGCTGGCAACTATGGGAACAGCAGGGCTTCATGACTATTTGGCGCAGGTTGACCCTGAATTAGCAGATCGGCTTGAACAAGGGGATAGCCAGCGCATCATGCGCGGGGTTGAGGTTTGGCTTGCATCAAAGAAACCAATGAGCGCATGGCAGAAAGAGCCAAGGCAAGGCGGCTTTCATGGGCATATCCTAAAAATCTATCTTCGGCCACCACGAGATCATCTCTATGCCCGCATTAATGAGCGTTTCGCCGCTATGCTGGAACACGGCGCTGAGGAAGAGGTCAGGGCGATGGTGGAAACGCGCCATCTAGATGCTAGCTTACCTGCAATGAAGGCGCTTGGGGTAGAGGCCCTAAGCGACGCCATCACAGGGAAAATCCCTTGGGATGAGGCTATCAGACTAAGCCAACGTGACAGCCGCCGATATGCGAAACGCCAATTTACGTGGTTTGATCATCAATATGATGCCGATATGGTGGTGACAGATATGTTGGACGAACGCCTGATCTCAGACACGCTTTCGGCCATTATGGATCGGCTGAAAGCAAAAAGTTGAGCAATTTTCAAAAAGACTTTGGTCAAAAAACTTGTCAAAAATTATATTTTCTTCTTGACCTGATGGATTGAATATGGAAATCATGCCCTCACGCTACACCTTATTGTGTGGGTTAAAAAAACAGCATTTATGCAGGGTACCGGATGACTTCTTGGGCAAGAAGAAGCGGTATCCATGACTTTTTTTGAGAAAAGGCCGAACAATGACTACGACAAGCCAGACGAAATCAAACGCCAACAACACCGAAAACAGTAATGACCTTACTGTGACTGGCGCGGATGCGGTTCTCCGTGTGCTGGAAGATTTAGGCGTTGAGGTAATCTTTGGCTATCCGGGTGGCGCCGTTCTGCCAATATATGATGCTTTGTTTAAGCGCAATTCCATTCGTCATATTCTGGTTCGTCATGAACAAGCGGCGGTTCATGCCGCTGAGGGCTATGCCCGTTCCACAGGTAAGGTAGGGGTCGTTCTGGTAACGTCAGGGCCTGGTGCTACTAACGCTGTGACTGGCCTTACCGATGCTTTGATGGACTCTATTCCCATTTTATGCCTAACAGGTCAGGTGCCAACGCATTTGATTGGCAATGATGCTTTTCAAGAGGCGGATACCGTTGGTATTACGCGCCCTTGCACCAAACATAATTATCTGGTCAAGCAAGCTGAAAACCTTGTTCCTTCGCTTTATGAGGCGTTTCATGTGGCCTCAACTGGTCGCCCGGGGCCGGTGGTTGTTGATCTGCCTAAGGATATTCAATTCGCCCCTATTGATATGGGTCAGGTTGAACCAGCTAAGATCAAGGCGGTGAAACGCTATCGCCCTATGATGACCCCTGATGCTGAGGCTATTCGCCAAGCCGCGGATATGATCGTTTCTGCTAATCGCCCCATTATTTATGGCGGCGGCGGTATTATCAATTCTGGCGATGAAGCGTCTGAACATTTGCGCGAATTGGTGGCTTTGACTGGATTTCCAACAACCTTAACCTTGATGGGGTTAGGGGTCTTGCCATCCGAAGATCAGCATTTTCTAGGTATGTTGGGGATGCATGGCACTTATGAAGCCAACATGGCGATGTATCATTGCGATGTGATGTTGAATGTAGGGGCGCGTTTTGATGATCGGGTGACGGGTCTAACGTCTGGATTTTCACCGAATTCTCGGAAAATTCATATCGATATTGATAAATCCTCAATCAACAAGAATATTCGTGTTGATCTTGGCATTGTTGGTGATGCTGGCATTGCTCTGAAGATGCTGGTGGATGAGGTAAAAAAACGCAAAGCGGCAATGAAAAAAGACGCCTTGTCCGAATGGTGGAAAAAAATTGAAGAATGGCGCGCTGTGCGTTGTCTTGATTACAACCAAGCGGGCGACATTATCAAACCGCAATACGCTATTCACCGGTTGTGGCAGAAATGTAAAGATAATGATGTCTATGTTACGACTGAGGTTGGTCAGCACCAAATGTGGGCAGCGCAGTATTTTGGCTTTAGCGCCCCAAAACGCTGGATGACTTCTGGTGGCCTTGGCACAATGGGTTACGGTCTGCCTGCCGCTATGGGGGTTCAGATTGGCAACCCCGGCAAGACAGTCATTGATATCGCTGGTGAAGCCTCGTTCATGATGAATATGCAAGAGCTTTCAACCATTGCCCAATATCAGTTGCCGGTTAAGATTTTCATCATCAACAACGAATGGATGGGCATGGTGCGGCAATGGCAGGAATTGATCCATGGCGGCCGCTATTCTGAGAGCTATTCTGAATCTTTGCCTGATTTCCAAAAATTGGCGGATTGTTTTGGGATGAAGGGGCTGGTTGCCAAGGCTACCGATGATCTTGATCCGGTGATTGATGAAATGCTTGGCACTAATGGGCCTGTTTTGGTAGATGTGAGGGTAGCAAAAGAAGAAAACTGTTTCCCCATGATCCCATCAGGGGCAACCCATAACCAAATGCTGCTTGGGCCTAATGATAAAGCGGCAAAACCTGTATCCGAAGAAGGCATGGTGCTGGTCTAGGCCGGCATCAGAGGCAAAGATAATGTCACAACACACGATTAATGACGAAGTTCGTCACACCCTTTCCATTCTTGTTGATAACGAGCCGGGGGTTCTGGCGCGGGTTATTGGCCTGTTTTCAGGCCGGGGGTATAATATTGAAAGCCTGACCGTGGCAGGCGTGGATGATGCGAATAATGTGTCCCGCATTTCTATTGTCACACGCGGCACCCCGATGGTCATTGAACAGGTCAAAGCCCAGCTAGACCGTATTGTTCCAGTGCATAAGGTGCGCGATTTGACCCAGCAGGGATTGCATATTGAGCGTGAATTGGCGTTGATCAAAGTGGTCAATAAAGGTGAGGCGCGGATCGAAGCCTTAAGAATAGCCGATACTTTTCGTGCTAATACACTGGACAGCACCCTAGAATCTTTTGTATTTGAAATAACAGGAAGCAGCTCAAAAATATCAGCTTTTGTTGAATTGATGCGGTCTCTTGGTCACGTTGAGGTTTCTCGAACTGGCGTTTCTGCTATTTCTAGAGGCACCAATGTTGATATGCCAATCCGTAGCCAAAACGAAACTGATTAATACGTTTAATCCAAGGAGATAAAAATGCGCGTTTATTATGATCGTGACGCTGATGTCAATCTGATCAAATCTAAGAAAATCGTCATCATCGGTTACGGCAGTCAGGGTCATGCCCACGCCGCCAATCTTAAAGACAGTGGGGCGAAAGATGTGGTTGTTGCCCTGCGTGATGGTTCTGCATCCGCTGAAAAGGCAAAATCCGCTGGCTTTAAGGTCATGAATGTTGCCGAAGCCGCGGCATGGGGTGATGTTATCATGATGCTCACGCCTGATGAATTGCAGGCTGATATTTATGAGCAAGAGATCGCTAATCACATTCGCCCGGGCGCGGCGCTTGCCTTTGCTCATGGCTTGAATGTGCATTTTGATCTGATTGTTCCGGCAGATAATATTGATGTGATCATGATCGCCCCTAAAGGCCCCGGCCACACGGTTCGCGGTGAATATGTTAAAGGCGGCGGCGTGCCTTGTCTGTTGGCAGTGCATCAGGACGCATCAGGCAACGCTCATGATGTTGGCCTTTCTTATGCATCTGCTATTGGCGGTGGCCGTTCTGGGATTATCGAAACGACATTTCGTCAAGAATGTGAAACCGATCTCTTTGGTGAACAGGCTGTGCTTTGTGGCGGACTTTGTGAGCTGATCAAAGCAGGTTTTGATACGCTGGTTGATGCTGGGTATGATCCAGAAATGGCGTATTTTGAGTGCCTGCATGAGGTAAAGTTGATCGTTGATCTGATTTATGAGGGCGGTATCGCCAATATGAACTATTCCATCTCTAACACAGCAGAGTATGGCGAATATGTATCAGGCCCACGCGTCATCACGGATGAAACCCGGGCAGCGATGCGCGGAATTCTGGCTGATATTCAGTCAGGCAAGTTCACCCGGGACTGGATGCTGGAAAACAAAGCCCGCCAATCTTCGTTTAAGGCCACGCGTCGACAGCACGCTAGCCACCGGATTGAAGCGGTTGGTGAAACCTTGCGCGGTATGATGCCATGGATTGGTGCTAATCGTCTGGTTGATAAATCAAAAAACTAATCGCGCTTGTGGCTGGATTTAGCCACATTTCTGTATTAAAACATGATATTC
Source organism: Puniceispirillales bacterium (SeqCode) (assembly GCA_965659785.1). Classification (GTDB taxonomy): domain Bacteria; phylum Pseudomonadota; class Alphaproteobacteria; order Puniceispirillales; family UBA1172; genus UBA12202. The sequence goes on from CBFHXL010000010.1 coordinate 44,181, forward strand.
GGTTCCGATGAGCCGAATATCTGTTTATTATGCCTAATATGCCCTTAAAGGGCAGAATGCTAAAATGCAGATAGATTTGTCAATTTAAGGGGGCGGCATTGCCGTTTAGCCATTATGTTCAATATGATACGAGGTCTGTTTTCCAACGATCTGGCAATTGACCTTGGTACAGCCAATACGCTTGTTTATGTCAGAGGTCAGGGCATTATTCTTAATGAGCCATCGGTAGTTGCTATTGCCTCTGTTAAGGGTAAGCAGCAAGTGTTGGCGGTGGGTGATGAAGCCAAAGATATGCTAGGGAAAACCCCCGGTAACATTCGCGCAATTCGGCCGATGGCAGATGGTGTGATTGCTGATTTTGAAGTTGCTGAAGAAATGATCAAGCACTTCATCCGCAAGGTGAATGGCAAAATGCCATTATCTAGCCCGCAGGTGATTATTTGTGTGCCATCAGGATCAACCGCGGTGGAGCGCAGAGCCATTCAGGAATCCGCAGAATCCGCAGGCGCAAGGCGCGTATATTTGATTGAAGAACCCATGGCGGCGGCTATCGGCGCTGGCTTACCAGTAACGGAGCCATCAGGTTCCATGGTCGTTGATATCGGCGGCGGTACGACAGAGGTCGCTATTCTATCCCTTGGTAACATTGTTTATGCTCATTCGGTTCGTGTTGGCGGTGATAAGTTTGACGAAGCCTTAATCAGCTATATGCGGCGGACGCATAACCTGTTGATCGGGGAATCTACCGCTGAACGGATTAAAAAAGAAATCGGTATTGCCCAAAAACCGCAAGGGTCATCTGGCCGAAAAGAAACCGTGCGCGGCCGTGATTTGGTCAATGGTGTGCCGAAAGAAATCATTATTACCCAGTCACAAGTTGCTGATGCGCTGTCGGATTCTATTCGTCAGATCGTTGAAGGGGTTAAGGTTGCACTTGAACAAACGCCACCGGAATTGGCGGCGGATATTGTGGAAAAGGGCATTGTGCTTACAGGTGGTGGTGCGCTTTTGAATGAAATTGATAGCGTTATCCGTGAGGCCACTGGCCTGCCAATTTCTATCGCTGATGATCCCCTAACCTGTGTTGCCCTTGGTACTGGGCGCTGTCTTGAGGAAATGAAAACCCTTCAGAATGTTCTGGTGGGAGCCTATTAGAGGAAATCGCATTGCCCAACATTGCGACGGAGCGAAAGAAAGGACGTCGGTCCGGTGGTCTGCTCACGCATCTGATTATTTTCTTTGTTTGTGTTGTCTTGATGATGGCAGGCAAAGCCGATATTTCGGCGATGAATTCCGTCCGCAGTATGGTGGCAGGATTTTTTACCCCGTTGGCTGAGGCGGTCAGCGTGCCTTTTCGTGCCTTAGGCATTATGATTGACGGCATTGAAAATGTTGCTCAATTGCGCGAAGAAAACAATCAGCTCAAAGAAGATGTTCAAAAGCTCCGCCGTTGGGAAAACGAAGTTGCGGTATTGCTTGCCGAAAATCGCCAGTTGCGCGCTCTTAGCAAGTTTCCTGTTCCCGAAGGCATGAATGCGGTTTCTGCTCGTGTCATTGCTATTAATGCGGATAGTTTTGCCCATGTTGTCATGATTGATGCTGGGGCAAAAGATGGGATCAAAAAAGGCGATGCAGTGACAACTATGGACGGTTTGGTCGGAATGGTGGTTGAGGTAGGTGAGTTTTATGCTCAGGTGCTGCTGATCACAGACCTTAATGCCATGATCCCTGTTATTCTATCTGGTACATCATGGCCTGCGGTCACAGCTGGCGTTAATGCCAGTTTGCTTGATCTCCGCTTTGTTCCCGTTCAGGCGGAAATCAAACAAGGTGAGCTTGTTCAGACATCAGGTCATGGCGGCCTGATCCCTGCTGGCCTTCCTGTTGGCAAAGTGGTTCAAATTACGGATCAGCGTATTCGCGTTAAGCCTGTGGTGGATTTACAGCGCCTAAGTTTTGTGACGGTGCTGAGCTGGCCAAAAGAAAACGATATGCCAAGGGATGATATCTTTGAGCAAAGTTATTCGCCTTTGCCTGAAGATACCAACAGCTTTAGCCTTGAAGGCATCAATGCGTTTGGTCAAAAGGTAGGTGATGCCGCAGAAGGGGAGCAATAGGCATGGCTATCAACTCTATTGCTTCACCGCCAACGCTTCAGCATCAATGCGTTAATTTTGCCCTGATGTTCATTGTCGCCTTTGTTGAAATCGCACTGGCTTATTTCCCTTTATTTTTTGGCGTTTCTCCTAAGCTATTGATTGCTATCGTGTTTTTGATAGCGATTTATGACGAAGAACAAAATCATTTTATCAATCTTATTGGCGTTGGTCTGATTTATGACATGATGCAGTCTGCGCCACTAGGCTATACATCTGGTGCGATGATTTTAGTCAATCTCTTTGGCATTCTATCTCGGCACCGTCTGAAAAGTGTTCAGCAATCCTTAATATGGCTGGAATATGCCGCCATGATGGTTGTCGTCATGATCTATTCTTGGATTTGCATTGTTGTCATTAATCAGAGTTTTCCAGCCATCATGCCACTAGTGTTTCAGTATAGCGTTACGGTTTTGCTGTTTCCGGTCATGATCGGGATTTATAAACTGGAATTGTCATTGCTGGAATTGATGCGCAGGTTGAAATGATCACTCGTAAGGCAAAGCAGTTTGAACATACCTTATCGCGGCGGTCTTTTTTGCTGACCGCAGGTCAAGTGGGGTTAACCTCCGCTTTGGTGGGACGATTATTTTATCTGCAAATCATGGAATCCAGCCGTTATGAGGCGTTATCAAATCGCAATCGGTTTGATTATAAAATGTTACCGCCGTCGCGTGGACGCATTTTTGATAGCCAAGGGCGACTTCTTGCCGGAAACGCTGAGGCTTATGCCCTTAATATTGTGCCAAGCTACACAAAAGACCTTTATCAATCGTTGCGGGTTTTGTCTGATCTGATCGCACTGGATGATCTTTATATTGCGGAATTAATGGAAAAGGCGGAAAAGCAACCTTCTTATCTGCCGCTTATTATTCGTGATGACTTGACCCAGCGTGAGGTGGCAAGGGTTGTGGTCAGAGCCCCGGAATTACCAGGGGTGAGTTTTGATCGCATTGAGAAACGCATTTATCCGCAAGGGTTACTGACAGGACATCTGACCGGATATGTGGGTCGGGTAAGCCAAGACGATATCGCCTCTGGCCGGGTGTTGCCGGATATGGTCAATATGCAAAATGGCAAGTCTGGTGTTGAGCGCGCCCTTGAAGATGAGCTAAGGGGCTTGCCGGGGCAGGAACGGGTCTTGGTAAATGCCCTTGGCCGACCAATAAAAAAATCAATTGAAGAGCCAGCAATTCCGGGGGCAGATATCAACCTTACGATTGATATTAATCTGCAATCCTATGCGACCAGCATTTTGCGAAGGGGCCGTAACAAACCGATTTCTTTTAGTGATGCTAAGGTCAAGCGGGCATTGGCGGCAGACCCTGAACTGGCAAGTGCGGTATCAGAAGCAGAAGGCTTTGTGTTTGAGGATAGCCTTGGGCGTGTTGTGCCACCAGAAACTGGCTCGGTCGTTGTCATTGATATTGAAACAGGGGCGCTTAAAACCATCGTTTCAACCCCGACCTTTGATCCTAATTTGCTCTCGCGCCGGATTAGCAACGCGGAATGGAGCAAATTGGTTAATCACCCCCGTATTCCGCTTTTGGATCGCAGCATAAAAGGCCAATATGCCCCCGGATCAACCTTTAAGATGATTGTTGCGCTAGCTGCGTTAGAGGCAGGCATTATCAACGAAAAGACGCGGTTCTTTTGCCCGGGCCATAAAGATGTGGGTAATGCCCGCTTTCATTGCTGGTTCAAATACGGTCATGGCAATGTCAATGTGATTAATGCGCTGGAACAGTCTTGTGATGTGTTTTTCTATGAGTTAGCTCTGAAAACAGGGATTAAGCGCATCGCTAGTATGGCTAAGAAATTTGGCATTGGCCTGCCAACAGATATTTTAATTCCGGGAGAAAAACCAGGGCTTATGCCTGATAAAAAATGGAAAGAACAAAATATTGGTCAGGTCTGGACCCCCGGGGAAACGGTGGTCGCCTCAATCGGGCAGGGCTATGTGTTAACCACGCCGATCCAGTTGGCGGTCATGATGGCTCGCCTTGCTAATGGAAAGGTTCAGATTAACCCTCATCTCAAGCAAGGCGCACCTGATGCTAATTTTTCTGAGATCGGGGTTTCAGAAGCCTCACTAGCTATCATTCGCCGCGGCATGGAAGCCGTGCTAGGCGGCCCGAAAGGAACAGCGCGAAATTATCAGTTGGACCTTGAAGGCATTAAAATGGCGGGCAAAACAGGTACAGTTCAAGTCAAACGGATTACCAAAGCGGAACGTGACCGCGGCATTGTTGACAACATGGATAGGCAATGGAAGTTTCGTGATCATGCCCTTTTTGTTGGCTATGCCCCAATGGAAAAACCAAAATATGCTATCGCTGTTGTTATTGAGCATGGCGGTTCAGGATCGTCATCTGCCGCGCCAGTGGCACGGGATATCATGACCTATTTGTTTGAGCAGAACCTATGAAAAAACTGATCAGCCCACGTCATGTCCCCACGTTTTCTGCCCCGTTGCAGAATAATAGTGGTGCGACCACAGGATGGTTTCGGGCGATGCCTTGGCTGATGATCCTTGTCCTGATCCTGATTGGCATGGTTGGGGTATTATCGCTTTATTCTGCGGCGCATGGCGCTTGGCGACCTTGGGCCAGTATGCACGCTATGCGCTTGGGGCTCGGCTTTACCTTGATGATGGTGGTGGCCATGATCCCTATCCAATTCATTCGCCGCTATGCCATCTTGTGGTGGGTGTTGGCGGTCTTGCTGTTGGCTGTGCTTGAGGTAATCGGTACAGGTAAAGGCGGGGTGCAGCGCTGGTTTTCTATTGCTGGATTTAATTTACAGCCGTCTGAACCGGCAAAACTAGCTGTTATTGTGATGTTAGCGGCTTATTTTCATGGGCTCTACCCTGATATGCTCAGATATATTCGCACCTATATTCCGGTTATTTTGATAATTATGGTTCCATTTGCTCAAGTGCTCTTACAGCCGGACCTTGGCACGTCACTGATGCTGTTGCTGGCAGCGGCGGTCGTGGTTTTTGCTGCTGGAATTCCGCGCTGGATGGTGATGACAGTGTTTGGTTTGGTGCTTGCCGCCATTCCAATTGGCTGGTCCATGCTTTATCCCTATCAGAAAAGCCGGATTATGGTGTTTCTTAATCCTGATCTTGATGCGCTTGGGGCTGGTTATCAGATTACGCAATCCAAAATTGCCTTAGGCAGTGGCGGCATTGTTGGCAAAGGCTATTTGCAAGGCAGTCAGAGCCATCTGGATTTTCTGCCAGAACGCCAGACCGACTTTATATTCACAATGATTGGTGAGGAGTTTGGATTTTTCGGCTGTATTTATGTTATTGGGCTTTACACAGCGTTGATCTTTCTGCTCATCCGATACAGTTTTGCCATGAAGATCAATTTCTCCAGATTGCTGGTCATCGGTGTCGCCGCCATGATCAGTTTTTATGTAACGGTAAATATCGCCATGGTGTCAGGAATGTTGCCTGTGGTGGGGGCGCCATTACCGTTAATTTCTTATGGTGGCACCGCCATGATGACAGTGTTTCTTGGCCTTGGCATGGTGATCAGTGCCATGTTGAATGAAAAGGATGTTCATGACTAATGGTCAGATCGCCTGTTAAGCCCAAGCACCAACGCCAAAACCTTGCGGCGAAACCTTCTCAACGTCTTGCCCTTACCCCTGCTATAAGCCAATCATTAAGGGTGATGTCATGGCGCAATCATCAGATCACGCGCTTTGTCCGTGATCTTGCGGCAAATAATCCTTTTATTGAGGTTGAATATCCGACCTCGGTCATCCGCAAGCCTGATGACCCTAGGATAGACATGGCGTTTTCTGCCGCTATGGCGGCTGACCGCGCGGATATATCATTATCAGCGCATCTCATGAATGAAATTGGGTTGTTGCTGCCCTCTGGCCGTGAACGGGCAGTGGCCTTGGCTTTGGTGGAACATATTACCCCGGCGGGATGGCTTGAGGCAGAAGCTGAGGCAACAGCCGCTGGGTATGGCCTGCGAGAAGCAGAATATGAACGCCTTATTTCGCGTCTGCAAAACATAGAACCAGCCGGATTATTTGCTCGCAACCTCACCGAATGTCTGGCGCTTCAACTAAAAGATCGCGGTGATTATGACAGCGTCATGGATCGCCTGTTGCCACAGTTATCGCTCTTGCTGGATGGTGGATGGGATGCCTTGGCCGAAGCCACGGGACTATCCCTAAATGAGGTGCAATCAGCTCTGGCACGCTTGCGCCAACTAGACCCTAAGCCGGGGGCTAGGTTTCAGCATGATGATGGGGATATTTTTAGGCCAGATGTGATCGTTTCTCTGCAAGATGGCGGTTATGACATTGCTCTCAATAAGGCTAATTTGCCTAGTGTTCGGGTGGCAGAGGATATCCGTGAGGATGCGGCCTTAAAGCCGCTTCTGCAAAAAGCCCGGGCAGAGGTTGCAGCCCTTAACGCGGCGTTATCTTCGCGTGCCAGTATGCTGATGGCCTTAACAGGGTTTGTTGTCACCAAGCAAGCTGGATTTATGCATGAGGGGGATATAGCGCTGATGCCTCTGACCATGGTTTCCGCGGCAGATCATTTGGAATGTCATGCCAGCACCATCACTCGTCTGGTTAAAGATAAGCTTATCCTTACGCCCCGCGGCATGGTGCCTTTGGCTGATTTTTTTAGCTCTGGCGTTGTCAATCCTGATGGTAAAGCCATCGCAAGTCGGGCTATATCTGCCACCATTGTCGCGGCTATTGAGGCAGAGGCAAAGGCGAAGCCGCTATCTGACCCTCAACTAGTGGCTATCATCAAAGACCGTTATGGGTTGACCTTAACGCCAAGGGCTATTGCCAAGCACCGTGCTAGGCTTCATATTGCTAAAGCGTCAGAGCGTCAATTGCCATGATTGTGATGGTCACCTTGGTATCACTTATGACCATTGAACCGCGGCGTTAACGAAGCGCGCTATTAACAAAAGCAGCCTTAGGACCATGTTATGATCTTTTCCTTTTTCCCTCGCCCGAAACAGTTTTTTCTATCGCTGTTATTCTGGATCATCTGCTCCACTCTGTTTTGGAATATTAGTGTTAGTGATTTTCTGACGTTACTGTTTGGACAGGTACCAGAAGATGGCGGTGAAGCGGTGCTTGCCACCTCAACCCGGTTAATCGGTCTGGTGCTGTATCTTGGGGCAATGGCGGCAGCGTTTTTAGGGTTTTGGTCGCTTGATCGTGACAGTTGGCAAACCCGACCAGCGATGATTTTATCAAGCGGTATCGTTTGGCTTACTTTGACCTATCTGATGTGGTCAACGACTTTTGGCGGTATCACGGCGGCGTTGGGGCTGCCGATCATTTCCCCTGAAGAACCCGTGATTGGACTTGGGTTTTTTGTCACTTCGGATTTCCTGATCTTCTATCTTTATTTTGCCATTTTGACAGGGCTGTTTTACCAGTTTTGGCAGATTTATGCGCCGCATCAATGGGGAAAATGGTCAATCCTTGGCTCAGCTTTTATTCTCTTTAATACCTATTTTGGGGTTCAAGTGTCGGTTGCCATTAACCATTGGCGGCGGCCATTTTTTGATATGTTGCAATCCACATTGCAGACCCCCGGCACTTATACGCAATGGGATTTTTATAGCGGTCTGCTGACCTTTACCAATATTGCCATGGTGGCTGTCTTTATCTTTACGCTGACGCGGTTTTTTGTCAGCCATTATATTTTTCGCTGGCGGACTGCCATGAATGATTACTACCTCAGCCATTGGAAAAAACTGCGCCAAGTCGAAGGCGCGTCTCAGCGTATTCAAGAAGATACCATGCGTTTTGCCACTATCATGGAAGACCTAGGGGTCAGTGTTATTGATGCGCTTATGACGCTATTTGCGTTTTTGCCGATCTTGCTTAGCCTGTCGGTTTATGTGGATGAATTGCCTATCCTAGGGGCTATTCCAAATCCATTGGTATGGTCGTCTATTGTTTGGGCGGTTTTCGGGACAATTCTGTTGGCGGTGGTTGGGATTAAACTGCCCGGTTTGCAATTCCGCAATCAGCGTGTGGAGGCGGCGTTCCGTAAAGAATTGGTTTATGGTGAAGATGATGACACCCGCGCGCAACCCCCGACTGTGCAACAATTGTTTAGTAATGTGAGACGAAATTATTTTCGCATTTATTTTCATTATGTGTATTTCAACGCTACCCGTAATCTCTATTTTCAAGCGGATAATATTTTTCCCTTTGTTATTCTTGTGCCAACCTTTGTCATGGGCAAGATCACTTGGGGGATTTTTCAGCAAATCCTAACCGCTTTCGGGCAAGTGGCAAACTCGTTTCAGCTCGTGGTCGCGGCTTGGCCGACGATTGTGGAATTGCTATCTATCTTTAAGCGATTAAAAGGCTTTGAAGCGGTTTTATACGATAAGCCCTTGCCTGATTTGGATCAGGAGTTTCTGGCAGGAAACGATACGGATACTTAATTGGCGTTAAGCCGCGTTGTGGAAAAACCGGCACGGGTAGAAATGATTTCTACCTTGCCGCCTGTCTTTATCACATGGTCACCGCCAACAACCTCATCAGGGGTATAATCGCCGCCTTTGATCAGAATATCAGGATTAAGGGCGGTAATCAGATCATAGGGGGTGTCAGCATCAAAGATGACCACGGCATCAACCTCTGGCAAGGCGGCAAGGGCACCAGCGCGTTCAGCTTCATTCTGGATAGGGCGGTTAGCCCCTTTAAGGCGCCGGGTTGAGGCATCGCTATTCAGCCCCACAACCAATCGGTGACCCGCTTTCTTTGCCTCACCCAAGAGCCAGATATGCCCCGGATGCAGGCAGTCAAAACAGCCATTGGTAAAGACCAGCGCCTCGCCAGCCTCTTTCCATTGTTTGGCTTCGGCCATTACCATATCCAGACTTTTGGGGGTGTGTTGATGCGTCCAAGCTAAAATCTCACCTGGTGATGTGGTGGCCGTTCCTGTTTTTCCAACAACCACCCCTGCCGCGATATTGGCTAGATGCGCTGCCTCAATCACATCGGCATTTGCGCTAATAGCCGCAGCAAGACTAGCAATCACGGTATCGCCAGCCCCTGAGACATCATAGACAGACCTAGCAAGGCTGACCGCGTGAAAAGGGTCTTCCCCCTTGCGGCAGACCATAATGCCATTGGCGCTTAAGGTAATCATCAGGGCGCCAACCCCTGTTTGGGTCAGAATCTGTTGCGCAGCGTTATCTAACGCGGTGATATCGGTAGCGTTTGGCGGTGCGATATGCCCTTGCCGACAAAAGGCTTGAAACTCCGACAAATTGGGGGTCAGAATATCAACACCTTGATAAAGATTGGCATCACTCTTTTTCGGGTCCATTAAAACCTGAAACTGGTTTTTGCGCTTATGCTCCAGCACTTTTTGGATCATTGGTGATGCCACGACACCTTTGTTATAATCAGATAGGATAACCGTGTTGGCGCTATTGAGCGCGGCGGCAAAGTGTGTTTCCATTTCGCTAAGCATGGCTGGCGAAAGAGGGGCAGTGTCTTCGCGGTCAACCCTTAACAGCTGTTGCCCATTTGCGGTATAGCGTGTTTTGGTGGTTGTTGGTCTGGTATGATCTCGCAATAAGCTAGCTGTGATGGCCGGTTCTTCTGACAGGCTTTTTTCCAGCTGATCGGCCTCATGATCATTTCCTGTGACCCCGATTAAGCTAACCCTTGATCCAAGATGTGCCAAGTTTCGCGCTACATTCGCCGCGCCGCCGGGCATATTCCGGATGATCGTTTGGTTAAGGACAGGGATAGGTGCCTCAGGTGAGATACGGTTAACCTCACCACTGATAAACTGATCCAGCATCACATCACCGATGACAACGATATGCTGATCTTGGATGGCGGAAATAATTGCCCCAGATCGGTTAGCTAGACCATGATGTTCTGTCATATCTTTCCCTTTTCGCGCTTGCGATATGCGGCGGCGCCAGTTTTTATGGTCTTTGCAGGCGCTCGAACAACGACCAGATCATCATCAGCAACATTGGTGGTGATTGTGCTTCCTGCCCCAATTATGGCCCTGTTGCCAATTTCTACCGGTGCAACAAGGGCGGTATTTGATCCAATAAAGGCCTCTGCGCCGATCCGCGTCATCGCCTTACGGAACCCGTTATAGTTGCAGGTGATGGTGCCAGCACCAATATTGGCTCCAGCGCCGATCTCAGCATCCCCTAAATAGGTAAGATGGTTAGCCTTTGCCAATGCCCCCATGGTGATATTCTTGGTTTCTACAAAATTGCCAATCTTGACGCCTTCTTCTAAAACTGTTCCGGGGCGCAGGCGAGCATAAGGGCCGATAATGGCAGAGGCGCCGATTTCCGCCCCCTCAATATGGCTAAAGGATTTAATCTCAGCCCCATTACCAATCTTAACCCCGGGACCAATAACAACATTAGGGTGAATAATCACATCTTCGGCTAGGATCGTATCCGCGCTTAGAAAAACGGTTTCCGGGGCAAGAAGCGTTGCCCCTTCCATCATCGCGCGGTGGCGCAGGCGGTGTTGCACAATGCCTTCGGCCTTTGCCAAATCGACCCGCGAATTGATGCCCAAAACATCATCTTCATCTGCCTCAGCATAGCCGATAGATTGCCCGTTTTGATGCGCCAAAGCGACGATATCGGTGAGGAATTTCTCATTTGTTTTTTGATTAAACCCGATCTGATCCAGCAGATCAAAAAGAAGTGGCATTTTAACCGCCATCAGACCGCTATTGCATAGCCGGATGGCTTTGGTGGTCTCATCAGTTTCCTTTTCTTCTATGATCGCGGTCACGCGGCCTTTCGCATCGGTAATCAGCCGCCCATATCCAGTGGGGTCATCCGCCATAAAGCCAAGACAGCATAAATCATGGCCGTGATCACGCAGAGATGCGATTAAGGCATCACAGCAATCAGCGGATATTAGCGGCGTATCAGCAAAGGCAATGATTGCCATGCCATCTTGCCCCTTAAGCTCATCTTTCGCTGCTTCGACCGCATGGCCCGTTCCCATTGGTGGGTCTTGGATAGCGGTACGCAAGCGCATATACCCCTTTTCGGTGAGCGCTTTGGTATAATCACTCACCTGACTGCCATCAGCACCAACAACGACAACACCATCCTTGGCGCCAGCCGCAGAAACGCTATCCAGCACCCAATCAAGAAGCGGTTTTCCCGCTAGACGGTGGAGAGGTTTAGGCAGGTTTGAGCGCATTCGCGTGCCCTTACCAGCTGCAAGAATAATAGCAGTAAAAGTCATGACCTGATTATATGATCTAAAGCGAAATAAGAAAAGACCGGATCAGAATAAACCCTAATCATATCAAACAAAAGGGAATGTGATATTGCATCCACGGCCTCTGGGGGCGTATATAGTAATAAGGTTAGACGTCAATCATGACAGAAGGGAAATGCTATGTGCGGTATCATTGGCGCCATTGGTTATCCTCATGCGGCAGATGCGTTGCTTCAGGGGTTGCGGCGTTTGGAATATCGGGGTTATGACTCGGCTGGCATTGCGGTTTCTACGAAAACCGGATTTGATGTTCGGCGCGCTGTTGGCAAACTCAATGCGCTAGCGGATGTCATAAGCGCGTCACCGCTAAAAGGCAGCACAGGCATAGGCCATACAAGATGGGCTACCCATGGCGGGGTCAGAATTGAAAACGCGCATCCCATCCTAGCCCAAGACCGTGTCGCCGTGGTGCATAACGGCATTATTGAAAATCACCGCCACATTCGCCAAGAGCTAGAGGCCAAGGGGTGCATCTTTACCAGTGACACGGACACAGAGGTGCTGGCCCATTTGTTTGTCGACGCCATAGATCACACCGATAATTTGCATGATGCCACCGCAAGGGTTCTGGCACAGATCGAAGGCGCTTATGCTTTTGTTGTCATGACAACGGATTACCCTGATCAACTGGCGATAGCGCGCCAAGCCTCACCATTGGCGGTTGGCCTTACGGATGAGGCTATCTTTGTTGGCTCGGATGCGATTGCAATGGGCGACGTGACCCAAAAGATTGTGTTTCTCAAAGATGGGGATTATGGCACGGTTTCGCATGACCGCCTGCATCTCAGTGACAGCCATGGTCAGGTGGTTAATCGTGAGATGGTGGTGGTTGCCGCTAGCCCCGGTCTTGTCTCAAAAGAAGGCTATCACCATTTCATGGAAAAAGAGATACATGAACAGCCAGACGCGGTTCTGCATACCCTTAGCGCCCTTAGCGATAGCAATGGGGCGTTTCGTCTGCCTCAACCAATTGATTTTACCAAGCGCACAGGCATAGCGTATCTGGCGGCAGGGACCAGCTATCACGCAGGGTTGGTAGGGCGGTATTGGATGGAACATCTGGCTGACCTGCCTGTGGTGACAGAGATTGCGTCGGAGTTTCGTTATCGTCATCCCTCGCTTCGCCAAATTGATCTCGCGCTTGGTATTTCCCAATCGGGGGAGTCGCTGGATACCCTAATGGCGTTGCGCTACATGGCAGAAAAAGGCGTGGATACCGCCGCGCTGGTGAATGTCGATAGTTCAACCATGGCGCGCGAGTCTGGCGTTCCTCTAATGACAAGGGCAGGGCCAGAAATAGGCGTCGCTAGCACCAAATCCTATATGGCACAGATGACGGTTCTGCTGATCCTTGCGGTGGTGGCAGGGCATCAGCGCGGCATCATAAATGATCAGCGTCGGCAAGACATTGAGGGGATGCTGGCGAGCCTGCCGCGCCTGTTGGGTGAAAGCATGGCGTGTTCAGATATGATCAAGCCTATGGTGGCGCGTTTAGCCCGGGCTAAATCCTGTCTTTATCTGGGGCGCGGGACATTGTTTCCACTGGCGCTGGAAGGGGCGTTAAAGCTCAAGGAATTGAGTTATATTCACGCTGAGGGTTACGCCGGGGGTGAGATGAAACACGGGCCTATTGCCCTAATTGAAGAGGGTCTGCCCGTGGTCGCCATCCTTGCTGATGATGAACATCTGGGCAAGATGATCAGCAATGTGGTTGAGGCCAAGGCGCGTGGAGCTGATATTCTCTTGGTAGCAACGGATAGCGCGGCGCGGCAAGTGGCCAGCGAGTCGCCAGAGCTAGCGGAAATGGCGGTTACTGTTCCGGATTGTGACCCGTTGCTGGCACCATTGCTGTTGAGCCTGCCTATTCAGTTTTTAGCCTATCTAACCGCGGTGCATAAAGGCACCGATGTGGATCAACCTCGTAATCTGGCTAAATCCGTTACGGTGGAATAGGTTTCACATGAACATTAGACTTGCTCAAGACGCAGATTTAAGCGCGATCCATAGGGTTATTGAAACGGCGTTTCCTGCGGCGGAGAACACAGTCATTAGGACCTTAGCCACTGACCTTGCCAGTGAAACCACCAGTCCACCAATCAAATCATTAGTTGCTGACGTTGATGATCAAGTGATTGGTTATGTGTCTTATAGTCCAATATTCTTGCAATCAGATGTGAGTATCTCTGGATACATTCTTGCCCCACTTGGTGTCTCACCAGAACATCAGAAACAAGGCGTGGGCTCACACCTCATCACGTCTGGAATAGATATGCTCACCCAAGATGGGGGCAGTGTTCTGCTGGTTTATGGAGACCCTAATTACTACGGTCGGTTCGGGTTCACAGAAGCGATTGGTCGCATCTTCGTGCCGCCATACCCATTGGAATACCCCTTTGGGTGGACAGGGATGATGCTAAATGGAACTGCCCTGCCAGACATACCGATCACGTTTGAGTGCGTTGCCGCGCTGTCAAAACCAGAGTTGTGGTGATCATCCATGCATCATAAGGCCGTATGCCATTACATAGCGCAAAGGGGTATCCCCTTCATCGCCTAATTGCCGCCTGATGAATTGGCAAAGGCACCGAGATATTTGAAATTGAGCAGAAGCATAATTTCATCCACAGGTTGAATATCCCGGTCGCTGGTCTCATCACGCGTATATTGCATGGTTATGGTCAGGCAATCCTGAAGCCCACGCGTGATATTAAGCCCAATGATGGATTTATCCTGAAAATTTTGCCCGTCGCTAAGGTCATAGGTTTGCTTAACATTAAGCGTAACCCCATCATCAATCACCTGATCAAGACCGACAATCAGTTCCTCTTCGACGATGCTAGCGGCACTAAAATAGGATTCTGAACGCTGGGTGTAAGTGGTGGTAAAAGATGTTCCCGGGCGGCTCCATGCCAAGGTAGACCGAGATTCATTCAGGTTGAAATCCTCTGGGTTAAAGCGTCCGCTAAAACTCAGGCTAAGATCATCGCTAGGTTGCATCCGAATGCTAGCCAGAATATCGGAAAGCCGTTCTTGATCGTTGGTGGCATTAAGCCCTGATTGCACATCCCCTGATACGCGATAGGACGCGCCAAGGAAACCAGACATATTGCCAACTGGCGTTGCCGTCATATTCGCGCTAATGCCGCCAGCCATATGTGTTCCGGTTTTGATGTAATCCTGCCCCTGATAACGATGCAAAAGAAACAAATTGGCTTCATCCAAATGGAAATCTGCCGCGTCACGGTTAGGGATGCTGTTGGTGCGATCTGTGGCCTTAATGCTAATCAGTTTTAGTTTAGGCTGTATCAGGGCGCTTGATTGACCAAAGGTTGTGGTGAAGGGCTGTGACCACCCAAGGCCAATAGTCGCGCTGGCTTGCCCCAATTCGCCTGTATAGGCGGTGCTGGTGGGGCTATGCTCAATCATGTGATATTGCAAGGCTGACCGGCTTTCCAGACTAAACTGGCCTGCTGAGGTTGGAAATTCCTCAAAGGTATAAAGATCACCTGACCAGCGGTTGATATCATAATCCTCATCGTTGTCGACTTGGCTGGCATTAAGCCGAAGCCGCGTCACCATGTTTTTTCGTGGACTAGCAAGATAGCGTTCATGAAAAACCGAAGGCAGTACGGTGGGCTCTTTTTCGGTGGTTTCGGTGCTGGCAAGGCCTTGGATATCATAGCTTTCAACACGGCTGTAGGTGTTATTGCCAATATTTTCAGACCGGAATGTGGATTTAAGTCTTTTGGCATCATCAATACCATAACGCCGCATAAAGGTATCTTGTGAGGTGCGATTGATATCTAGAGTTGTCACCCAACTTTCACCAATTAAGGTGCTGGCCTGAACTGACGCCGACAACACATCTTGGTCGTTGTTGTTAAAAGATTCAACGAGTCCGCCTGTCAAACTAATATGAATATC
>CBFHXL010000011.1:0-58966 GCA_965659785.1 Puniceispirillales bacterium (SeqCode)
CTCAACATCATGGGCAACTTTATCATGGGCATTGTCAGAAAGACTGGCGCCGGGAGGCGAGATATGTTGGCGTGTTTCTATCTTTAAGGTGGGAACGGCAATCGCCTCCAACCCACCAGCGATCAGATAGCGACAATCCTCAAGCGCATCGTCCAATGGTCTGGTCGTCATGGCAAGGGGGGCTTGGGTCACTTTTCAGCCTGATCTGCTTGCAAAAGAAAATCATGTCCTCCGGCCTTTTCCATCAGGCGCAAGGCCATCTCTTTTGCCATACTAAGGGCATCATCCACAGGTACCGCGGCATCATCAGCGAAACATTGGCGCCCATCAGGTGAGGCAATCATGCCGCGAAAATAAATCTGATTTCCCTTTAGATACGCACTAGCGGCAATAGGGGTTCGGCATGATCCGTCAAGAGTTTCCAAAAATAGGCGTTCTGCCATCACTTCTGTGCCTGTGACCGCGTCATGGATGCCGTTTAACGCGGTTAGCACTTGGCGGCGCCTTTTGTTTTCGCCTGCTTCTGTTTCTGCTGAAAGGGCTTGAACCATAATCGCGCCTTGAGCCGCCGCTGGCAACATCACATCTTCAGAAATAGGGTGAACATCTTGCGTTATGCCTAGGCGCTGTAATCCTGCCATAGCAAGAATAATGGCATCATATTGCCCGTTTTTGAGGGCATTAAGCCTTGTGTTCACACTGCCCCTTAGTAACACGGGTTTGAGATCAGGCCGATGATGGCAAATGATGGCGGCGCGTCTGACCGAAGCAGTGCCAATTTTTGCACCATGAGGCAATTCATCCAAATTAGCATAACTACCGATAAGCGCATCACGGCGGTCAGCGCGTGGTAAGATCGCTGCTAATTCTGTGCCACGGGCTAAATGCGCCTCCATATCTTTGCCAGAATGAACCGCGGCGTCTGCTTTGCCTTCTAGTAACATCTGTTCCAGATATTTGACGAATAGCCCCTTGCCACCAATAGCGGCTAAAGGCCTATCCAGCACCTCATCGCCGCGAGTAGAAAAGGTGGCGATTTCTGAGGCGATAGGGGTAAGCCTGGATTGCACGTCTTCGGTTTGGGCAACAGCAAGCGGTGAGACGCGGCTAGCCAGCACAAGAGGCGTCTTTGCAATATCGGAAAAGGTCTGATCACTGTTCATCATAGGTTGTTTACGCATAAACAGACCATGTTGCCAAGCCCTAACCCTATAAAATCTGCTGACCTGAGGTTGGATTTACGCTAGAACAGAAACATGACCAAGCTAATTCTGGGTATTGAGACAAGTTGTGATGAAACGGCGGCGGCGCTGGTGGACTGTGACGGAAACATCCATGCCAATCAGATTTCGTCACAGATCAGCGAGCATCAGCGCCATGGCGGTGTTGTGCCTGAAATTGCCGCTCGTGCGCATATTGACCGTATTCGTGGGGTGATTTCTGCCGCGATGGCAGAGGCTGGGGCAAAAAATAACGACCTTAGGGCTGTTGCCGCAACTGGCGGGCCCGGTTTGATTGGCGGTGTTGTTGTCGGAACAGTAACGGCTAAGGCTATCGCCGCGGCAAGGCACTTACCTTATTATGCGATTAATCATCTCGAAGGCCATGCGCTTACCGCGCGGCTAACCCATCCTGTGCAATTTCCCTTTCTTTTGTTGCTGGTTTCAGGGGGGCATAGCCAGTTGCTGGCGGTTGAAGGCCCCGGGCAATATCGGCTTTATGGGGCGACCTTGGATGATGCCGCAGGAGAGGCGTTTGACAAATCTGCAAAGGTCATGGGTCTGCCTATGCCGGGTGGCCCAAATATTGAACATTTAGCAAGCCAAGGGGATGCCAGCCGCTTTGATCTGCCTCGCCCTATGATCAAAAAGCCCGGCAGTATGATGTCTTTTTCAGGACTGAAAACGGCGGTGATACAGGCATGGGAACATTGCGGTAAATCCGCATCTGAAGCACCGCATCTGGCCGCCTCCCTGCAACAGGCGGTTGCCGATTGTCTGGTTAGCCGTAGCCGAAATGCCATGCACCAATTTCAAACTGATTTTAAGACACTAACCCCTGATCTGGTGGTTTCTGGCGGCGTTGCTGCTAATCGCACTATTCGCCATGGGCTTGAAACCTTGGCGCAGGCAGAGGGATTTCATTTTCATGCACCGCCAATCGCTTTATGCACTGATAACGCAGTCATGATTGCATGGGCGGCGGCAGAATATATCAATGCTGGACTTGCCGCGTCGCCGCGTGATTTTGCGCCGCGTCCGCGATGGCCGTTGGCGGAAATGTCGAATTCCCCGTGGAGTGCCGCATCATGAGCAAGGTAACGGTAATCGGTGGCGGGTCATGGGGGAGCGCGCTAGCCTCTGTTCTGGCTAAACAAGGTCATGATGTGGTGATATTGGTTCGCCGTCAGGACATGGCAGATGCCTTGATGAAAGGGGTGTCGCCGCGGCTGAATGATATGCCTATTATGGCGCCTCGCTTGGCAAGTACTGATGCTGCCGAAGCCTTAGCTGATGCTGAGGCGGTGCTTGTGGTTGTTCCTGTTGCCGCGACGAATGATGCTTTAACCCTGATCACAACCTATGCCCCATCAAATGCTATTGTGGCGTTGACGGCTAAAGGTCTTGATGCGGAAACAGGGGCCTTGCAAACCGAATTGGCGGATCAGCATCTTCGGCATCTAGGGCGCGATATTGTTATGCTTTGCGGGCCAAGTTTTGCAGATGAGACGGCGGCAGGAAAACCTTGCTGTTTGGTGGCCGCCTCACAACATGAGGAACAGGCGCAAGCAATTGCCAGTCTGTTTCATGCCAGCACCGCCCGGGTCTATACCAGCCCTGATCCGATTGGTGTCGCAGTGGCGTCATCGGCAAAAAATGTAATTGCTATTGCCGCAGGGATTACCTCTGCTCTGGGATTAGGGGATAACGCGCGCGCGGCGTTAATCGTGCGCGGCTTGGCGGAAACAACGCGTCTCGCCCTTGCCCTTGGCGGACAACAACAAACGCTATTTGGGCTAGCCGGGGTGGGTGATATGATGTTGACCTGCACGGATACCCATTCGCGGAATTATTCCTATGGGGTGGCGCTTGGCTCTGGTCAGGCGCCTGCTCAAGCCTTAGCAGAAGGGGCGAGAACGGCCGCTAGTCTGGCTAGGCGCGCCAAAGATATAGGCGTTGAAACGCCAATTATTTCTGCCATTCATCGGGTAGTCAATGATGGGGCAGATATCAAAAAAGAAATTCAGGCTCTGCTGGCTCGGCCTGTGGATCAGGAATGGATCAAGCTTGATGAAACGACAACCACAACCCCCACGACATAAACGAGGATGACAATGAAAACATGGCTCTTCAAATCCGAACCTTCAACGTGGTCATGGCAAGATCAGATTGATGCTGGCGCTAAAGGAACAGGCTGGGATGGCGTGCGAAACTATCAGGCCTCTAATAACATGAAGGCGATGGAATTAGGGGATTTGGGGTTTTTCTATCATTCGGTTAACGAAAAGCGCATCGTTGGTATTGTTGAGGTCATTGCGCTTTATCATCCTGATCATACTGATGCCAGTGGACGCTTTGGGATGGTTGATGTGAAGGCAGTCAAAGCCGTTAATAATCCTGTCACGCTGGCTGAGATCAAAGCCAATCCTCATTTGGCAGAGCTAGCGCTTATTCGCCAGTCCCGACTCTCTGTGGTGCCAGTATCACCAGATCATTGGGCTGAATTGCTGCGCATGACAGAAACCCAGCTTTAGCATATTTCAGGAAAAGGGTTATTTATAAGACTTATTTATTCAGGGCTATCTTCGTCTGTGCGCCGCCGGTCACGCGACACAAAATAGAGATTACGAAGATAAATAAATAAGCCTAAGCCCTGACCAAAAATGATCACCGGGTCTTGCCGCCAGATAGCATATAACAGCAACACCATACCGCCGCCGATGGAAAAATACCAAAAGGCGATAGGGATAACACTGCGGTTTTCGCGCTCTGAGGTGATCCATTGAATAATAAAGCGCATGGCGAATAAAAACTGACCGCCAAAGCCAATAATAATCATCACGGTTTCAGGGTGGTCTGGCAGGCTTTCCGGTAAAAAGGGAAAGATAGTAATCAAGGCCCATGATAATCCAACCGCAAGGCTTTCAATAGATGCTGACAGGACAGCAATAAACTCAAACATATGATGCTATTCCAATTCTTCGCTCTTGAGGGATTTTGGACTGCGGCGAATGAGCCACCATACCCCTAGAATATCCGATATGCCAACGACTAACCGATCAAGAATTCGGTATTTAGATACCCCCACTTGCCGGGCGGCATGACCAACAGGAACCGCCAAAACAATCGCACCCTCACGATTTGCCAATGCCGGCATAAAGCGGTGGATATGATTAAAATAAGGCAGGCGTAAAAACAATTCCCGATCAAAAACTTTAATCCCACAGCCGCTATCGGGATGTTGATCCTTTAGCATCCATGCCCTGATCCGTTTCGCCCAACGTGAGGCAACGCGCTTGCCATAACTGTCTTGGCGTTTCTGGCGCACCCCTGCCGCCATCACTAAACCGCCAAAGGCTTTTTTCTCTGCTTGCCATGCGGTTTCTAATGCCACCAGATCAGACGGCAGATTCTGACCATCCCCATCAAGGGTAGCGATGCGGTCCGCGCGCGCGGCTAAAATGCCGGTGCGAAGCGCGGCGCTCTGGCCTGAACGGCGATCATGGGTGATCACGCGCAAGCAATTATGTTTGGCTTTTTCCGCAACTAATTCGGTGTAAGTCTCATCATTGCTGGCATCATTGACATAGATGATTTCAATCTGCCGCCCGGCGAATGCCAAAACGATATCTGTGATGAGAGGTTGAATATTCCCTGCTTCGTTCATCACGGGGACGATAACACTGATTTCAGGTTGTTTTGACATCATAACACTTTCCTGAGGCAAGAGACTCGATGATGGCCTAATGGCGTTAATACTGGAGCAACACGCTGGCGTCAATTACCGGCATGAGGGATGTTGCTACTGGCGCCGATAAATCCCTATTCGGGCAGGCTTGCCGCGCGAATAATTAAACCCTTCAATAACCCCAACCGCGGTAACGGTAATGTTCATTTCCCCTAGGGTATTGAGGAACTCAGGCGCGGCTTTTGCTTCGACCAATGCTGTGCCATCAGGGGCTTCGGCTAAGAAAAGTGCGGTCTGCTCAGCTGAAAATAAGAGCACATCTTCCCCTAAAGCAAAGACCAGTGATGGTTCATGGTAACCTGCGGCGGCAATCGGTTTTTCCAGAACATTAAGCTGATGCAATTCCGCTTTGATGCGCGGAGCCATATGCAATCCGTTCATCCCCGGCAAAACCCCGCCAAGCGTGACAGCATGAAAAAAAGCCCCCAACACTAACATGATCACCAACTGTGAGGACTTCCCCTGTGGACGGCGCCATAGCCAGCCGAACACAGCCGTTGCAATACCTAGCATCAAAACTAGGCTAGCCAGCAGCATAGGGCCATCATAAAGACTGGCGATAACAAAAATCACCCCGCCTAACAAAGGCCCAACCAACAAGCACAGATATTCTAAAACCATGACCCCGCTGGCAGGTTTCAGTATCCCAAGGAAGAGGGATAAAACCTTTGGGCTTTTGCCGCCACCTGAGACAGCAGGGAAGTGGAACACAGGCGCTTTGGCTTGCCAGCCGAAACAGGCAACCAAGAGCGCGATAGCAGGCAAAACCGGCAGGCTATAATGTGGTAATTTGGTAGGTGTGATTTCAATAATGAGCCAAAAGGGAAGAATCCATGCTAATAAAAAGCGAGTGGACGGGGTTTTGCGATGTGCCCATATGCCGCTGATAGAACGGCCTAACAACAGACTGCCGGGCCAGAAGACGATCAGCAACAGCAACAGATGCGTGCCAAACGGCATCCCATGGGATTCTTGACCGCTTTCCAATTTGTTAAGAAAGTCACCTTTAATCGCGGTGTTCAAAAAGGCGCCATCCGTAGCGGCAGTGACCAGCAAAACCCACGGCAAAACAATCAATGTGACAACAACCAATCCCAACAGAGGCCGCGTGGCAAGAGCCCAGTCCGCGCGTCTTTCCAAGATCATGAAACCAAGCCCGGTGAGAATGAGGATCGCCGGGGCGATTGGCCCTTTGACCAAAATAGCAAAGGCTAGCGCCGTCCACAGCATCAATGCCCAGCGTCCGGACACATAACGGCTATTTCGGTGCAGGTGAATGATGCGCCAAAGCGTGAATTGCTGAACCATGATTAAAAACGTCAGCATCGCATCGGTTTTGGCAAGGCGGCTTTCCGTGACCATGACCAGACTAACGCCAATCAGTGTTGCCGCCAGCAAAGCTTGGGGTTGAGACATCATGCGGCTAGCAAAGATAAGGGTCATCACGGCAACACCAAACCCTGCCAGAATACTAGGCAGGCGATACGAGCCGGGATTATCAGCACCAAATATGGCCGCTGATGCGGATTGTAACCAATATATTCCGGCTGGTTTTTTGGCGCGCAGGTCTTCTTGAAAACGGATGGTAATGACATCACCGCTATCCAGCATCTGATGGCTGGCTTGCATATAACGGGCTTCGTCCCGATCCATAGGCGGCAATTGTGTCACCCCGGGAAGAACCGCCACCGCCATAACGAGCATAAGCAGGAAAAAGGTAGGGTGTTTCCGCCATAATTGCGTTATAGAGGTGAGGTAAGTCATCATACGGGCACTATATCGTTAAAAGATGACGCTGAAAACATCAACCTGACTGATCTTTATGGCTAAACCTGTCACATCTGATACGCCTGAACGCAAACTAGACCATCTTGACGGTAATGATCATAAAGCGATTCGCCGTCAAACTTGGCGCATTGCTGTTCCAGTGATTTTTGCAAACAGTTCCATTCCCTTAGTGGCGATGGTTGATACTGCGGTCATGGGGCATCTGGATCATGCGTATTATATCGGGTCGGTGGCGATGGGTAGTTTTATTTTCAGCCTTATTCTCGCTGTGTTCGGTTTTCTGCGTATGGCAACTACCGGCTTTGTGGCTCAAGCCGCTGGTGCTCAAGACGGCAAATTGGTGGTTGCCCATTTTTGGCGCGCCATGGTGATTGCCCTGATGCTTGGCGGCGTGACCATTATCTTGACCCCACTGATCATCTTTTTGTCCAGCATTACCCTGACGTTGAGTGATAATGTTGAAAGCGGGATGGCAACATACCTTAGCATTGTGTGTCTGTCTGCGCCTGCGATCACGGTCAATATGGTAATCATTGGGGTGTTGTTTGGTCTGTGGCGCGTTAAGGCCACGGTGATCCAACTGATAACAGTTAATATGATTAATATTATCGGCAATGTGGTGCTGGTTTATGGGTTTGGAATGCGCGTTGAGGGGGTGGCGTTAGCAACCGCCATTTCTCATTACGCGGGTCTATTGGTGACTTTGCCATTGGTGCTTTCGGCGATCCGGTCTGTGGCGCCTCTCAAATGGCCAGCCTTTTTTGTTATCTTTGATTTGGTTGCGATGCGGCGTTATTTGTCGCTTGGTTTTGATCTTACCATTCGCACCACCTGTATTATTCTGTCTGAACTGATTGTCCTTAACGCGGCGTCAGGCATTGATGATGTTGCCCTTGCGGCATCACAGATTGGCTTTGTGATTTTTGGGGCTATTGCCTATCCCTTAGATGGATTTGCCCATGCGGCAGAGGCGCTAACAGGGTCTGCCATTGGTCGCCGCAACCCAGCTATGTTTCGCCATACCTTGCGCGAAACAACACGGCTTGCTGTTATCATGGCGGTATTGATGGCGGTTGGATTAGCCGTAACCGGGCCACTGTTGATCGGGGTTTTGACTAGTATTCCTTCGGTGGTTGAAACCAGTTATCAGGTTTTACCTATCTTGGTCATCATGCCGATCGTATCGGTGTTTGCGTTTCAGATGGATGGGGTATTTGTTGGCGCCACAATGGGCCGCGATATGCGCAACGCGATGTTAGTATCCATGGCGTTATTTGTGCCGTTGGTTTATCTGCTTGGCTTATGGTTTGGGTTAATCGGGGTCTGGGTTGCCTTTTTGTTTCTTCTTGGGTTAAGAGGGGCAACGTTGTGGATGCGAATTGACCATGTTCGGGCCTGCGCTGAGCCAAAAGGATGATAACATAGGGCGCTATGCCCTATAAGGTCACGGCTAAGTCGTGCCTCATAAAGTAGCGGAAAAGTAAGAATGTTTAGAGGATTTTTCATGGATAACCATCACCTGATCAAAACCAACACTGATAATAGCTTGCCGATTATCCGCTTAAAAAAGGCGGCATGGGAAGAATGGCGGGCATCCGCCCCTGAACGCTGGCTGAATTGGCTGGATAGTCAGCAATTTGCCATGCGCAAAAATACCATGATGGCGTTACCTGATGCCGATCATAAGATTGAAACGGTTTTGCAATCCGCATCTGAAAAGGCGTTTGCAGATGGGGCAAGGGCAAGCAAATTATCCCCTAATACCTATCATCTTATGACAGAAAACACCGAGGAGATTGAGGCTTTTGCCCTTGGCTGGGCTTTGGAAAATTATGATTTCTCGGCGTATCGCCAATCGTCATCGGCGCCTATAGCAAAGGCAAAACTGGCGGTAAGTGATACGGCGATTTTTGATCGGGTGGCGGCACTGGCATCAGCAACCGCCTTGGTGCGGGATTTGATTAATACGCCTGCTAATATTCTGACCCCTCAAGGGCTGGAGGACGCGGCCCGCGATCTGGCAAGTGGCTTTGGCGCAAAGATTACCGTCACCATAGGGGATGATCTGGCAACACATTTTCCGGCTATTCATATTGTTGGCCGTGCCGCCGAAGTGCCGCCAAGGCTTATTGATCTGACTTGGGGGGACGCTGGCCCACGCATTACCCTGATTGGTAAGGGTATCACTTTTGATAGCGGCGGTCTGGACCTCAAACCATCATCAGGGATGGAAATTATGAAAAAGGATATGGGCGGGGCGGCTCATGTCTTGGGGCTGGCAAGGGCAGTGATGGCGTCTGGGTTGCCAGTGCGTTTGCGTGTTCTTATTCCAGCGGCGGAAAATGCCGTCTCAGCGCTATCTATGCGGCCGTTGGATATCATTGATACCGCCGCAGGGATTCCGGTTGAGGTAGGCAATACCGATGCTGAGGGACGGTTAGTGCTAGCTGATGCCATTCATCTGGCGACCCAACAAGATAATGATCTTCTGATTGATTTTGCTACCCTGACAGGGGCAGCAAGAGTGGCGCTTGGCACAGGGCTTCCAGCCTTGTTCAGTAATGATGAGGCGCTAAGCCAAAGGCTGGTAGCTCACGGTCTTAAAACTGATGATCCGGTTTGGCCTCTGCCGCTTCACGCCCCTTATGATCAACAGCTTGATCAGGGTCACGCGGCGTTATCTAGCACAGGGGCGTCACGATATGGCGGGGCGATTACCGCGGCTCTGTTTCTGCAACGGTTTTTGGGTAAGCCGCAACCATGGGCGCATTTTGATGTTATGGCGTGGAATCTGTCTGCGCGTCCGGGGCATCCCAAAGGCGGTGAGGCAATGGCGATGCGAGCGGTATTTAGCCTCATCAGGGAAATGGCTGAGGCTTAATAACCTCGGGCTGGATTAACCGGATTAACAGGCGGCTTGCCTTCGCGGATAGCCATGATGGAATCAAGCACCTGTGTCGCGGCGGTAATGGGGTTTGTCTGTGCTGACACATGGGGCCATACCGTTACCTTAGGGTGGTGCCATAAGGGGTTATCCTGTGGCAGGGGTTCAACGCGAAAAACATCAAGGCAGGCACCGGATAAATGCTCACGATCAAGGGCGGTGATCAAGGCCGCTTCATCCACCTGCATCCCGCGCCCACAATTGATAAAAAACGCCCCTTGTTTCATTTGGGCAAAACTATCTGCATTATAAATATCCTGTGTTTCGTCGGTTAGGGGCAGCACGGAGACTATATAATCCGCTTCAGCAAGGCATTGGTGAAAGCCGTCTTTTCCTGTCAGGCTTGTGACCCCTGAAAGGGATTTCTCATGCCTTGACCAACCCATCACATTAAACCCGAAATCAGCAACTTTTTCAGCAACATGGCCGCCAATCGCCCCAATTCCCATCACGGAAACAGTGAAATCGCTAGGGATTTTCGGGATGGTTTTAATCCATTCTTTACGCTGGGCAGCAGCGTGATAAAGCGCATCGTCACGGTGTTCTTTTAGAATAGCCAGCAAAACCCATTCTGCCATGGACTGTGACATATAGGGATCAATGAGCCGCCCAATCAACAGGTTCTGGGGCAAGGAGGGATCAGAGAGAAGATGATCAACGCCTTGGGCAAGTGAGACGACCCCTTTCAGATGTGGTAATTTCGCTATTGCCCCCTTAGGCGGATTCCATGTGATCATAACCTCTGCTGTGCTAGCCTCTGGCGCGTCAAGCGGAACTAACCTTATCCGAGAAGTCAGTTTATCAAGCCATTCCTGCCAATAACTAAGCGGATAATCCGGGCTATGATAGATTACGGTAATGTCTTGATCGGTCATGTTGTCTTGTCCTTTTGTCCGTCGTTCAGCTTGCCTATCGCGGCGGCGTGAAGTTCTGTTGTTGCCGCGGCAAGGATGGTGCCATCAAACCGGTCTAGGGTAATAGCTTGACCGTCCCATTGGGTCACAATACCGCCTGCGGCAGTGATCACCGGAACAACAGCCATAATATCATAGGCGTTAAGATTGGCTTCAACAACCAAATCACACCAACCGCTTGCCAAATGGGCATAATTGGCACAATCGCCGCCGTAATTAACCACCCGGCAGGCATCAGCAAGGCGTTCAAACCGAGGCAGACCCGTTTCTCCTAAAAGGGTGGTGCTGGTGGTAGAGATTCGCGCCTCTGCTAATTGCTTGGTGTTAGCGGTGGAACAGGCGTTAAGGTTGCACCAACTGCCTTTGCCGGATTGTCCGACCCAACGCTGATCCAAGGCAGGCAGATCAATGATGCCGATTTTGGGTTGCCCGTTTTCTAAGACGCCAATCAAAGTCCCAAAAAGAGGATTGCCGTTGCTAAAGGCGCGCGTGCCATCAATCGGGTCAATGACCCAGGTAAAGATAGCCTCACCATGATGCTGGGCTTCTTCTTCACCAATAATATTATGATCGGGATAACGCGCCAGAATAGCGCGGCGAAGTGTAGTTTCCACACGTTCATCAGCGACAGTAACCGGGGATTTATCCTGTTTCTGGCGGATGATAGGGCGTTGGCGAAAATACTGATGTATAAGAGGGCGGGTTATATCGGTCAGAGTCGCCGCGAAATGTCTGATCTCGTCAAGAATGGTCGGCGACTCTGTCATGATTAGTACCGTTTAGGGCAGAGGCGTAGGATTGCCTGATAATGTCCGCATCCACGCAATGATATTGGCGCGGTCTTGTGGTTTTTTGAGACCGGCATAATTCATCTTTGTGCCTTTTACCCATGCTTTAGGCTTATAGAGAAAGCCATTAAGCTCCTCATAACTCCATGCTCCGCCATGTTCGGTCAATGCGCCGGAATATTTGAAATCAGCAACCGCGGCAACATCCCGATTAACGATATTATAAAGATTAGGGCCAACCTTATTCGGGCCACCTTCAACAAACACATGACAGGCGGTACATTTTTTGGATAAAGCCTGACCAGCGGCAACATCAGCGCTAGCCAACATGGCTAAAATAGGTTCAGGGCCAGCGTCTTCCAACACTTGAGTCGCACCTTGACCAGCGCCTCCAGCCTCAGCCACCTCAAAAGGATAGGCGTTTTCTTCAAGCTCTTGATGCGGCAAGAAGATTTCCCCAGCTTTAATTCCAGCCATAAGCAAAAGCCCACCACAAAGAACACCAGCCGCGATTTTGTTAAAATTCAGATTATCCATAATTTGTATCCTTAATCTTTCCCCCTTGCGCTATCCGAACGATGTTGTGCCTATATGCCATTATCAGCCTTATGCATCAGGCACCACAATCATGCGGCGCGTCCAAAGAATGTCACTATATGATGGTAACATCCAATGATCTAGTCATAATATGTTTAGCGTGATAAAGACAGATATTTCCAACAGGTGAAGACAGCCATGCGACAGAATGTCCCTGATACTTTGACCATTATTCCGGCGCGAATGGCGGCAACACGCCTGCCTGGCAAACCGTTGCGCCTGATTGGGGGAAAACCCATGATCGTTCAAGTCTGGCAACGCGCCATCATGGCAGGTATCGGCCGCGTCATTGTCGCTTGCGATGGGGATGAGATTGCGGAGGCTATCCATGCCGAAGGCGGTGAGGCGGTCATTACTGATCCGGCTTTACCATCAGGGTCTGATCGTGTGGCGGCGGCCTTGGCCATCATTGATCCCGACAAAACCATCACTCAAGTGATTAATCTGCAAGGTGATTTGCCAGAAATGCAATCAGAGATGCTAGCGGCATTGGCGCGTGCGATGGCCCAATCTGGGGCAGAAGTAATTACCCCTGTCGCCCCCTTAAAACGTGAGGAAGCCCCCTTAGATCAAGTGGTGAAAGCTGTGGTGTCTTGGCCAGAGGGGGATGGCATAGGGATTGGCCGTGCCCATTATTTTAGCCGCGCGGCTATCCCCTTTGGCGGCAGATGCGATCAAGAATCAGGGGGCGCCGCTAGAATGTGGCATCATGTCGGGGTTTATGGCTGGCAACGTGAGGCGCTGGATCAATTTGTGGGATTATCGCCATCACCCCTAGAAAAAGCGGAAAAATTAGAACAGTTGCGCGCTCTAGAGGCTGGAATGCAGATCGCCGCTATCGCAGTTGACAATGCTATTACCGGCATTGATACTGAAGGCGACTTAACCGCGGCAAGCCAGCGGATAACGTCATGAATTGTCCTGTTTTTTTAATAGCGTTAATTAACCTAAAGCACTGATTTACCCAATGCCCTCATCTTCAACATCATCTGATCATACCGCAAGCCTACCTATCGCTTATCAAGGGGTGCCGGGGGCTTATTCCCATTTGGCTTGCCGGAATTGCTATCCTGACCGAGAGACGCTGGCTTGCCCGTCTTTTGAAGATATGCTTCAGGCAGTGGTTGATGGTGAGGCTGGGCTTGCCATGGTGCCAGTAGAAAACTCTGTTGCTGGCCGTGTGGCTGATATTCATCATCTTCTGCCATCATCAGGGCTATGCATCACGGGTGAGCATTTTCAGCCGGTTAATCATCATCTGTTAGGCGTCAAAGGTGCTAAGCTTGAACAGTTGGCCGCTGTCAAAAGTCACGCTCAAGGGTTAGCCCAATGCCGCAAAGGGTTGAGGCAGTTGGGTCTTCAGCGCATCATTCACCCTGATACTGCAGGCGCGGCAGCAGAAGTGGCAGAGATTGGCGATCCTTCGGTCGGGGCGATAGCCTCATCTTTGGCGGCAGAAATCTATGGGTTAGATATCCTCAAAGATAAGATGGAGGATGCCGCCACTAACACCACCCGTATGTTGATTATGTCTCGCACGCCGCGTTATCCAGAGGATATGTCTGCTCCTGCCATTACAACCTTGATTTTTCGCCTGCGCTCAGTGCCAGCGGCGTTATATAAAGCCTTGGGGGGATTTGCCACCAATGGCATCAATCTCACCAAACTTGAAAGCTATATGCTTGATGGCAATTTTACCGCCGCCCAATTCTATATTGACGCCGAAACCCATATTCATAGTGAGGCTTTTCAGACCGCTTTAGAAGAATTGCAATTCTATTGTCCTAAGGATGCCGTCAATATTTTAGGATGTTATCCGGCTGGTGCTGCCCGATATCAGGATAACTAAGCTGATAAACCTCATGCGAGGGCTTGCGCTTTCTTTAAGAATATCCCATACAAGAAGAAGGAAGGCTGGGTGGACGGTCACCCTGTTTAACCGGTCAGGTCCGAAAGGAAGCAGCCAAAGCATGGCTCGATCGGGTCGCTCAGTCTTCCGCTAATGAACCATCACCAATATCAACGCAATTGAGCCAATTACCCAAGTGAGCGATGCCAGAAGAGACCCCATCTAAGGATCAAAATGCCGTTGCGAGTCCAGCCGCGTATCGTGTGCTGGCCAGAAAATATCGCCCAAACACGGTTGATGAGCTTATCGGTCAGGACTCTCTGGTGCAAACTCTCAGCAATGCGCTTGAGATGGGACGGCTGGCCCATGCGTTTATCCTGACAGGGCTTCGCGGCATTGGCAAAACCACCACTGCGCGGATTATTGCAAAGGGGCTGAATTGTATTGGCGCGGATGGCAATGGTAAGCCAACCTTAAAACCTTGTGGGGTTTGCACCCATTGCACAGGTATTTCCGAAGGCCGTCATGTGGACGTGCTGGAAATGGATGCTGCCAGCAACACTGGCGTTGATGATGTGAGAGAGATCATTGAAGGCGTGCATTACGCCCCTCTATCGGCGCGTTTTAAGGTTTATATCATTGATGAGGTGCATATGTTGTCGAAAAGCGCATTTAATGCGCTTCTCAAAACCTTGGAAGAACCGCCAGAAGCCGTTAAGTTTGTTTTTGCCACGACCGAGATTAGAAAAGTTCCTGTGACGGTGTTATCACGTTGTCAGCGTTTTGATTTGCGCCGTGTTCCCACGGAAATGATGGCAGAACATCTCAAGTCCATTTCGGCAAAAGAATCTATCACGATTGATGAGACCGCGTTGATGCGCTTAGCACGGGCGGCTGAAGGCTCTGTCAGGGATGCCTTGTCTTTGCTGGATCAGGCCGCCGCCCTCACCAGTGATAAGATTACCGATGCCGCGGTGGCCGCCATGTTAGGTCAGGCAGGCCGCATGGATGCTATTACGATCATCTCGGCGGCTTTGATGGGCGATGCCAAGGGCGCGATTGATGGCCTTGCTGGCGCAGTCAGAAGCGGCGCAGAACCGATCATGGTTATGGCGGATATGCTGGATTTTATTCATCTGGCCAGTCGTCAGGCGGCAGGGGGAACGTTAACCGACTTGCCAGATGCAGAAGGCGAAGCGCTAACAGCAATTGCCCAGAAAATGGCCATTTCGCGACTTGCCCGGGCTTGGCAGGTTATGCTCAAAGGCCATGCTGAGGTGAACTTGGCGCCTCACCCTCATGCGGCGGCGGATATGGTGTTGATCCGGCTTGCGCATATGGCGCAGTTGCCAACACCGGGGGATTTGGTGCGAAAGCTCAAAGATATTCCGGCAAGTGATTTTACCGACTCGCCATCATCATCAGAAATGCCTAAGCCCTCGCATCCGTCTGACACAGGCAAAGCTGACCTTCCCCCTCAACCAGAAGCTCAACCTGAACCAGATTTTGAGCATATGGCATCTGATCACCCTATTGATGCGCCTCCCCCTATGTCGCCAGTGGTGCCGCCAGTGGTGCCGCCAGTAATGGATCAGGGACCGCCACCTGAAACCGAAACCGATGATCAGGCCAATTACCCGATCCCTGAAAACATCCGCGATATGGTGAGTCTCTTTCAAGATCAGGGGGAATTGATTCTCTCTGGATTGCTAACCACCCGGATTAAGCCTGTATTGATCAAACCGGGCCGATTTGAGTTTTCGGCTGATCCCCAATTAGATGAAACCGTGCCGGGTAAAATTGGCAACTGCCTCAGCAGATGGACAGGCATAAGATGGACGGTATCGGTGACGTCAGCAGATGGCGGTGATACGCTAGATGAACTGGACACCAAGGCCAAAGACGCGGTTAAAGAAAAATTGCTACAAGACCCCATGCTTAAACAAACCATGGCGACCTTTCCGGGGGCAGATATCCATAGCTTTGTGCCACTGACCGGAATGATCAACGTTGATGATGATCAATCTGATGATGACGCCCCCTCAGACGACGCGGCATCTGATGATAAGGCGGCGGATCATGCGTAACTTTGCCTCTATGCTGAAAAAAGCCAAAGAAGCTCAAGATAAGCTCGCCGTGGTCAAAACCGAATTAGCGGAAATTGTCTGTGAGGGTGAGGCCGCAGGCGGGGTCATTAAGGTTGAAGTGACAGGTGATGGCCGCATCATTGCGATCAAGATTCACCCTGATGCCGCTGCTGCCAATCAGCCAGATGATATCCGGATGTTAGAAGATTTAATCGTTGTTGCGATGCGTGATGCCCAAGATAAAGCCGCCGCGATCAAAGCTGAGCGCATGAAAGCGGTAACAGGGGATTTGCCCTTACCGCCGGGGCTTGATCTGCCTTTGTGATCATAACGCCGTGATGGGAATGATAATGCCCAAGCATGAGGGATATAGTTAAATGAAGCAGGTGGCATGACAATTAACCCCATTGAACAATTGATTAAACGTTTAGCGCGCTTGCCGGGGCTTGGCCCAAGATCAGCACGCCGTGCCGCGCTTCACCTGATCAATAATCGAGATAGCCAAATGCTACCGCTTGCCGAAGAAATGCTGGCGGTTTCCCATGCTATTCGCCGTTGCACGGAATGTGGCAATCTGGATATGAACAGCGTCTGCGGCATTTGTCAGGACACAAACCGCGCTAATGGGCGATTATGCATTGTTGAAAATGTTGCTGATCTTTGGGCAATGGAACGGGCGGCGGTATTTTCTGGGCGCTATCATATTCTAGGCGGTGTGCTTAGTGCGATTGATGGGGTTGGCCCGGATGCTTTGCGCGTAGATTATCTGGTGGAACGCGTTCGCCATGATCATATTGAGGAAGTCATCTTGGCCTTATCAGCAACGGTTGATGGGCAGGCCACTGCCCATTTTATCGCAGATCGGCTTGCTGGACTGTCCGCAAAAGTCACGCGCCTTGCTCATGGTGTCCCGGTGGGAGGGGAGCTTGATTATCTCGATGATGGCACTTTAGCCCAAGCCATGAAGGCGCGTCAGAAAATCTAAGATTGATATTTTTTAACGCTAGCCTGTGTTTGGTGTCCTATCCACAGGCGGCGGAGGGATCAGATCATTTGTGTCACCTGATAAGGATGAGGCAGGTGTATTTGCCGCATCATCAGTTTCGATCTGTTCTATTTTTTCACCTGTTCGGGTGATGGCACGGGTGGATTTGCTGATATCGTCAATATCCTGTTGGGCAAGATGGAAATGGCGATCAAGTTTGCCCACACGATCATTCAGGCGTTCAATATCTTTCAGTAATTTGCCGACCTGTTCCTGAATGAACGCGGCTTGTTGGCGCATGCGGACATCTCTTAACACGGCGCGAACAGTGTTGAGGATAGCCATCAGGGTGGTTGGCGAAACCACATATACCCTCTTAGCAAAACTGGCATCCAGCGCCTTGGACAGATGGCTGTGCAGTTCGGCGTAAATGGCCTCAGACGGGATAAACATCAAGGCGCTTTCGGCGGTATGACCGGGGATGATATAACGCTCAGAGATATCGGTAACGTGCTTAATCACAGCGGCTTCAAGGGCTTTTCTTGCCCTTGCTTTTTCGTCATCATCTTTGGCTTGGCCAAGGGCATACCAAGATTCGAGGGGGAATTTGGCATCAATCGCAATCGGCCCCGGGGGATTAGGAAGTTGCAATAAGCAATCAACACGGCGGTTATTGGGCAGAGTGTGTTGCAAGGAATACGCGCTTGATGGCAACATCTGACCGATCAAATTTTCCAGTTGAATCTCGCCATAAGCTCCTCGCGCCTGATTATTTGCCAACACATTTTCAAGTCTGGTGGTTTGAAGCGATAAGGCCTTGAGTTGGTCTTGGGCGCGATCAATCACCGCCAGCCTTTCGTTCAAGTTGCCTAGCTTGAGGCTTGTTGTCTCGGCTTGCTGGCGCAACGTTTCATTCAGTGTTTGCTGATGGGTTTGAAAGCTATTAACCATATTGGTCTGAAGGGTGGCGGTTGTTTGGCTGATGGCCTCTAGCTGACCTTTTAGTTCGGCCAAGCCGGTTTGATCTGCTGCCGCAGATGGTCGGCGCCATACCAACGCCCCGCCAATGCCGACGGCGATACCAATAATAAGGAAAATAAGGACGAGCGGATCCATGAAACCTTCTCTATGATAGACACATTAGACCATTTCGGTCTTGACCTAATGTGACGGTTCTTTTACCCCAATGGCAAGAGATTTATTAGCAGGAGCAACCGCCATGACGGCAAAACCGCTTTCTATTCTTCCTGATCCAGTCTTGCGGCAGGTGGCAAAACCTGTGCCAGCGGTAACTGACGCAGTGCGGACATTGATGGATGATATGGTGGACACCATGCGTGAAGAACATGGCTTAGGGCTTGCTGCCCCGCAAATCGGCTTATCCACGCGCGTGATTGTCATGGATTGCAGTGACGAAGATGATTCTGATCCCGTGATCTGGAAAATGGCTAATCCTGAAATTATTTCGGCATCGGATGAAACGGCTAGCATGGAAGAGGGATGCCTTTCCATTCCGGGTTACCGCGGTGAGGTCACACGGCCAGCCAGCGTCACTGTGCGCTATCTGGATGCTGATGGCAATCAACAGGAAATGCAGGCCACAGGCCTATTGGCGGCCTGTGTTCAGCATGAGATTGATCATCTTAATGGCAAATTGTTTATTGATTACTTGTCACGAGTTAAACGCGATATGATTATTCGCAAAATGACCAAGGAAGCTCGGTTTGAACGCGACGATTAAAGCCGCCTTTCCGCGATTGGTGTTCATGGGAACGCCAGATTTTGCCGTGCCTAGCCTGCAAACATTGGCAGAGCGTTTCCATATTGTTGCCGTTTATTCTCAGCCTCCCAGACCTAAAGGTCGGGGAATGCGGTTATCACCGCAACCCGTGCATTTGGTGGCTGATGGGCTAGGAATTCCTGTCAAAACCCCAACATCTTTTGATGATGAGGCGATAACGGAACTGGCGGCGCTAGAACCTGATCTGTTGGTGGTGGTGGCTTATGGGTTAATCTTGCCTGAACCCGTGCTGAAACTGCCGCCCTATGGTGCGGTTAATGGTCATGCCTCGCTATTGCCGCGCTGGCGCGGCGCCGCCCCTATCCACCGGGCTATTGCCGCAGGGGATAAGGAAACAGGGGTTTCTGTCATGATGATGGAAAAGGGCTTAGATACGGGTCCAGTGATTTTGGAAAAGCGGCTGGTGATTGCCCATGATAACACCATGGGTCAGGTGCATGACCGTCTGGCAGAGCTAACTGCCGCCGCGTTAAGTGAGACTGTCCCTTTGCTTATCGAAGGCCGTGTTGAACCAAAACCCCAACATCATGCCAACGCAACCTATGCCCATAAGATCACGGATGCTGAGGCTGAATTGGATTTCACCAAGGAGAGGGATAGCGTCCTTAATCACATTCGGGCGTTTTCGCCGTTTCCGGCGGCATGGCTGATGGCAAGCACAGCAGACAGGGATGAACCTGTGCGGCTAAATTGCCTCGCGGCTATCGCCGCTGAAGGCACTGGCAAGCCAGGTCAGTTTTTAGGAAAAGGCCTGCAAGGCGGGCCAGTCATTGCAACAGCTGACGGGGCGATTGAGATTCTTATGTTAAAGCCTGCTGGCAAGCCCAAAATGTCTGGGCGTGATTACCTCAATGGGTATCCCATGCCTGATCAGGTGGTCTCATTTGACAGGCAGGATTAGCCGATGCCGCGTTATTTTATCACCATAGAATATGATGGCGGCGGTTATGTTGGCTGGCAACGCCAGAATAACGGCGCTTCTGTTCAGGGGCATCTAGAGGTAGCGGCGTGCGCCATTCTGGGTCAGCGTCAAGAGGTGATGATGCAAGGCGCTGGCCGAACTGATGCCGGTGTCCATGCTACTGGTCAGGTGGCGCATTGTGATTTGCCGTCAGGATTTACCGAAGCCCAATTGCCATTAGCCTTAAATGCCCATCTGCCATCAGATATCAGAGTGGTTTCCGCGCGTCAGGTGCCAGATGATGCCCATGCCAGATTTGATGCTATTCGCCGCGCTTATCGGTACCGCATTTTTCCACGCAAAATCGCATCTGCGTTGTTAACGGGGCGAGTGTGGCATTTTCCCTATGCCCTTGATGTTGAGGCGATGGCAGAGGCGGCAAAACGGCTGATTGGCAAACATGATTTCACTAGCTTTCGTGCCACCCATTGTCAGGCCAATAGCCCGATCCGTACCCTTGATACGCTTGATATCCAGAGGGTTGGGGAAGAAATAATCCTTAACGTGTCAGCGCGATCTTTTCTGCATCATCAGGTGCGCAACATCACGGGTTCATTGGTCATGGTCGGTCAGGGTAAATGGACAGCTGATGATATCAGCGCGATATTAGAGGCGCGAGACCGAGCCGCGGCGGGGCAAACCGCGCCACCAGAAGGGCTCTATTTGACTGAAGTCAGTTATCCCAAGTTTTAATTTTTAATTAGGTGGTTACGCTTCCACCTTGGGAAATGGTCATCAGCACATAAGCCATCAAATGCACGGTGATGAGAAGGGCAAGCATCAACAGCCCTGTCCAACCGCTTGCTCGTAAGGCTTGCGTCCCACCGCGCCAGAACGCCCATAACATCCAAAATGCCACTGGCGTTAACAGCATGAGCAAACCGTTTAATTGCGCAGAGCTAAACGCCAGCACCAAGACCAGAACCAACACTTCCCGAAAATTATTGATCCACGTCATAGTGATGATAAAAGGGGCGTATCGCTCCTGAAACCCCAGCCACGCCAAGACATAATAACTAAATATCGGGTAGAGCATGGTGATCAAAAGCGATACGGTCACAAAGGACAGCAATTGCTCAAGGCTTCCCCATAGGCCAAGCATAGGCACACCAATCATCAATGAGATTAGCCAACTAGCCCAAAGCGCATCCCATATTGCAGGAACATCTTGAGGGTGATCAGCAGCTTCCCCTGCCTTGACTTGGGCGGCGGCAACGCGCATTCCGTAAATTAACCCGTTGAGGATTTTTGCAAAGCCGGGTGGGGTGGGTATCATGGCTTTAGCTATCCTGATAAAAATACTGATTGAGAATAAGGCGATAAATTTCCGTCAACAAGCTGAGGTCATCAAGCGCAACCGCCTCATCGACTTTATGCATGGTCTGACCAACTAAACCAAACTCTAACACTTCGGTAAATGGTGCAAAAAACCGCGCATCTGATGTTCCGCCAGAGGTAGAAAGCTGAGGCTGTTTTCCGGTTGCCTCTGAAATTGCGGCGGCGACAAGATCGGTGAAACGGCCTTTAGGTGTGACGAAAGGTTCTGCTGATAATCTGAAATCAGCATCATAAGCCCCTCCGACACTATCAAAATGCTGACGTAGCCATTGTTCTAGTCCAGCGGCGGTCTGGGCGGTGCCAAAACGGATATTAAACTTAGCCTCAGCTCGCGCAGGGATAACATTTCCGGCAGAATTGCCTGTATCAATGCTGGTGATAGCGACGGTTGAGGGATCAAAAACGTCATTCCCTTCATCCAGAACACCACTGGTTAAAGGCGCCAACATCTGCATCATGCGGTGGAGGGGGTTATCGGCTAAATGCGGATAGGCAACATGGCCTTGCTCACCCATGACAGTCAGATGGCATGACAAGGACCCACGCCGACCGTGTTTAATGATATCACCAATTTGTTCAGGGTTCGTTGGCTCACCCACCAAAACAGCATCCGGCATCTGATGAGTTTCTTTAAGCCATGCCACCACAGGGCGCGTTCCATGAATAGCTGGGCCTTCTTCATCACAAGTGATGACAAGGCTAATACTGCCATCAAATGAAGGGTTAGCGCGTTGCCAATCCGTAAGGGCGGCAGCAAAACAGGCTATTGCCCCTTTCATATCAACGGCACCGCGGCCAATGATATGATCATTACTCACCGTTGCTGAAAACGGCGGAGATTGCCAATCATCCGGATTCCCAACAGGCACAACATCAACATGACCAGCAAAACAAAAATGCGGCGACCCTGTGCCTAATCTGGCAAACAGATTATCAACCCGGTCATCACCTTCCCCAAAGGGAAGTCTGGTAATGGCAAAACCTAACGTGCCCAAAACGTCTTCTAGCAGATCAAGCGTTCCGGCTTCTGCGGGTGTCACCGATGGACACTGGATCAGTTTGATTGCCAGCTCATGTTCGGTTTGAGAGGCTTTGGTCATCAAGGGCTAGTCTCGCAAAAGATCATTGATAGAGGTTTTTGAACGGGTGCGCTCATCGACTTGTTTGATGATCACCGCGCAAGAAAGATGAGGGCCAGCAGAACCGTCAGGCAGAGGCTTACCCGGCATAGACCCCGGAACAACCACGGAATAGGCCGGCACCCGGCCCATGTGAATTTCCCCGGTTTCACGATTGACGATCTTAGTTGACGCCCCGATAAAGACCCCCATGGACAGAACAGAACCGCGTTCAACGACAACGCCTTCGACGACTTCTGAACGTGCGCCGATAAAGCAATCATCCTCAATAATCACTGGCCCGGCTTGCAGTGGTTCAAGAACGCCGCCAATACCTGCACCGCCTGAAAGGTGAACATTTTTGCCAATCTGGGCGCAAGACCCCACCGTCGCCCAAGTATCAACCATGGTGCCGCTATCGACATAGGCGCCAAGATTAATAAAGCTAGGCATAACAACAACGCTAGGGGCAATATGGGCAGAATGACGAACATAACAG
Source organism: Puniceispirillales bacterium (SeqCode) (assembly GCA_965659785.1). GTDB lineage: Bacteria > Pseudomonadota > Alphaproteobacteria > Puniceispirillales > UBA1172 > UBA12202. The sequence continues at coordinate 22,638 of CBFHXL010000011.1, forward strand.
CCCGGCACGGCACGAAAGCCTGCGGCTTTGAAATCGTCTTCACCCCAGCCAGCGAATTTTGATGGCACTTTATCCCACCACATCGCCTGCCCCTGACGGGAATAATTGCTACCGCTTGGGATGGTTTCCATATCATTGAGCCGGAAGCTAAGCAGAACGGCCTTTTTCAGCCACTGGTTGACTGTCCATTTGCCTTGGCTTTGTTGCTCTGCCACTCTGGCGTGGCCACGATCAAGCTGATTTAGCGCATCGTTAACAGCGTCACGAATCTCGCCTTTGGTGCTTGCGGATACCTGATCACGGGTCTCCCAAGCGTCATTGATAATGGTTTCAAGATCGGTCATGCGATTAGTCCCCTATCTGATGATATGGTTTTTCTTAACAGGTTGGAAAATCATTTGTTTGTATAAGACAAAAAATGTTTGAGGTCACGGGCAATGTAATGAATATGTGACAGATCATCTGTTCGGCCTTCGGATGGGACATCTTCATCAGGATGATCCAGCCATAAGGTGGTTACGCCTAGCTGATAGGCAGGCAAGAGATTCACTGCCATATCCTCAATCATAACCGCGGAACGAGGATTGATATCAGCCTTTTTGACAAAATCCTCATAGGTTTTCATTTCCGGTTTTGGCAAATAATTGGCGGAAAAAATATCATAGTAAAAATCAAAATGATGCCGAATACCATAAGCATCAAGAATGCGTTCTGCGTGATGGTTCGACCCATTGGTAAAAATCACTTTGCGTCCGGGCAAGGCTTTAATGCCATCATCTAATGCCGCGTCATAGCCTAGCGTGGACAGATCAATATCATGGACAAAATCCATAAAATGACGGGGGTCGGTGCCATGTTCAATCATGAGCCCTTTCATGGTGGTGCGATGGCGAAGAAACAGGTCTCTTTGCATGGCTCTGGCGTCGTCCCGTTCAAGTGAGAAATGATGCTGAATATAATCAGTCATCCGATGACGCACCTGATCAAATAAGCGTGAGGCGGCAGGATAGATCGTATTATCAAGATCAAATATCCATGTGTCGATACCATCTAATTGTAAGGGTTTTGTGTCGATATGCGCCATGATGATCATCTACCTCTAAAATTAATTTTCGCCTCACGAAAGGCGAGCCTTCTGTCACTAACGGCTTATGGTTTATTTGTCATCTTTGGTGATGATAGTGCCGATACCATGTTCGGTAAAGAGTTCCACCAACACTGCGTGCGCTTCTCTGCCATCTAGAATAACAGCGGCCTCTGCGCCGCCTTCAACAGCCTCAATGCAAGTTTCAACTTTGGGGATCATTCCGCCGCTGATGGTGCCATCCTTGATCAGGTGTTTTGCCTTTGACACTGATAATTTGGGGATAACCTGACCGCTTTTGTCCATAATGCCCGGAACATCACTCAACAGCAAAAGTCGTGTAGCTTGCATAGCGGCAGAAATCGCTCCGCTGACGGTGTCCGCATTAATATTTAAGGTCTCACCGTCTTCGCCGCGTGCTAATGGGGCGATAACAGGAATCAATTCAGCGGCGATCAAGGCGTTGATAACGGAGGTATCGACCATGGTCGGTTCACCCACAAAGCCAAGATCAACATCTGCCTTTAGCCGTTTTGCATGGATTAAATCCGCGTCCTTGCCGGAAATGCCGACGGCCTTTGCCCCAGAATCATTAATCGCGGAAACAAGGGATTTGTTGATGGCACCGCTAAGCACCATTTCCACCACCGCTATAGTATCGGCATCAGTCACGCGCAGACCATTGATAAAATCGCTTTTGATATTCAATTTGTCTAGCATGGCCCCAATCTGAGGGCCGCCACCATGTACGATTACGGGCTTAGCCCCAACTTGCCGCAACAACACCATGTCTTGCGCAAAACGGCGAATATAACCATCTTCGCCCATGGCGTGCCCACCAAATTTGACCACCACCGGATGACCGGAATATTGCCGCATAAAGGGCAGGGCTTCAGCTAAGACCCCTGCCTTAGCCAGCCATTCCATGCGATCTGTCTGGGTTACGCTTTCCATCATCTTTATCCTCTGTTCTTTCAATGCCCGAAATTGAGGAAAAGGGCAAGCCTTTGACAGCATGACAGATTAGGTGAGGGCGATAATATGCCCTCGAATTTCATCCAGTCCAATGCGTTTATCCGCTGAGGTGACAAAAACCCCGGGCCAAGCGGCGACGTGCTTTGCCGTCTCTGTCTGAACGCTGGCAATGACGCTGTCCTGTTCTGTTTGAGAGAGTTTATCAATCTTTGTCAAAACCACGGCCCACGCCACGGCAGACTGATCAAATAGGGTCATAATCTCACGGTCTTTATCACCAATGCCTCGGCGGCTATCAATCAACAACATCACACGCTTGAGGGTTGGACGCCCTTTAAGAAAGTTAAGCGTTAATTTCGTCCACGCTTTGACATCACTTTTCGGGGCCTTGGCATAGCCATAACCGGGCAGGTCAACCAGTTGCACAACACCATCACAATTAAAAAAATTAAGCTGGCGAGTCCGTCCCGGTGTCTGTGAGGTTTTTGCTAAGGCTTTCTGATTGGTCAGGGCATTAATCAGCGAAGACTTGCCGACATTTGATCGACCAGCAAAGGCGATTTCTGGCAACGTCGCGTCAGGCAGTTGACTAGCCGCCATGGCGCCTGCCACAAAAACACAAGGGCGAAGAAAAAGCTTTCGCCCTTGTTCCATGAGTTCGGGATCAACCTCGGTTTCGTCTGTCATGATCCGGATTTGGCTTGGCTCTCACGCCTCACATTATTTGTGATATACATCTGCTGAAGGATGGTCAGCAAATTGTTCCATGTCCAGTAGATGACCAACCCAACAGGGAAAGTCGCCAGAAGGAAGGTGAACATCACCGGCATATACTTAAAAATCTGTGCCTGAACAGGGTCAGGTGGCGGCGGGTTGAGCGACATCTGAATGAACATCGTCACTCCCATCAGAATAGGCCAAATCCCAATATTAAGAATATCAGGGGCAAAGCCAGTGCTGTAAGGCAACAACCCAAACAGATTGATGATTGAGGTTGGATCAAGCGCTGATAAGTCTGTCACCCAACCAAAGAACGGGGCGTGCCGCATCTCAATCGTCACATAAAGCACTTTATAAAGCGCGAAGAACACAGGTATCTGAAGAAGAATAGGCAAGCACCCTGCGGCAGGATTAACCTTTTCCTTGCGATAGAGACCCATCATTTCCTGTTGCTGGCGTTGGCGATCATCACCAAACCGTTCACGCAACTCTTTTACCTTTGGTGCTAGCTCGCGCATCTTAGCCATGGAACGGTAAGATTTATTCGCTAAGGGGAAGAAGATCAGTTTAATCCCAATGGTCATCAAAAGGATCGCAATGCCAAAATTGCTGACATATTGGTTGAGCCAGACAAGCACAATCAGCATAGGTTTTGAAATTACCTCAAACCAGCCCCAGTCAATGGCATTGGTTAGGCGCGGAATATTTTGATTATCTTGATAATCATTCAGCACGGTATATTTTTTCGGGCCGGCAAAGATATCCACGCTCCAGCTCATGCTTTCGCCGCTGGCAAGTTCAACCGGTTTCTGGTTGCTTGAAATTTCTGTTGGGCGGCCTTCACCTTCAAATTTATTTCCTGTTTTGATCTGATCAATCTCTCCTAATGTTGCGTCATCAAGCTGTAGCCGGATGGTTTCAAAATTAGGCGCGGGAACAGGCCGCATCAGAAAATCGCTGTTAGTATTTTCAGTCGGAATAATCGCGGTGAGCCAGTTTTTATCAGAAATCCCGACCCATGCGCGCAATCCGTTTTCAACACAAAAACGGCTGTCACTTTCACAACTGACATTGCCGTTAACATCAGAATAATCAAGAAAGACATTGCCATCACTGCTGTTGAAATATCCCATTGGCCCGGCATAGGAAATCCATTCGGAATAGCTAGGGCGTTGCCGCAGAACCCGGGTTCCTGATCCGACCAATGATGTGGTATCGGAAAGATTGCGCACGTCACTGGTGATGGTGATCAGGTAGTCATCATCAATCTGATAGGTGAGGCGATATTCCATACCGTCTTGTTCATGGCTTAGCGTCACAGGTGTGGTTGGGGTTAGGCTATTGCCATCCGCCTGCCACACCAGATCACGATCAATGGCTCTCTTATATCCGGTATCGGTGATTTGCGTGAAAAACGTTTCGGCAAAATAGGCGTTTTCTGTACCTGTTCGGCGCAACAGGCTGATTTCTGGCGAATCCGCATCATTGGTAGCGCGGAAGTTTTTGAGTTGCAGATCATCAATGCGGCCACCTGCCAGAGAAATGGAACCATGCACCTTGCTATTTTCAATGGTGATGCGCGGGGCTTCAATAATTGCGACAATCTTTTTGCTGCTGGCCAACACCTCTTGGTCAATCCCAGCAACTGCACTAGGCACTGGCGAGTCACCATCAGCGACCGTTTGCTGGTTGTCGCTAGGTGGCGGGGCTAGGGGGGCAAAATAGAGCTGATAGACAATCAAAATCAGCATTGATAGGGTTACAGCAAGAATTAGGTTCTTATTATCAGAATTCATCATCTACTCCGACAGCTTTGATGATTTGTTTGGCGGCGGCACCGGATCATGACCATCACCACCCCACGGGTGACAACGCCCAATGCGCCTTAACGCCATCCAGCCACCTGACCATACACCATGCTGGCTAATAGCCTCAATGGCATATTGGGAACAAGTGGGAAAAAAACGACAATCACGTCCAATCAAGGGCGATAACGTGTAACGATAAACATAGATAGGCAATAGCACCAGCCTGATGATCAACCGATGCGTGTGATAAAACATCCGTTGCCACATGGTCATCAGTCTTTCCCTTGATGATGCGAAGCCGTAGCATTGACCCTGTTTAGGGCAAGGGTAAACGCCCCTTTGAGTTCAGGCCATGACAGCTGATTGGTATTATGCCGAGCAATTAAAACATAGTCATAGCCCTGCTGACCATCTTGAGCCAGCATATGCTGAGCAAGGGCGCGCAGGCGCCGTTTGGCACGGTTGCGATGAACCGCGTTGCCAATCTTGCGGCTGGCGGTAATGCCGAGGCGCGGCGGCGCATCATCATCACGGTTACACATTTGCAAAACAAGCCCGGGCACAGCGCATCTGTGCCCCTTGGCAGTCGCAAGAAGGAAATCTCGGCGTTTGGGGATAGTTGCTAGCCCCGACATAATATGATCTTAGGCGCTAAGGCGCTTACGTCCTTTGGCACGACGTGCAGAAAGCACGCGCCGACCACTAACCGTTGCCATACGCGAACGAAAGCCATGACGCCGCTTGCGAACCAGATTGCTTGGCTGAAAAGTCCGTTTCATAACGGCCGCTCCACTTAATGATTATTCAAAGTATCGGGGTTTTAGACAACTTTAACCCTAAAGTCAATCAATCAGCGCGAAAATTAGGCCATCAACACAAAAATGACCTTTGATGCGTCGTTTCGCCCTTTTGCCGGATCACTAATATTAAAATATAGTAATATTAGTAATTAGAGCAGGCTTTAGGAATTATGTTTACTGCTTTTGGTGGGTTTCACCGTTTGAATCGATTATCTTTGCGACTGATTGTGATCATGGCTGTGATCATTCTTGTGGCTGAAACTGTAATTTTAATCCCATCTTTGTCCCGGTTTCATCACAATGAGGTGTTGATTGAGGCTCGGCGTCAGCTCTATTTGCATCAAGTCGCTATTCTTCATGGTGAACAGGGTCTAGCCAGTGAAATAAGCCCTGTTGAAGGCCGCCCAAGAATCACTCTCAAAGATCAATCTGGCGCGCCGATTGCGGCTTATTTTCATGCCTCTGACCCATCACCGATGTCGGATTATGTTGATAAAGATGAAACCTTATTGGCGCTTTCGGGGTTGATGGGGTGGCAAACAGAACCTTATGCCATCACTTTCACCCTTGAAGAATTATGTTCTGATGATGAGGATTTGATCAAACTTGGCGGCAATATTGCCAAAATTGGCGTAATTACGCTGATTGTGCCGCCAAACTGGACTACCCCAGCGATCAGGGCCTATATGGGGCGCATTGGTATTCTGGTTATGGTATTGGTGTTGATGGTGGGTCTGCCCTTTGGTCTGGTGGTAGAATGGCGCGTTATTGGCCCGCTAAGGCGATTGATTGAGAGCATCACGCAATTTGCCCAATCCCCATTTAACGCCACTGCGGAATGGCAACAACAAAACAGAGGCATCATTGACGAGGCGCATAACGCCCTTGTCAGCCTGCAACACCGAACCCAATATGAATTGGCACAACGTGAAAAACTAGCCGCTTTGGGTGAGGCGGTAGCAAAGATCAATCATGATATGCGTAATGTTTTGTCATCTGCCGTGCTGGTGAGTGATACGCTGACCGCTAGCAATGACCCTAAGGTTGTTCGCGCCGCGCCACTGGTTAACGGGGCCATTGATAGGGCCATTACCCTTTGTCAGCAATTGTTAGGCTATCTCAATACGACCAAAGAGCTGAACATCGCTGATACAAAGATGGAAACGATATTGACCGAATGCCGCCGTCAGCTTGATCTTGATATCAGTTATGATGGGCCAGAAAGTCTGTTGGTCGACAATGATCAATTTTTCCGCCTTGTTTTTAACCTGATGGATAATGCCAAAAAAGCCGGGGCAGGTCAGATCATGATCAGCGTCTGGCGAACAGGACGTAGCACCGTCATTGATATTTCTGATAATGGGCCGGGAATACCCCAAAGCGCCCGGGCTGGATTATTCACGCCGTTTCAATCCAGCAGTCGAGGCAGCACAGGGTTAGGGTTATCCATCGCCAGAGATATCGCCTTTGCCCATGGTGGGGATTTGAAATTATCACGTTCATCCGAGGCAGGAACAGAATTCCGGCTTCGCCTGCCGTATGATGTGATCCATGGCGCCACCAAAAAACGCTGGTGGTTCTAGCGTGCGCGTTGACCAGCGATAGGCTGAATGGGTTGTGGTTCCATATCCCATGGAAAGAAAATCCATGTATCTTGACTCACCTCAGTGACAAAAGTATCCACCAAGGGACGCCCGGCAGGCTTAGCATAGGCGGTGGCAAAATGAGCCTTGGGCATCATTTGGCGCAGAGCCTTTGCCGTTTCGCCTGTATCCACCAGATCATCAACAATCAGCCAGCCTTCCCCATCATCAGCTTCAGCGGGTTTTTTCAAAACGGTCAGTTTGCCTTGGGAATGCTGATCATATGAGGCAATGCAGGCTGTCTCAATCAGCCGGATATCCAATTCCCTTGCCACAACCGCGGCAGGAACTAAGCCGCCACGGGTGACGGCGATAATGCCCTTAAACGGTTTCATATCTAGCAGGCGCCATGCCAGAGCCTTGGATGTGCGATGCAATTCTTCCCATGAGACAGGAAAGGATTTTTCTGGTGGTACGGAACTCATGCAAGGCTTCTCCCATTAACTGCCCGATGAAAAGGCGTCACTTTACCTAATCTCTTGGCGGATGTCACGATGCCTTATGCCGTAGCGGATAAGCTGAATAAGGTAAGCCACATAACAAAACCCGTTGTGATGCGGTGGATAGGGTCTTGCCTTTTTGCGGAAAACCAATTATGCAACAGGTCACGCGCTCGTAGCTCAGCTGGATAGAGCATTTGACTACGAATCAAAAGGTCGGGAGTTCGAATCTCTCCGAGCGCGCCATTTCCCCCTTAAAGATATTCTGATAGCGATATCTTCTGATGTCAGGGCAGACGAATAAAGAGCTAGCGATGATGCGTGCAAGCCTACCGATGTATGACTGGCCAGAAATCAGGTCTGAAAATGACCAATTCTGGACTCAGCTTCGGCAAGCGGTTCTATCCATTGCCCCCATTACCCCCACTGTCTCCACTGCCCTTGATGCCAAGCTGCCTGCGCTTCGCGACAATATCGCCTCACTTGACATTATGGCGCATTGGCAATCTCAAGATTTAGTGTTTTCGCAAACGTGCTGGGGGCCATTATCGTTGGGGCTGATTAATCAGGTCGATATTTTGGCACAGCCAGATTATACCGCCTTTCCGGGTGGGCGCGGGCCTTTTTATCGTTCAGCTATCATCGCATGTGAGGGCAAAAGTGCGGCGGTACCAGAAACGGCGTCAGCAAGTGATTTATCCGCGTTATGCCATTTTAGACGCTTTGCCTATAATCACAAAGATTCGCTCTCAGGGTATATTGGGCTAGTTGAAGATTACCGTGATCAGCACGGGCAATTGCCCAACGTCAAATTAGAAACAGGGAGCCACCGTGCCTCAGTTCGTGCGATTATTAATGGCGAGGCAGATATGGCGGCGATTGATTGCCGATCATGGGCATTGGCACAAACCTATGAGGCAGAGGCAGATAAGCTAACGGTGGTGGGTTGGACCCAAGAACGTTTAGGCCTTCCTTTTATTTCCAGCAAAAAAACAGATATCTCTCTTAAATGCGCCCTCAGATCGGCGTTGTTGGAATTAGGCTGTTATCATCACTAACCTTTGAGGGTGAGGCCCAGCGTTGCTATTGGCTTATTTTACCTTAGCATCATTTATTTTATCTTTTTCTATAGACAACTGACTCACCCTCGGGGAGCGTGTTGCTGCTCTATGCTTGCTTTACTTATTTGCGCAATATGTAGTAGTTTTTCGCGGGTAAACTTTAGTATAATGACGTTTGTCGATATTTTTCACTAGATGAGCCTATCCATGATTCATAAAATTGGTGCTATCCCCTTTACTGTTCGTGATGATCGTATTGCTATTCTTTTCGTGACCTCACAGCGTCGAGGGCGTTGGATACTGCCAAAAGGGAATTTGCTTAGCAAAGAAAGCCATAAAAAAGGCTGTAAACGCGAAGCGTTTGAAGAGGCTGGTGTCAAAGGAAAGGTCCTTAAACACTTCCCCATGACTGTGGTGATCGGAAAATCAGCAGATCAACGGCTGGATAAAGTGGCAGTGACGTATTATCCGCTTTTGGTCACAAGCCAAGCCGATGACTGGCCTGAAGCTGAAAAGCGCCAGCGCCATTGGGCGCTTCTTGAAGATGCTGTTCGGGTAACGGATCGTGAGGATTTTCATATCCTCATCAAACAGTTTGAGGTGATTAAGCCGTGGATCCTAGAGACATCAAAGCATAAAATATCAAAGCTGACAGCATAGCAGAGGCCGGAACCGTGATAACCCACGCCGCGGCAATCGAATAAACAAAACGCCGCCGCACCAATTTGCGTTTCATTCTGATGCTGACATTTTCAAATGCCTCTTCGGCAGTATGATTGAGAATATGACCGGGTTTCAGGCGTTTCTTATTGGGATATTCTAAAAACTCCCTCAGAAACCCAACCCCAAAGATTGCACCAATGGCAATATGAGTTGAGCTAACCGGCAAGCCTAAGGTGGTGGCAATCAGTACCGTAATGGCAGAGGCTAGTGCCACCGAATATGCCCTAGGCGCGTTGAGCCGGGTGATTTTCTGACCTACGGTGTTGATCAGCTTGGGGCCAAAGAGCAATAAGCCCAATGCCAGACCAATCGCCCCAATTAACATCACCCAAAAGGGGATGATGACTTTTGCTTCAAGACTGGTGCTGGTGAGTGTTGATACAATCGCCGCCAATGGCCCAACAGCATTAGCCACATCATTGGCGCCATGGGCAAAACAAAGCAACGATACCCCCATAATCAGAGGCAGGTTAAAGAGCGTATAGATTTCTTTTTTCTTATTTCCTATCTTGTTCGCTTTGCGAGCGATAAAGGATATTGACCCCACCCAAGACAGAATAAAGATACCAAAAGACACCGCAATAATGGTGATGAAATCAGGTTTCCAGATTTTTTTCAGCCCCTTCATCGCCATATAGGCGGTGAAGGCCCCGCCCATAATACCAATCAGAATAGGAACCCATTTCCGGGCTGCCAGATTGCGATCTTGTTGATTAAGAATGCGCGATTTAATAACCAGCAAAAGGGTCGCCGCAACCATACCGCCAAAGACAGGCGAGATCACCCAACTGGCGGCAATCTTGGACATGGTTGCCCAATTCACGACTTGAAAACCAGCCGCCGCGATGCCGCCCCCCATCACCCCGCCAACAATGGAATGTGTGGTTGACACAGGGGCGTTGAGAAAAGTGGCAAGATTAATCCACAACGCCGCCGCTAATAATGCGCTTAACATCAAATTGCGAAAAACCGCTACATCGATACCGCTTTCGGTAGAGATAATCCCCTTGGCGACAGTTTTCACCACATCACCGCCTGCTAATAACGCACCCGCACTTTCGAATATAGCAGCAATGAACACCGCCGCCGCCACCGTTAAAACCTTGCCGCCAACCGCAGGCCCCATATTATTTGCCACATCATTAGCGCCAATATTGAGCGCCATATACCCACCGATAACAGAGGCGGCAACCAACATCAGGATATTTTCAGGCGCAACATGAAGATTGATATTCCCAAATACCCCGGCAAGAACCATGAAAAGCAATGCCAAGGCAAAGGGAAGCATCTGTCCACGTATCTGATGCGCCTTGCCAGACATATAGTCAAAGCGATTCAGATCATTAACATAGCGTTGGGAGGGATTCTTTTGGTCTTTACTCATGCGAAGCACCCTAGTGTCAGAAATCCTGATTTTGTGTAACACCCTTTGATTAAAATTTCACTTGCTTTTCTTCATAAAAGACCATTTTTTTAGGGAAAGATTTATGCCTCGACTATAGGCGTGCTTATCGCTAGAATTTTCATCCTGCCTAAATCTTTGTGATGGGTTTGCTAGCCTCTCTCAGCCCCCTTTGCTATCAGCATAACGTGAAAGGAAAATGAAATGTCGGCCTATTCAGACCAGTCTCTTTTAGATGAGATCCGTTCTGCCATTCGCAAAATATGTGGTGATTTTCCCGGTCAATATTGGCGCCAGTTAGATCAAGACCGTGCTTATCCTACAGCTTTTGTTGAGGCTTTGACAAAGTCAGGCTGGTTAGGGGCGCTGATCCCTGAAGAATATGGCGGGGCAGGGTTGAATATTCAGGCCGCCACGGTGATCCTTGAGGAGATTCATGCCGCAGGTTGTAACGCCGCCGCTTGCCATGCCCAAATGTACACCATGGGGACAGTGTTGCGTCATGGATCAGATCAACAGAAACAGAAATATTTACCTGCGATTGCTGATGGCAGTTTGCGTTTACAGGCGTTTGGGGTGACTGAGCCGACTAGTGGCACGGATACCCTAGCGCTCAAAACTACGGCGAAACGCACGGATAAAGGCTGGGTGATTAACGGTCAGAAAATCTGGACATCACGCGCTGAACATTCTGATCTGATGCTGTTGCTGGCGCGAACAACCCCGCGTGACCAGATCACCAAGCGCACCGATGGCCTATCCGTATTCCTGCTTGAGATGAAAGATTTGGTAGGCAATGGCATTACCATTCGGCCTATCCGAACAATGCTGAACCACGCCACCACCGAAGTGTTTTTTGATAATGTGGAGATCCCATCCGAAGCCTTGGTTGGTGAGGAAGGTCAAGGCTTTTCCTATATCCTTTCAGGCATGAACGCTGAGCGTATTCTTATCGCCGCGGAATGTATTGGTGATGCCAAGTGGTTTTTGGAAAAAGCCACACAATACGCAAATGACCGAAGCATTTTTGGCGGCCCGATAGGTCAGAACCAAGGCGTACAGTTTCCGTTGGCGAAGGCCTATGCTCATATGCTGGCGGCGGAGCTGATGGTGGCGAAAGCGGCAAATCTTTATGATGAGGGCGCTGCCCATGGGATTGAGGCGAATACCGCCAAAATGCTGGCGGCGGATGCCTCATGGGAAGCTGGTGAAGCGTGTCTGCAAACTCATGGCGGGTTTGGTTTTGCCGAAGAATATGATGTTGAACGAAAGTTCCGCGAAACCCGTCTCTATCAAGTGGCGCCGATTTCAACCAATCTGATCTTATCGTTCCTTGCCGAAAAGGGACTTGGCTTGCCCAGATCCTATGGAAAATAATGATGCCAAAACACATAAGGGCATCAATAGGGCAGGTCTCACCAAACCCTAAACCGCAGTTATCCTTTCCGTGGAAGGCAAATGCCTATTGCTTTTTGGCGGCGTTGTCATGGTCGTTTGGCTTTCCCGCCGGAACCGTGTTGATGGCGGATTGGGATTTGCTGACCTTATTAATGGTGCGGTTAGTCCCAAGCACATTAATATTGATCGTTGTGTGGCGACTGCTTGAAGGGCGCCTTAATCTAAATCGGCGCATCTGGGGTCAGGGTTTGGTTATTGGCGGCATTGGCTTTGGGTTTGGCAGTCTGCTGTTGCTTTATGGTCAACATATCTCTAATCCAGTGACGCCCGCTATCGCCGCCGCCATGATGCCAATTATGGGGGCAATACTTGAGGTTATGCTAGACAAACGCCGATTAACGCCATTGCTTATCCTTGGCATTGTCTGTGCCTTTATCGGGGGATTAATGGCGGCAGGGGTGCGTCCAAGTGGCATTACTATTGGTGGCGGGTTTTTCTGGTGTTTATCAGCTATTGTTCTTTATGCGTGGGCAACACGGGCAACTAATCTCTATTTGCGTGATCTTAGCGCCATGGGGCAAACCACAGTCACATTAGCAGGGGCATCGCTATTTGCTGGAATGATTTGGCTAGTGGTATGCGTTGTGGCATCGGATCTGATTAGGGTTGGTCATGTTGCTGGGGATACGCTGATCATTATTTTTGCCTTTTCGATTTTATCAGCGGCGATTGCCCAACCGTTTTGGATAGCTGGCGCTCGTGGTCTTGGGGTGGCTGTGGCGTCTTTTCATCTCAACGCGGTGCCGGTTTATGTGATGGCGATTATGGTTTATGCCTTTGGGGAAGATTGGGATGAAATGCGCTTTGTCGGGGCGGCGATTGTAGGGGTTGGCGTGCTTTTGGCCCAGCGTGAGCCGCCACAATACAGAGCCATGTAATCCTATTTGCAATTTTGAAATCGGGTGCTAGCATCATAGGATAATTACCTATGAGGCAAGCTATGATTTCATCGGTTTCCCTTTCTCAAGATGGCGATATCTTAATCTGTGAAGATCATCAGGGCAGGATCATGCGGTTTCATGCGCTCTGGTTGCGTGATAATGCTAGTGATCCGGCAACGCGATCCCCTCAAAATGGCCAACGCTTGATTACTATTCTTGATATTCCCGACACGATTGCTATGCGCACGTCTCATCTTGATGGTGATCAGGTAAAAATCCGTTTCAACGACCGGGATGATCTGATCTGTTATGATAGCGCTTGGCTGATCCAACATTGCTACGACTGCGCTGATGCGGTGATCACCGATTTGCGGATGCCACCTGATGTCACGACGTGGGATCAGAGCCTAGCAAAAGGTCAAGATAGCTTGGGGATGCCTGAGGCCAAGTTTGCTGATCTGAACACCAACAATGATGTGTTGTTTTCTTGGCTTGAGGGGCTGAACCGATTTGGGGTGGCGAAGGTCACAGATGGCCCGATTAAAAGTGGGGCACTCTTGGATGTGGCCGGGCTATTTGGATATGTGCGTGAGACGAATTACGGCAAATGGTTTGAGGTAAGGACAGAGGTTAACCCAGTTAATCTGGCCTATACCGGGCTTGGTCTTCAGGCGCATACCGATAATCCTTATCGTGACCCTGTTCCGACCATGCAAATCCTTTATTGTCTTGAAAATTCCGCCACTGGTGGTGACAGCATTGTCGTAGATGGGTTTCGCTGTGCCCAACGGCTTCATGCCGAAGACCCCGAAGGCTTTGCGGTCATGCGGCGGCATTGTGCCCGTTTTGCTTATGAGGGCAGTTCAGACGTCGCCCTTCATGCGCGGCGTCCGATGATCGAATGTACCCCAGATGGGGAATTGCTGACGATACGGTTTAATAACCGTTCCACCGCCCCATTAACGGATATTCCGTTCGCGGATATGCCAGCCTATTATCGGGCCTATCGCCGTTTTGCCGCTATGGTTGATGATCCAGCGATGCAGGTGGCCTTTAAGCTAGAGCCCGGGGAGAGTTTCATTGTTGATAATACCCGGGTGCTTCATGCCCGTCTTGGCTATAGCGGCGAAGGCTCGCGCTGGTTGCAAGGATGCTATCCAGATAAAGATGGCTTGCGGTCAACCTTAGCCGCTATGGCAAAACAGCGAGCCGCATCATGACCACAACCCACGCATCAGCACCTCTCAAAGGTGAAGAGCTAATCACAGCAATCTGTGATATTTTTTCAAGCCATGGCGGCGAAGAATATCTAGGTGAACCTGTCACCATGGCAGAACATATGTTGCAATCAGCGCATTTCGCGGCAGAGGCCGGGGCAGGTGAGGCCACGATCATTGCCGCGTTGATCCATGATATCGGGCATTTCACCTCTGACCATGGGGCCTTCACCATGCAGGATACCAAAGACCGTTATCATGAAGACGCCGGGGCAATTTTGCTGACAGGGGCATTTCCCGATATGGTGGTGGCTTGTGTTCAGCATCATGTCGCGGCGAAGCGCTATTTATGCGCTGTGGATGAGGCCTATCATGCTGAGCTATCAGAGGCGTCAAAACATTCCCTGATGTTGCAAGGCGGGCCAATGAGCGCTGAAGAATGTGAAGCCTTTGCTAGCCATCCCCATTTAGAAGAGATTCTGCTAGTCAGGCGCTGTGATGATCAGGGCAAGATCGCAGGGTTAGCGGTTCCGCCGCTTGAACATTATTTGCCCATGATGCGCCGTGTGCTCAAATCAGGGTGTGATCATGAGCATCTCTAGTGGAAATCTATTGCTGTCCGGCAATCATTTTATAGCGTTCTTCTAGCTCTTTTTGATGGCTCAACCCTTCTGGTGAAAGATCAGCAGTCGCCGGAATATCATATTCAAAATGGCGGTAGTCATCTTTGCCACGCACCAGAATCGCGGTATCCAGATCATGTTTTGTTTGCCGAATATGAGGTGCTAAATATTGCACATTAACGCCAATGCGCCGATCATCACTGTGGTTAGGCATGGATGCGTGCAAGGTCCAGCCGTGATGAAAGGACGCTTCGCCGGGATTAAGAGGACATAGCTTGGCTTGACTTTCCTCTACGCCATGAACGGTTTGGCTTTGCAACAACACATTGTTTTCATCATCACTAACCTCATGGTCAAGACGCCCGTGGGTATGGCTTCCGGGGATCATTCGCATACAGCCGCTGGTCTCATCAGCAACAGATAGCGCCAGCCACATAGACACTTGATCATCATGGCTCAACCCCCAATAGGTCAGGTCTTGGTGCCAACTAACATGGCTGGGGGAATGGGGTTCTTTGATAATATAGGTGACATTATAAAGCAGGATATCCGGGCCGATCATCGCCTCAACTAAATCCAAAACATCAGGGCGTGTCGCCAAGGCATAAGGTGAGGTCAACATGGTATGGGCTTTGAACCGATAATGAAGAGAGCTACCAATATGCTGTTCCGCGCTCTCAAGGGCAGCGCGGTGAAACGCGACTTCTGCCGCATCTAAGATGGGGACGCCGGAAACATAGCCGTCATGTTGATAGTCGGATGCAAGGGCTTTGATATTCATGTGTTATTCTCCTGCCTTTTATTGAGAGAAACGTCTCTGAAATACTTCAGAAAAATTTCTGTTTAGGCAAGATGAATTTGCACCATTTTATATGCGCATCATATGCGCTTAATGATCTGAGCCAAAGACACCAAGTTTTACGCCATAATCGGCGGCAATCATATAATCGGGATCATCATCGCTATCAATCATCAACTGACCTGACCGTGTGAGCAGGCGATGGCAATCACGGCTGAGATGGCGCAGTTTGATATGCTTGTTGGTGGCGTTGTATTTTCCGGCGACGTCTTCAATGGCTTGCAACGCGGATTGATCAACAACACGCGATTTGGCAAAATCAATAATCACATGGTCTGGGTCATCAGCAACGGTGAACAATTCCCGAAATCCGGCAGATGATCCAAAAAATAACGGTCCCTCAATCTCATAGACCAAAGCCCCTTTTTCCTGAACAGAGGGGCGTTTTGTTGCTTTAATCCGTGTGGCCGCGTTCCAAGCATAAACTAGCGCAGACATAATAACCCCGACAACCACGGCGATGGCTAAATCCTCAACCACCGTAATTGCCGTGACCGTGATCACGACAAGCGCGTCTGAGCGCGGAATTTTCAACATGGTTCGGATGGAGTTCCATGCAAATGTGCCAATCACCACCATGAACATGACACCAATTAGGGCGGCAATAGGGATTTGTTCAATCACACCTGAACCAAACAGAATAAAGCTAAGCAGAAATAGCGATGCCGTGATGCCAGCGATACGTGTACGCCCGCCGGATTTCACATTGATCATAGACTGACCGATCATGGCGCATCCACCCATTCCGCCAAAGAATCCCGTCACCACATTCGCGGCGCCTTGGGCCAGACATTCTTGCGACGCCCCGCCCCGTTGATTGGTGATATCGCCAACCAGATTGAGGGTTAGCAAGCTTTCGATCAAACCAATCGCCGCCAGAATAAGAGCATAGGGAAAAATGATAGCTAAAGTTTCAAGTGTAAATGGCACCATGGGGATGGAAAACGTGGGGAATCCCCCTGCCAAAGTGGCCAGATCACCAATCCGAGGCACATCAATTTCAAGCCCGATAACAAGCACGGACACAACCCCAATCGCCACCAGAGGCGCAGGGATGATTTTGGTAAAACGCGGCGTTAGCCAGATTAGAGCCATGGTCAGGGCAATCAGGCCAAGCGTGGAATAAAGCAATATCCCTGAAATCCATTCGGCCTGTTCAGGATGGGCACCATGGCTTGATGTTTGGAATTGTTCAATCTGGGAAAGGCCAATGACAATCGCTAATCCGTTCACAAATCCGAGCATAACAGGGTAAGGGATCAGACGGATAAACTTGCCCCATCGCAACACCCCTGCCAATAGCTCTAACACACCCATCAGGATAACCGTGGCAAAGAGATATTCCACCCCATGCGTAGCGACCAGTGAAACCATGACCACCGCTAGCGC
Source organism: Puniceispirillales bacterium (SeqCode) (assembly GCA_965659785.1). Lineage (GTDB taxonomy): Bacteria > Pseudomonadota > Alphaproteobacteria > Puniceispirillales > UBA1172 > UBA12202. The sequence goes on from CBFHXL010000011.1 coordinate 39,721, forward strand.
GCCAGTGGCCCCAGAAATCATGCCCGGCCGGCCGCCAATAACCGCAGTAATAATGCCAACAATAAAGGCGGCATAAAGACCAACCAGAGGCGCAACCCCCGCCACAAAGGCAAAGGCCACCGCCTCTGGCACCAGCGCCAAAGACACAGTCAAGCCTGAGAGAATATCAATGCTAATCTGACGTGGGGTGAGGCTTGGTCTAGCGTTCTCATGGTAAGACATGCCGGTGAGAAACCGGGGAAGCCAGCCGGATAAATATAATAACATAAAAGGCCTTTTGTGATGGGGGATAACAGTGGCCTCAACCTAATCGGTAAGGGGCGGTGTTGTCAAACCCGGCGTAGCGTCTTCAGCAGACTCGATAGGCAAAAAAGGATAGCTCCAACACAGACCATTGACGGCCCAGCAGGACTATCCAGACTATAAGCGGCCTGCAGGCCAACCACCGCAGAAACGCCGCCGATAACCGCCGCCATCATAACCATTTGTTCTGGTGTGCGTGACAATGGCCTTGCCGCGGCAGCAGGAATAATTAGCATCGCCGCAATGAGCAGGACACCAACCACTTTAATGGCAACCGCAACGGTAATGGCAAGCGCGAATGTTAGCATCAGCCTCTCGCGTTTGGGATCAAAGCCGCTAGCATAAGCCAACTCTTCGCTCAAGGTTGAGGTTAGAAGAGCTGTCCACCGCCAACTGATCACGCTAATGACCAGTAAAGCCCCGCCCCATATTACCAAGAGGTCTGTCTGGGAAACCGCAAGAATATCCCCAAACAGATAGCTCATCAGATCAATGCGGATGCCTGACAGAAAGGATACTGCCACCAGCCCAAAGGCTAACGCAGAATGCGCCAATACACCTAGCAAAGTATCCATGGCGAAACCGCGCCCAGCCAATACAGTCACAGCTAATGCCATCGCTAATGCCGCCGCCATTACCCCTGCAAAGAGCGAGATTTGTAAGGCGAGAGACAACGCTACCCCAAGGATTGCCGCATGCGCGGTCGCATCACCAAAATAAGCCATGCGGCGCCATACCACAAAACTCCCTAATGGGGCGGCGGCTAGGGCTACGCCAATTCCTGCTAAGGCGGCGCGGATCATAAAATCATCTAACATATCTTTACCTTACTGTTATCTGAAAGCAGATGTTAATGATCATGGTTGTGATCATGGTCATGATGGTGGTCGTGTTCATGCCGATAAAGTGCCAATGCCCCTGCTGTTCCTGTACCAAATAGCGCGCGGTATTCGGGCGCGGCAGACACATTTTCTGGCGTCCCCTCACAGCAGATATGGCCATTCAGGCAGATCACCCGATCTGAGGCACTCATCACGACGTGCAATTCATGACTAATCATCAAAACCGCACAGCCTGTGTGATTTCTGACCTCTTCGATCTGGCGATAAAATGCCGCTGAACCAGGTTGATCAAGGCCTTGTGTCGCCTCATCCAGCAAAAGAATCTCTGGACGATTAAGTAGAGCGCGAGCAAGCAAAACCCGTTGCAACTGGCCACCTGATAATTCAGATAACTGGGCAGTCATCTGTTTTGCGATAAGCCGTTCAGCCAAATCTGGCATAGCCTCACTAGGCTTAATGCCGCCAGTCAGGCGCAAAAACCGTTCAACTGTCATCGGCAGGGTGGGGTCAATATGCAGCTGTTGTGGGATATAGCCAACCCGAAGCCCCGGCTTGCGTGTGATTGAACCTGTGCTTGGCGGCATGGCACCAATCAAGGCGCGCAGTAAGGTCGTTTTGCCAGACCCGTTTGGGCCAACGACCGTGATAATCTCACCAGCCGAAATGGTCAAAGAAACGTGATCAAGGACTATGTTGGCGCCATAACCAACGCTAATATGATGAGCAGAAATCAAGGTCATTTTTCAGCCTCATTGGTGCAGGCCGGACAGACCCCCTCAGCCTCAATGACGGTTTGTTCAATCTGAAAACCAACAGCCTTAGCAGCATGGATAAATGATCCGCCAATATGTGTGGATTGGGCTTCGGCAACAGACTGGCACAGACGGCAAATCATAAACGCTGGCGAATGGGTGGCACCGGGATGGGTGCAGGCGATAAAGGCGTTGAGCCGTTCAATTTTATGAGCTAAGCCGTTCGCAACAAGAAACTCAAGCGCCCGATACGCCACTGGCGGTTGCGAGCCAAAACCAGCCTCGCGCAATTGATTAAGCATCTCATACGCGCCAACCGCGCGATGCTCTTGCAACAATATCTCAAGGGTCTTGCGCCGGACAGGGGTTAGCCGAAGGTTCTTTTTCTCACATAAAGCATCCGCCGCGGAAATCGCTGTGCCAATGCAATGGGCGTGATCATGATGGGCAAACCCTATAGGGTTGCTGTCTCGCTTTTGTTTAGGTTGGTCGCTTATCATAACGGAATGATGACTCTTAATTTAAGCTATATGTGCTTAGGGTTTCGCATTAGGGGTTTCAGGCAGGGATTTGTACATTACCTAAGATTACCCTTGATTAATGTTATGTTATCACATATATGATCACCATGTCTAGTATCGTCTTTTTCTTTAGCGTGGTTCCAAAATCATGAGCAATATGACATTCATCATCCGCCAAATGCGCCTTTTTGCATCCCTTTTTGTTATGATCTTATCCGCTGGGGTTTCATGGGCTGATACGCCGCGTGTGGCGGTGGATATTGCACCGGTTCATTCGCTTGTTGCTCGTGTGATGGATGGGATTGGCTCGCCTTCACTTATTATCGCCCCCGGGGCAAGTCCGCATGACTATCGTCTGAGACCATCAGAGGCAACGGCCCTACAAAACGCAGATGTGATTTTCTGGATTGGCCCAACGCTAACCCCTTGGCTTGATAAGGCGTTATTAACCCTCGCTGACGGTGCTGTTAAGACCGCGCTGATAGAGGAGAGTGGCGCAAAACGGCTTCCTTATCGTGAGAGCGCCCTATTTGAAAAGCATGATCATGATGATGACCACGCTGATCATGATGACCACGCTGATCATGATGACCACGCTGATCATGATGACCATTCCATTGACCCGCATCTATGGCTTTCCCCAGATAACGCGAGCGTTTGGCTGGATGAGATTGCTGATGTTCTAGCAAGGGCTGATCCTGCTAATGCTGCCACTTACCGGGCCAATGCTGACGCAGGGCAGAAAGAGTTGGCTGATCTTGAGGGGGATATTCAAAAAATATTGAAACCTCACCGCGGCAAAAACTTCATCATCTTCCATGACGGGTTTCAGTATTTTGAGGATCATTTCGATGTTCCGGCAAGAGGGGCTATCGCGCTTTCTGATGCCTCTCAACCGGGGCCAGCTCGCCTTGCGGCAATTCGAGGGCGCATCGCGGATGAGGCCATAAGCTGTGTGTTATCCGAGCCTCAATATCAGGCAGGGATTATTGCCGCGGTTACAGGCGATACTCAGGTCAAAATAGGTGTGGTTGATGCTATTGGTTATCGCCTAGAGTTAGGCCGTGATCTCTATCCCCAATTATTACGCGATTTGGCTGAGGCTTTGGCAGAGTGCCTCGCCTAGCGGCATAGGCAAGCGATAGGCACCTTTTGGTGGCTATCTTTGGTTTTGTGAATTCGGATAATTGACCTTTGCAGAATAATATCCTATAAACGACTTCAAGTCGAAAATGGAACAATATAAAAAGGAATACCTATTATGCCAATGCGCGACCTACCAAGCAATGTGTTATCTTCAGGTGATGAGGAAATGACTTTGGGCGGGCGAATTCACCAGTCACGAACACAAGCTGGAATGAGTCTTCAAATGTTGGCTAATCTGACAGGGGTTAAAGCCTCAACCTTAAGGGCGTGGGAAAACGACAGAAGTGAGCCAAGAGTCAATAAATTGGTGGCTATGTCGGGCATTCTAGGGGTCAGCCCGACTTACTTTATCGCTGAGGAAGGAAACGCCGGAAAAGGCGTGTCATCAACCAGAGGGCGCCAAGATAAAATCGTTAGTCTTCTGGTAGAAGAAGTCAGCCAGTTGGGTGAAGAGCAGAAAGCCGTCAATCAGCGCATCCGCAAAATTGAGGCTTTGGTGAAAAGCCTGAAGTAATCGGGATGGTGACTTTGGCCCTATTGCTATCGCATCTGGATAATAGGGCCTTGATAATAGGGTTTGGGCTGATGCCTAAAATAGCGATTAACGACTCGTAAAAAATTAATGTATTTTTTTCTTTAATCTGCACTTTTACTGTGTAAGGGTATTGATATTGACAGTATTGCTTGATGCAGTGCTGAAAATAAAAAATAATTTTTTAGGAGGATGTTATGAAAAAGTTAATTTCAGCAGCAACACTTGGACTTGGCCTCGCTGCGGTACAAACAGGGCCTGCCTTGGCTGCGGATGTGGTCATCGGGGTACCTAACTGGCCATCCGTTCTGGTGACAGGCCATGTGCTTAAAGTCGCCTTAGAGGACAATCTTGGCCTTGAGGTTGAATTGCAAAACGGCACAAACCCTGTTGTTTTTGAAGGTATGGATGCAGGCTCTATGCATGTTCACCCTGAAGTGTGGTTGCCTAATCAGACCAACTTGCACAACACCTTTGTGAAGGATAAGAAATCCGTCAAAATGAACCCTAACGGGGTTGCTGGTGATCAGGCTATGTGCGTGACTAAAGGAACCGCCAGCCGAACAGGTATTGTGAACTTGTCTGAGCTATCTGACCCGGATATGGCAAAGAATTTTGACACAGATGGGGACGGCAGAGGCGAGATTTGGATTGGTGCCGCTGGCTGGGCTTCAACAAATGTTGAAAAGATTCGCGCTAAGTCCTATGGCTACAGCGAAACCATGCAGTTAAAGGAAATGGATGAATCACTGGCGCTTGCCGAAGTTGACGCGGCCGTGACAGGAAATGATAACATCGTTTTCTTCTGCTATACGCCGCACCATATGTTTGCTCTGCATGATCTGGTGATCTTGAAAGAGCCAGCACATGATCCGTCTAAGTGGAATGTTAAGCAACCAACAGACGGTGCTGATTGGCTTGAAGTCTCTGAAGCCCCTGTTGCTTGGGATACCGCTTATTTGCATATTCACTATGCGGCGGAACTTGAGTCTAGCCACCCTGAAGCAGCTAAAATGCTTGGTAGCGCAAAGTTTGATACCGATACGATTTCCCAAATGACCTATGCGGTTGTTGTTGAGAAGCGTGATCCGGCTGATTTTGCCAAAGAATGGGTCGCGAATAATGGTGATACCGTTGACAGCTGGTTGAACTAAACCCTCTCTCTGTCTAACAAAACCTATGGGCAGCGCTGAGGTTATATGACGGCGCTGCTCATTTTAGCGGTATGAAGATAATAAAAACATCGGCTAACTATGAAAAAACCAAACCCAAACGATGTCATTGTTCTAGAGCATGTCTGGAAAATTTTCGGTGAAGATTCCCAGCTTGCCATGCAAGCGGTCAAAGACCGCGGGCTTTCAAAAAATGATGTTTTGAAAGAGTTTAACTGTGTGGTCGGGATCGCTGATTGCTCGTTCTCAGTCAAACGCGGCGAAGTGTTTTGTATCATGGGGCTATCCGGTTCAGGAAAGTCCACTTTGGTCCGGCATCTGAATCGTCTGATTGAACCGACAGCCGGCAAAATCAATGTGCTTGGACGCGATATTCTGGGCATGAATGACGCGGAATTGCGCGCCATACGGGCCAAAGAAATTGGCATGGTTTTTCAGCATATGGCCTTACTTCCCCATCGCACGGTGCGCGATAATGTGGCCTTTCCGCTTCAAATTCGAGGCGCATCAAAAGCTACCCGGTGGGAGACCTCACAAAAATGTCTGGAAATGGTTGATCTAGAGGGATACGAAGACCGTTTCCCAAACGAATTATCAGGTGGAATGCAGCAACGCGTCGGCCTCGCCCGTGCGCTTGCGTCTGATCCAGAAGTGCTGTTGATGGATGAACCCTTTTCTGCTCTTGATCCCCTGATCCGCAGACAATTACAAGATCAGTTCATGCAACTTTCTCAACAATTACAAAAGACCACTGTCTTTATTACGCATGATCTGGATGAAGCCATTCGCATTGGTGATCGCATCGCGATTATGAAAGATGGGCGCATTGTCCAAATCGGAACACCTGAAGAAATTGTGACCAAACCGGTTGATGATTATGTGCGTGATTTTGTTGATGGGATTTCAAAACTGAAATTGGTCTATGCGCATTCCATTATGGTGCCGTTAGCAGAGTTTAAGCCACCACGAGGACAAAAACTGGATAAAGCGCCTCGCGCTAATCATGGCGCTAGCCTTGATGAATTGATTGATATTTCCGTTAGCTCTGATAAGCCTGTCGTCATTCAGGATGATAAGGGCAAAGATATCGGGGTCGTTGATAAGCCAACCTTGCTGAAAGGGATTCAGGGAGGAAAAGCATGAAGAACGATATTGAAAAAAATGAATTAGCTGCCTCAGTTGATAGTTTTGCTGGCACCAACATCAGCTATTATCGGCGTGAGTTTGAAAAAATTCAAAAATCCGAAAAACTGGCTATGACATGGAATAGCATGGCTGCTCTCTTTGGCCCCTTATGGGGTGCGATTCGCGGGCTATGGGGCTTTTTCTGGATTTTCCTGGTGTTGGAAATGTTTGCCTTTGTTCAAATCGGACGCGGCTTATGGGGCGAATTAGGCGCTGATAAAATTGAACGCTATGAACGGCTTCTGGCCAATATCGCTAAGCGTGAACAACAAGCGGCAGATTTGGTTGCCGCTGGGGATACCGCCGCCGCCGCTGATAAGCTGACGATTGCCAACAATCTTAAAAAAGCAGCAGAAACCACATTGCTCGAAGCTGAGGCCGCGTCCCAACAGGCGTTAAGTGTCCTTATTTTCGGGTTGGTGTTTTTTGCGGTTATTAAATTGCTTGAGGGGTTTTACGCCAATTACGCGTATGAAAAACAATATTTGCGCTGGCGCTCTAACCCCAAAATTCAGACAGGCTTAAGCACAGGTAATGCTATATGGGGGATCGTTCTGATCATCTGTATCCTGCCTCTGACCCTGCTTCGCTACACCGTTACCAAGGCGGATGATTTGTTGTCATCCTTGACGGGCGGCTTTTTGGGTAAGACCATTCCGATTAGTGAGTTTCCGGTTAACCGGGAATATTTTTCACCATTAGCGGCATGGGGTGATCAGGGGTTTGACTGGTTGGCCTTTCGTTTTGGTAATGTCTTTGACGGCATCACTTTTGGTATTCGCACAGTGTTGGACTGGATTGAAATCCTGTTGATTGGCACGCCATGGCCTGTTGTGATGGTTGTGATTGTTGTTGCCGCGTTGCGGCTTGCTGGTATTCGTGTGGCTATCTTTACGGCGGCCTCACTTGCCTATTTGTCAATGATGGGGCTGTGGGAAATCTCTATGATCACGGTCGCGCTAATCGGCACAGGCGCGTTTCTTTGCGTTCTCTTTGGGATACCGCTAGGGATATGGTTTGGCAAAAGCGAGCGTGCCTATCGGACAGCAGAACCTGTGCTTGATTTTATGCAGACCATGCCAGCCTTTGTTTATCTGATCCCGATTATCGCATTTTTTGGGACGGGAAAACCGCCGGGGGTATTGGCGACTTTGATCTTTGCTATGCCGCCTGTCATTCGTCTCACCGCGTTGGGGATTCGCGGCGTTCCCGAAGCCACAAAAGAAGCAGCCGTGGCCTTTGGCTGTTCACGCAGGCAGTTGATGATGAATGTTGAGATTCCGCTTGCTATGCCATCCATCATGACAGGTATCAATCAAACCATTTTGATGAGCTTGTCTATGGTTGTGATTGCCTCCTTAATCGGGGCGGATGGATTAGGGGCCTTAATTTTAGAATCGCTTCAATACGCGGCAAAGGGGCAAGGGTTGCTTGGTGGTTTGGCTATTCTTGTCTGCGCCATGGTGATTGACCGGATTGCACAAGGGGCGTATCGGAAAAAGTAGTCTTAGCGCGAAGTGGATTAGGTAAAATGGCTGGTGAAGATAACAGCCCTCATAGTGACAGTTTTGCCAGCAGATGGAATCATACCCCTGATGTGCCTATTCAGGTTTCGCCGCTTTTTTCATGGCCGCTTGATCCCCAGAAAATCTGTCAATGGATGCTGTCGCAATGGCTCATCGTTACGGAACGTTCTGTTCTGATTCTGGTGGCGTTGGTTTCGTGGTATTGGTTTCAGCCATCTTTAGAGGTAATGGCAACACTGTCGTGGGATTGGGTGGCGTTACTCTATCTGCGCAATATGGCGTTAATGCTTTTGGTTGCTGGGGGCTTGCATCTGTTTTTCTATGCGTTGCAAAAACAGGATCAGAAACTGCGCTATGACACCCGTGAATTGAAAGCCTTGCAAAAAAACTTTCTGTTTAAGAATCAGCTCTATGATAATATGTTCTGGTCCCTTGCCAGTGGGGTAACGGTCTGGACGCTTTATGAAGTCATGATGTTCTGGGCTATGGCAAATGGCTATGCGCCGGTGTTGTTATGGGCCGATCATCCGGTCTGGTTTGTGGCCATGATTTTGCTAACACCGATCTGGATTTCCTTTCATTTTTATTGGGTGCATCGGTGGTTGCATTGGCCGCCTCTTTATCGTTTGGCGCATGCTTTGCATCACAAAAATACTAATGTTGGCCCATGGTCTGGGCTATCCATGCATCCAGTAGAACATATCCTTTTCTTTTCTTCTCTTCTGATACATTTCCTTATTCCGTCCAGTCCGTTTCATATTCTGTTTCATATGCAGCATCAGTCACTAACGGCGGCAACTTCGCATACTGGCTATGAGGCCATGCTGATCAAAGATCAAAAATATCTGGCTTTGGGGACATTTCATCATCATATGCATCACCGCTATTTTGATTGTAATTATGGCAATTTGGAAATGCCGTGGGATAAATGGTTTGGGTCGTTTCATGATGGCACGGATGCATCACATCAGGCCTTTCGGGAGCGCAAGAAAATGTTACTTAGGAGAGGATAGCCATGGCAAAAAAGCATGACGATAGCATGATGAACAACTTATACTGGTGGGGTATTCCGACCTTGTTTCGCTGTCCCCATGCTGAGCCAGAAGACGCGGATATCGCGTTGGTTGGTGTGCCGCATTCCACCGGAAACGGAACAACTGAACGCGATCAGCATCTTGGGCCGCGTGCCATTAGAAATGTGTCTGCCCTTCAGCGCCGTGTCCATGGTGAGTTCCGCATTGATCCATGGGAAAGGGCGCGGGTTGTTGATGTTGGTGATGTTCCGTTTCCGCGCGCGAATGATAATGAGGATTGCATTGAACAAATCACCACTTTCTATCAGAATATCGATGCTGCCGGCGCCAAGCCGGTATCTATTGGCGGTGATCATTCCATTACTGGCGGCATTATTCAGGCACTAGGCAAAGGTAATTTAGCCAAAGGCGAACAGGTCTGTTTTCTGCATCTTGATGCCCATACTGATGTGTTCACAACTGTTGATCACTTTTTAGGGGCAAAAAAATCTGCCGCGCATTGGGGGGCTTACCTTGTTGACCAAGGGTTAGTCGATCCCACCCATTCCATGCAAATTGGTCTGCGTGGCCATCCGCGGACGATGGACTGGCTACAGCCGTCTTACGATTATGGCTATAATGTTGTTACCATGGCGGAATACCGAAGCCGCGGTGCCGCAGATGTGATTTCCCAGATTAAGGAAACGCTGGCTGGGCGTCCGGTTTATATTACCTTTGATCTGGATTGTCTTGATCCATCGGTTGCCCCTGCCGTATCAAATATTGAACCGGGGGTGACAGGGTTTTCTATGGATGAGGCGGTTGCACTAATCCGATCTGTGCGAGGCATGAATATTATTGGCGGTGATGTTGTCTGTATTATGCCGACCAAGGATCATCCTAATCAAATCACGGCAATGTCCGCGGCCGCCATCATGTTTGAAATGATCAGCATGATTGCCGAAACCACAGGCTGATTAATTCAACTTGAGATGAATGGGAAATCAATTCCTGATCTTTTGGTCGATCTCGGGCAAAAGGGATGCGGGATGATAATCAGCCAGTTATGGCTACCAGGTTCAGAAAAACTTAGCCTATGCATTTGTCACACCAAAATGTGCAAGCCCCGGTGCAGAGGTTTATGTTGATGCGCTAGGCGATAGCGAGAAAGCGGTCATTGTGCCAATGGGGCTGGTCTGATCACCCGCCCCTATGCTTAAAGCTGTCACGCCGGAAACTATAAAGCGCGGCGGGATCAACCTGAATATCCACCACAGCAGGCTTGCCTGCGGCAAGCGCGGCATGAACCGCATCAGCCAGATCAGCCAGCCTTTCTACCCTAAAGCCAGCCGCGCCATATAATTCGGCGGCTTTATCAAAAGCCGGGCTAGAGATATCCGCGCCGATATAGCGGCCATTGAAAAAGTCGCGCTGATAGGCTTTTTCTGCCCCCCATGAGCCATTATTCATGACCAGCGTTACCGTATTAATGCCGTGATCAACCGCGGTTGAAAGCTCAGAAATGGTCATGCCAAAGCCGCCATCCCCCATCATGCTGATCACAGGGCGATCAGGCATCGCCAGCTTAACCCCAAGCCCACAAGCAAAGGAAAAACCAACCAGACCAAAATCAAGTGGTGTGAATAAAGATGGCGGTGTTTGATAGGTCATAGCATCCGTGGCTTGCAGACATAATGTGCCAGCATCCATGGTATAGGCGGCATCGGCTGGTAAGATGTGCCGCAAATGATGAAACAGGCCTGATGGCTGAATGGGGACGGTTTCGGTATCGGCCTTGGCGTCACGTTCTGCTAGCCATTGCTGACGTTCTTTTTGAAACTGATCTGTCCATGTGGCTATTTCAGCCTTGAACTGCGTAGCCTTCACAAGAGGCACCAAGGCCTCAGCACTAGCAACAGCATCCCCCCAAATTCCCAACTTAATCGGAAAATAGCGACCAATTGCGGTTGGCTCTAATTCCACCTGAATGATGGCCGCGTCCTGATTAATATTATCATAGGAATAAAAGGTGGAATTAAACCCAAGCCGCGTGCCAAGGGCGAGAATAACATCAGCCTCTTTAGCTAAGCGTGAAGCAACTGGATTTCCGCGCGGCCCCATTTGCCCGGCGTTAAGCGGCTGATCAAATGGGAGGGCGTCCCCATGCCCGGGGGCAAGAACGATAGGGGCATTTAAGGCTTCGGCCAAGGCAATGGCGGCGGCGTGACCGCGGCTATTTTTTATACCGCCGCCAGTGATAATCACAGGACGCTTGGCGCCAACCAAAAGCGAGGCGGCTTTGCTAATCGCATCCGGGGCCGGAGCCGGGTTTTGCATCACGCGATATTCATCCGGGCGTTGCATCACTGGCATTTCGATTTGCTCAGACAGCACATCGCGAGGCAAGTTCAGTTGCACGGGTCCACGGCGAGGAGACATGGCAACCCGAAACGCTTCTCTGAACATTTCGGGGATACGGTTAGCTTTGGTAACTGTCCAGGTCTTTTTCGTCACGGGGGTGAACAGGGCTTGTTGGTCAACTTCTTGAAAGGCGTCACGATAAAGATGTTCGGTGGATAGCATACCAGCGATAGATAACACTGGTGAATAGGCTGCCGCCGCTTGCGCTAGCCCTGTTACCAGATTAGTTGACCCGGGGCCATTTTGACCAGCCAGAATAACCCCTGTTCTGCCAGATGCCCGCGCATAGCCATCCGCCATATGCGTTCCCGTGCGCTCATCATGAACACCAATAAAGCGAATATCCTTAGCGTCATAGAGGGCGTCAAACATTTCCATGGTTGCTGACCCGATTAACCCAAAGACATGATCAACACCTTCAGCTTTGAGGGATTCTACCGCGGCCTGACCGCCTGAAATCTGTTTTGATGCAGATGTTGTCATGATGAAAATCCTTTTCTGTTTCTTTTCATAAGTTATGGCCTTTGAGATATCGAAGGATGGCATCGCTAAACTGTGACGGCGCCTCAATCAATCCCAAATGCTGTAAGTCAGGAATAATAACCGTTTCTGATGGCGTAATCTCGCTGGCGATAGCGTGGCTCATGGCAACAGTGCTGCCGCTATCATGCGCGCAAGTCATGATCAGGCTTGGGCATAGGATAGGCGGTTGCGGTCTGATTAATTCCTTAACGCCTGCTGCCAGAACATAGCGGCAATCAGCATACCAATCAGGGTGATTGCGTTTTAATTGATCGGCGGTTTGTGCCATGATCTCAGGATGTTTATATCTGAATGCCTCAGTGTACCACCTTGCCAAGGTAGCATCCATGGTGGCATCTACCCCTTCGTTGTGGGTTGTTTTGGCGCGGTCTTCTACTGCTTTCTGTCCGGCTTCACCGCGATCATGAGGTGAGTTCATGATAACCAATCCCCCAACCCGATCAGGATAATCAATAGCAAAGCGCCGATTGATCATGCCGCCTAGGGAAAAGCCAATTAGCACCGCTTGATCTATGCTGTGCTTGTCCATGACCGCAAGGGTCTGCCGTGCAAACAAAGCAAGGCTAGGCCGTTCATCATCAACACATGGGGTGTCGCCATGCCCTGCCAGATCAAAACTAATGACGCGATGCGTTTGGGCCAAGGCCGGCACCATCCCATCAAAACAGTGATGATCAAGACCTAGCCCGTGGATAAGGATAAGCGGCAGATGATGGTCGTCTGTCGCTTGGCCGTGATCCCAGCAAGCGGTATGTTGAGCAAGTTGCGCGCTTTGCATTAATCACTTCACCTTTATGCGAAGGCTGGCATAACCTTATCACAAAACAGCTCCATAGATTTGATCTGTTCCTGAAGCGGCATTCCCATGCTGGCATAATAGATAAATGAATCGACGCCTAAATCTTCATACCGTTTCAGCTTTGCAATCACCTCATCAGGTGAGCCGAATAAGAGATTTTCTTCTAGCATCTCAGCATTATATTCGTCTCTATTGGCAAGCTCGCTAAGGGGGATTTGCTTGGGAAAGCCATTTTTAACATCGCCCATATTCCGAAATAGATTTTCAAACTGGCCAAGAACACATTGAATGGATGATATCGCCGCCTGACGGCTGTCTTTGTTTTCATAGACGGCGGCGTGGCGCATTAAAGCAAACTTTGGTCGTCTCGATTGGGGGAATTTTTCCATAGCCTCATCAAGACGCTGTTTATACAGCTCCGCCTCAGCGAAATCACGGGTCAGTGGCCAGCACATGACATTGCAGTTGTTTTCAATCGCATAATCATAAGTGATAGGCGATCGCGCCGCGACCCATAAGGGGGGGTGAGGGTCTTGCACTGGCTTTGGCACAGATGTGGATAAAGGGAACTGCCAATATTCGCCCTGATGCTCATAATCGCCTTTCCATAAACCTAGCAAGGCAGGCAACATTTCGTTCATATATTTCCACGCATCGGATTGCTTTAACCCCGGCATCATGCGGTCGAACTCACGCTGATATGCCCCTGATCCAATGCCAAACTCTAGCCGCCCATCGGTCAGCAAGTCTGTCATGGCCGCTTCGCCTGCCAGCTTAATTGGATGCCAGTAGGAGGCATTGACCACCGCACAACCTAGCCTGATATTCTTGGTGTTCTCACCCCACCAGACCAGCAAAGAAAACGGGTTAGGCGCAATGGTCATTTCCAAGGCATGATGTTCCGCCGCCCAGACAATTTCAAATCCGGCTTCATCAGCCATTTTGACCATACGCAGGGTATGATCACGAACGTCTTTCATAGGGATGCTATCGTCCATACGTTCAAGATTTACAGCTAGTTGAAATTTCATCTTATTTCCTCTCACGAAAGGTATTTATGATTTTAATGATGTTATCGGGCAACAAACTGACTCCCCAATGGGTCGGATGAGGTGTTAATCCATACGGTTTTAGGTCTGGTATAATCATAAACTGCCTGAAATCCACTTTCTCTGCCGTAACCCGAATGTTTCATTCCGCCAAACTCAGCAATGGGCGAGATGGCACGATAAGTATTGACCCAGACAATCCCTGCCTTAATGGCATTAGACATCCGCATTGCCCTTGCCCCATCACGGGTAAATATGCCAGCAGCAAGGCCGTGTTTAGTATCATTGGCTAGCGCCAGCACTTCGGCCTCTGTCTTAAAGCGAATAGCCGCGACCACAGGGCCAAAAAGTTCGGTATCAACAACGCGCAAATCCTGACTTGGGCAATCCAGAATGGTGGGCTCAAAAAACTGACCTATCAGGCCTTTAGGTGATTTGCCGCCTGTTACTAAGGTTGCCCCTTGTTCAATGGCAAAGTCCACTTCGCGCTGACAATGTTCTACCTGCGCTGTGGTGCATAATGGCCCTACCTCAGTGGTGTCCGCGAGCGGGTCACCAATATGCACTTGTTCGGCTATGGTTTTCATGCGAGCCAGAAATTCATCGGCAATGCTGTCATGCAAATACAGGCGTGATCCAGCCACGCAACTCTGCCCACTAGCGGCAAAAATGCCAGATACGGCGCCATTGACAGCGCTGTCCAAATCCGCATCCTCAAAACAGATAAAAGGGGATTTTCCGCCTAGCTCTAGCGAGACTTCAGCAAAGTTTTCTGCAGAATTATGAATAATATGCTTGGCGGAAACAGGGCCGCCTGTAAAGCTGATCCGTGCCACTTTGGGGTGTGTCGTCAGATACTTGCCGCAAGGATCACCAAATCCCGTCACAATATTGACCACGCCATCAGGGATGCCTGCCTCAGCGATTAATTTGCCAAAGGCCAGCATAGCAACCGAGGCGTGTTCAGAGGCTTTCAAAACAATCGTGTTGCCTGCTGCCAAAGCAGGGCCAATTTTCACCGCGGCAAGGAACAATTGGGAATTCCAAGGCACAACGGCCGCGATCACGCCTAAGGGTTCTCTTTTGGTGAACACAAACATATCGGGTTTATCAATCGGCAGGGTTTCGCCATGAATTTTATCAGCCGCTCCAGCATAGAAATGAAAAAACTCAGCAATATATTTTGCCTGCCAACGGGTTTCTTTGAATAATTTGCCTGTATCTATGGCCTCAATCCGGCCTAGCTCTTCTGATTTATCTGCTAGCAAATTCCCAAGACGGCGCAGGCAACGGCCGCGTTCTGTTGGGGTCATGCGTGACCATGGGCCATTGGTAAAGGCGTCATCCGCGGCTTCAACGGCGCGGTTAACATCCTCTGCGGTCGCAGCAGGAATGCGTGCCCATACTTTCCCTGTGGCAGGATTGATGCTGTCAAAATAGCCGCCATCAGAGGCCGCGACCCATTTCCCATTAATAAGCATGGCATGATCAGAAGCTTGCGTTGCCATTTGGTTCCCCCTTTTCTTTTAATTTTCCAGAAATTTTATTATTAGACAATAGAATAATAATGATGATAATTATCGAAAATATCGAATTATAAAAGGTCACGGTGTTATGAATCTTGCCGCTCTTAAAACCTTACTTGCCATCATCGAAACCGGTAGCCTGATTAAGGCGGCGGAACAGCTTAATGTGACCCAATCGACAGTAACCGCGAGATTGCAAAGCCTTGAGAGTCATCTAGGGCAAAAACTGGTGCAGAGAAACAAAACAGGGGCTAGCCTGACAGCATCAGGGATAAAGCTGAAACGCTATGCTGAAGTCATCCTTGAGTTATGGCGCCAAGCCCAGGCAGAGGCAGGGCTACCACCGGGAATGGCAGGCATCTATCATATGGGTTGCTTGCCTGATTTATGGCCGCATTATGGGCAGGTGATGGTTGATCTGGTTCGCCTGCATACAACAAAAACGGCGCTAAACTCATGGCCGGGTCTGCATCAAGATATGCAAAGATGGCTTGAAAGCGGTGTCGTTGATATCGCTATTAGCACCTCACCCTTTTCTCTTAGCCAAGGCTTTGCCACTGATTATCTTGAAGAAGATTTGGTTTTGGTGGGGGACAGGCCGGATCGTCCGGCGCGCTATGATCAGGGGTATATTTATGTTGATCATGGGGTGGATTTTGCACGTGAGCACATTTCGGAGTTTTCGAACGCAGATGTCGCGCGGATGAGTTTTGGGTCGGGGTTATGGGCAAAAGACTATCTGCTGGCTAATGGGGGAAGCTGTTATCTCCCTATCGGTTTAATCAGGGAAGAATGCGAAAATAAACACCTTTATCTGATTGATGATGCGCCGCGATTTACCCGGCGCATTTATCTGGCATGGCACCAAACTGAGACGTCATCAGAACCTTTGATATCCTTATCGCGTCAATTTTTGGAAGAAATGAAAAGTCGCCGTGCGGCTCTCATGTTGGTTTAGGGGGTTGCCTATACCCTTGATGATTGCGGTTATGCCATAATGATCACGAAAACCCATTTTCTTCTTAACCGAAACGCCCTAATTCAATAATGTGTTTCCAATATCCAAAGATAAACCAAGTAGAGAAATGATTTTGGTATGATTGATGTTTTCTATGACGGCAAATGCGGGCTCTGCAACAAAGAGATCACTTATTATCGCCGTATCGCGAGGGATGGGGTGTTCAACTGGTGGGATGTTGCAAGTGATCCTGCCCCTTTGAGGGAGCATAACCTTTCCCAAAGCGCGGCGTTGCGGCGATTGCATGTTCGTGATGCTAAAGGGGCTTGGCATATTGGTGTTGATGCCTTCATCATCATATGGCGGCAGCTTCGCTATTGGAATATTTTGGCGGTCATCGCGGCGTTGCCGGGGGTAAGGCAGATGGCCAGATGGGGCTACAACCGATTTGCAGATTACCGTTTCGCGCGCCTGACACATTGTCAAATTGCTGTTAAAAATGATGCCGCCAAACCTGACACCTCTAAACCGAATGTCAGTCGCTAGGGCCAACAGAATCAGGTTAGGCTATCGTATCTTATGAACAAACCAACCTTGCTATTTATCTCTATGGGCGAACTTGCCACCCATCTCTTAGAGGCGGTCGCAAGAACAGATATGTTTTCAACCATTATTGTTGCTAGCAGAGACAGGGAAAAGGCCCAAAAAAGGGTAAATAACGCATTGTTAGGGGCAGGAATTGAAGGGCATTTTCCTCATATCATTGCCGAGGATATGGATGTTCATAGTGCAGATTTTCCCACTAAACTAAGGGCGATTAATCCTGATTATATGTTTTCGGCTCCTTCGCTTTTGCCATGGTGGCGATTGCCGCAAAGCGATATTGCCATTCCCTTTGCTGGTTATACCGCCCTGCATTTATCACTGATGCAAAAGTTTCGTAACCAGATCGCTAAGGCGGATATAAACACAGTCTGGATTGGGGCGTCGTTTCCGGATGTCATTAATGCCATGCTGAACCGAACAGGTTATGGCCCGGATTGCGGCATCGGGAATGTTCAGGAACCTATTGCCAAGATACAAATGGGGGTAAGCCGCGCATTAGGGACTGATCCTAGTGAGGTCAAAGTCAAATTGGTGGCGCAACACGCGTTTGAATATTTTGTCTTAAACGATAACGCTGCTCATGAATTGCCGCCTTATCTGCTCAAAGCGGTCTGGGGGGATAAAGATGTGACCGAAGTGGCGGAACGTGTTTTGCGTGATCCATTTCCGTTCCCTTATGATCTGCATTTTAATCGGGTGACGGCATCGTCTGCTTTGATCGCCTTGCGTACGCTAACAGGTAAGACGACACAGGACATCCATTTACCCGGGATTGGCGCTTATGTTGGCGGCTATCCGGTCAAGGTCAGTCAGGCAGGGATTGACATTGATCTGCCGGATGAATGGTCTTTGCAGCAAGCCATCGCGGTTAATGAAGCGTCCCTTCCATGGGATGGAATAGACAGCATAGCCGCGGATGGCACACTTGTTTTCACCGAAGACACCCAGCGTGCGTTGTTTCAGCGATTAGGCAAAGCGATTGAAACCCTGACCCCAGAGAGCGCAGACCGTCAAGCTGCCGATTTGTTAGCGGCCTTGGCGTGAGTCACGACCCTAGCTTTAGGCTAGGTTTGCCCTTGTATGGGGCAAAGTAAAGTCGATATCCGGGCCTAATGGCACGATCCGCGTCGGGTTAACGGTGTCGTGGCTAGCATAATAATGCTGCTTGATATGGGAAAAGTTCACCGTCTCAGCGACCCCGGGATGCTGATAAAGGTCACGAAGATATCCTGTTAAATGCGGATAGTCAGCGATGCGCCGCAAATTGCACTTAAAATGACCGACATAAACAGCATCAAAGCGGATCAAGGTGGTGAACAGGCGCCAATCAGCCTCTGTGATTTGGCTTCCGGTCAGATATCGCTTTTGTGACAGCTCTTGTTCTAGCCAATCGAGAGTCTGAAAAAGCGGGATCAGTGCTTCTTCATATGCCGTTTGCGTGGTTGCAAAGCCTGCCTTATAAACCCCGTTATTGAGCGTGTCGTAAATCCGTGCATTGAAGGCATCAATCTCAGACCGCAAAGATGGCGGATAATAATCGCCCTCACGCGCGCCAATATCATCAAAGGCAGAATTAAACATCCTGATCATTTCCGACGATTCATTTGATACAATGGTGCTGGTCTTCTTATCCCACAACACAGGAACCGTAACCCGGCCAGAATATTCAGGATTGGCTTTGAGATAGATATCATAAAGATAATCCACGCCATGAACCGTATCTGGCACCACGCCTTCACCATCGGCAAAGGTCCAGCCATGTTCCGCCATATACCAATGGACAACAGAGACAGAGATCATATCCTCCAAGCCCTTAATGGCACGAAAAATAAGCGCCCGATGCGCCCATGGACAGGCAAGGGAGAGATATAAATGATAGCGATGAGGTTCCGCTAAAAATCCGCCGTCGCCACTAACCCCCGGGCTACCATCAGGGGTAATCCAATGCCTGAATTGCGGTGATTTTCGGATAAACCGCCCCTCTGATGCCTTTGTGTCATACCATTGATCTACCCAACGGCCATGTTGCAGTAAGCCCATTTTTCTATCCTATTGAGATGATGTGTATTTCCAGTTTTCTTGATAATGACGTGTCTTGATGGATGATGTTGTTAAATACTTATAACAACAAATTATAAATAAAGATATCAAGCCAATTAATATAACTCCTATAAGAGCAAAAGTCAGATACCGCCATGAAGGGTTTTCGCTATGTGCGAAACCTAAGGGCCAAATACCTTGCCTCAGTCACAATGACTTTCACAAATAGCTAATAGATGAGAGAAGCTTACCTGTTAGCTAAGAGTTAGTGAATGGTGGTAAAGGCTTAAATAACTATTCAAATACATGAAT
>CBFHXL010000012.1:0-55452 GCA_965659785.1 Puniceispirillales bacterium (SeqCode)
ATCGTGCATTTGTCGCTGATGATTACAGCATTGCGGATATGGCTATTTTCCCATGGACTCGCACCTATGAGCGGCAAAATGTGGATATTGACGCCTATCCCAATGTAGCGCGGTGGCGTAGGGATATCATTGAACGCCCTGCGGTACAAAATGGTATGCTGGCAGGATCAGAAATGCGTGAAGATTTGGCAAATCTAAAACCATCCGAATGGGAAAAACTGTTCGGGGTCGTCCCAAAAGCATCGTGATGCCAGTGGTCCATCCGTCCCAGTGGATCAGACCGCTTCAACAAGGGTTGGGCGTCATTGGCACGGATGGGAACCCGGTTTTTCATATTGACGCTATTCGCGCATCAACCACCGTGGTGGTAACCCATGGTCATGCTGATCATGCCAGACCAGGGCATAAGCACGTCATTGCAACGCCAGAAACCCTAGCTATCATGGCGGCACGCTATGGCGATAATTTTGCTGAAAAAACAACCCCCCTGCCTTATCACCAAACTATGATGATAGGGCCAATTTCGCTTTGCCTAAAACCCGCAGGCCATGTGCTTGGCAGTGCCCAGATCGTGATTGATCATCAGGGCAGTCGGGTGGTTGTATCTGGCGATTATAAGCGCAAAAGCGATCCCACTTGCGCGGCATTTGAGCCTGTGAAATGTGATGTCTTTATCACTGAGGCGACCTTTGCCCTGCCTGTTTTTCATCATCCTGACCCGGTGGTAGAAATTGACCGCCTTCTGGCCTCCGTCACCCTTTTTCCGCACCGCGCTCATGTCATTGGTGCGTATTCCCTTGGCAAAGCTCAGCGCGTCATAGCATTACTGCGGCAAGCTGGATATACACTGCCAATTTACATTCACGGGGCATTGACCAAACTGTGCCAACTCTATGAAGATCACGGTATCGCTCTTGGCCCCCTTAATGCCGCCACTGCCGGAAAAAAGGGCCAGCCGCAAGAGAATTTGGCTGGGCAAATTGTTATTGCACCGCCATCAGCAATATCCGGGCCATGGGCAAAACGCCTGCCAGACCCCTTGATCATTATGGCGTCTGGCTGGATGCAAGTGCGGCAGAGAGCCAAACAATCCGGCGTTGAACTGCCGCTTGTGTTGTCTGATCACGCGGATTGGGGGGATTTGCTAGCCACGATTGATGAGGTGTCCCCAAAAGAAGTCTGGGTGACCCATGGTAGGGAAGATGCCTTAATCCGGGCCTTATCGCTAAAAGGTATCACAGGCAAAGCATTACATCTGATCGGCTATGAGGACGATGCCGAATGATCCGTTTTGCCGCTTTACTTGAACACTTGCTTTACGCCCCGGGGCGAAACACCAAGATTGAACATTTGGTGAACTGGTTTCATACCACCCCTATGCCTGATCTGGGGTGGGGGTTGGCTGCTTTGGTTGGTGAGTTTGATAGCCATAGGGCTAAACCGGCATTAATCCGCCAACTGGTTGAAAGCCGAGTTGATGCTGAGCTTTTTGCCCTATCCTATGACTTTGTTGGCGATATGGCAGAAACCGTAGCGCTGATCTGGCCTCAGGATAGCATCCGCAAAGAGACCGCTAACATCTCACCGCCAAGCCTAGGTGAAATTGCTAGCGATCTGGCGGCGACAGCAAAACCATCAGGTCTGGAGGCTACCCAAACCCTTATTGCCCATTGGCTTGATGTCTCTGATGCGACAACACGCTGGGGCTTGCTTAAACTGATCACCGGAGGATTAAGGGTTGGCGCGTCAGCGCGATTAGTGCGGCTGGCTCTGGCTAAGGCTTATGATAAACCTGTTGAGGAGATCGAAGAGATTTGGCCTCTGATCTCACCGCCTTATCATACCCTCTTTGATTGGCTGAACGATAAAGCGCCGCGCCCCAATGCCGAAGGCAAGGCAGTGTTTCGTCCCCTCATGCTGGCGCATCCCCTTAAGGATACCGATATTGAGACCATTTCCCCTCAAGATTGGATGGTGGAATGGAAATGGGATGGCGCCCGTGTGCAATTAGCATCAGGTGATGATGGGGTGCGGCTGTTTTCGCGCTCTGGGGATGATATTTCCTCTGGCTTTCCTGAATTGGTAAAGCCGATGTCATGGCAAGGCACGCTTGACGGGGAATTGCTGGCAGGACGGCCTGATGATATCGCGCCCTTTCAAATGCTTCAGCAACGGCTTAACCGGAAAAAGCCAAGTCTGGCGATGCAGGCAAAGACGCCTGTCTTTTTGCGGCTTTATGATATTCTTTTTGATGGCAAAACAGATATGCGCCCTCAGCCGATTGAAGTCCGGCGCAACCGGCTTTCAGCCGCCATAGACACCTTAAAATCAGATGTCATAGACCTGTCACCGGAATTGGATTTCACCTCACCCCAACAGCTAGATGACTGGCGGCAACAATGCCGTGATGGCGGCCTTATTGAGGGGCTAATGATCAAAGCCAGAGGCAGCACTTATGCCCAAGGCCGGGTCAAAGGCAAGTGGTATAAATGGAAACGCGACCCGTTAACAGCTGATGTTGTGTTGATTTATGCTCAGCGTGGGCATGGGAAGCGGTCGTCGTTTTTTTCGGATTACACCTTTGCCGCATGGATGAACAGCGATGATGGCAGGGTGCTGGTTCCGGTTGGCAAAGCGTATTCAGGCTTTACGGATGATGAGTTGAAAAAACTAGATGCGTTTGTTCGCGCCAATACGGTTCAGCGGTTTGGCCCCGTGCGCGAGTTGGCAAAAACACTGGTGGCAGAAGTGGCGTTTGATGCGATCAGCACATCTAGCCGCCATAAATCCGGCGTGGCCATGCGGTTTCCGCGGTTTCTGCGTATTCGCTGGGATAAATTGGCAGAAGATGCCGATGATCTGGATCAATTAATGACATGGATAGACCGATAGGCGGGTGGTTATTTTTGCACCCTGCCCTATGTGGTAAGCATGAGTGATGCAACCCAAATCATTAAAGGCGAAGATCAGTTAAACACCTTACCAGACGCGATGCGCGTAGCCATCTTTGGCACGAATGGCGGCATTGGTGCGGCGTTGATGGAACGCCTGTCTGCCCATCCCAAGGTGAAAGAGGTTGAGAGCTTTTCACGGCGACACCCTGATCCTGCACGGCGTTTTGATTTTCGTGATGAAGCTAGCCTTCTGCGCATAGGCGACGCCCTAGCCCAGCAAGACCCGTTGCATATGGTGATTGTCGCAACGGGGTTGTTACATGACCAAGATCAGCATATCAGCCCTGAGAAATCGCTCAAGCATCTGAGCCATGAGGGCATGAGTGCCGCTTTTCTTGTTAACACGATTGGCCCTGCACTGATTGGAAAATATACCCTGCCCCTCTTTGCCAAAAGAAACAAAACGGTATTTGCCGCGATCTCTGCACGGGTTGGCAGCATTAGCGACAATCATCTGGGCGGTTGGCATAGTTACCGCGCCGCCAAAGCCGCCCTGAACATGATGATCAAAGGTTTTGCACTTGAGACAAAACGCAAAAATCCTGACACTGTGATCATTGGGCTTCACCCCGGCACCACCGATACCGGACTATCCGCACCCTTTCAATCCCGTCTGCGGCATACCCTTTTTTCCCCTGATGTGGCAGCAGGACATTTGCTAGCCGTCATAGATGGGGTCAAGCCTGATGATAGCGGAAGCGTCATCGCGTGGGATGGACAGATTATTCCTGCCTAACCACAGCCGGACACAGCGGTTTTCCTAGCGCGAATAGAGTTTATCTAGCGCGTCTTGATATCGTGCTAATACGATATGTCTGCGAATTTTCAAGGTAGGGGTCATTTCACTGTTTTCGATGCTAAAGGGTTCATCGGCAAGCACAAATCGCCTGACCTTTTCTAGCATAGACAGATTGTCGTTAACCTTATCTAGCGCCATCTTGATAAACTTTTCCTGTTCTTTCTTTGGCAGTTTTCTGACCTCTTGGGACGGTACAACCACAGCCGCTAGCCAAGGCCGTTTATCCCCTGTTATCATAGCTTGATCAATATTGCCTTGCATCGTCAACATGGCCTCAATTCGGGCAGGGGCAATATTGTCGCCGCCGGAATTGACGATGATTTCCTTTTTGCGGCCTGTGATGCTGAGAAACCCATCATCACTTAAATGCCCCAAATCACCTGTATGAAGCCAGCCATTACGGATCGCCTCATCCGTTGCCGCGGGATTGTTCCAGTAGCCTTGCATCATCAAGTCACCGCGAACCAGAATTTCGCCTTCAGGGTCAATTTTTAACTCAACCCCCGGCACCGCTTTGCCAACGGTGGAAATACGGATATCCTTTGGTGGATTAAGGGAAATCACTGGGGACGCTTCGGTCTGACCATAACCTTGCAAAATGCCAACACCGATAGCCTGAAAAAACTTTCCAATTTCTGGATTTAAGGGCGCGCCACCAGAACAGAAATATTGCAACCTTCCCCCTAAGCGCCGCCGCACTTTGGCACGTACGAGGCGTTCCAGCACCCGATCCCATATCGCCTCAGAAAAAGAAAGCTTCTCCCCCTCAAGTTTTTTAAGGCCCAATGCCACAGCATTCCGAAACAGCTTTTCGCTAAGCCCACCCTTAGCCTTAAGGCCATTTTCAATGCGGTCATGCAACACTTCATAAAGCCGGGGAACGGCAATCATCAAAGTTGGTTTTGCTTCTTGCAAATTGGTTGATACCTGCTCAACACTCTCACAATACCAGATTTCTGATGCCATCCGGATCGGTAGATGAAGCCCGCCTGTATGCTCATAGGAATGTGATAAAGGCAAGAGAGACAGGAAACGTTGCTGATAATCCAGACCTACCTCGCTAAGCATATGTTTCACAGCCTTAACATTCGCGCTGATCGAGCCGTGGGTTAGCATAACCCCCTTGGGCAACCCACCCGTGCCAGAGGTATAGATCAGGCAAGCCAGATCATTAGGTTGTAATTTGGCGCGGATATCCTCTTTTTCGGCGGTATCTTTGGCCGCCTCTAATCCATCATGCCAGTTGACCAGTTTAAGCCGTTTTTTCTGTGTTTGCATATCATAACGGTCAAACAGCACTAGCGTTTGGCAAGCCGGTGATCTCTCTGCCGCCGCCATAAGGCTTTCCGCTAACTCCCCTGATGATGTGATGGCAAGCACCGCACCAGAATCGGTGAGAACATGATGATGATCTTCACTGGTATTTGTGCTGTAAGATGGCACTACCAACGCCCCTAAGGTCATAATAGCAAGATCAGCAATGGCCCAATCAATCCGGTTTTCAGAGGCGATAACCACCCGATCGCCTTTGTTAACGCCATGTGATTTGAGAAAAGCGGCAGCAAGCAACACTTTTTGCGCCACGTCTTCATAGGTCAAACCATGCCAAGTGCCGTTTGATTTTTCATAAAGACAGGGATTTTTTGGATAACGCGACGCAACATCAAAAAACTGATCGCTAAGAATATCTTTATCTGACATGACTACCACCTAATTTCATCTCAATCTAACAATACCGTTCAATGGCTGACCATTGGCTATCCGAATACCTATCACCATGACACCACCCGGGGGGCAACAGTGCGTGAATTCTTGCCTTATCCTCATCATGCAATCGCACCTCAGCGGCGGCAATCAACTCAGCAAAATGTTTCACCGACCTTGTGCCGGGGATAGGAATGATATGATCATCTTGATGCAATAACCAAGCAATAGCAAGTGTTGAAGTCGCTATTCCCATGTCTTTTGCCAAGTTACGAAAAGCTGCCGTCGCGGCAACATTGCGCTCTAGATTAGCCCCCATAAAGCGAGGATTAACTGCAAGAAAAGGCATGTTTTCAACCTTTTCTGCGGTGTGCGGCTGATCTGTCAACAACCCCCGACCAACAGGGGAAAAAGCCACCATCGCCGCCCCTAGATCGCGTGTTGCCTGAACCAATCCCAATTCAGGGCCGCGGGTTTGCAGGGAATATTCCGACTGAACAGCCGCCACCGGATGCACCGCCGCCGCGCGCCGTAACGTGGTGGGGGCAATCTCAGAAAACCCAAAAGAACCGATTAAGCCTGCTTTGATAAATCCGGCCAAGGTTTCTGTTACCTCTTCAATAGGCATATCTGGTTGGCGGCGATGCACATAGAACAGATCAACATAATCAACGCCAAGGCGTTTAAGCGAGGCCTCAAGACTTTTCCTAAGATAATCAGGGCGATTGTTAAAACCGCTTCCCTCATCATCACGGTCAATACCGGCCTTGGTAGCGATATGAAAAAAATCCTGCGCTTGTTTTCCTTGCTTTGCCAGAAATGCGCCTATGGCAAGTTCAGACACCCCCATGCCATAAATATCTGCTGTATCAATATGATTAACGCCGTTATCCATTGCCATCTGCAGTAATGCCAACGCGTGTTCACGCGTGGCCTCGCCATAAAAATTACTAAAAGACATGGCACCAATACCAATGGGGAAGACCTCAGGCCCGTGTTGCCCAAGCCGGCGTGCAGTGATTGTCATCTTTCATTGGCCCCCTTATGTTTTTTTCGCGTCCTATATATTCCGCAAATAGAGCCTTGCTTTCAACAAAACTTCACATTCATGGTGCGAGATTATGATAGGATAATCAAACGATAACTAGCGCGAGAATAAAGCTATGCCAATGCTTCTGCCCCCCTTTGATCAAGATACCCCCCTTTATCGCGGCAATTTGCATGGTCATACTGTGCATTCAGATGGTGAGAAAACCACCACAGAGGCAATAAATTTATATCAGGGCCTAGGCTATGATTTCATCGCCCTATCCGATCATTTATGGGATGATGATAGTTTTGCGGCGACCACAATAAATGACACGCGTGCCTATGACCGTGATGATTTTGTTACCATCCCTTCGGCAGAATTGCATTGCCTAGGCAAGCGTTATGACCAAGACGGCTTATGGCATATTGTTGCTAATGGCCTGCCATTAGATTTCCAGATGGCTAGCCGTGAAGAAACCGTCACCCAAATGATTTCCCGCGCGCGTGAGGCTGGCGCCTATGTTTCACTTGCGCATCCTGAATGGTATGGCATGACCACAGATGAGGCGTTAATGGCGTCTTCTGCCCATGCGGTTGAGGTGTTTAATTATTCTGCCAGTATTGAATCAGGACGCGGGCTTGGCATAGGAACAGCCGATATCCTGCTTCATGAAGGCAAGCGCATGACCCTTACCGCCACAGATGATTCGCATTTCCGCAGTCAGGATGCTGGTGGTGGCTGGATCATGGTAGGGTCTGATGACCTTACTGCCTCTGCGCTAGTGGACGCGATCAAGGATGGTCGCCATTATTCCTCAACAGGGGCAGAAATTCACGCGCTGTTGATGGAAGGAAATGAGCTTCATGTCGCGTGTAGCCCTGCCAGCCATATTGTCGTCTCAGGGATAGGATACGCCGCGCTTTCCGCCCAAGGCCAAAATATGACCTATGCCGATTTTGATCTCAGCGATTTATCTTCGCCGTATTTCCGCATCACAGTGATTGGGAAAAATGGGCAAACCGCTTGGTCTAATCCGTTTTGGTTCGACCAATTACGCTGATGCGTTTTCAGGGTTAAGACAAAAGGCTATGCAAACGGTTGATGCCCTTGGGTATGATCATGCCAGCGATCAGAACTGGTATTTGACCCACAGGCCAGCACGCCAACGCGCTTTCCTTTAAGGCGATCACGCAAAGGCCCTAAGGCCGCCGCTAGTGAGGCAGCGCAAGCTGGTTCCACCATCATTGATAAACTGTCCCGCATCCGCAGCATCATTGCGGCAAGCGCCGCATCAGGAATGGTGATCACCTCATCCACCATGTGCTGAACGATATTAAGGCTATAATCTAGGGTTTCAGGTGCGCCTAGACTGTCAGCGATAGTATCAATGCGATCCATAACAATAGCATGGCCTGCGGCAAGCCCTCTGGTCATGTTATCGCATCCTTCAGGTTCAACACCGATGACCATGGTATCTGGATTGATAAGCTTTATGGCTGATGCCATGCCAGAGATCAGCCCCCCACCACCAACAGGCAAAACCACCACATCCAAAGGCTTAGCTTTCAAATGTTCCACTTGCGCCATAAACTCTGCTCCGCAAGTGGCAGAGCCAAGGATCATAGTAGGGTCATTAAAGGGATGAAGATAGCGCCGGCCTTCTTCTTCGCGGATACGCTCCACCGCATCAAAACAGGCAATCATATCCTGTTCTAACACAACCTCTGCCCCCATTTCACGGCACCCTTGGATGCGCATCGGGTCAGCGCTTTCTTTCATGACCACTTTGACCGGAACCCCACGTGACTGTGCCGCCCATGTAAGCGCTAGCGCATGATTTCCGCCGCTTACTGTCACAACGCCGCGCTTGGCGCTATCCTCATTGAGGGATGACACGCCAAGAAAGGCGCCACGTGCCTTAAAACTGCCAGTATGCTGAAACAATTCCAGTTTCAAAAACAACTCTGCCTCCTCAGGCAGAAACGAGGCAATTTTACTGCTTTTCAGAGGCAGAACAGGGGTTTCAATGAGGTAATCCCTGATCACTTGTCGGGCGTTGTTGATGGCGTGAAGGTTAAGATCGCTTGTCATCATATATGCTCTGATATCAATTAAATTTATGCTGTTAACCTTAGTTTCTGCTGTTGGAAATGCAATCCTGATCATGCTATCGTTTGTAAAGAAAAGAAATAAGGAGCCTTAATCATGGCTATTGAACACGCCCCCTTTAGCGAAAAAGAATATCAGCGTCGCTTAGCAAAAACACGCAAAGCCATGGCAGAAAAAGGCCTAGATGTCATTATCGCGACTGACCCGTCTAATCAGGCATGGCTGACGGGATATGATGGATGGTCATTCTATGTGCATCAGGCGGTCATCGTGACCCATGATGATGATCCACGGTGGTGGGGCCGCCGGATGGATGGCAACGGCGCCTATCGGACGGTATGGATGGATAATGATCATGTGCATTCTTATTCTGATGATTATGTCATGTCGACCACCCAGCACGCGATGGATGATTTGGCCCATTTGCTGACCGAACTTGGTCACGCTAACGCCAGAATAGGCGTTGAGATGGAAAATTATTACTATTCTGCGCGTGCACATCAAGTTTTAGTGGCAGCACTTGGACAAGCAAAGATTGTTGACGCTACCGGCCTGGTGAACTGGCAAAGAGGCGTGAAATCAGATGAGGAAATTGCCTTTATGCATAAGGCGGCGAAACTATCTGAAAATATCGTTTCTCTTGCGCTTGAGCGCGCCGAACCCGGATTGCCCAAAAACCAACTGGTCAGCGAGATTTATCAAAACATGATTAGTGGTGTTGATGATATCTGGGGGGATTATCCTGCGATTGTGCCTATGTTGCCATCTGGCAAAGATGCTAGCGCCGCGCATTTGACTTGGAATGGGGAACCCATGAAAAAAGGTGAAGTCACCTTTTTTGAATTGTCAGGATGCTATCGACGTTATCATGTGCCGTTATGTCGGACGGTGCATCTTGGCCCTGCCCCGCAACATATCCTAGATGCGGCCAAAGCCTTAACCGAAGGTTTAGAAAAAGGGCTTGAGCAAGCCGTCGCAGGCCATCGCGCCTGTGATATCGCCAATGCCCTAACAGAATCCATGGCGCGCGCTGGGATTGAGCGCACAGGACGCTGTGGATACCCTATCGGCCTTTCCTATCCGCCAGATTGGGGCGAAAGAACGATCTCACTGCGTACCAATGACGACACGATCTTAGAACCGGGGATGACCTTTCATTTTATGCCGGGGTTATGGATGGATGATTGGGGCATTGAAACCACAGAAACCATCCTCATAAGCGAAAGCGGTGGCCCTACCTTGTTCACAAACCTGCCACGCGAATTGACGGTAAAACCATGAGACATCATGCCTATGACCAAATGATCAGCACGCTAGGCGATTTGCTTAGCTTTGAGACGGTATCATCAGACAGCAATAAGGCCATGATTGCCTATCTGGCAGAACAGCTGGAAAAGCATGGGGCGCATATCATCATTGATGAGAGCCCATGTGGAAATAAAGCCAATCTCTTTGCCACCCTTGGCGAACAGAACACTGGCGGCATCATGCTATCTGGACATACGGATGTTGTGCCCATTACAGAACAGGACTGGACTTATGATCCGTTTCAGATGACCGAGGCCAATGGATTGATCTATGGTCGCGGCAGTTGTGATATGAAGGGTTTTATCGCCGCAAGTTTGGCGCTGGCAGATCGCTTTGCCGAAGTATCCACCCATGAACCTGTGCATTTTGCTTTTACTTATGATGAGGAAACAGGATGCCTAGGGGCTAGCCATTTGGCAGAAACCCTTAAAAAACATGGCATTGCCCCTCGGCTTGCCATTATTGGTGAACCTACCGAAATGCGCGTCATCGAAGGGCATAAAGGGTGTTATGAGTATTCCACCTTTATCCATGGGCTTGCCGGGCATGGGTCAGCACCAGAATTAGGGGTTAATGCCGCCGAATACGCAACGCGATTCGTTGGCCGTTTGCTGGAATGGCGTGAAAAGCTGAAATCTGCGCCGCCTAAGGACAGCCCCTATGATCCCCCGCACACCACCATCAATATTGGACGCATTGAAAGTGGGGTGGCGCATAATGTGATTGCTCCAAAAGCACAGGTAGACTGGGAAATGCGGCCTGTTCAAGCCTCTGACGCTGATCAGGTTAAGGCTGATCTAGAAGCGTATTGCCAGCACGAATTGCTGCCGATGATGCAAAAGATTTATCCTGATGCCAAGATTTGGAGCGAAGCCATTGCCGAAGTGGCTGGATTTGATATCATGCCAGAGAATGAGGCAAGACAGTTAGTGCAAGAATTAACAGGTTCTAATTCCAGTGGCGTTGTTGCGTTTTGTACTGAAGCCGGTATTTTTCAGTCGCTAGGGACGGATTGCGTAATTTGCGGACCCGGTTCTATTGAACAGGCTCATAAAGCTGATGAATATGTGTCAGCTGATCAAATGGATCAATGCCTGACCATGCTGGATAAACTGGCAGATACCATGGACGCACGTCCCTAACACCGCCTCATCATTAATAGAAGTTGGCATTCGGTCGTTTAATCATTAGCGTCCGAATTCCCTGCGGATGTTTGGTTTTAGTAGTTTGAAAAATTTTGATATGGATACCGCAGAATTGATTGATCGCATTCGTTCGTTGCGCGAACGGATTGAGACACCTGCCCAAGCGACCTCTTTTTCTGAGGTGCCGGTGGGGACGGATAAACTGCGTCATGACCATGACCAAAACGAGGCACAAGACAGGGGGCAAGATGAGGCGCAAGACGATGCGCAAGACGGCGGTATAGCATCATCCCCTGCCCCCCAAGAAAATCCATCACCAGCGCCGCATCAGCAATCTGTGGGTCATGATGATGACGCGCTCGTCCTTGACGTCGAAGCCGACGTTCGCGCCAAAGATGATACTGATCATCAGCTTGAGGCTACTGCCGATCCTCATACTAACCCTAATCCTGACACCTCTGCCCAACATTCCTCATCTCGGATTGCCAGCAATCTTTCTGCCGCCTTATCCGCCTTGGATGATGACCATTTTGAAACCCTGGCCGCAAAAGGACAGGTTGATCAGTTGGTCTTACGGATGGAAATTTTAGAAAGTCGGTTGAAAAAAACCCAAGATATGATCCTTACCCTCAACCGATCTGTGGGTAGGCTTATCCATCAAGAAGAGCATCAAAAAGCCATCAGCCAAACTGAACAGGCGGTGCGTGAAACAGCACAAAACCCGATAACGCAAGGGAAAGCCGTAAGTGATGATGAGATCATGACGCTTGACCGCATGGTCACACCCACCACCATCAGCCAAACACGGCAACAGCATCGTGATCATCATGCGCCCACAGAAAAGATGATTTATCAGCAAAAACTTCCACCAAAGGCACGGCCTAAACGAAGCAAGCGCTTGCTTGGCATCGCCCTGATGATCATCACGTTGGGCATCGGCTATATTCTCTTCGGTTTTGGAAGCACGACGTCACAACCTGCCTCGCTTTTGCCTGATACCGATGCCTTTCTTAACGATAACGAACGTGCCGTTTATTCCCATATTGAAATGGGCATGGCACGCCCCCTTGGCATCACATCAGTTCAAGATTTCTCAAACCGGATGTGGGAAAAGGGCATCAACCTGCCTGAATACTACACTTGTTTAATTGGTGCGCTGGATATCAGCACAAAGCCTATGAATGAAATGATGATGATTCAATTACTGGATAACCCGTTGCGGGCAGATTTCAATCCCGGCATGATCGACCAGATGAAAGCGCGCTTTGAGGGGCGCTATGGTTCGGCGGATCATTATGGGGGATTTGCCCGTGCCACCAGCAATTTGGATGCCTGCCGAAATTGGTAGCATAATGGCTTGACATCTTTTGGTTTTTTCGTTCAATGGTTAGAAAGCTAACCATCTAAAAAGCGAGGAAAACCATGGTCATGCACAAGCGCATCCGCCCTTTCAATACGAAAGAAACCTATCCCGAACAAAACCTTGATAATGATCTGAGTCAGGGCGTTGTCGCCAAAGGCACCATGGTATTTTTGCGTGGTCAGGTCTCACAGGATTTGGACACCCGCGAAAGCCTTCATCCATCTGATGCTGGCAAACAAACGGAAAAGACCATGGCAAACATCAAGATGCTGCTTGAAGAAGCTGGTACGACCATGGAAAGCATCTGCCGCATTGTGGTTTATGTTACCGATATCCGTTACCGCGAGGCGGTTTATCAAGAAATGGGCAAATGGTTAAAAGGGGTTTTCCCATGTTCAACCGGGTTGGTTGTTCCGGCATTAGCGCGTCCAGAATGGGTGGTTGAGATAGAAGTCACCGCCGTTATTCCAGATTAGGACGAATACCATGTTATCCCAATGGCTTAAACAACTCGACCAACTTGCCTCGGCCCCATTGGAAATGGCAACAGCCATGCCAAAGCAAATTTACACCGAACCTGACGTGCTAAAACATGAATATGAGCATATTTTCATGAAAGAATGGATATGCGTTGGCCGTGCCGATACGTTGCCAAACGAAGGCGACTATATGACAGTGGAAATTGCCGGCCAACCGTTGATTGTGATCCGCGGCAAAGATCATCAGATCACCGCCATGTCAAATATCTGTCTTCACCGCATGATGGTTTTGGCGAAAGGGCGCGGTAACGCCAAACGCTTTACCTGTCCTTACCATGCGTGGACGTATCGTCCAGATGGGCAGTTGGTTAGTGCGGCTTACATGGATAAAACCGCGTGTTTTGATAAATCCAAAATGCGCCTACCTCAAGCCAGATGCGAAGATTACCTCGGCTGGATTTATGTGAATTTAGACCCGAACGCAAAGCCAGTTCATGAATGTCTGGCCCCTTTAACATCCCTGCTGGCCCCCTATAAAATGGAAAATTATGTCAGCATTTTTGAAGAAGAGCATCGCTGGAACACGAATTGGAAATGCCTGACAGAAAACTTTATGGAAGGCTATCATCTGCCGGTTGCCCATCAGGGTACGGTTGGTGCGCATTTTAATCTGATGGATACAGAGTTTGATGATCGCGGACGGTTTGACCATTTTACCTATCAGTATTTTACCAAAAAAGGATCAGCACCCGTCGGAACAGCGCACCCATCCAACACCTCACTTGAAGGCAAATGGCGTAGCACATCAATTATGCCAACCGTGTTTCCGTCACATATGTATGTTCTGGCGCCTGATCATCTGTGGTATCTTTCCCTCTTGCCTGATGCAACAGATCATGTTCACATTCGCTATGGTGCCGCTATGGCACCTGAAGTGTTAGAAAATGTTGACAATAAAGACGACTATATTGCCAAGGCCAAGGTATTTCTGGATGATGTCCAAGAAGAAGACCGCTTTGTTGTTGAAGGCATCTTCAAAGGGGCTAAAGCCCCATTATCCACTTCTGGCCCATTAAGCTGGCTAGAGCGCGAAAATCATGAGTTCACGGCCTATCTTGCTGGCCGCTTGTGCCATACATAGAGAGGAAATCCAATGACCATTGCCATCGTCGGGCGCTGTGCCAAAACAAACATGGCTGGGGTAGCCATCACCACATCAAGCATCGCTGTTGGCAGCAGATGCCCCTATGCACTGGCAGGGGCAGGCGCGGTTACGACCCAGAATATTACCGATCCCACAATCGGGCCAGAAGTCTTGGCCTTAATGGCTGACGGGCATAGCGCCGAGTCAGCCATCGCCGCCGCCATGAAAGATCGTCCTCATGCTGATTATCGCCAAGTGGCGGCAGTCGATTTGAAAGGCGGAACAGGGGTTTTTACTGGTGAAAATATCCTCGGTAATAACGCTACCAATCAAGGCAAGGATTGTGTTGGAGCAGGGAATTTATTATCGCGGGTTGAGGTTATTTCAGCCATGACCACCGCGTTTGAAAATGGCGCTGATCTGCATCTAGCCGAACGCCTAACCCGTGCGCTGATTGCCGCGCTAGACGCTGGCGGTGAAGAAGGTCCTACCCATTCTGCCGCGCTGATAGTTGCCCATGAACGGCCTTGGCCATTGGTTGATCTGCGTATTGACTGGACGGATGATTGCCCGGGTCAGGCTATGCTGGCGTTATGGAAACAGTATGAACCACAGATGAATGACTATCTGACACGGGCTATTAATCCTTCATCCGCGCCTAGCTATGGCGTGCCGGGTGACGAATAATCTAGCAAGGCATCTCATAGAGATTCCAATCTGTCTTGCTAGCTACTTTGTCATAGACCCCGCGAGCACGGTAATTGTTATCGCGGGTAATCCAGCGGATAACGCCCCAACCTTGGTCTTTGCCCATGGCATGAATATGGTTAAATAAGGCATCGACCACCCCACTGCCGCGCTGATCAGGGTCAACAAACATATCATCTAAAAAACCAACATATTGCCCACGCAGAGGGCTAGGCATAGCCCGAATATGCGCCAATCCCATCAGGGTTCCATCCTTTTCAGCCACCAAGCCCGTTACCGGGTGTTCAGCATCCATTACCCATCCCCATGTGTTGGTGATGATGGCTTCCGTCAAGGTCACTTTATAATGGTCGGCATAACCGTGATATAGGCGTAACCATTGGTCAAAATCTTCATCCCGGACTGCGCGGATTGTTACCTCGGACATACTCTCATCCCCATTTATGTTAGATCAAAACTATATTTGATTCTAATCTGCCGTAATATCTTGCACAAGGGTATTGTCAGGCCTTATGTAAAGAGCAGATTGCGAATGATGGCATAACATTAAGCGAGGATATTATGACCAAAAAAAAATCTCTTGATAAATTAACGACGGGAACGGTTAGGCCCTTGCCGGTCTATTTGTCCAAGCGATATGCCGGATGGCATAGCAACAATTTCCAGAATAACAAAAGCTGGTACCAGAATCTGGCGAATTTTGGTCAACATCCTCGTGCTATGATCATTTCCTGTTGCGATAGCCGCGTTAATGCCATGTCCCTTTTTGGTGGCGAAGATGGTGATTTTTTTATCCACCGTAACATCGCCAATTTGATTCCCCCCTTTAGCCCTGATGGTGATCATCACGGCACATCAGCGGCGATTGAGTTTGCCGTTATGGTTCTTAAAGTGTCGCATCTGATTGTTCTGGGGCATTCGGGTTGCGGTGGGATTATGACAGGCTATCACGCTTGCACAGGTAAAAGTAACGATACGCTAGAAAAATCCAACTTTATTGCAAAGTGGCTTGAGATTCTGCGCCCAGCCTTTGATGACGGAACAACTTTAGGAAATGACGCCGAACGCATTCATGATCTGGAACAGCGTAGCATTGTCCATTCACTTAACAATCTGATGGGATTTCCTTTTATTAACGCGGCGGTGAAAGACGAGCAGCTAACTTTACATGGGCTGTGGCATGATATTGGTTCAGGCCAGCTTCATGTCTATGATGCCGGGCACGGGGATTTCTTGCCCGTCACAGTAAGCTAATATCAGCCTCGCCAATCTTCTATTTGGGTCATGAGATAGCATTAGTTTTGGGGGCTAAATCCCCTAGCCATATAATTGCCCAAGATGAGGCATCGGCGTATCTATCCCTGCAAGCCGGAGGCAATGCCAAGCCATAGCATGATTAGATGATGTCACAGGCAACCCGATATCAGCCTCAATCTTAGCAACATGTTCCGCCAGCCGAATAGACGTGCAAGACACAAAAACCATATCAATATCTTGTCCATCTTTTTGCGCTTTATGCTTAATCGTTTCAATGGCTGAGGTCAGGCTTTCCGCATCAATGCTTGCCACCACAGGGTCTTGATCCTCATTAAACGAACCAAAGACAGGCACCTCAAACCCATGATCGGTGATATAGCGATAGACGATAGCGTTAACATCCTTACGGTAAGGCGTCAGCACGGCAATACGCTTAGCCCTCATAGATCGAAAAGCGGCAAAGGCCGCCGTAATCGGGGTTGTCAAAGCCGCCATAGGCTTTGCCGCGCGCAAATAGCTATGCACCGCCTCCTCCCCCATGACCATAGAGGCGGAGGTGCAACCATAGGCCAAAACATCTAGCCGATCATCTGGCAAAATGATTGATGCTGTATCCGTAATCTTTGGCCCCATAGCCGCTAATGTTTCCGGGGTAATGGTAACATCATTGGCAATGCGAGCGGCAAAAACATCCACCCCGGGGGTGGTGATAATCTGCCTAAACTCATGCTCAACGGTATAGTCGGTAGCCAGCACAACCAAACCTATCCGCGCCTTTTCACCAATGACCATATGTGAGGTGAAAGGCAAGTGTTCCATCAAATAGGATTGATTATCGTCTTGAGCCATAGCTTTCCCCTAACCAAAACATAACACACAGAATCTCATGCCGTGCTCATGCCATACTCATACCATGTGGCAATGTCGCTATCCAGCGCCCGGTTGTCGGATATTGTCCGGAAGCCATGTTGCCAATTCTGGGAACATAATCAAAACAAACACCATCAGCACCATGATAAAAAACATAGGCAAGCCAGCTTTGGCAATAAAGCTCATCTCATGTCCCGTCATACCTTGCAAGACAAACAAATTAAAGCCAATCGGCGGGGTAATTTGCGCCATTTCCACAACCACCACGATAAAGATACCAAACCAAATCAGATCAATACCAGCATCACGGATCATGGGTTCAACCACCGCCATAGTCAAAACCACTGATGAAATTCCATCAAGGAACATCCCTAAAATGATGTAAAAGATCAGCAACACCATCAGCAATTCAAAACGGCTTAGCTCCCACCCTGCGATCAGGTTCGCAAGCCCGCGCGGCAATCCGGTAAAGCCCATAGAAAGCGACAAAAACGCCGCCCCAGCAAGGATAAGGGCAATCATGGCAGAGGTGCGAGTTGCGCCCATCAGGCTAGAGCTGAAACTCCCCCAATTCAACGTGCCTTGAAGCGCGGCAAGGATCAACGCCCCAATAACGCCAAAGGCCGCCGCCTCAGTCGCGGTAGCGAAGCCAAAAAACATAGAGCCAATCACCACCAGAATGAGACAAATCACAGGGATCAAAAACCGCGAATTACGGAGTTTATCCATAAAGCTCATGCGGTCATCCATGATCGGGTCCCACTTCCGCGCTACCTTGGAATATACAGCAACATAAGTCATGAACATCAAAGCCAGAACAAGCCCCGGGAATACCCCGGCGAAAAACAATTTCTTAATCGATTCGTTGATGGTGACACCATAAACAATCAGCGTCAGTGAGGGCGGTATCATCAGCCCAAGCGTTGCCGCCCCAGCCAGTGTTCCTATAACCATGTGTTCAGGATAATTGCGCCGCCGCAATTCAGGGATCGACATTTTACCAACGGTGGTAAGCGTTGCCGCAGAAGACCCAGACACCGCCGCAAAAACCGTACAGCCAACAATATTCGTATGCACAAGGCCACCCGGAAACCGCGACATCCACGGGGCTAGCCCCCTGAACATATCTTCGGAAAGTCTGGTGCGGTAAAGAATCTCACCCATCCAGATAAACAAAGGCAACGCCGTTAAGGTCCATGACGATGACGCCGACCAAATCGTTGTCATCATCACATCGCCAACTGGACGGGTTGTGAACAGCTCCATCCCCACCCAAGCGACGCCAACTAAAGAAAGGACAACCTATACGCCTGTTCCCAATAAGGTGAACATGACGAACAGAAAGAGAATAATGATTGAAATGTTTTCCATGATTTTTCCCTATTCGCCCCTATTCACTATGCTCAAAAGCCGCAGATTTCAGACGGTCATTACCACTGAAAAGCACATGCAAAAAATTATCAGTTAACGCGATGGCAAGGATAATAGCCCCAACCACCATGGCAGATTGCGGTATCCAAAGCATGGTCGCATCTTGGCCTTGCGAGATATCTTTGAATTTCCATGACCAGTATGTGAACCGCCAAGCGTAATAAGACACATACCAACCGACCGCCGAGCCAATGCCAAAACACCAGATGTTTAACAGCCAGCGTATCCGTTGAGGCACGGCATTAATCAAAATTGAAACGCGGATATGCGCTCCATTATTCAGCGCATTGGCAAAGGCCAGAAAACTCGCCGCCGCCATAGAATATCCCGCATATTCAGGCGCCCCCGGAAAAATCTCACCCGTCCAGCGGGCCACCATTTGCACAACAATTAAAGTTAGGATGGCGATAAGAAACCCTGCCGCTGCCATGCCAGAAATGAGGTACAGAACATCATAAATCTGCCTAACACGGGCCGGAGTAAAGACCAACATGGCAAATGTGGTTAAGACCGCCAGTCCTAAACAAAACAGAAAAAACACATTCGTAAAAATATCCGTCAGCAATGTTAAGCCCCCCTATCAACAAGCCTTTTCACCAAGACTATCCGTCCCAAGTGAGCTGGTTTGTATGGCATCTCTGCTTCGTGATGATGATCGCAATCCCTATCAGATTTTGATACCTAAAACACTGACCCGGGGGATATACGCCATTCCCGGATCAGTGCGGTGTGATGGCTTATTGCATCGCCTTATAACGATCGACAATGGCCTGACCCTCGGCGCCAGCAGCGTTCACCCAGTCGCTGGTCATGGTTGCGCCGATATCCTGAAGTTCGCCTTTTAGCTTTTCACCAGCAGGTTCAACGGTCATACCGCCAGCACGAAGGCCGTTAAGAGTTAAGGTTGTATATTCACGCGTGCGCCAGTTTCCAGCGTATTCCGCCAGACCCGCACAGCCATTAATGATATTCTGATGACGCGAGCTGGTATTATCCCAGACCCCTTGGTTTATGATGACATAATTACGCGGAAGCGAGAAATTAAGCTCATAAAAATGCGTGAGGCTATCCCAAATATGGGTATCATAGCCGCTTGCCCCAGAGGATATCATCGTTTCCACCACACCTGTGGCAAAGGCAGGGCCAATTTCAACCATTTCAATCATGACTGGCGCCATACCGGTTAATTGCGCCATTCGAATAGTGGTATTATTTGTGGCACGAAATCTTTTGCCCTTGAGTTGATCTACACGGGTGACTTCTTCTTTGAAATACATGCCCTGTGGCGGCCAAGACACCGAATATAAAAGAACCAGATTCTGTTCTTTAAGAATGCGGTCATAGGTTGGCTTAATCACCTGCCATAATTTTTCCGCATCTTCAAAATTGGTGGCAAGAAACGGAACGCTATCCATCCCGAAAAGAGGGTTTTCATTTTGATGCGCTGATAGCAACCGTTCACCAATCTGAACCTGTCCTGTCTGAACAGCGCGTTTGATATCCGTTCCCTTGAATAATGAGCCGCCGGGATGAACCTCAATCGTAATGGCACCGTCAGTCCCTGTGGTGACACATTTCGCAAAGGCTTGGGCAGTTTGTGTTTGATAATTCAACCCACTATAAGCGGTTGGCATATCCCATGTTTCGGCAACAGCCTGCGCCACAAAACTCAACACTAAGGCGCAGGCCGCTATCGCCGTCATCGGCTTTAGCAAGCGCATAGGTTAACTCCAATTTGTTTTGTGTTTCAGGTTTTTCGTGGTCAGATTGAACAATAACCGCTCTATTTTGTAAAGCGGCGAATATCATAGGCGGATAAATCTATATTAGGCTTAGTATCTGTTGCCATCATGGCAAGCAGTTTCCCTGTTTTAGGGCCACCAGTCAGACCGACATGATGATGCCCAAAACCCATATAAACCCCCTTGATGCCGGGAACATCGCTTATGATCGGGATCGAATCCGTGGGGGCAGGTCGATGCCCCATCCAACGGGTTTCTTCTTGCCATGTCAAATCAGGCATATAGGCGCGCACATTATGCATCAAGAGCTTGAACGGCGCTTCAGATGGCCCAGCCTTTAAGCCGCCGAACTCAACCACTCCAGCTAATCGGATACGGTCTTTCATCGGCGTCACAACAAACTTTCCTGCCGCCACCATAAGCGGATTCTTAGGCATTTTGTTAGGGTGCCATAATTCAATATGATAGCCGCGTTCAGCCTCAAGCGGTATCTTGACGCCAAGCTGTTTTGCCAATTCCCCAGACCATGCCCCCATAGCAACGATCACCCGGTCGGCGGTTAGGGTTTCGCCGTTTGCCCTGACCCCTTTCGCCTGTCCATTTTCATGAACAATGGTTTCCACCTCCGCCTTAACAAAGACGCCGCCTTTTGCTTCAAACGCTTTTGCCAAATCCATAATGTAATCACCGGGGCTAAGGATCATGCCATGATCCTGAAGCGCCGCCGCAAAATGGTGGCTGTCTGATAAAAAGGGGTCTTTTTCTGCTAATTCCTCACCAGCATATTCCACCCAGTCAAAACCAAGACGGCGGCGAATATCCCACATCGCCTGATCCGCATCAAAATAAGACCTGTCCTTGAACATATAGGTATATTCGCAAGGCTTAATCCAGCGTTCTGCCTGTGTCCCTGCGGCTAAATCCTGATGGTCTTGCAGGGATTGGCCAACGATAGGCGATAAGGCCTCAGCAATACGATTAACATCATCAATATTGGCATGGCGCAAATATGGCAAAAGCCACGGCAACAACCGCGGCAGATACCGCCAGCGCAAAAATAATGGCTGTAAGGGATTAAACACCATAGCCGGGGCTTTTCGGATAATGCCCGGTGTTGTGACAGGAATGACCGATGCAGATGCAAGGATACCAGCATTACCAAAACTGGTGCCACCTGCTGGCCCTTCCCGATCAATTAAAGTGACATGATGGCCTGATCGCTGAAGCTGAAGCGCCGCCGAAATGCCGACCATACCTGCCCCAATAACAATAACAGATAATGGTGATGAAGATGGTGAGGCCATAGTTATGACTCCAAGCTCGTGGAATGAAATGCATAATGGGCTATTTTATCTAGATCAGGGGTGATGCCAAGCCCTGCTGAAGTTGGGACAACAACCATCCCATCCGCAATAGGGAAAGGCAACGACAAGATATCTTCTTTTAGATAATATTTGGCCTGATAAAACTCACACCCTAAGGTAATATTTGGGCTAGCGGCAATCATATGAGTGCCGGCCAGATGCGCTAACCCTGCCTCAAACATATCACCGCCATAAGCGGCAAGGCCCTTTGCCTCTGCCAATGCCGCGATATCTTGAGCCGTGGTTAATGCCCCGGATTTCATAATTTTAATAGAAACCCCATCACAAATTTCCTCAGCAATGGCTCGGTGCATATCCGCTAAACTGAACACCGATTCATCTGCTAGCAACGGCACTTGCAACCCTTCACGCAAACGGCGCATCACATCAAAATGTCTTGCTGGAACAGGTTGTTCAATGAAATCAGGGCGGAACTCTGCCACATCACGCAGCTTTTGCTCTGCCCCGAAAGGGGATAATCCCTGATTGTAATCAACCCTAATCTGAAGATCAGGAAACCGCTTTCGCAATTCTTCTAACCGCATGAGATCAAACCGGTGATCAGCAAATCCGGTTTTAAGCTTTACAATATTGACCTGATCGGCCTGAAGCCGTTCCACCAGTGCGATATCAGCATCAAAATCAGGGTTAGCCAAAGAACACGACAGGGCAATTCGGTCACGAACCGCCCCGCCCAAAAGCTCTGCCACACTCACCCCTATGGCTTGCCCTGCGGCATCAAGAAGCGCGGTTTCTAAAGCCGCCTTGGCCTCTGTGCAATGGGCAACCGCCTGATTGACGTCACGCAAAATCGCCTGACGATCAGCTAGTTTCCGCCCCAGAATATGTGGCGGCGCATAGCGTGTCAAAGCCCCAAGGCTTGCCTCAACCGAGCCTGTGAACACTGACCAAGGGGAGGCTTCACCATAGCCTTTATAACCACCAGAAGTCTGCAATTCAATAACAGCGATATCAATCTTTTGATCAACCCTTCCAATGCCATGATCACGCGCTGATAAGACTGGCAACTGAAGATGCCAGACCGTCATACGGGTAATGATATCGTCTGTTGGCCTGACCACGGTTAAGCTACCCATTCCGAAACAGGCGCCGCCGCCTCATGCAGAGGCTGGCTGATCACATCAATCAAGCTTGGGCCATCATGATCAAGCGCTTGCCGCATCACCGCAGGCAATTCTGCTGGGTCTTCTACGCGCCAACTCTTAACCCCAAAGGCACTAGCCACCGCCGCATGATCCGTTCGGTTGAAATCCACATTGTGATAGCGTTCGCCAAAACCTGATTTCTGCCCTGCCTTAATCCAACCATAGGTCGCATTGGAAAACACAATAGAGGTAATAGGCATCCGATATCTGGTCATAGTCTCAAACTCACCACAACAGAACCCGAAAGACCCATCCCCCATCAGGGCCACGGTTTTAGCCGAAGGTCGGCCAATATGCGCCCCCATCGCCG
This sequence comes from Puniceispirillales bacterium (SeqCode), assembly GCA_965659785.1. Taxonomy (GTDB): domain Bacteria; phylum Pseudomonadota; class Alphaproteobacteria; order Puniceispirillales; family UBA1172; genus UBA12202. The sequence continues at coordinate 22,884 of CBFHXL010000012.1, forward strand.
CCGCCATCCCAAAACCAAGCGCCCCATGTGCGCGATTGGTAATAAAATGCCGTCCGGCCTGACGCCACCGATAATGCGCTGATACATATGGGCAAGGTGTTCCCGGGTCTGCCACAACAATACCATCATCATCCAGTTGCGTTGAGAGATGGTGGATCACAGCTTCAGGTGTGATAGGGCGCTGGTCTGACAGCGCTAAGGGTTCAAAATCTGCTAGTTTTTTTGCCCAAGCCTCAGCGGCACGGGACTTACCATCAAAATCAATACCATCAATATCCTTGCCTTTCACGATATCAACCAAGGCCGCCAAAGCCAGTCCAGCATCAGCAATCACACTGGCGGCGGTTTGATAATTTGCCCCCGGCACCATAGGGTCACTATCAATATGAAGGATGGTTTTGTCATGTGTCGGACTGCGCCAGCGTTCAGTGGTCACAGACCCTGCCCGGCAACCAACAAATAGCACCACATCAGCGTCATCAACCACTGCACGGGTTGAGGCGACACCGCCATTTGATCCTACCACCCCTAAGGCGCAAGGGTGGGTTTCCGCCATTACCCCTTGCCCTGATACCGTGGTAGCAATAGGCATATTGAGGGTTTCTGCCAACCAAGCGATTGACTCCATCGCGCCAGCAATAAGCGGCCCACCGCCGCAAATCATGACTGGGCGCTTAGCGGCTAACAGCAATTCCGCCAAGGTTTCCAACGCTTCTTTTTCTGCATATTGCCGCGCTGCTGGAAACTGAGCATGACTAGGATCAGCCCAGATCAATTCCGGATCAACCGCCGCTTTTTGAGTATCGAAAGGAAGGGCTAAATGCGCTGATCCGGGGCGACCTGTCGTCATAGCCCGAAACGCGGCACGGATTTGCGCAGGCAGTTGATTCACTTGATCCAATGACGCATTCCATTTTGTCACAGGCTGAAAAAGTCCAACTTGATCCAACTCTGTTAGCGGAAATTTCCCGCGTGAGGTGGTGGCAACATCGGTTGTGATCGCCAAAACGGGAATAGAACTTTCCCCAGCCTCAACTAACGCAGGCAGGATATAAGTCGCTCCGCCTCCTGACGGCCCCTCACAGATACCGGGCTTTCCTGTTACCCTTGCATAGCCATCTGCCATATATCCGGCGTGACGCTCATCACGAGTAAGGATATGGGTGATACCATGATCAAGTCGCGCCATAGCGTCATAAAAGGGCAACGTGGTATCCCCACATAGGCCAAAGATATGCTGAACGTCATAAGCCTCAAGCATACGCACCATTGCCTCAGCCCCAGTCATCTGGTTTTTCATGATTGCTTCTCCCTTGGTGGTTTATCTTTCCCCATGAACACGGTTTTCTCAAGCCGTTTTATGATCATAAGGCCAGAAAATAACATCTTGCCGCGGATAACGTTATCGCGCATCATTCGGTCATGACTACCCTTGACCCCATTGCCCAAGGCGGCAAATCCATATACGGCGCGGCGGTTGGCATTCTTATGCTTGAGGCGCGGTTCCCTCGTATTCCCGGGGATATGGGAAATGCGTTGAGCTGGCCTTTCCCTGTCCACTACAAGGTGGTGAGGGGCGCATCACCTGATCTGGTGGTCAGGCGGCGTGCGGAAAATATGCTGAACCCTTTTATTGATGCCGCGCGTGAGCTGGTCGCGGATGGGGTTGATGGCATCACCACCAATTGCGGTTTCCTTGCCTTGTTTCAGGCGGAATTGGCGGCGGCGGTACCTGTGCCTGTCTTGACCTCATCCTTGATGCAGTGGGATATGGTAGCCCGGCTTCTGCCTGATGGCAAAAAACCCGGCATCATGACGGTGAGCGCATCTAGCCTTAGCCATGACCATCTTATCGCGGCCGGCATCCCGGCGAATGCCAGCATTACCACTACCGAAGGTCGGCGCGAGTTTAGCCGTGCCATTCTAGACAACGAAGCCGAAATGAATATTGATCTAGCCCGGCAAGATAATATTGATGCCGCAAAGGAATTAGCCGCCGATCCCACCATCGGCGCGATTATTCTGGAATGCACCAATATGATCCCTTATGCCGCGGATATTCGCCATGCTACTGGCCTGCCCGTCTTTTCTATTTATCAGTTTGTTACATGGTTTCAGGCTAGCCTTACCCCTCCGCGCTTTCCCCATCATCACCAATAAGGCAAGGCTTATATGCTGACCATTCTCAATCTGCTGGGACAGAACGCTAAGCTTCTTCTACCTTTGGGTATCGTCTTTGCCCTCTGTTTGCCAGAAACGGAGGCTGATCTTTCCGTCATTGTGCCGCCATTAATCATGATCATTTATGCCGTTACCTTTATTCGCATGGATTTAATGGCAATGTTACGCGAAACGCTTTCCCCGGCGAATTTGTTTGAACAGGTGATCATTGCGGCGGTGATTTTGATCCTTATGCCCATTATCCTGATCGGGGCGTGTCAAATGGTTGGGCTTAATGCCCTATTGATGCCATCTGCGGTTTGGTATGCGGTAGCTCCACCTATCGCCTCAACGGCGTGGATTTGTAGCCTCATGGGGCTAAGTCTACCTGTGGCGATGCGCATCATTATTATGACCAGCCTACTTGCACCATTTACCGGCCCATTTATTGGAAGCATGGTTTTAGGTGACGCCACGGGGCTATCGTCATTCGATATGTTCACGAACTTGGCGATTATGATTTTTGTGGGTGTGGTGATTGCCTTTATCGGCCAGATTATGTTGGGGTCTGCCAGAATTGCTCGACATACAGACAGTTTTAATGGATTGGCGGCATTAGCAATGCTGTTGTTCCTGATCCCTATTTTTAATGGTATGACCCAGCAGATTATCCTCAACCCATGGCTGGCGTTCTCTTTGCTAGTCTTGGCGACAATCCTTAACTTTTCCACCCAAGTCGTGTTGATGCTATTGGCACGGTTATCACCTTCAGCAACCCCTAGCCAACTGGCTTCGGTGATGGCTGTGGTTAGCGGCAACCGTAATGTTGGATTATATTATGGGGCTTTACCGCCTGACCCTGTGTTTTCCATGTTCACTGCGCTTTATCAATTTCCGCTCTATCTGACCCCGTTGCTGATGGGGCAACTGCGCCGACTGATGGGGTTAGACCGCTAGGTGGCGTTATCCATCATAATGCCCGGTAAATCCGCATGAGATGCGCGCTTGGCCACATGATCTATAAACTCTGCCACTAATCGCGGCGGCAGAGCCATAAATTTATGGGCGATGCCTAATTGCATGGGCTGATGATCCCCTTTGAGTGGGGTGAAAACCAACGGCAGGCCATCTGGGGCAACCGCGGCACGGGTGCGGACATTAAGCAACCCATAGCCATAGCCATTTGCGACTAGACTTCGCAACACCGGCAATTCCTTTGTTCGCACCGCAATTTGAGGCGTCAAACCTAAGCGATGAAACATGGATAGGAAATAATCCCCACTTAATGGCAAATCCAGCAACACCATAGGATGCTCTGCTAAAGCTTCAATGGCAATTTCAGGCGCAGATGCCAAGGGATGATTTACCCCTAGCAAAACATATGGGGGTAAGGTCGCCACATCAACAAAGACCGTATCTGATCCTATCCCCAAATCATAGGTCAAGGCGATATCAATTTCTGCCCGATCCAGCATGGCTAATAAATCCGCCTGATGGGCTTCATAAAGGATAATCTCTGTTTCTGGATACATATCTTCAAAACGGCGGCGGATATTGGCGCTAAGAATAGGGGCGATAGTGATCAAACAGCCTAGCTTCAGCGTACCGCGCAATTTGCCTTCGGTATCATCTGCCACAGCGCCAAGATTCTGAACTTTGTTGAGAATAACCTTAGCCTCATCAAAAAGCCGGCGACCACTGCTAGTCAAAGACAGCCCTTGAGCATGGCGGCGAACAAATATCTGTACCCCCATATCCATTTCCAGTTGTGAGATGGCGGCAGAAATAGAGGGTGACGATACATTTACCCTGGCTGAGGCGGCAGTAATACTGCCTAGCTCTCCGACAGCCACCACATATTCTAATTGGCGCAAGGTGATGCGTTGATTGATACTGTGGCTTCGCCCTGTCATATCTTGCCTCGAATGGTGATAGCTTTGCTTATCCTCTAATACTTAATCCAAGTGGTCTTGAGGGCGGTATATTTGTCTATCGCATGAAGCGATAAATCACGCCCATAACCAGATTGTTTGAACCCGCCAAATGGGGTCATTGGGCTAAGCGCATCAACCGTATTAACCGACACGGTGCCTGCCTGAAGCCGCCTAGAGACGCGATGAGCGCGGGATAAATCCCCTGTCCATAGGGACGCGGCAAGGCCATAGATACTGTCATTCGCCATTGCCACGGCCTCATCTTCGCTATCAAAGGGGATGACCGACAGCACAGGGCCAAAAATCTCATCTTTTGCTAAGGCGCTAGAAGGCGGTACATGATCAAAGATCGTCGGCTGAATAAAACACCCTTTGCCGTCAATTTTTACGGTTTCACCACCAACCACACAATCCGCATAACCCTTGCCTTCTTCGACCATTGCCGCCATGCGATCCAGTTGCTCTTGGCTAACAATTGCCCCCATTTTTGTGTCGGGATTAAGGGGATCACCCGGCTGATGCGCCTTGGCATGAGTGATCATTCGGGCAACGAATTCCTCATGGATGGAACGCTCAACCAACAGGCGCGAGTTAGCGGAACATACCTCACCCTGATTAAAGAAAATACCAAATGCTGCCATTGCCGCAGCGGCATCAAGGTCTTTGCAATCAGCAAAAATCAGATTGGGGCTTTTGCCGCCAGTTTCTAGCCAGACCTGTTTCATATTGGATTGGCCAGCATATTGCTGAAACATTTTTCCGACCGCGGTTGAACCTGTAAAGGCCAAACAATCCACATCCTGATGAAGACCAAGGGCCTTACCTGCAGTTTCCCCATAACCGGGCACGACATTAAACACGCCTTCGGGCAGGCCTGCTTCCATGGCTAATTCGGCAAGCCGCAACGCCGACAATGGCGACTGTTCAGCTGGTTTCAACACCATGGAATTCCCAACGGCTAGGGCCGCGGCGGCTTTCCATGTTGCCATATCAAGGGGAAAATTCCACGGCACAACAGCCCCAACAACGCCTAATGGCTCACGCCGGATTAAGGCCAAATCGCCCTCACCAGTTGGGGCAACTTCGTCATAAATCTTGTCAATGGCCTCTGCATACCATTGAAAGAACATCGCTGATCCGGGCACATCAACATTTGCCGCGTCTTCAACCGGCTTACCCATATCCATGCTGTCCAGCAGCGCCAATTCATCCAGATTGCCGCGAATAAGTTCTGCTAACCTTAGCAACACGGCCTTTCGGTGTTGCGGGCTTTCCCTTGACCATACGCCTTTTTCAAAAGCCGCTCTGGCAGCAATTACCGCCCGGTCAATATCCTCAACATCACCTTCGCTAACATGGGCTAGCACAGCATCTGTTGCTGGATTAACTGAGGCAAAGCTCTTGCCTGAGGCCGCGTTTTCAAAACGCCCATTAATGAACATTTGGTGCCGCGGCGTTAATCCCGCGGCTAAGGTTTTCCATTCGGCATAATTATGAACTGACATGATACCCCCCTTTGCCTTTCGTGATCACAGTTGGCATGGCAGGCCATGGGATTAGGCCACACGGTTCGCCCTTTAGGGTCAGGCAATTTTCTCAAACCGGCCATAACTGCGTTTGGAATAAACCAGCGCGTCACCCTCTTCGGGGTGATGAATAGCCACCACAGCACCAATCATGATAAAATGCGTGCCGACGCGTTCCACCTGATGCAAACGGCAATCAAAAGACACCAATGCATCTGTTAATACAGGTGCACCGGTTTCCATGCTATGCCAATTGACATGGGAAAACTTATCGTCGCCAGCCTTGCTACGGCCAGCAAAGACGTCAGAAATTGCCGATTGATGTGAGCGCAACATATTGACAGCAAAGGCCTGATTAGCCTGTATCGCCTCTGCCGCAGGGCTAAGGTGATGGATGCAAACCAGCAAGGTCGGATCATCCATATCCGCCGAAACCGATGACATCGCGGATACCGTTACCCCGTTACGCCCGCCATCGCCATCTGTGGTGACGACATAAACCGTTGTTCCTGCCGCCGACATTGCCGATAGGAATTGATCGCGAATTTCTGTCATAACGGCAATCCTCGTTTCTAAACCACGGATATGATCAGGCAGGTGTTATTCTGCCGCCATATCTTTGGGGTGATCAAACCATTGTCTGACTGCGCTGTCACCTTGTTTTCTTTCGGCTTCATCCAAAACACGATCAGACAGGTCTGCGCCGTCTTTGACAAAGCTGAGTGGGCTATCCCAATCAAAGTTGCGATAAACAGCACCAAGATGTGCGGTCGGAGGGCTTTGGGCAAACAGCTGAAAGGTCAGACGGTGTCCAGCGTAATCTGAGTTTAGCAGATCACGAGCATAGGCCAAAAGCTTACGGCGATCTTCTGCCACCCATTTCTCATTGATGGTGTAAAACTTTTCCATCCATGGACGGGTATCTTCGGATTCGAATGACGCCACATTAGGGGTAACACAAATCTGACCGCCACAAAGTTCGCGCGTCAGATGGATCATGGTTGGCAAATTGGACATGGCATGATAGCGCCCTGTCATCAACAAAGACTGATTAGGCATAAGCAGGCCAGCAGGTGATTTTTCACCTAAAGCAATGGCCGCGGTCAAATGCGCGTTAATGCCTTCACGCCATACCGCAAGTTGAGACATTTTTTCCTGAACGGCTGGAATTTTCTCAAGTCCTGTCTGGCGGATATTAAACATGGCCGTGCCGATCATCTGGTCAGCTTGTTTCAAGGTTCGCTGAACAAAGGCAAACGCCGAATAGCGGTGCAAGGTAGCGCGGATAAAACTAGCTGCCTTAGTGTGACGATAGAACAGAACATTTTCCCAAGGCACGAGAACATTATCAAAAATGACCAGCGTATCCACTTCGTCAAACTTATTTGACAGGGGATAATCCCGATGATCCGAGCGTGGGCAACCGCCACGCGCCCCGGCAAAACCCGTGCGGCAAATAAATTTCAGATTCGGAGAATTCAAATCACAAATAAAGCCAACAGCATAATCAGAAAGCGCACTATCGCCCCAATTTGCAATCGTTGGCTTGGTAAAAGCCTGATTAGCATAAGCCGCCGCGGTTTCATATTTTGCCCCGCGAACAATAATCCCAGCATCAGTCTCCTTAACCACATGAAGCAACATATCTGGATCTTGATCTTGAGGCGCTAAGGACCGATCCCCTTTGGGGTCTGTATTCGCCGACACATGGAAAGGGTCTTCTTTTAGAACCTTAAAGATGTGATTTTCGATATTCTTTGAGAATTGGGGATCAACCTCATTGAGGACATCCTGACCATCATAGAGTGACCACATTTCCCCTACGGTTTCATCACCAACACGGGTTACCACACCGCCTACATCTTCGAGGACCGTATCCGTGGCACGGCGCTTATCCCACCAATCTTGTTGGGTGAATGGCAAAGCGTTTCCAATCGCGTTGATCTCATCCCCGTCACGGGTTGTCATAATATCACGCGTCGCTTCTTCATGCGCCATATCATAAATCCGCGCCCTGATATCAACCAGAGGCTTGAACATCGCATGGCTAGTCACATCATTGACGCGTTGCCCGTCCATATAGACTTCGCGATTGCCGCGAATGGAATCTTTGTATTCTTTTCCTGTTCTGATCATTGTGTTGTCCTCGCAAATGACAAAATCATAAGATTAATCTTCTAAAAGACACCCCGTTAGGCAAGCATAAAGATTCAATTCATTGGTTAGTTTATACCTAATTTACACAGGATGAAATTAGTTTTTAATAAAATATTGAATTATGCCCCTTTTTCTATGGGAAGCGACACTTGCCATTCGCATCACTTTTATGCACCATGGCACAAATGATTGAAGGCAGGCCTATGACAAACACGCACGCTATTGATATTGTTTCCGTTACGAAAGTATATCCGCATCGCACCGACCCTGTTCTGGCGTTAGATGATATCAGTTTTTCTATCGGGGATAATGAGTTTTTTACCCTGCTTGGGCCATCAGGGTGCGGTAAGACCACCTTGCTCCGCATGATTGGCGGTTTTGAGGATATTACCAAAGGTCAGATTCTGTTGTTTGGTGATGATATCAGTCGCTTGCAATCCAACCAACGGCCTGTCAATACGGTGTTTCAGCAATATGCCTTGTTTCCCCATCTGACGGTTTTTGAAAATGTCGCCTTTGGTCTTCGGCGGCAAGGGCGTGATGCTGCGTTTATCAAAACCCAAACCCATGCCATGCTGGAATTGATCCGCATGGCGGAGTTTGCTGAACGAAAGCCATCGCAACTTTCCGGCGGCCAACAGCAAAGGGTCGCGCTGGCACGTGCGCTGGCGCCGCAACCAAAAGTGTTGCTTTTGGATGAACCTTTATCCGCACTTGACCTTAAACTGCGCCAAGCCATGCGTGAAGAATTAAAAGAGATTCAAAAACACACAGGCATCACCTTTATTTTTGTTACCCATGATCAAGAAGAAGCCCTGACCATGTCTGACCGCATCGCCGTGATGAGTAATGGTCAAGTTCAGCAAATTGGGTCGCCCAAGGACATCTATGACAATCCAACCAATATCTTTGTTGCCAATTTCATTGGTGAGGCCAATATCCTCAAGGCAAAGGTCACTGGCGCGTCAAAAGCCAAAGCTAGCTCTAACGCCAAATCTTCCTCTAAAGACAAATCTTCCTCTGGGCCTTCCCTTTGCGTTGATCTGGATTGCGGCATCAAGGGGCTTAATATCTTCTCACAGTCTCCGTTTAAGAAAGGCGCGCAGATCAATGTCATGATCAGGCCAGAGCGTATTCAGATAAAACCTCTCTCGTCAGGACGCGGCAAGGCCAATGCGTTGACAGGCACGGTCAAAAGCATTTCTTATCTTGGCACGGACACCCAACTGCAATTAATGCTGGACGATGGGGAAAATCTGCTGGCCCGATTACAAAACACCATTGATGCTAGCTCTAGTTTCGCGGTGGGCAATAAGGTGGAAATTACTATTCCGGAAATTGCCATCAGGGCATTGTCAGAATAATGGCTGGCTGGATCACCAAAGGGGGCAACGGCGCCCAAACATCCATCGTCGATGGCAAACAACATATCTTGTTGATGCCGGCATGGTTGGTGATTGGCATTCTGCTGGTCATCCCTGTGATGGTGATGCTGATCTATTCTTTTCTGACCCAAGATTTCAGAGGTGGCGTGATATGGGAGTTCACGCTTGAGGCCTATGATCAGTTTTTTATTGATCGCGGCCTTTTTGGGGATGAGCCGCCACAGATTGAATGGACCTATATCGGGATTTTCTGGCGGTCTTTTTTGCAGGCGCTCTTTGCTATGGTGTTTTGCTTTCTCATTGGTTTTCCGACAGCCTATTTTATTGCTACACGCGCCCCTAAATCACGGTCATTCTGGCTATTTTTGATCACCATTCCTTATTGGGTCAATCTGTTGATCAGGACCGTTTCGATGAAATTTTTGATCAGGGACACCGGGCCACTTAACAACTGGTTGGTGTCATGGGGGGTCATTGATGATCCGATCAGTATGATCAACACCAATTTCGCTATTCAGCTAGGGCTTTTCTATTCTTATTTGCCGTTTATGGTTTTGCCGATCTATGCCTCTATTGAACGCTATAACTTTGCCTTATCAGAGGCGGCGGCAGACCTTTATTCTAACCGCTGGACCACCCTCTTTAAGGTGGTAATTCCTGCGGTTAAACCCGGCATCATTGCCGGATGTATTTTAGTGTTTATCCCTAGCCTTGGGGCTTTCCTTGCGCCTGATCTGTTGGGCGGGGCAAAGAATTTCATGATCGGCTCACTGGTTGAAGAACAATTCAAAGGCCAGTCCGGCGACTGGCCGTTTGGGGCGGCGGTATCAATGATCTTGCTGACCATCATCATGATTATCCTGCTGTTTTATGCCCGCGCCCAGAGCCGGGATAATAGCGGAGGGCATTAAGATGGCAAAACCCTCACAACGCATCAGTTGGTATCCCGGTTTCAGGGAAATGGCTTGGCTTTGCCTGATCATTCTCTATGCGCCGCTTATTATTGTGATGGTCTATTCCTTTAATAATTCGCCTTCGATCACAGTCTGGAAAGGATTTAGCCTTGTCTGGTATTATGAGGTGTTTTTCGGACCTGAGGCAGGAAAGTTCAAACAGGCCACGGTCAATTCGCTAACTATTGCCATTTTGGCGGCGGTAAGCTCGACTGTGATTGCTACCCTATCCGCGCTCGCGATGATAAGGGGCCGCGCGTTTCGCGGGCAAGCGGTTACCTTTGGATTGATTAACCTGCCTCTGATGGTGCCTGAAATTGTCACCGCGGTGGCCACCTTAATCTTTTTTGCCTCCATTGGTTTTGAAAGAGGCCTGCTTAGTATTTTGCTAGCTCATATCGTGTTTTGTATTCCGTTTGCCTATTTGCCGATTGCCGCGCGCTTGCAAGGCATTTCCAATGTCTATGAACAGGCAGCACGCGATCTTTACGCCACCCCCGGTCAAACCTTCCGATTGATCCTGTTTCCCATGATGTTGCCAGGAATATTATCTGGGTTTTTGCTAGCCTTTATCATTTCACTGGATGATTTCATTATCACCAATTTTGTCAAAGGGGCGGGGGTAGAAACCCTTCCAACCGCCATTTTTGGGGCAGTCAAACAGGGCATTAAGCCTAATATCATGGCGATCTCAACCTTGATGCTGGCGGCCTCTATTTTGCTGGTGTCCATTTCCTATCTGATCAGCCGCATGGGCAATAACCGCGATTAACCCCAATGCGTTTCTGAGATATTCCTCAAAATATGCAGGCGATATCTTGATTAGTTGTTTTCTAATCAGTGCTTAATTAAATTTTCTTTTTTCAAATCTCACATTCAGATAAGGTAATATTTGACGATGGAGCCAGTAATTGATCTGGCATCCAAAAAAATGGAAAAACATGGAGGAAGTAATGCGTAAAATTACAATGACACTTGGAGCGGCGGCATTAGCTATGTCCTTTGCTCAATCTGCAGCAGCAGAGAAGCTAACTGTCTATCATTGGTTTGAGTATATCCCACAAGAATTGCTGAATGAGTTCACCGCCGAAACAGGCATTGAAGTGGTGATGGATACCTATGATTCTAACGAGGCTTTGTTTGCAAATCTGAAAGCCGGTGGACTAGGTAGTTATGATGTTGCTGTACCCGGGGACTATATGGTCAAAATCATGAATGATGAAGGTATGCTAGATACCTTCTCTCCATCAGAATTGAAAAACTTTGGCAACATTATGGACCAATGGGTGAATGTTGATTTTGATATGGGGCGCAAAAGCTCTATTCCCTATCAGTGGGGTTCAACCAGCTTTATGGTAGATCGCAATGTCTATTCTGGTGATATCCGCACCACAGATATTATCTTCAATCCGCCAAGCGAGTTAAAAGGCAAAATCAATATCCTTGATACCGCTGGGGAAACTTTGGCTTTTGCCTCACTTCATATGGGCTTCCCACAATGTTCTAATGACCGTGCCCAATTGAAAGAGCTTAGCAAGATGCTAGAAACCGCAAAGGCGGATTGGGCATCTTTCAATTCTGATGGCGCTAAAGATGTGTTGTCATCTGGTGATGCCGCCGCAGGCATGATCTGGAACGGGTTTGGTGCCAAGGCAAGAGCCGAACGTGGAAGCCTAGAATACTCTTATCCTGATCAAGGTTACATTGTATGGATGGATAATGTGGTGTTGTTGAAAGATGCCCCAAACCGCGACGCAGCGTTGAAGTTCATGGATTTCTTGCTTGAGCCAGAAAACGCCGCCGCCGTGACCAATTATGCGCGTTATACCGCAGGCGTTAAGGGCGTTGAGGCTTTCCTTGATCCAGAACTGGTGACTTCACCTGAAAACAATCCCCCTGCTGATGCCCCAGCGGGAACCTTTATTGAGGTATGTGCCCCAGAAACACAGGCGCTTTATGATGCCATCTGGACACAACTGAAAAAATAATTTTAAGGAAGGCTCTGGCAACGGAGCCTTCCTCACCCTTTTGGGGTTCATATGACAAAAGCCTTTCCTTTTCTGTCAGCCGTTGAAATCAAGCATGGCATTGTTAATGCTAGTCTTGATCCGATTTCTGTGATCCGGCAATGCCTAATGCGCTGTGATCAGGTTCAAGCCAAATACAATCCCTTTACTGCGATTTATCATGATGATGCGCTCGCCCAAGCAGAGGCGGTGAAAACGCGCCTCAATTCTGGTGCTAAGCCGCGCCTCATGGAAGGCATCCCCATTGCCATCAAAGAGTTCACCCCTATAAAGGGCAAGCGCACAACGCGCGGTTCTGCAGCGCTTGAACATCATGTCGCTGACCACCAACCGGTGTTGGTGCAAAGGCTGATTGCGGCCGGGGCGATCATTGTTGCCCGAACCACAACGCCAGAGTTTGCCCATTCCAGTTTCACGCGCTCACCTTTATTTGGTCACACCCGAAACCCCTTTGATCCCAAATGCTCAAGCGGCGGCTCATCCGGCGGTGCTGGCGTGGCTGTAGCCACAGGATGCGTTCCCATTGCCGAAGGCACGGATATGGGGGGCTCAGTGCGTATTCCGGCAGCGTTTTGTGGGGTCTTAGGATTTAAGCCTAGTCACGGCCGTATCCCCATGGATATTCTTTCCACCGTGTTTGATACCATTTCCCATTTTGGGCCATTAGCGCGAAACATGGATGATCTGACCCTCTTTATGCAAGCGGTTGAAGGGCCTGATGATGCCGATATTTTAAGCCAGATGACCCCTTTGCCGCTTGACGATAAGGCTGATGTTAAAGGGCTTCGTGTCGCGGCAAGTGTTGATTTAGGATGCTTTCATGTTGATCCAGAAATTGCCCGAAACTTTGAGGCCAGCCTTGATGTGCTAGCAGAGGCAGGCGCCATCATCACGCCTGTTGATATTGGTTTTACCCCTGCTATGGTTGATGCTTGGTATGATTATTGGTGCGTGTATCTGGCGGCGGCGGTCGAAGATTTGCTGGACGACCATCGGCAAAAGATGGACCCTGATTTTCTGGAGCTTGTTGATCGCGGCCTTAATATGAATGCCGTGACCTTTCGCCGGCTTGATGATATCCGCACCCAGCAATGGCACGCTTTTATAGCGGCAATGACCGGGCAAGATATGCTGGCCTGCCCTACCATGGCTTTACCGCCGCCACCATTAACAGAAAAAGAAGCAAATTATACCAGTGTCGGTGCTGATGGAAAACTGCATGGCCTGGATATGACTTGTCTTTTTAATTCCATTGGTCAATGCCCGGCGCTAAGCGTTCCTAACGGCATGACGGCGACAGGGATGCCAACCGCTATTCAGCTTGTCGGACGGCGTTTTGATGACGCTACTCCGATGCGCGCCGCCCGTGTTCTGGAACAGTTTTGCCCTTGGTTGCCAAGCCTTGAGCAACTTAATGCAACACTGATAGATATTTAGGTGATCACCCGAAGTGTTTGGAGGAAATCATGCCACTTGATCCCACGAATAAAACAAAGAGTCGTTATGATATCTTGTTTGAGCCTATGCCCATTGGCCCTGTGGTAGCAAAAAATCGGTTTTATCAAGTGCCGCATTGTAATGGCGGTGGATATCGTGACCCATCCGCCGTAGCAGAAATGCGCCGGGTCAAGGCTGAAGGTGGCTGGGGCGTGGTCTTCACTGAACAAGTTGAAATTCACCAAACCAGTGAAATTGCCCCATTTATCGAATTGCGGCTTTGGGAAGATAAAGATATGCCCATGCTGGCAAAAATGGCTGATGCTATCCATAGCCATGATGCGCTAGCAGGGATTGAATTGGCTTATTCAGGGATAAATGGGCCTAATCTTTACACCAAGGAAGTGCCGTTAGCCGCAACAGGAGGCCCTATCCTGACCTTTACCTCTGACCCTGTGAATGCCAGATCGTTGGATAAATCAGAAATACGAGATGTGCGGCGGTGGTATGTTAACGCGGCGAAACGGTCACGGGATTGCGGTTATGATCTGGTCTGTCTTTATGGAGCGCATGGATTTGGTATCATTCAGCATTTCCTGTCGCGCACAACCAATAAACGCAATGATGAATATGGCGGCAGTCTAGAGAACCGAAGCCGGTTTATGCGCGAAGTGGTAGAGGATATCCGCGAGGCGGTGGGCGATACCATGGGCATTACCATTCGGCTTTCTTTGGATGAAGCCTTTGATGAATTAAGCTTTTCCAACAGTGAAGTCCGCGAGTGTATAGATATGCATAGCGATTTGCCTGACCTCTGGGATTTGGCGCATGGCACATGGGAAAACTGCTCTGCTACCTCACGCTTTAAGGATGAAGGGGCGCAAGAAGACCTGATCCGCGGCATCAAAGACCTAACCAGCAAGCCTGTGGTTGGGGTTGGGCGATTTACCTCACCTGATGCCATGGTGCGCCAGATTAAATCCGGCGTGCTGGATTTCATTGGCGCGGCTCGCCCCTCCATCGCTGATCCTTTTCTACCAAACAAAGTGGCAGAAGACCGTATTGCGGATATTCGGGAATGTATTGGCTGTAATATTTGCGTCACAGGTGATTTCACCATGTCGATCTCACGCTGTACCCAAAACCCTAGTTTTATGGAGGAATGGCGCAAAGGATGGCACCCTGAAAATAAACCGCCCAAAGGGGATAGCCAATCCGTGCTGATTATTGGCTCTGGCCCTGCTGGCCTAGAAGCGGCGCGTATGCTTGGTGGCCGAGGCTATGAGGTGGCCTTAGCTGAGGCAAGCGCTGATCTTGGTGGACGGGTGGCTAAAGAACGACTGTTACCTAATTTGGCCGCTTGGGGGCGCGTGATGGATTATCGTCTGGGTCAGATTGAACCTTTGGCTAATGTTTCCATTTACCGGGAAAGTGCATTGACCGCCGAAGATGTGTTGAGCTTTGGCTTTGAGCACGTCTGTGTCGCCACAGGCGCACACTGGCGGCGTGATGGCACCGCAAGGGCAAGACTGATACCCCTTGATATTGATAAGAATATGCCACTCTTTACCCCTGATGATATCATGGCAGGCAAAATGCCAGAAGGTCATGTCGTGATCTATGATGATGATCATTATTATATGGGCGGAATTCTGGCCGAAAAACTGCACCAAGCCGGATGCCAAGTCACCTTAATTACCCCTGCCGCTAAAGTATCGGATTGGACGGTAAATACCCTTGAGCAAGAAAAAATCCAGCAACGGGTGATGGAAATGGGAATCACGGTTATGACCTCACACGCCCTAAACGCCGTTAAGAAAGATCATGTTGTGACGGCTTGTGCCTATACTGGTCAAGAAAAAGAATATCGCGCTGATGCGGTGCTGATGGTGACCGCCAGAGATGGCGAAACCAGATTATGGGATGATCTGAAACAGCGTCAGGACGAATGGCAGGACGCAGGCATTTCTTCAGTTAAACTGATCGGCGATGCCGCCGCCCCGGCACCGATTGCTTGGGCCACATATGCTGGTCATCGCTATGCCATGGAAATGGATGCGCCATCTGATAAAGGGGATGATCCTGTGTTTCGCCGTGAGGTTGCCCAACTTGATAACAGCTAGCGTGAACACAGCTAAAGGATAAGGAAAGGGATCAATCATGGATATTATCTATACCGATAAACACCGTCTCCGTGCCGCTAAAACAGAACTCTATGGCGGGGAATTAGTGCCGCCTTTTGAGTGCCCGGAACGCATGGATTATATCCTTGAGGCCATTGACGAAAAATCCCTAGGGCCAGTCATGGCGCCAGACGAAAACCCAACATTAGGCGCTCCTGCGATTGCCGCTATACATGACGCTGGCTATTTGGCCTTTCTTGATACAGCATGGCAAGAATGGGAAGCGGAAGGTATGAAAGGGGAAATGATCCCCACGGTGTGGCCATCGCGGTCTATGCCATCGCCGCATATTCCCAATTTTATCGAAGGCAAGTTAGGTTATTATGCTTTGTCTTGCGAAACCTCAATCGCCAAAAACACGGTTGAAGCGGCCTATGCCTCTGCTCAGGTAGCGCTTACTGGCGCAGATATGATTGCCTCTGGCAAAAACCAACTGGCTTTCTCACTGTGTCGCCCCCCCGGGCATCATGCCTCACGCGACCAGTTTGGCGGATATTGTTTTATCAACAACGCTGCTATCGCGGCCCAACATATGCGCGATCAAGGCGCGAGGCGCGTTGCCATTTTGGATGTGGATTTCCACCATGGAAACGGCACTCAGGCTATTTTTTATGATCGGGACGATGTGCTTTTCTTATCTCTTCACGGTGATCCTAATGATGCGTTTCCCCATTTCCTAGGGCATAAGGCCGAAACCGGACATGGCGCTGGTGACGGCTTTAATATGAATTATCCCCTACCCCCCAACACCCCTTATTCGGTTTGGGGTGAAGCGCTGGATCATGCCATATCGGCAATTAGCGATTATGCCCCTGACAGTCTGATTGTTTCGTTTGGGGCAGATACCTTTGAACATGATCCGATCAGTTTCTTTAAGCTAAAAAGCACGGATTATATTGATATGGGCAAGCGCATAACCGCATTGGGTCTGCCCACCTTAACCGTCATGGAAGGCGGTTATGCTGTGCGAGATATTGGTATCAACACGGTTAACTTTCTCATCGGAATGGAGCATCGGTCATGACCCGTATCGCTATTACGCAAATGGAATGTGGGTGGGATAGCGCCGCTAATCTGGATCGCGCCGAAGCCTTGGTGCGTGAGGCGGCGGCGAAAGGCGCAAATATCATTTTGTTGCAAGAGCTGTTTGCCAATGTGTATTTCTGCCCGGAGCAGAAAAAGGACTATTTTGCCTATGCCCATGCCGCAGATGACCATCCGTTTCTGGGGCGGTTTAGCGCATTGGCAAAAGAGCTAGGCGTGGTCTGCCCCATCAGTTTTTTTGAACGAAGCCAAAATGCCTATTTCAATTCTGTCATGATGATTGACGCTGACGGCACACAGATGGGGCTTTACCGAAAGACCCATTTGCCCCAAGGCCCCGGTTATGAGGAAAAATTTTATTTCAACCCCGGTGATCTTGGCTTTCGCGTCTGGAACACTGCCTTTGGCAAGGTTGGCGTCGCGATCTGTTGGGACCAATGGTTTCCTGAGGCGGCCCGAATTATGGCCTTACAAGGTGCAGATATTCTGCTTTATCCGACGGCTATTGGTTCTGAGCCAAATGACCCTTCCCTGGATTCAAGCGGTCATTGGCAACGCACCATGCAAGGCCATGCGGCCGCGAATATGGTGACACTGGCGGCGAGCAACCGCATCGGCCATGAAACTATCGGCGATATTGATATGCGCTTTTATGGTCAGTCCTTTATTGCTGATCATACGGGTAAGATGATCGCGGAATGTCAGGACCAGACCAATAGCGTTGCGACGGCAGATGTGGATATGGAGGCAATGCGCCTAGAGAGAGCCAGTTGGGGGCTGTTCCGTGATCGTCGGCCGGAATGCTATCAAGGCATTCTGTCTTTATCGTAATTGTTGGCTTAGACCCGGCCAACCACTTTACGCTTGGCCCCGGCTTTTTCTGCCATCACACAAATCCAGTCATGGGCAATATTTGCCGCCGCCATGGCGGTAATATCCGCATGATCATAAGCAGGTGAAACCTCCACCAAATCCATACCAATCATGTTAAGGGGGGTTAAGCCGCGGATCAATTCCAAGGCTTGCCAACTGGCTAGCCCACCTGGAACAGGTGTCCCTGTGCCGGGGGCAAAGGCAGGGTCAAGACAATCAATATCAAAGCTGATATAAGCAGGATGATCCCCTACCCGTTCCATAATCATCTCAAGCGTTGCCGCAATCCCATTGCGATGAACCCAAGGGCTGGTCAAAATTTCAATGCCATGGGCGGAATCATTCCAAGACCGCAGTCCCACCTGAATGGAACGCGAAGCGTCAATCACGCCTTCATTTAACCCCTGCAAGAACATGGAGCCATGATTTAAGGGCGAGCCGCCATCTTCCCATGTATCGGAATGGGCATCAAATTGCACTAACGCCACTGGCCCATGTTTTTCAGCATGAGCGCGAATTAACGGCAAAGCCACGAAATGATCCCCACCAAAAGTCAACATTTTGCAACCATGAGACAAAATTGATCTGGCGTGATTGGTGATCGCATCTGGGATGCTTTGCGGGTTATGCGGGTCAAGCGCACAATCGCCAAAATCCACGACCGCAAGCGTATCAAAGGGATTAAAGCCAAAGGGAAAAGCATCTAAACTAGCCAATTCCGTTGACGCCGCCCGAATAGCCCTAGGGCCAAAACGTGTCCCCGGACGATTAGTCACCGCCCCATCAAACGGAATGCCGCTAACCACCAGATCAATGCCTTCAAGGTCACGACTATATTTTCGGCGCAGAAAGCTTAGCGCCCCGGCGTAAGTCATTTCATGCTTAGTGCCTTTGATTTGTTGTTTCAAAAACGCCTGATCCGAGTCATTGTAATCCATCATGATCTCCTATCTTTATTCAACCAGAGGAATGATTATGCCAGATGAAGGGTCTTTAAGGCATCATCAAGCGAGTCACCCAGAATACGGATCACTTCATCAATATCGGCCCGTGTAAAGGTTAGTGGCGGCGATAAAATCATGCCATCACGCACTGCCCGAACCATTAGCCCACGGGTGATAGCATGATCACGCACCACAGAACCGGCATGACCCTGATTTGAAAAATGCTTAGGTCCTTCGCGGCTTTCGACCAATTCCACCGCCGCGAGCAAGCCTAGGCTTCTGACCTCACCAACCATGGGATGATCAGCAAGACGCTGAATAGCTTGATTAAAGTAAGGGCCAGTATCTGTTCGCACCCGATCAATCATGCCTTCGCTTTCAATCAGATTGAGGTTAGCTAGCGCAACCGCCGCCGCCACAGGATGACCGGAATAGGTGAAGCCGTGATAAAACTCACCACCATCAGAAATCAAGCGATCAGCAACCCGATCACCCACCAGCACAGCCGACATCGGCTGATAGCCTGAGGTTAACCCCTTAGCGGTCGCCATCAAATCTGGTTTGAGGTTATAGGTCTGGCTGGCAAACCACTGACCTGTGCGGCCATAACCGGTAATCACCTCATCCGCGACAAAAAGAATATCATGACGACGGCAGATATCCTGAATGCGATCAAAATAGCCAGCTGGCGGAATAATTACCCCACCAGCGCCTTGAATAGGTTCAGCGATAAACGCCGCCACATTATCGGCGCCAAGCTCTTGGATGCGGTCTTCTAGCCAGCCTGCAGAGACATCAGCAAAGGTGTTTTCATCCATATTGCCTTGATAAAGAAAGCCATAAGGCGGGCGGATATGGGAAAAATCTGGCAGGCGGCAAGCTTGCTCATGCATGCCACTCATTCCGCCCATGCTGGCGGCAACCATCGTACTGCCGTGATAGCCATATTCGCGGCTAATCATGATGCGTTTTTGCGGCTTTCCCTCTAGCGCCCAGAAATGCCGCACCATGCGAACAATAGTGTCATTAGCTTCAGATCCCGAATTGGCATAAAACACATGATTAATGCTTTCAGGGGCGATATCAGTCAGCCGTTCAGATAATTGCGCCGCTGGTTCATTGCTGGTCTTAAAAAAGGTATTGTAATAGGGCAGTTTTTTGAACTGTTCCATCGCCGCGTCTATTAATTCTTTTCGGCCATAGCCAACATTAACGCACCAAAGCCCGGCCATACCATCAAGAATACGGTTTCCATTGCTGTCATAGATATAATGGCCATCAGCATGGGTGATAATGCGTGTGCCTTCTTTTTGCATCTGACCGTAATCGGTAAAGGGATGCATATGATGGGCAATATCCGTTGCAACGAGGGGATCAAACTGCGAATTTTCCATTTTGTTTACCTTATGTTATTTGCCATAAATGAAATCATGTGTGCTATTAATAAGATAGCAATCGAAGAATTAAGAATTGTTTCCATATCGCTTGGCGACAAAATTGGAAGTCTATCATGACACAATTACTGAAAACACTCACCAAAAATTTTCCAAATCTTGATACCATCACGGCAATGTTTGCGGATTCCAACGGCATCATGCGCGGTAAGGTTCTGCCTGCGGATGCGCTTGAAAAACTTCTCTCTGAAGGGGTGCTTTTGCCAGCAAGTGTCTATGGCACGGATGCCACTGGCGAATCTGTGGCGGAAACAGGTCTGGTCTGGGATACCGGGGATGAAGATTTCCCCTTTCATTTGGTCAAAGACAGTTTTCATGACTTAAGCGATGGCAACGGCACTGACGCGGCCTGCCTGATCCAGATGATGAATAATGATGGCACCCCTCATCATCTCGACCCGCGAAGCATTTTAGCCGGGGTTATTGCCAAACTCAAAGATATGGGGTTGCACGCTGTGATTGCCCCTGAGTTAGAGTTTTATTTGATTGATCGGCAACTTGATGATCAGGGCATGGGGCAATACGCCCGTATTCCGGTTTCGGGTGAGTCGCAGCCAACCAACCAAATCTATGGCATTGAAGCGTTTGACGAGTTTGCTGATGTGGTCAGTGATATTCGCCGGACTTGCCTGATGGCTGGGGTGCGTGCAGATACGGCGATCACGGAATATGGCCGCGGTCAGTATGAGATCAATATCCTGCATAACGACGATGCCTTACGTGCCGCGGATGAGGCCGCGCTTCTGCGATATCATGCTCGGCGCATTGCCCGGCGTCATGGTCTGGATACCACCTTTATGGGCAAGCCTTTTGCCAATGATACGGGCAGTGGATTTCATCTCCATGTCAGCCTTTGGGACGATAAGGGCAATAATGTCATGGCGGAAAAGGATGGCGACGACCCAACCTCAAACCCTATCTTGCGCTATGCGGTTGGCGGAATGGCAACGTATCTGGCAGATAGTTTTGCGGTCTTTGCCCCGAATGCGAATGCGTGGCGGCGAATGTTGCCGGGGCATTACGCCCCTGTTGATCGCAGTTGGGGGATTAATAACCGCACGGTCAATTTCCGCGTGCCTTCGGGTAGCGCAAAATCACGGCGGCTGGAACATCGGGCGTCTAGCGCAGATATTAACCCTTACTTGACCATTGCGCTTATTCTGGCGGCGATGGCAGAAGGCATTAAACACCAGATGTCCCCACCAGAAATGACCACGGCTAACGCGTATGACGCGCCTAATCGGGACGGGCTACCAAATACTTGGGCTGAGGCGATCCAGTTGTTCCGTGACAGTGATTTCGTGAAAACATGGCTTGGTGAAGAATATACCAAAGTCTATGCCGCGACCAAAGAATATGAACGCAACACCTTTGCCGCCAATGTCACAGCGTTAGAGTGGAG
Source organism: Puniceispirillales bacterium (SeqCode) (assembly GCA_965659785.1). GTDB lineage: Bacteria > Pseudomonadota > Alphaproteobacteria > Puniceispirillales > UBA1172 > UBA12202. The sequence goes on from CBFHXL010000012.1 coordinate 44,363, forward strand.
CTGGTACCGCTAGGGGATGGGCCAAGGAAGATTTAATCTAGGCCAAGCATTGCCCTTATCCTCAGTTTCCTTATAATTCTTTGATAATAAGGCGATGCGAAAGGAACAGGGACCATGTCATATGATGTTGCAATTATTGGGGCTGGGCATAACGGGTTAACCGCCGCGGGTTATCTGGCGGCAAAGGGGCTTAAAGTCATCATGCTGGAACGGCGCGATGTGATTGGCGGTGCCGCCGTTACCACTGAGTTCAGCCCCGGGTTCCGCAATTCGGAGTTTTCTTATGTGGTTAGTTTGCTTGATCAACTGGTCATTAAAGACCTTGATCTCAAACGCTTTGGGCTTGAGGTGATTACCCGTGAAGGGTCATCTATCACCGTTGATGGCGATCAGGCCTTATGGATGCCGAATGACACCAATGACGCTATCCGTGAGATAGCCAAGTTCTCATCTCATGACGCCAAGCAATATGAACGCCTTGATGAGATTCTAGATGCCATCACCGACAGCGTGCGCAGCCTAATGCGCTCAACGCCATATAATCTGTCGCAACCGATGTTCAGTCAGCTTGGCGATCTTTGGAAATCAGGGCGGATTCTATCAAAATTGCCACTGGATTTGCGCACCCATCTGACCGAATTGATGACCAAGTCTGTCGCTGATTATCTGAATGGCTGGTTTGAAAGCGATATCCTCAAAGGCACCATGGCCTATAGCGGCAGTGTTGGCAATTTTGCCTCGCCCTATCACCCTAGCACCGCGTATGTGTTGCTTCATCACCATTTTGGTCAGGCTAATGGTAAGAATGGCGCATGGGGACACGCGCGTGGAGGAATGGGGGCAATCACGCAAGCGATGGCAGCCTCGGCCCGTGATCGCGGCGCTGAGATTAAAACCAGCAGTGAAGTTTCCGAAGCCATCCTCAAAGACAACCGTATCACTGGCCTCAGGCTTAGCAACGGGGAAGAGATTAAGGCCAAAGCCGTTTTAGCAAATTGTCATCCTCAGATTTTGTTTGGACGCATTATCAATCATGATGCCCTCACCCCTGATTTCAGCCGCAGAATTAAAGGCTACCGATCTGAGTCTGGCAGTTTCCGGATGAATCTGGCGCTTAAAGACCTGCCTCGTTTTACCGCCCTCAAAGACAGCAAAACAGCGCCTGAACTGATGCTGAATGGCTCTGTCAATATCATGTCCTCTATTGGCTATATCGAAAAGGCATGGCGTGATGCGATGGATGTGGGATGGGCGCGTGAGCCTGTGATTGAGATGTGTATTCCTAGCCTTTTGGATGACAGCCTTGCCCCTGACGGCCACCATGTGATGAGCCTGTTCTGTCAGCATTTTCGCCGTGAGCTTCCCGATGGCAGAAGCTGGGATGACGCCAGAGATGACGCCGCAAACACGGTTATCGCTACGGTAGAAAAACACGCCCCCGGTTTTGCAAACAGCATTATCGCCAAACAGATCAATTCACCTCTTGATATTGAACGCAAACTTAACATGATTGGCGGCGATATTTTTCATGGCTCACTTCATGCTGATCAGCTTTATGCGATGCGGCCTGTGGTTGGCGCGGCAAATTACCGAATGCCAATCAAGGGGTTATACCTTGGGGGGTCTGGGGCGCATCCCGGCGGAGGCGTTTCTGGCCTGCCCGGTCGCAACGCCGCCCGTGAGATGCTAAAAGATCGCCGCAAATGGGCATAACGGCTTTCGCGCCTCAACATTAGGCCTCAACATTAAGATTGCAGCAAAACCTCAACCCTAGCGGTAAAAGCATGACCAAGGGCAATATGGCATTCTTGGATATGCATGGTGGACTGGCTAGGCACCGCGATGAGGATATCCGCAACAGCGGCCAGTTTGCCGCCACCCTCACCTGTCATAGCAATGGTGGTAATTCCATTGTTGCGCGCATAAGCCATCGCCTTTTCCACATTTGCCGAATTGCCACTGGTAGAAATCCCAATGAAAACATCACCAGCTTTGCCTAAGGCTTCAAGTTGTCTTTGATAGACGCCTTCAAAACCAAAATCATTGGCATAGGCAGTCAGAAAAGAGGTATCCGTGGTCAGCGCCAATGCGGCTAGCCCCGGACGTGGGCGACGATGATCAAGGGTAGCCACAAATTCCGCCGCGAGATGCTGGGCATCGCCAGCAGAGCCGCCATTTCCACAAAGCATCAGTTTTCCGCCTGATTGCAAAGACGCGGCGATAGCCATGGCCGCTTGTTCAGCAGCCTCCACACAGGTCTCCGCGGCGCGTTCTTTGACGGCGGCGGATGCCATAAGATGGTCTCGGATATTCATTGTCATGCCCTTATCTCTAGCGGTGATCTGTTTATGCTAGTCCTTTTGATGATGGCTTCATACGGCCAATATTAACCAGATCAAGCCCCGCCTCAACGACCGCGACAGGATCATAAATATTACGCAAATCGACCAGTAAGCGGCCTGCCATTTTGGTGGCTAGGCTGTGAGGGGTGATGGCCCTAAACTCATTCCATTCTGTCACAATGACAACAATATCTGCATCTGTGATCGCTGTATCTGCCTGATCACAATATTCAACCGCATCTGGCAAAAGCTTTGCGGCCTGTTCCATAGCGGCAGGATCATAGGCTTTGATCGTGGCCTTTTCATCAAGCAGTTGCGGAATAATATCCAGCACAGGGCTATCTCGCATATCATCTGTTTCTGGTTTGAACGCAAGACCAAGAATGGCAATCGTCTTGCCAGACACCTCACCACCAGCCGCGGAAATAATGCGTTTGCCCATGCTTTGCTTACGGGCAGCGTTGTAACGCACCACATCTTCAACAATGCTCACCGGGGCGTCATATTGACTGGCGGTTCGCACCAAAGCCTGCGTGTCTTTGGGAAAACAGGAACCGCCATAACCCGGCCCGGGATGCAGAAACTTTGGCCCAATGCGTTTATCCAGCCCCATCCCTTTGGCAACATCATGCACATCCGCGCCAATTTTTTCGCACAGGTCTGCCATCTGGTTGATAAATGAAATTTTCACCGCTAAAAACGCATTGGCGGCATATTTGATCAGCTCAGAGGTTTCAAGATTGGTAAAGAGTATGGGGGTCTCAAGCAAGAAAAGCGGACGATAAAGCGCTTTCATCATGTCTTGGGCTTTTGGGGTTTCTGCCCCTACCACAACCCTATCAGGGCGCATGAAATCGGCAATCGCAGACCCTTCGCGTAAAAACTCAGGATTTGAGGCCACATCAAAATCCGCATCAGGGTTTGTGCGTTTAATGATTGCCTCAACTTCTCGTCCGGTACCCACAGGCACGGTTGATTTCGTCACCACCAGCGTATAGCTGTGAAGATGCGGGGCTATCTCCTCAGCGGCAGCATAAACATAGCTTAAATCCGCGTGACCATCACCGCGGCGCTCAGGGGTACCAACGGCAATAAAAACCGCGTCAGCATCAATGATGGCATTGGTGATTTCTGTGGTGAAATGTAATCGCTTTGCCGCAACATTACGCTGAACCAGATCATCTAATCCCGGTTCATAAATCGGGATTTGGCCTTGTTGCAGCTGTTTAATTTTGGATGTGTCTTTATCAACACAGGTCACATGGAAACCAAACTCTGAAAAACAGGTTCCTGAAACCAGCCCTACATATCCTGTCCCAATCACCGTAATTTTCATGTCTTTCTCCACCCACCTACGACTACATTTTCATACCGTCTAACCATAAGGTTTTCAACACTTGTGATGATGCCCCTTCTGCATATCCGGCTTGCGCAGGGTAATAGACTGCCTTAAGGTCAAGTGTATTACGCCCAAATGTATTTGGTTCAGGATAGTAGCATGAACAATCGCTGGTTAATCATTCTTTTTTCGGCATCAGTGCTTGTTACGGTTGGCCTCGGTATCCGCCAGACCATGGGGCTTTTCCTTACCCCCATCAGCCTTGAAATGGGCACAGGCAGAGAGCTGTTTTCTTTCGCCATTGCCATTCAAAATATTCTATGGGGGCTGTCGTCCCCGTTATTTGGCGCTATTAGCGACCGCATTGGCGGCTGGAAAGTGGCATCTCTTGGCGGTGTATTTTATGTTCTTGGTCTATTGACCATGGCATATATGGTGACGCCTAGCGGACTTATTCTTGGCAATTTCCTTTTTGGACTAGGTCTGGGAAGCGCAGGCATGGCGGTGGCTATTGGTGCCGTCAGCAGAGCCGCCCCCGAAGGCAAGCGCACCTTAGCTATTGGTCTTGTCACCTCACTTGGGTCATTTGGTCAATTTATGCTTGTCCCGATCACGCAACTGATCATCCTTGGATATGGCTGGCATTTTGCCATGATCACCCTTTCCATGATTGGTAGCGCTATGATTGCCGTAGGCTATGGGCTAAAAGGCGCGCAAGGCACTACCACTAGCATGGTGGTGGATTCTGGTCTTGGGCCAACCTTAAAACACGCTTTTGTCTCGCGTGATTATATCATGCTGGTGGTTGGGTTTTTTGTTTGTGGCCTGCATCTGGTTTTTATTACCACGCATCTGCCGGTTTATCTTCAGGATAATGGGATTGCCGAATCCATTGCCTCATGGGCGTTATCCTTGATCGGGCTATTCAATATTTTTGGGGCGATATTTTTTGGTTGGATTGGCGGCAGAATGGCAAACAAAGTACCGCTTGCGCTGATTTATCTAGCCCGAACCATTATCATTGCCTTATTCATCACCATGCCGGTGACGGCAACATCGGCTATTCTTTTTGGAATGGCGATGGGGTTTTTCTGGCTCGGCACGATCCCGTTGACCAGTGGATTAATCGGAACATTTTTTGGGCCACGCTACATGGCGACACTATATGGATTCGTGTTTCTGTCTCATCAACTGGGGTCATTTTTGGGCGCATGGCTTGGCGGTAAGATTTACGACAGCACAGGCAGTTATGATCTGATGTGGGATATTAATCTGGCGGCAGGGTTTGGCGCTTTCATTATTCATCTGTTGATCAGGGAACGCGCCTTTCCTGTCCCTGCGCCGCAACCAAGCTGATAAACAGAGGTCATACCCATAAAAAAAATAGCAGGGTTTCCCCTGCTATCCTTAAAAGATCATCAAAAAATCATCTTGGCCTTATCGTGCTGAATTAGCGGCGATTAAGCATTTTCCAAAGGGTTGGGAAAAGCGCAACCGCAAGAATAATCTTTAGCACATCACCAGCCATAAAGACGCCCATACCCTTATACATCACATCGGTGACAGGGGCAGGGGCCAACATATAGCCAAGCCAAAGCATACCCGGCACATAAATCACGGCATTACCAATGATCATGGCAAGCGCGGTGCCAATGACACTGCGATCCCAACCGCGTTCTGCCAGAAAGCCAGCAACATAAGCGGCACCAATAAAGCCAACCAAATAGCCAGCGGTATAAAGGGTGAAAGGATGCGCCCAAGTGCGCGCCTCAGCAAAGACAGGGAAGTAAATCCCCTCAAGGCAATAGGCTAGTACGGCCAGCGCACCAAGGCGTGAACCAAGCGCCATACCAACCAGCAGAACAGCAAAAGTCTGACCTGTGACAGGAACAGGTGATCCCAGCATCCGAAAGGATAACTGCGCCATCGCGGCGATAAACAGGCTGCCAGCAAGTACCAAAACTATCTGACGCAAAAGCGGAGTTTCTGAAAAGAGCCGTGGCAGGATATGCCCGGATAATGTTGAAAATGGAGTAGCGGACGAGTTCATAAGAGATATCCTTTTGATTAAATCATCTAGCGAATAAAAACACTAATCAGAGACAGTCATCTTGTAAAGGTGATTTGTCCTAATATGCCCATTTGCCCGATCCCTATTTAGCATCAGAAAAGGGCCTATCCAAATGCCTACATTTGCGCCGCGCCTAAAAATGGCGCATGATGGCCACTTTCTATTACGGTGGGTTAAGGCTAACCTCATTATTATCAATGCCGATTTCACAATATGTTACATGATCTTTTTTCGCATCACCTGATGGCACCACCTTTTAACGACGGCTCACCCCTTATCTTTTGGGTCATTTGTGGGGCGTCGGTATTGCTCATGGCAATTGCCAAATCGGGTTTTGGCGGTGCGGTGGCGTCTTTATCTGCGCCTCTTATGCTCACTATTCTTCCAGCCAGAGAAACGCTAGCTATTCTTTTGCCGCTTTATCTGTTGACGGATATCTGGGCGATATGGATTTGGCGTGGATACAGCTACTGGAAGGTGCTGTTATGGATGGTTGTGTTTGGCGTGATTGGTCAGGTGTTTGGTTATATTCTGATCAGCGTCATTAATGACGCCATGCTCAAAGCGCTCATTGGTCTGATTGCACTTTTTATGGGCGGGCGGTATTGGTTCCGTGTCAAATCCCCCCTTATCCTGTTAAATCAACGCCAACAGGCGCGGCAGTTACGAGGCCGGTTGAAATCGCGTGCCGCCATCTGGTGCGGCCTATCAGGCTTTTCCTCTTTTATTTCCTTAACCGGAGGCATCCCTATTCAAGTTTATCTTTTGCCAATGAAGATGCATCGTTTTTTGGTTGTCGGCACCAGCGCATGGTATTTCTTTTCTATTAATGTTGCAAAACTGCCCTTCTTTTTCCAATTGGGTATGTTCACCTCATCCACGCTATTTATCACGCTGGTTTTGATGCCGATTATTCCACTTGGGGTCAGCATAGGAAAATGGCTAAACCGGCGCATGACAGATAAAGGGTTTTATCATATCGCCCATATAGCGCTTATTCTGTTGGGATGCCGTTTGATCTGGGGCGTGGTGATGGCGTGATCACTTGCTTATCTGAAAAAGGGAAAGTACCATCAGAATATGAGTAGGGCTAAACGGTTAGGTGATCGCAAAAAAAATACACCCATGGAGGCACCATGATTGCCATAATTTTTGAAATGTTCCCCAAGAAAGAAAAAATGGAAGAGTATCTTGACCTCGCCGCGGAAATTCGCCCCATCGCTGAAGCCACAGAGGGCTTTATCGGGATTGAGAGATTTCAAAGCCTAACCAACCCTGATAAATATCTATCCGTTTCGTTTTTTGAAGATGAAGCCGCGGTTGACCGCTGGCGGAACGTTAAAGAGCATCGCAAAGCGCAAGCACGAGGCAGAAAAGACATTTTTGATGACTATCGGATTCGTGTGGTCGAAGTTCTGCGCGATTACAGCATGACCAAACGCCGTCATGTTCCAAAAGATAGCCGCGATACCCATGATGGCTAATCTGAGGCGGCTGATCTGAACGTTTTGATTAACAAGCCTATTGGCCTGACGTAATAAAATCGCCAATCGCACTTGCGCGTATTACCTGTCCTCACGGATCAGATCAGCGGCGCGCCAAGCTAGCATCATGGTTGGCGCGTTGGTATTGGCTGAGGTAATATTAGGAAAAACAGAAGCATCAGCCACCCGCAACCCATCTACCCCAAAGACACGCAATTTATGATCCACAACAGCGGTTTTGGCATCACGCCCCATTCGGCAGGTGCCTACCGGATGAAACACCGTGCCTGATCTTTGCCGAAAGTCCTCTAGGATATCGTCATCACTCATGCTGGTAATATCGTTAACAAATGGCGTATCAATTAAGGTCTTCATGCTATCCGTCATGGCAAAATCACGGCATAATTTACCGCCTCTGATCACACTTTGGCAGTCTTCATTCGTGGTCAGATAATGAGGGGTAATAAGAGGCTGATCTGCCACATCAGCAGAACGAATATGAATATGCCCACGGCTGGTCGGGCGGGCTTGATTAAAGCCGATAATAAACCCCGGAAAAGGGTCGGTATTGATAATGCTTCGCGTGCCAGATGGGGTCATAGTATATGTGACAGGATTAAAATAAAGCTGTTGGTCAGGCCATGTTAAGTTTGGGTCACTACGAAAATACCCTCCGCATTGATTTACTGATAACGCTAATGGCCCTCGCCGGGTAAAGGCATATTGAATTGCTGCCTTTATTCGTCCCGGCCAGTGATGTAAAATGTTATTCAGGGTTGGCTCTGTTGCCTTAAAATAATAATTGACCCCGATATGATCTTGCAAATGCGCCCCGACATTCGGGTTATCCACCGCAAGGGTGATGCCATGCTGGGATAAGCGTTTGCCGTCACCAACGCCAGAGCGTTCCAAAATAGCTGGTGAAGCTACCGCACCAGCGGCAAGAATAATCTCGGCATTAGCAGCAACAGTATGTTCTTTGCCGCGCCAAAAATAAGACACTGACACAGCACGGCCATCACGAATATGAAGGCGGTTAACACAAGCATGAGTGCGGAGCGTGATATTTCCGCGCCGCAGTGCTGGCTTTAACAATGCCCGTGATGAGGCATTGCGCCTGCCGCCAAGGGTGTTAATGCGGTAGATGCTAGCCCCAGCATAAGGCGACTGATTGTAATCCTCTTGCCGGGGGATACCCAATTCATCCGCCGCGTCAAAGAAATACCGATTTGCCGGATGTATCTGATCAGAGACATCTTGAACTGTCATCGGGCCATGACCGGTTTTTTGACCATCAGGCGCGATTTGGGTTTCCATCGCCTGATAGGTTTTTTCAACCATCTGCCAGTCCCACCCTTTGGCACCAGCCGCCGCCCAATCATCAAAATCATTCGGCAGACCACGCGCATAAACCATGGCATTAATTGCGCCTGACCCACCAACAACCTTACCCCGCGGCCAATAACTGACCCGATGATTAAGCCCTGCTTCGGGTTCAGTTTCAAACATCCAGTTAAGCCCGCGATGATAAAACGTCTTGCCGTATCCAATCGGAAGGTGCAACCACGGGGAGCGATCAGGGCCGCCAGCCTCAAGCACAAGAATGTGGTTTTGCTTGTCTTCCGCCAACCGCCCTGCCAGTACACAGCCAGCAGACCCTGCGCCAATAATCACCGTATCAAACACTTCCATCAACGCACTCGCCTTAATTCATAACTTTTATAAAAAACTGATCAGGCAATAAGATGATTTGCCCTGAATAAAGAATGATCACACTTGCTAAACTGTAAGCATAATTTGGCCGCTTCCGCAATCCATTGCAGAGCGAAACAACAGGCCACGGATTGACAAATTCCCCAGAAAGGCGCATGAGAAGCCAGTGTTATGGTGCCTGAGTAGGTTGATCCATGACCGAGCGACAGCCAAAGAGCTAGAAATTAAAATCCATGACCCCTTCTTCATCCGCCTCCGCAGACCCTTCATATGAGGGTAGCGAGCCTTTATCCAACGACAGCAACATAGACCTTTTTTCCAGTTTTGATCTGGATGACCTGTTGATGGAGGCACTGACACGCGAAGGTTTAACAACCCCAACACCTATTCAAGCCATGGCAATTCCAGAGTTGCTGAAAGGCCGTGATCTGGTCGGCTTGGCGCAAACCGGAACCGGCAAGACAGCCGCGTTTCTATTGCCCCTATTAACCCATTTGAACAGAGGTGAGCCAACACGCCCCGGAGGGTCGCCTAGGGCTTTGATCCTTGCCCCCACGCGTGAGTTAGCGATCCAGATCAAAGAAAATATCCGTAAGCTAGCCGCCGATATGAATTTGCGCCATATGACGGTTTTTGGCGGCGCGCGTTATGATGAACAAATCCGCGGCCTTAACAAAGGCGCCGACATTGTGGTTGCCACGCCGGGGCGGCTTGAAGATTTGGTCAAGCGCGGCGTGTTTCGTTTCGATAGCATCAGCCATTTTATCCTTGATGAAGCTGACCATATGCTTGATCTGGGGTTTTATCCAGCCATTAAGCGGATATCCTCAGCTTTACCGCGCCCACGACAAACCATGCTGTTTTCGGCAACAATGCCGCCTGAAATTCGTAAGCTGACCGCAGAGTTTCTGACTGATCCGGTGGAAATCAAAGCCCCACATAGCGGAAATATCGCTGAGAAAATCAATCAGCGCGTCATGCTTATGCCTGAAGATGATAAGCGTGAAGCCTTAACTGCGCTATTGGATGAAAGACCCGATGAACAAGTGCTAGTCTTTATTCGGACAAAGCGCAGGGCAGATACCTTATCACGAGCAATGGCACGCCAAGGCTATGCGATTGATGCCCTGCATGGGGATATGAATCAGCGTCTGCGCCAGAAAGTGTTAAATAAGTTTCGCCGAGGAGAATTAAAGGCCCTGATCGCCACCGATGTCGCAGCAAGAGGGATAGATGTCGCCGGTATTGGGTTGGTTGTTAATTTTGACCTAACCGATACGCCTGAAGCCTATGTTCACCGCATTGGCAGAACTGGCCGTGCCGGATTAGCAGGCTTGGCAGTATCTTTCTGCGCCCCGGATGAACAGCGCAAGCTTCGCCCGATCATGAAGGTGGCAGGCGGCAAACTGATTATTACAGATTCTGATGGGCAACTGGTTGCTGATCTTCCTTCATCTTCGCGTGGCGACCGTCTTGGCGGTCGTGGCGGTAAAGGCATGGGACGAGGGCGGCCCCCTAAACGGGCAAGAGACCATAGCGCACCGCGCCATGACAAGCCCCGATCTGATAAGCCCCGATCTGACAAACCTTATTCTGATAAGCCATATTCTGGCAAATCCAGATCAGATAAACCCAAATCTTATAAATCAAAGTCTTATAAGCCATGGTCAGAGGGATCAGAGTTTGATGATAGCCAAAAGCCATCAGTCCGAGTTAAACCAAAACCAAAGCCTAACCAAAAGCACAGCGCGAAACCCAAATCAAAATTTGATGACCGGAGCAACACCGACGCCGCGCAAAAGCCTAAGTTCAAGAAAAGCACCAAGCCTGGCAAAGGCCCTTTTGGTGAGGCAAAATCCCCTACAGCATCCCCTGCAAAATCCAATGCAAAATCTGGTGACAGAAAAGAACAAGGCAAGGCAGGTTGGGCAAAGCCGAACACGGCTAAATCCGGCAAACCCAAAAAGCATTCCGCCCCCGGCGGCAAGCCTAAGGCTGGTAACGGAAAACCCAAAAGCGGTAAGGCCGGCGGATATGCTAGATTAAAACGCTCCGCCCTTGATCGCCAAGGGTGAGGCTAGACACCTTTATGTCTTGGTGTGCTATCCTTGGGCGTGCTATCCTTGGGCGTGCTGTCCTTG
>CBFHXL010000013.1:0-54644 GCA_965659785.1 Puniceispirillales bacterium (SeqCode)
TTCAGGACAGTTCTATCGAAACCATATTAGCTCGTCATGAGGGCGGGGCCGCGATCATGGCGGGGGCAGATGGTAAAATGACCCATCGCCCCGGTATTGCGCTGGTCACGCGTGGCCCCGGGGCTACTAATGCCTCATCAGGGGTGCATATCGCCCAACAAGACTCAACCCCAATGATATTACTGATTGGCCAAGTGGCACGGGATATGAAGGGCCGTGATGCGTTTCAAGAAGTGGATTACCATAAATATTTTGGCGATATGGTAAAACAGGTTTTTGAAATTAACGATGCCAATTCAACCCCTCACATTATGGCTCAGGCATGGCAAACAGCCCTATCCGGTCGCCCCGGCCCGGTGGTGATCAGCTTGCCAGAAGATATGCTATATGACCTCGTGGATCAGCCCGCGATTCTGCCGTTGTCCCACCCCACACCCCCGTCAGATGGCATTGATCAAGACCTTGATCAATTGGCTGAAATGCTATCCTCTGCCCAACGTCCAGTTCTGATCGTTGGTGGCCCGTGTTGGTCTGATCAGGCCATTGCCAATCTGGAAACGCTGGCCTTGCGGATGGATGTGCCTGTGGTTGCTTCCTTTCGCCGTCAGCGATTAATGAACAGCCTGAGTTTGGCTTATGCTGGTGATTTAGGCCTTGGCTGTAATCCTGCGCTTTTATCGCGCATCAAGGAAAGCGATCTGGTCGTGTTACTAGGCGGCAGAATGTCCGAAATCCCATCACAAAGTTATGAATTGTTTGCTATCCCTACGCCGCAGATGCCGTTTGTTCATATTCACCGCGACCCGAATGAAATTGGCCGTGTCTATACCCCTAGCCTTGGTATTGTTAGCACAGAGGCCGAGGCTATCGCCGGATTATTAAAACGATCATCCCCTGTTGCGGCAACGCCGCGCATCACCGCCGCCCATGCGTCGTATCAAGAATGGACTGCCCCGTTAAACCACCAACCAGGTGAAGTCAATATGAGCAAGGTGGTGGCATGGCTTCGTGATCACTTGCCTGATGATGCCATAATGACGAATGGGGCTGGAAATTACGCGGTGTGGTTACATCGCTTTTATCATTTCCGTCATCCCTCTAGCCAGTTGTCACCAACATCAGGATCAATGGGCTATGGCATCCCTGCCGCCGTGGCGGCATCTTTGCGCTATCCAAACCAGCCGGTGGTGGCCTTTGCCGGTGATGGATGTTTTCAAATGACGATGCAGGAATTAGCCACAGCACGGCAATTTGGCGCAAAGCCCATTGTTCTGGTGGTTGATAATGGTATGTATGGCACTATTCGGATGCATCAAGAAAGGCATTTTCCGGGTCGTGGCGACCTTACTGGCCTAATTAATCCTGATTTTTGCGGGATTGGGGCGGCTATGGGCGCCCTCACCTTTAAGGTCACAAGCGATGCAGATTTCCCTAAGGTTATGAAAGCGGCGTTAACCGCTGATCGTTTGGCTGTCATCCATATCAAGATTGACCCCGAATCCATTACCCCAAGCATGAGCCTAAGCCAGATCAGGGCAAAGGCAGAGGCGGATAGCAAAGCCAAAGACTAGGGGCCAAAAACTAGGCGACAAGCCATTCAGCGTTTCCAAAGGGGAACAGATAAGGTTTTAAGGGGGAAGATGGGGGGCATTTTTTCAAAAAGAAAAAATGGTGAGCGCGACAGGATTCGAACCTGTGACCCAGTGATTAAAAGTCACTTGCTCTACCAACTGAGCTACGCGCCCCCACTAAGTCTTGGCAACCTATGAAATCTCAGCCAATAGTGCAACCAGAAACATGAGATTTAAGCAATTTTATTTGATTTTTTCTAATAAAGCGTCTTTTACCTGTGAGGGAACAAAGCTGCTGATGTCTCCCCCAAGTTGGACAATCTCTTTCACCATGCGCGATGAGATAAACTGGTTGGTTTCCGACGCCATTAAAAATACGGTTTCAATAGTCGGGTTTAAGCGCCTGTTCATGCCAGTCATTTGAAATTCATAATCAAAATCCGTAACTGCGCGCAAGCCACGGAAAATCATTTTTGCCTTTTGTTGTTCGGCAAAATGCATGAGCAAGCCTGAAAACGGCTGAACTTTGATCTCAGCCGTGATCCCATGATGTGTCTTGCGAATAGTCTCAATTTGCTCTTCAACCATGGCAACGCGCTCTTTCAGCGAAAATAACGCGGTTTTACCACCATCTTTTGCCACGCTAACAATCAGACGGTCAGTCATATGGCCAGCGCGAACAATGATATCAATATGCCCGTTAGTGACAGGATCAAATGTGCCGGGATAGATGGCAATATGCGTCATGTGTTGTCATCCCCTGCGTCCGTATCATGATCATCATGGCTATTTTGGGCATCATCGCCATCATCAGCATCAGGAACGGCATTGGCAATCGCGGTATCATCTGGCGCATCTGATGCGAGGTCATCGTCATCATCATCACCTTGATCTTTTTCCTGAATCACACCAACGGAAACCAGTTTTTCGTTCTCATCTACAGAAAATAAGGTCACGCCTTGGGTTTGGCGACCAGCGACACGGATATTATCCCCTTCCCCGCCAGAAACGCGGATACGAATAACCTTACCTTGGTCTGTTGCCATCATCAGCTGATCGTCTTCGGTGACGGCAAATGATGCCACGACCTTACCGTTTCGGGGTGAGGTCACAATATTAGCAACACCTTGACCGCCGCGGTTTGTGACACGGTAATCGCTGACCTTTGTGCGCTTGCCATAACCGTTTTCCGTCACAGCCAAAATATATTGTTCTATGGACTGATCAAGGATGGACATGGAAACCACCTCGTCATCCTCCAATAGTCGGATGCCGCGTACGCCTGTGCTGTCTCTGCCGCGGAACACACGGATTTGATCAAGCCCAAACCGAATGGCCTTACCATTAGCCGTAGCGATTAAGATTTCAGCATCATCATGACAAGGCATAACTGAAATTAATCTATCATTTTCAGCCAGTTTCATCGCAATCTTGCCGTTTCGCTTTATGTTAGTGAAATCTGATAACATATTGCGGCGAATATTCCCTTTGGCCGTGGAAAAGACCACATTCATGACATCCCATTGCTCTTTATCCTCTGGCATGGGCATAACGGTTTGAATGGTCTCATCAGGGGTGATCGGCAACAGATTGACCATAGCCTTACCTTGGGCTTGCGGTGCTGATAAAGGCAGACGATAGCATTTCAACTGATAAACCAGACCTGTTGAGGTAAAAAACAGTATAGGCGTATGCGTATTGGCGACAAAAACGCGAGTTACGAAATCTTCATCCCGTGTTTTCATGCCTGAACGCCCCTTGCCGCCACGGCGTTGGGCGCGATAATCAGACAATGGCACGCGTTTGATATAACCGCGATGGCTTACGGTCACGACCATGTCTTCGACCGGAATTAAGTCTTCGTCATCTTGATCACCTAATTGATCAGAGATTTCTGTCCGGCGGGGATTTTCCATAATGGCCTTTGTGGCGCTTAATTCTTCAAGCATAATCCGGACCAGATGCTCACGGCTAGATAAGATAGACAGATATTCTTTAATTTTTTCAGCAAGTTCACCTGTTTCTTCGGCAAGCTTGTCACGTTCCATGCCGGTTAAACGCTGAAGCCGCAATTCAAGGATTGCCCGCGCCTGTGTTTCCGACAGACGATATTTGCCATCAGTCACAGCATGGCCGGGATCATCAATCAGATTGATAAAGCCTTCAACCTCAGCCGCAGGCCAATCACGGCTTGTCAATTCATGGCGTGCGCTTTCCGCATCAGGCGCACGACGGATCATGGCAATCACCTCATCAATGCTGGCAAGGGCAACCATCAATCCGGCTAAGATATGCGCCCTATCGCGAGCCTTGGTCAGCAAATGCCGTGTTCGGCGCGTGATAACGGTTTCGCGGAACTGGCAAAAGGCCTCAATAACTTGCTTAAGCCCCATCTGCTTGGGTGTGCCTTGATCCAGCACCAGCAGATTGACAGCAAAACTGGTTTGCATTCGGGTATGTCGGAACAACTGATTGAGAACGACATCCCCTTGGGCGTCACGCTTCATATCAATGACAACGCGCATCCCTTTTCGGTCGGATTCGTCCCGAATATCGCTGATGCCTTCAATGATTTTATCACGCACCAGCTCACCAATGCGTTCCAGCAATTGCGCTTTATTGACCTGATAAGGCAGTTCGTGAATCACAATGCGGTCGCGGTTACCTGATGTTTCAATTTCCGTTTTGGAACGGATGGGAATAGACCCTTTACCGGTTTCAAACGCACTGCGAATACCACTGCGGCCCATAATAATGCCGCCAGTGGGAAAATCAGGGCCGGGAACAATCTCTAACAACTCATCAAAAGTGATGTCCGGGTTCTGAATATAGGCCATGCAGGCTGCAATGACCTCAGTCGGGTTGTGAGGTGGGATATTGGTTGCCATTCCAACCGCAATACCCCCTGCCCCATTAACAAGAAGATTAGGATATTCTGCTGGCAGGACTGATGGTTCAAGCTGAGTTTCATCATAATTAGGGATAAAATCAACGGTATCACGATCAATATCGCGTAACAGGCTTTCTGCTACTTTTTGAAGACGCGATTCTGTGTAACGCATCGCCGCCGCGGGATCACCATCAACAGAACCAAAATTTCCTTGACCATCAACAAGCGGAACGCGCATGGAAAAATCCTGCGCCATCCGAACCAGAGAGTCATAAATCGCCGAATCCCCATGAGGGTGATAGTTACCCATCACATCACCAACAATACGCGCTGATTTACGGTAAGGCTTTGACCAGTCATAGCCGCCTTCCATCATGGCATAGAGAATACGGCGATGAACAGGTTTTAAGCCATCACGCACATCAGGTAGCGCCCGTGATACAATCACGCTCATGGCGTAATCGAGATAGGATTTCCGCAATTCATCGGTGATAGAAATGTTTTCTTCACCGCTTCGGAAAGGGGGTGCAGAAGGTGGATTTTGATCTGACAAGAGATGCCCTCAATACATAGTTATTATGCTAGATATTATAGCACTATGTTGCCAGAAATACCAGATATTGTGTCAAAAAGACGAAATCAGGTTTTGGGCCGATTGATCCTTATGGATCAGCAGAGAGATGACCTAAAAGGGGACGTCATCATCAAGATCATTGCCCATTGGCGGCGCCACTGATGCCCGATCATTTCCGCCCATAGCCCCGCCTGAACCGCCGCCAGAAACACTCCCAGGACTGCCGCCAGCCATGCTGTTATTTTGGTAGTCACCGCCGCCACTGTCACCGCGACCGCCAAGCATGGTTAATTCCCCGCGATAGCGTTGCAAAACCACCTCGGTTGTGTATTTCTCAACCCCTGATTGGTCTGTCCATTTTCGTGTCTGAAGCTGACCTTCGATATAGACCATGCTGCCTTTTCTGAGATATTGTTCGGCTACCCGTGCGAGGTTTTCGTTGAAAATCACAACACGATGCCATTCGGTGCGCTCACGGGCTTCACCGCTATTGCGGTCTTTCCAGCGTTCCGATGTGGCAAGTGACATATTCACCACCTTGTCGCCACTGTTTAGAGTTGCTATCTGTGGGTCATTGCCTAGGCGACCAATCAGGATAACCTTGTTGACGCTACCGCTCATGTGTTTTTCTCCGATTCAGGTGTTTATTTTTGTATTAAAGCCGCTTGGTCAACCAATTGGCAAACTTGTTCTTGTCAGCGATTGAAAAATGCGAAATGCATCCAATGTTGTATAGATAACCTTATTAGTATTTTGCCTTTTTTGAAACCCCCATTTATAGTGATCTCATGCCAGAAACAACAATCCCCTCATCCTCTGCCCTAGCCATGAAAAGCATCAGCGTAAAAGGCGCACGGGAGCATAATCTCAAAGATATTTCTGTTGATATGCCGCGTGATCGTTTTGTTGTGATCACAGGGCTTTCTGGTTCGGGTAAATCCAGCCTTGCCTTTGATACCATCTATTCCGAAGGTCAGCGCCGTTATGTCGAATCGCTATCGGCTTATGCGCGGCAATTTCTGGAAATGATGCAAAAGCCAGATGTCGACTTGATTGAGGGGTTATCACCAGCGATATCAATTGAACAGAAAACCACATCGCGCAATCCCCGATCTACCGTTGGCACGGTAACTGAGATTTATGATTATATGCGTCTGCTTTGGGCGCGTGTTGGCATCCCCTACTCTCCCGCAACAGGTTTGCCGATCCGAAGCCAGTCCGTTAGCCAGATGGTAGATAGTCTGATGGCTATGACAGATGGCACACGGCTTTATCTGATGGCGCCTGTGGTGCGGGGGCGCAAAGGCGAATACCGCAAAGAGCTTGCCAGCTATCATGCTAGTGGTTTTCAGCGCGTCAAAATTGATGGGGAAATGTTTGAGATGGACGCCCTGCCAACCTTAGACAAAAAAAAGAAGCATGATATTTCTCTGGTTGTTGACCGTGTTGTGATCCGCCATGACGATGATGATTTACCTACTCGCCTAGCGGATTCTACCGAAACCGCCTTAAAACATTCTGATGGCTTGCTTATTGCGGAAGAAGCCGACACTGGTAATGAGGATGTGTATTCAGCCAGATTCTCTTGCCCTGTCAGTGGGTTTTCTATTGATGAGATTGAACCAAGGCTGTTTTCTTTCAACAATCCTTTTGGGGCTTGCCCAGATTGTGACGGACTTGGCAAAACCAGCCATTTTGATAGGCAACTGGTTGTGCCTAATTCTTCAAAAACCCTATCGGATGGGGCTATTGCCCCTTGGGCATCAGGAACAGCAAAATATTATCAACAAACCTTAATGTCGTTAGCGCGGCATTATGGATTTTCCATGACAGCCGCATTTGATCAGTTAGCTGAGGAACATCAAGCCGCCATTCTTTTCGGGTCAGACAATGTGCCGATTACCATGGAATATGATGATGGGTTGCGGTCATACCGGAACAAAAAGCCGTTTGAGGGGGTTATCCCTAATCTGGAACGCCGGATGCGTGAAACAGATTCGGCTTGGATAAGAGAAGAGCTCGGCAAATATCAAGCTGATCATCCTTGTGATAGTTGCGGCGGTAAGCGGCTTAAGCCAGAAGCCCTAGCTGTGAAAATCACCGATAAGGATATTGCCGAGATTTCCACCTTATCAATCGGCGATGCCCTGGATTGGTTTGCCGCAGTTTCCCATGAATTGAGCGATCAAGAAAACCAGATCGCCAGCCGTATTCTAAAAGAAATATTGGAGCGTTTGACGTTTTTATCCAATGTCGGGTTGAGGTATTTGTCACTTGGACGAGCTTCTGGGACGTTATCAGGGGGCGAATCACAGCGGATCCGGTTGGCATCACAGATAGGCTCTGGTTTGACAGGTGTTCTTTATGTGCTGGATGAACCATCTATCGGCCTGCATCAGCGCGATAATGACCGTTTGATCAAGACCCTGAAACGGTTAAGGGATTTAGGAAATACGGTTTTGGTTGTTGAACATGACGAAGAGGCCATTTTAGC
Source organism: Puniceispirillales bacterium (SeqCode) (assembly GCA_965659785.1). Taxonomy (GTDB): domain Bacteria; phylum Pseudomonadota; class Alphaproteobacteria; order Puniceispirillales; family UBA1172; genus UBA12202. The sequence continues at coordinate 7,530 of CBFHXL010000013.1, forward strand.
CGCCGATCATGTTATCGATATGGGCCCCGGTGCAGGGGTTCATGGCGGTTATGTTGTTGCTGAAGGGGTGCCGGATGATATTCTGGCCAATCCGAAATCCCTCACCGGGAAATATTTATCAGGGGTTGAGGAAATCGCCATTCCGGCAAAGCGCAGAAAGCGCAATAAAAGCCGAATGATCAGCCTGAAAGGCGCACGAGGTAACAATCTTAAGAACCTTGATGTTGATTTCCCCCTTGGTATCTTTACTTGCATCACCGGGGTATCAGGTGGCGGCAAATCAACTCTGGTTTTGGAAACCTTATGGAAAACCATGGCACGGCGGCTTCATAACGCACGTGAAGTCCCTGCCGCGCTTGACCGGATAGAAGGCCTACATCAGGTTGATAAGGTTGTGGATATTGACCAATCCCCTATCGGCAGAACGCCGCGATCAAACCCGGCGACCTATACAGGGGCATTTACCCCTATTCGGGAATGGTTTGCCGGGCTACCTGAATCCCGGTCTCGCGGCTACAACGCTGGCCGCTTTAGTTTTAATGTCAAAGGCGGCAGATGCGAATCTTGCCAAGGTGATGGGCTGATTAAGATTGAAATGCATTTCTTGCCAGATGTTTATGTCACTTGCGAGAGTTGCAAGGGTAAGCGATACAATCGCGAAACCTTAGAAATCACATGGCGAGAAAAATCTATCGCGGATGTGCTTGATATGACCATTGATGATGGCTTGGCTTTTTTCAAAGCGGTGCCATCGGTTAGGGACAAACTCGCCACCATGCAACGGGTTGGTCTTGGATACATTAAAATTGGTCAGCAAGCCACGACCCTATCAGGGGGTGAGGCGCAACGCATTAAACTGTCTAAAGAATTGTCACGCCGTGCAACGGGGCGAACCGTTTATATCCTTGATGAACCAACCACGGGTCTACATTTTGAGGATATTCGCCGCTTGCTTGAGGTGTTGCAAGAATTGGTCGAAACAGGGAACACCGTTATCGTCATTGAACATAATCTGGATGTCGTTAAGACGGCGGATTGGATTATTGATATTGGCCCTGAAGGGGGTGATGGCGGCGGTGAAATTGTTGCCACTGGCACCCCTGAAGACCTGATCAAGAATGACAAATCTATCACTGGGGATTATCTCAAAATCTTAATGGATAGACAGGCTGAAAGAGGACGCGATAAACGCGCCATGACAGGGTCATGACCAAAACCCCATCTGTTCATATCATTGGCGGGGGACTGGCCGGAAGTGAAGCGGCGTGGCAGTTAGCCAATCATGATGTCCCTGTCATCTTGCATGAAATGCGCCCTAACCGGCCAACCGATGTTCATAAAACCGATCATCTGGCAGAACTGGTTTGTTCCAATTCGTTCAGGTCTGATGACCATCAGGCTAATGCCGTCGGGGTTTTGCATCAAGAAATGCGGATGCTGAATTCTATTATTATGGCTATGGCTGATCAACATTCTGTTCCTGCTGGTGGGGCGTTAGCGGTTGACCGTGATGGCTTTGCTAAAGCCGTTGAGGATGCCATCAGCAATCATCCCATGATTACCCTAGAGCGCGGTGAGATTGAAAGCCTTGATGCTTTTGGCGATGCGGCACCTGTGGTTGTAGCGACAGGACCATTGACGGCAACGCCATTGGCTAACGCTATTCGTGAAGCCACCGGGGAAGATGATTTAGCCTTTTTTGATGCGATTGCTCCAATTGTTTATCGGGACAGTATCAATATGGATAAAGCCTGGTTTCAATCGCGATACGATAAGGGCAGTGGCAAGGATTATATCAACTGCCCCCTTGAAAAAGATGAATATGACCACTTTATTGCCGCGATGCTGGATGCTGAAAAAATCAGTTTTCATGAATGGGAAGAAAACACCCCTTATTTTAACGGCTGTATGCCGATTGAGATCATGGCAGAACGCGGCCATGATACGCCGCGTTTTGGCCCGATGAAACCTGTTGGCCTAACTAATCCCCAAACAGGCAAGCGACCTCATGCGGTGATCCAACTGCGTCAAGATAATGCCCTTGGCACGCTTTATAATATTGTCGGGTTTCAAACAAAAATGAAATATGCCGATCAGGTCAGGGTCTTTCGCATGATTCCGGGACTAGAAAATGCTGAGTTTGCGCGGCTTGGGGGACTACACCGCAACACCTTTATTCGCTCGCCTAAGTTATTAGATCAACAGTTGCGATTAAAATCGCGCCCTCACCTTCGTTTTGCTGGCCAAATCACAGGTGTTGAGGGATATGTGGAATCTGCCGCGATTGGATTGTTGGCTGGGCGCATGATTGCCGCTGAAACCCATGATATCGCTTTCATCCCACCACCCCCTGAAACCGCGCATGGGGCGTTGCTTGCACATATTACCGGCGGGGCAGATAGTGATAGTTTTCAGCCGATGAATATCAATTTTGGACTGTTTCCCCTGCCCCCTGAAGATCAGCTTACGCAAATTACCGCTAATGGTAAAAAACGGAAACTGAAAGGCACGGATAAAAAAGCGGTTTTTGCCAACCGCGCCCTTGCCGCGATGTCATCCTGGTCAGATCAGATCAAGCACCCCTAAATCCGGCGCAAGAAAACTGACACCATCATCTGCAACGCCAGCCAAGGTTTTTCCGCTGGATAAGCTGATCTCGCCGGATCAGACAAAAGCCACTGCATCAACCGAAAAGGCAGCGCCATTTGGGGGACAAGCGGCGGTATGGGATGTTGAGAATCATCAAACGCCATTAAGATTTGCGCCGCCATATCAGCATCGGTTTTCACCGTAAGCGTTTCAGCTAACCGCTCGCCGATGATGTTATGCCATAGGGTTAAGGCTTGATGCCCTGCCCCGCCCCCGGCAAGATCAGAAATCATCTGATCCAATGTCGTTATGAATGGCGACAGCTCTAGCCTGCCTTTATTGTGATGAGAAATGAGCCGTTCAGCAAGCGGAACACCGTGGGTGTTCTGATCTTTGATCGCATCCCGCCACCATGCTAATCTTACCGCGGCGATCATGCCCTCATTGGCACTAGCCGCACGGCGCCCTTCTATCCATAGCAACAGAAGATCAGCAAAAACAAAGCGGCGGCTGTGATGGATAAAACCCGTGACTAAGGCAAGGGCTGGAAACTCATGCCGTAACCCACGCACACCGTTTTCAGCCATGATCCCCTTGCCTTTTTCGGTTGATGTCTTTCGCGGCTGGCACAGCAAGAAATGCGACTTTGCGGCCTTCTGACAACAGCAAATTCCACGTCCGACACGCGGCGCTTGTTGGTAAAATCTCACCTTTAAGGCCAATATTCATCAGCTTTTGGCGAAAATCATAATAGGGATGCGTCATTTCCTCACCTACCCCAATGACGAGCAAATGCGGGTCTTCAGCAAGATTAGAAAACATGGCGAGATGATCAGGGGTCAAGTTTATACCAGCATCAATGGATGAAACCGCATAACCAAACTCTTCTACCCCTAGCACCGCTATTGCCCCGTCAAAGCGAACATGATCAACAACAAAACCCTGCTGGTCATATTCCGTGATAATGGGGGTATCAGTGTTATGGATATCAGCCATTCCGTTCATGTTCCGGTAGCATCTCATCATCATCACTTGGTCTCAGATCAAACCGCGACAATAACGATGAGGCAACATAAATGGATGAATATGTCCCGATTAGCACACCCCAGATCATGGCAAAGGCAAACCCACTCAACACTGCGCCGCCAAAGAAATAAATCGCAAGCAGAGCAATTAAGGTGGTCAAAGAGGTCATTAATGTTCGTGACAAGGTCTGACTTAAAGAAAAATTAATGATGTCTATATTTGACCAAGATTTATATTTTCGGAGGTTATCGCGAATACGATCAAAAATAACCACCGTATCGTTGATGGAATATCCTGCAATGGTCAGCAACGCCGCCACGGTTGCGAGATTAAACTCAATCCCTGTGAGGGCAAATAAACCAACTGTCGTGATCACATCATGGGCTAAGGCAAGGATAGCCGATATGGCAAATGGCCACTCAAAGCGAAACCAAATATAGATCATGATAGAACCAAGCGCCGCAATAATGGCATAGATGGCCTTTTGCTGTAATTCTGAGCCAACTACCGCCCCGACATATTCGGTGCGCCGGATTTCATAGGCATCTTTGATGCTTTGCTGAACCTGTTTGATGGCCTCTTTATTGATATCTGTTAAGCCATTTTCAGCGTCATCATCTTGAGATTGGATGCGGATTAAAACCTCTCGCTCACTGCCGAACTCTTGCAAACTAATATCGCCAAGATTTAAGTCACCAAGCTGTTTTCTTAAACCCTCAATATCGGCAGGCCCAGACAATGATTTTGCCTCAAGCACAAAACCGCCGCGGAAATCAATACCGGTATTAAGTCCAGCCGTCAGCCATAACAACAAAGACCCAGCAACCAGAATGAGAGAAAACAAGGCAGTTAAGAATTTCAGTTTCAAAAACGGAATGGTCTTACCCGTTGGAAGCAGACGCAACATCGGCATGATCAGACCTCCTGATAAAATAAGCGGCGCGGCTTTGTGACATTAATCCACAACGCCAACAAAAGCCGAGTGATGAGAATGGCAGAAAACATGGATGAGATCACGCCAACCGAAATAGTCACCGAAAACCCTTTGATAGGCCCTGACCCAATAAGAAAAAGGCAGAGCGCCGCCGCCAACGTCGTTAAATTGGCGTCAATAATTGTCCCAGTGGCTTGACTGAAACCAGTCTTAAAGGCGGTGGTAATTTTCCGCCCTGCCGCCAATTCCTCTTTTATGCGCTCAAAGATAATGATATTGGCGTCAACCGCCATCCCAATGGTCAGAACAATTCCGGCAATCCCCGGCAGGGTCAAAGTTGCCCCAAGGATTGATAATTGCCCAAATAGCAACAGCATATTGGCAAAAATAGCAATTACCGCCAAGATGCCGACAACGCCGTAATTGATAATCATAAAGATAGCAACGCCAATTAAGCCAATGATGGCGGCAATCTCGCCGGCTTTGATCGAATCGCTACCAAGGCCGGGACCAATGGATCGCTCCTCTACCACCTCAAGCGGTGCTGGTAATGCCCCTGATCGCAACAACAAGGATAAGTCATTGGTTTCTTCAACGGTAAAGTCACCTGAGATTTGCCCATTAGCGAAAATCTGCGCACGGATCACAGGCGCGGATATCACCTCATCATCCAGAACAATAGCAAATTGGCGGTTAATATTTTGACCAGTAACCCTGCCAAAACGCTCCGCCCCTGCCGCGTTCAGGGTGAACGATACCACAGGCTCGTTGGTGTTTCCATCAAACCCCGGCCGAGCATCTTCAAGCATCTCACCACTAACCATGACGCGTTTATTAAGCAGATAAAACACATCCGGATCATCGCGTGAAGGCAATAACTCTGTTCCCGGCGGCACACGTCCCGAAGCCCGAACATCAACCGCAGACGCGGATATATCAACAAGCTGAAACCCAAGTTTAGCCGTACGCCCAAGCAATAGTTTGACTTGATCAGGATCATCAATGCCCGGCAGTTGAAGCAATATCCGGTTGTTGCCTTGGCGCTGGATAATAGGCTCTTTCGTTCCCGTTTCATCCACTCTGGCTCGAACAATTTCAATGGCCTGACCAACAGTTAAAGTGGTCAGCCTTTGGCGTCCAGCCTCATCAAAGGTGATAACAAAGCGATTGCCTGACGGCATGATCACCATGTCAGCAGAGATTAGCCCATTTAGGATGTCTCGCGCCTCAACAAAATGGATAGATTCGCGCAATTCAAAACTCACTTGGCTAGCGTCTGATGCCAGATCGCTTATGCCAATGCGTTTATCCCGCATTTCCACGCGAATGGTCTCTGCCAGACTAGATATCCGTTCTTCAACAACGGAATCCATATCGACTTCAAGCAAAAGGTAAGAACCACCTTGCAAATCAAGCCCTAGGTTAATGCCAAAAGTGCTATCACTTTGACGCGGAAACAAATTGCCAATGGCCAAAAAGCCAAGGGTAGCTACCACCAGAATGCTAAGGCCATAATGCCATGAAGGAATGCGTATCATTAAAATTTTATCCGATCAGAGGCTAGCTTACTTTTTTGCCTTAGCGGATTGTGATGACTGAGCCTGTTGTTGGGCATTACGGCTGATCACCTGACCATCCTTATCACGGCATTCGGTGATAAAATGGCGCAGAATAGCAACCGTCACACCCTTAGCAATTTCCACATCAACGGTTTCATTACCATCAACAGATTTCACCACTTTGCCTTTGATCCCGCCTGAAGTGATGACAACATCACCCTTTTTCAGACTATTGACCAAAGCCTGATGCTCTTTCGCGCGTTTTTGCTGTGGTCTGATTAATAAAAAATAGAAAACAACAAAAATAAGCAGGAATGGCAATAAGGCGCCAAAAATTCCACCTGCACCGGCGGCATCCTGCGCATAAGCTGGGGAAATGATCATGAAAAGCTCCACTTTATGAATAGCTGAATATGGTCACCAACATACAATGCCGACCGCCAGAAAACAAACGCAAATCCATGTTTTTTGATCCATTCTTAAAAGGAATAGGCATTGACCAGAATGCCGACAAAGCGATAGATATAGCATTATGTCATCTGAACAAAACGATATCCTAAATGAAGTTCGGCGCATCGCTGATGCGCTTGAGCGGATATCCGCTTCAACCGACACGCCATCCTTGGATCAAGACCATCAGGCCTTTGTTTGGAATACCGCCCCTGACCGCTTTCAAGCTGTCCCCCATGTTAATCATATTCCTTTGCGGCTGTTGCAAGGGATTGATCATCAAACAGACGCGCTCTATGCCAATACCAACCGTTTCGCGCAAGGCCTGCCAGCCAACAACGCCCTGTTATGGGGTGCACGCGGCACAGGCAAGTCATCATTGGTGAAAGCGGTTCATGCCGACATTGCCGCCTCCTCGTCTTTGACTTTGGTGGAAATTCATCGCGAAGACCTAGAAAGCTTACCGCGTTTGTTATCTCATCTCTCAGCAGAAAAGGATCGCCGCTTTATTGTGTTTTGTGATGATCTCGCCTTTGAAGGGGCAGAGACCTCATATAAATCCCTGAAAGCGGTTCTTGAAGGCGGAATTGAGGGCAAACCCGAAGGTGTGATTTTCTATGCCACATCAAATCGCCGTCATCTTATGTCGCGGGATATGATTGATAATGAACGCTCAACCGCTATTAACCCATCCGAGGCGGTTGAGGAAAAAGTATCACTGTCAGATCGCTTTGGGCTCTGGCTAGGGTTTCATAGTATTGATCAGGATACCTATCTGGCCATGATTAATGCCTACGCTGATGCTATTGGTCTGGCGTCATCCCCTGATGCCCGATTAGCCTTACACCGTGATGCGCTGGAATGGGCGATGACAAGGGGAAGCCGTTCAGGCCGGGTAGCATGGCAATTTATCACTGATATGGCTGGGGCGTCAGGGATAAAGGTAGAATTAACCTAACAAGGCTTTCTGCGCCCTTAATTATGACCTTAGATATGGAATCGGATCAACAGGCTTGCGAGATTGCCGTATCTGAAAATGCAGTTGCGGACGGGTTACTTTCCCGGTTTGGCCCATCAAGCCAATCACGCCGCCACGGGAAATCGCCTGACCTTCCTGAACCTGAACATCCCCCAGATGGGCATAAGCCGTAATCCAACCATTATCATGTTTAATGAGGATCATATTGCCAAAAGATTTGAGGTCACGGCCAACAAAAGCCACTGTGCCATCATAAGCAGCAAAGACCGGATCACCTAAATTCCCAGCAATATTAATGCCGTCATTTTGAATGCCGCTACTTACCAACCCAAAGCGATCAATGACCTGCCCTCTTGCGGGCCAAGAAAAAGCAAGACCACCAGAGGGCGGAGCAGATACCGCCGCCGTTGTTTGCGCGGTGGTCGCTGAGGGCTGTGCCGGTAATTCTGATCCCGGGATAACCTTTATGCTGCTGCTAGGTTCAATGCCCGGAAAATCCAACATAGAATAATCCAGCGCCTGCGGTATGACGATGGTGGTACCGGGGATCAACTGATAAGGTTCTTTTAACTGATTTAGCCGGATCAATTCATGGCGAGTGACCGCGTATCTAGCAGAAATGCTGTCAATGGTATCATCAGGTTGCACCCGATGATTGCGCGGTTTGGGCAAGATTAATGTGGACAGATGATCAAGGCTATAAGGCGGGGTAAGCTGATTGCCGAGGATAATTTTTCGCGGTGTTACCCCATAACGATTAGCAACGGTATAGATCGTATCCCCTGTCTGAACAGGTACAATGCCATCAGGGGGAACTTGTTCTGCCGCCACCCGATTAGGCGCGTTGACAACAGGCAAAGCGGCGCGCTCACCACCTAACGGTTGACACGCCGACAGCATCCCCAACACAAGCAAGGCTATAATAAGATGAAAGCTTTTATCTGTTATTACTGATTTCATCATTCAGCCATTATCCTCAACCACGTCTGACAACAATGGAACAAAGCGAACATCAATCATATCTGTGACAACAGGTTCGCTTCTGTCCTTGTTCCATTTTACTTTTTTCAGCTTCTGGTGTCCACTGGGGCTATCCACTGGAACAATCATAATCCCATCATCCTTTATTTGGGCCAGCAAGTGAAGCGGTATTTCAGGTGCGCCACAGGTAACGATAACACGGTCAAATGGTGCCGCCTCAGGCCAGCCGAATTGGCCATCCCCTAATCGGCTGGTGATATTCATTAATTTTAGAATCTTAAACCGGCGTTCAGCCTCAACCAGTAATGGTCTGATGCGTTCAATGGTATAAACCCGGCGACACAGATGCGATAAGACAGAGGCCTGATAGCCGCTTCCCGTGCCAATCTCAAGCACTCTTTCGCGTCCTGTTAATTCTAAGCTCGCCGTCATTAAAGCGACGATATACGGCTGGCTTATGGTTTGCCCATGGCTAATGGGTAGCGACACATTATCATAAGCATGTTGGTGCAACGCGGCAGGGATAAATGCCTCACGCGGGGTATTCTCAATAGCAGATAGCGTTGCGGTATCGCGCATTCCCATGCCGCGCAAGGTCATGATCAGACCAGCTCTGGCGGCAATCAGCCTATCCTCGGTGTTATTCTGTCCGTTCATTGAATAATTGGTTGAGATCATGAAGGGTATCTTGGTGCGTCATATTCAATGCTAGTGGCGTCACGGTGATATAATCATTCATCACACCATAGTAATCATCATTTTGCGTCACCTGCCGACGTTGTCTCAAAAGACCAATGCGAAAGGCATTTTCCGCATCAGAAGGCACAATCTCATCAGATGCCTTGTGACGCCCTACTTGAAAGGCTTGGGTGCCAATCGGCTTTGTTGACGGGAAATTGATATTGATAATGATATCGTCTTTCCAGCCTGTTTTGATCAAATCTTGCAACAGTGGCGTAGCTTCATCTTGGGTGATTTTATAGGCATCCAAAGGGTCAAGAGGCATATTTTGACGATTGATTTTCTGGGATAATGCCACAGCAGGTATTCCATGAACTGAGGCTTCCCACGCCGCCCCAATCGTACCCGAACAGGTGATATCATCAGCTATATTCATGCCCAAATTAACCCCACTTAAAACGAGGTCAGGGGTATGGTTAGCCATAAAATGATTAAGGGCTAGCACCATGCAATCTGCTGGTGTTCCATCGCAAGAATACCGCTTATCATCATGCCGCGTCACATTAAGATCACGGGTTAGGGTCAGCGCCCGGCCATAGCCTGAACAATTCCCGTCAGGGGCAAATACCCATACTTCATCTGCAAGTTGACGGGCAATATCTTCCATCACTTTTAATCCGGCGGCATGGATACCATCATCATTGGTGATCAAAATCCGCCCAACGCGGCCTTGGCTTTGGGGTTTCATATAGTGTGTCTTTCTATGGTTTTCATACCACCCATATAGGGGTGCAAGACATCAGGTAAAGCGATGCTTCCATCTGATTGTTGCCCATTTTCCATGATCGCAATCATGGTGCGACCAACGGCTAGCCCTGAACCATTGAGCGTATGGACAAACTCATTGCTTTTGCTGGCCTCGTTTTTGTACCGTGCCCGCATCCGCCGGGCTTGAAAATCACCACAATTGGAACAGGATGAAATCTCACGATACATCCCCTTGCCTTCATCTTGCCCCGGCAACCATACCTCAATGTCATAGGTGGTACGGGCAGAAAACCCCGTATCACCTGAACATAATTTCATCACACGATAGGGCAATTCCAACCGCTTAAGAATGGACTCCGCGCATGAGGTCATGCGTTCTAATTCATCATCAGAGTGATCAGGATGACTAATAGACACAAGTTCCACCTTACTGAACTGATGCTGGCGGATCATGCCGCGCGTATCACGCCCTGCCGCGCCAGCCTCTGCCCGAAAGCAAGGGGTATAGGCAGTCATGCGCAAAGGCAAGCTTGCTTCATCCAAGATTTCCCCTGCCACAAGATTAGTCAGCGGCACTTCAGCGGTAGGAATGAGCCAGCGATCATCGTCAGTATGAAACAAATCATCGGCAAATTTAGGCAATTGCCCAGTGCCAGCCATGGTCTCGCTCCGAACCAAAAACGGCGGCTGATGTTCGATATAGCCAAACTCCGCTGTGTGTGTATCCAGCATAAACGTGGCAATGGCGCGTTCTAGACGCGCTAACGCCCCGCGCAATACCACAAAACGCGAGCCAGACAATTTTGCTCCTAAGGCAAAATCCATCATATTCAGCCCTTCACCTAGGGCCACATGATCTTTAGCAGGGAATTGAGGTAAAACAGGGTCACCAACACTTCGGATTAACAGATTGTCAGTTTCGTCACTGCCGTCAGGCACCTGATCATCCAGAATATTTGGATATTCCATCAGCAAGGCATCAAGTTGAACCGCTAAGGCCCTATCCTGTTCTTCCATGTCAGCAAGGCTTGATTTGAGGTCAGCCACCTCATCAATCAGGGCAGACGCATCACCGCCGGATGATTTGATCTTGCCCACATCTTTGGAAAGAGTATTTCTCTTTTGCTGTTTTTCCTGCATAGCGGTTTGAATGTGGCGACGCTTTTCATCAATCGCCAGTATATCACTCGCCGCAGGGGCAATGCGCCGACGGGCTAAAGCCTGATCAAATCCATCAGGGTTGTTTCGGATGAACCGAATATCATGCATGAGAAATCTTCCTTCGTCTTATGGTGTTATGATGCAATACGGCAAGATCAATAATCTTATGAACTAAGGCGTAATGGCATCACCCCTCATCGTCTTCATCATCATCTTGACGGCGTACGGTTAGCGTAATGCCAAGGATAGAAATTTCATAAAGCAGTATCACTGGCACCGCTAACATGACCTGAGTTATGACATCTGGCGGTGTTAGCAACGCGGCGGCGATAAAGGCCACAACAATGGCATAACGGCGCTTTGCCCTTAACCCTTGGGCTGTGACCATACCAACCTTTGCCATTAGCATCAGCACCACAGGTAACTCAAAGGCCACACCAAAGGCAAAGATCAAACGCATGACCAGATTGAGATATTCACTAATCCGAGGCTCAACCTCAGTCGGCAGACTGCTCTCTGTTCCTGAAAACTGATAGCTCAAAAAGAAATTCCACGCTGGTGGGATAACCAAATAATAAACCAACGCTCCACCCATCACAAAGAGAATAGGCGTAGCAACCAGAAACGGCATAAACGCCCTTTTTTCATTTTTATAAAGCCCGGGGGCAATGAACCGCCAGATTTGAAGCAAAATAAAAGGAAAAGAAATAAAGAGCGAGGTAAAGAAAGCGACCTTGATTTGTGTAAAAAACCCTTCGTGCAGGGCTGTGAAAATCATGCGCCCTTCTAAGCCGTTAGCAGCAAACCAATTAGCAAGTGGCTGTTGCAAAAACAACTGTACCTGTGTGGCAAGGGTATTGCTTGCTGAGCCATAAGGGATCATGCAGATAATAAACAGCAACAGAAATAGGCCAATCGAAATGGCGAGACGGTTTCGTAACTCCGTCAGATGATCAAGCAAAGACATTGCGCCTTTCTCATCTTGCTCCTCTGGAATGGTGTTATCTTGTTCGCTCATGATCGGTAATTACGCTAATCTGAAATTAAGATGAAGATGACGTTTTCGGTTTTGCCGAAGTTGGTTTTGGGGCACTAGTCTTCTTGGATGCGGCTATTGAAGCCGCTTTTTTAGGGGCGGCTTTTGCCTTAACTGGTTTTTTTACAGGCGCCTTTTTTGCAGAAGATTTTTTCAACGGGGCAGTTTTAACCGACCTAGAAACCACCTCTGTTTCAGCCTTCAGGCTAGAGGCGGTTTCTTTCATGTTCCCGACCGCGTCTTTAATCTCTGGCGTGTTACTAGCATCTTCGATATTTTTTTTGATATCCGACAAAGGTTCTTTTGTCTGCTCAATGATGCCTGATTTTGTATCCGCTATGGCCTTTCTGACTTCCTTAAACTCTTCCTGATCCGCCACTTCTAAAAGTGATGTTCGGAATTCATTAGCCATGCCCCTGACCTTGCCCATGTAGCCCGTAAAGGCTTTGAGCGCGCGCGGCAAATCCTTGGGGCCAACAACAAGCACCAAGACAAATGACACTAACATTAACTCTTGCCAGCCAAAATCAAACATGAATGATCCCTAAAGAGTAAAGCAAAACAACACGATCATCAGTGATTAAGCCGAAGTCTTTTTGCGACTAGCTGTTTTACGAGGGGCCGGCTTTTTCGCTGTTTTCTTTTTAGGCGCCGTTTTTTTGCTGGCTGTGCTTGCCTTTTTTGTTGAGGCTGCTCGTGTCTTTTTGACAGGCGCAGGTTTTTCTTCCTCAATCATATCAGCATCATCACTGTCTTCATCGGCACCATCGTCGCCTTCGCCTTTAACCCCGGTTTTGAAGTTGCGAAGACCTTTACCAAAATCACCCATCAGGCTAGAAATTTTGCCGCGGCCACCAAACAATAAGAGAACAATCGCCAAAACAATTAGCCATTGCCAAATTCCAAAAGCTCCACCAAACATGATTTCCTCTCAATCAATTATGGTTAAATACAAGATCGGTTTATCATATCCCCATAGTGGATACCACTGCAATCCCACTTTTCGGTCAGGAAATTTGCGGGAACACGAAAACTTGGCTTTCATCCAGACGGATTGAAACCTCCGTTCCCTCTTCAAACCACTTAATTCCCGGCATTCGGGCGTGCAGGTGAAGAGGGCCAGTTTTATGCCAATCAACTTCGAGGTGAACAATACTGTATCGCCCCAGCATAATGGTTTCCACCACAACCGCATCTGCGGTTTCGCCGCGCACATCCACCAACAGGCCGTCATTACGAATGATCATGGTGGTTTCGGTGCCGTCTTTGATATCTTCAACGGGAAATGGCCCAAACGGAGTTTCCACACATCCTTTATCAACGACTGAGTGAATTTTATTCACTTCACCAAAAAACTCAGCCACGAAGGCACTATCAGGACGACAAAACACATCCACAGGCGCACCAGACTGTACCACTGTTCCGCTCTCCATTACCATCAGTTGATCAGCCATAAACATGGCTTCATCACTGTCATGGGTGACCAGAATAACAGCTGTGCCAATTTCATGCAGAACATGGAGCATATCATCACGAATACGCTCTTTGAGGCGGCTGTCTAATCCGCTAAAAGGCTCATCCAGAAGAATAAGTCCGGGATTTGGTGCCAACGCGCGCGCCAGTGCAACCCTTTGTTGTTGCCCACCTGAGAGCTGATGCGGCATTGCATCATAAGCATCTAGCAAATGCGATTTTTCTAGTGCATCTATTGCCCGATCATGCTTTTCCTGCGTGCTCAGATGCTGGCTACGCTTTGTGTTCAGGGCAAAAAGCACATTATCCAAAATGCTCATATGGGGGAATAAGGCATAATCTTGAAACACCAGACCAATGCCTCTGTCCTCTGGCCTGACACTGCTCTTGGGATCAGCGACTTTCCGCCCATCTAGCCAGATTTCCCCAGACGCAGGTTTTTCCAATCCGGCGGCCAGACGCAAGATCGTCGATTTACCGCAACCTGACGGGCCTAATAAGGCCACGAGCTGATGGCTTTTGACGCTGAAATTAATATCATGAACCGATGGTGTGACCCCATAGCGATGAGAAACATTTTTGAACTCAATCATTGGTCATCCTCATCTTCGCCAAGGTGACCGCCTTCCCCGTCATCCTCTGTCTCATGATCTTCATCCCAGTCCCTTTCGATCTCATCTGTCATCAGATCATCTAAAATCAACTGGTCTTCTTCGGCGTCATTCTCATCCTCATCCCGATCATCAGGGCGCAGAACATCAGAAATCGTTTGTCCTTGCCGCAGCAGCCCTGTTTTCTTTAGCTCTTCAAGCCCCGGTAAATCATGGATATCGGATAATCCAAAATGATCAAGAAAGCCATGGCTGGTTCCCCACGTCACAGGTCTCCCCGGTGTCCGGCGTCTGCCCTTTGGTCTGATCCATCCCATTTCCAGCAAGATATCCATTGTCCCTCTGGAAATAGAGACCCCCCTGATTTCTTCAATCTCGGCACGGGTAACAGGTTGGTGATAAGCGATAATGGCCAAGGTTTCTAATGCCGCCCGTGATAAAGGTTTTTCACTTTCCTTAATACTGCGCAAATGATCTGCCACATCTTCGGTTGTGCGAATAGCCCAGCGATCATCAATACGGCATAAATCCAAACCACTTTCTGGCCCATAGCGCGAATGCAGCGCCGCCATCACCGCATCATAAGTGGCGTCATCCGGCAGATGTTGCCGAATAACCCTATCTGTTACGGGTTCAGCAGAGGCAAAGATTAGCGCTTCAATAATCCGGCTGTAATGTGTGATATCGTCTGCGTTCATTAACTTTTTTGTTCCGTTGCCGCCAAATAGATTGGGCCAAAATGATTATCTTGTCGCAATCGCGCCTGTCCGTCACGCACCATTTCCAGTGACGCTGAGAAATGTGATGCCAAAGCAGAGCGCCGATCAAGTGTTGTTTTAAGGTTAGGCGGCAAAAAGGACAACAGATTGTTCCAGCCTTTAGCATATTTAATCAAATCCCCAAGCCGTGCCACAGCCTCTTCCACGCTATACAGATGCGAGGCAGAGATAGTCAATGTGCTAGCCTCCTCACGATTAGCAATTTGTCCATAAGCTTGAAGCAGATCATATAGCGTTGCCGTATGGGATACCACCGACACTGGATCAAAGCGTTCTGGTCTTGCACCGCCAAATCTTTTGATGCCAAGACGCGGTAGTGCCATCAGCTCTTGGCTCGCCTTACGCATCGCTTCAAGGCGAAGCAACTGCCTTTTTAAAGCTTCCGCCATGTCTAACGCTTCCATCTGCTCCTCTGGTTCTGGATCAGGCAAAAGCAAACGGGATTTGAGATACGCTAACCACGCCGCCATGACCAAGTAATCCGCGGCGATATCAATATCCAGATCACGAGCAGAAGAAATATAAGCCAGATATTGTTCCGCCAGAGGCAGAATAGCAATCTGAGCCAGATCAATTTTTTGATCACGCGCCAAGTCAAGCAACAGATCAATTGGGCCTTCATACCCGTCAAGCACCAAAAATAGGGATAATTGCCCTGATTGTCTGGCCTCTCTTGCGCTGAGCTGTTCTTCAAAGGCGTCGTTCATCAACGATATCCTAATCTATTTTCCGCAGGATACAGTCCTGACCAGCTGATTTCAGGGTTTTGCACAGATTGCTAGCATCTCCACGCGGCATGGGGTCTGTGACAACGCGCCAAAATATGCCCTGTTCTTTGGCATCGTGAAGGGTAATGCCGACCGTGCTTTGCCCTAACCGTGAACGGTGCTTTTCCATGAGTAAGGCCGCTACCTGCATGGCTTTCTGTTCATTCTTAAAGGCCGCTAACTGAACCCGATATAGCGGTGTTCCCGTGGTGGAACGCACCCTGTTCAAACTTGGTTTCGGTATCGGTACACCTGCGCTATCTGCGGTTTCTGTTAGCCCATTGGTTTCAGGTGATGCGGTGTCACTTTGTTCACTACTAGTCGCTTGATCACTGCCATTTGTGGTATCTTCAGACACTGGTGCAGTGGCGGCGTTATCAGCAATCGCTTGTCCGCTTTCAGCTGTGATAACATTGCTTGCCTCATCCAAAGCCGGATCTTCGGAAATAGGCTCTGCCTCACCCCCTAAAATGGGCAGGGTTTCATCAGGGCTTTCCGTGTTATCGGCAAGGTTATCGGTTTGATCAGAGGATGATGATGCCTCAACCGTTGAGGACAGATCGTCTGGCATATTAGTAGCAGGGTCAGCCGTAATGGTGACATCAATGGGCGGTAATTCAGGGGTTGGGTCTGGCGGCGATAGCACCTCACCCCCTTGTAATGGGTCGCCCGGATTATCAAGCGTGTTCAGCAATGAGCTTTCAATATTGTTGATCACTTCACCCCCCGGATTTACCGGCTGAACTTTATAAGGTTTCGTGTCGGCTTTAATGATGGCGACTTCGACCAATTGGGCTGGGGTTGTTATCCAGATATAGCCAATTCCGACAACCAGAAACAGGACAACCCCGCCTGTTAGCATCAATATGATTCGCATGATTGACCCTCAACCCATCGCATGATGGCTACATTTCCTCAATCGCATCAACACCAAGAATAGCAAGTCCATTGCGGATAACAACCGCTGTCGCTTGAACCAGCTTACATCTTGCCGCACTCATGCTCTTATCTTCAACAATAAAGCGAAGAGTGGCTTCATCTCTGCCCCTGTTCCATAGCCCATGGAAAGCGGCAGCTAAATCCATCAGATAAAACGCAATACGGTGTGGCTCAAAGCTTTGTGCGGCGGCCTCAATCTGTCTTGGAAAACTGGCGAGTAGTTTAATCAATGCCAATTCATGATCATCCGTCAAACAGGATAAATCCGCTTCAGCATTTGCAATGGCTTTGGCCTCATCTTGGCGCAACACCGAACAGGCTCGCGCATGGGCATATTGCACATAAAAAACAGGATTATCACGGCTTTGTTTTGTGACTTCGGCATAATCAAAATCCATCGTCTGATCTGCTCGCCGTGTCAGCATGATAAAGCGCAAAATATCACGGCCAACAGCATCCAGCACTTCAGATAAGGTCACAAACGTCCCTGCCCGTTTAGACATTTTTACCTGCTGGCCGTTATCCATCAGCTTAACCAGTTGAACAAGCTGAACATTCAGACTGTCTTTATGACCAGTAAAGGCCGACACCGCAGATTTCATCCGCTTTATATAACCGCCATGATCTGCACCCCAGATATCAATCAGGGTTTTTGACCCTCGGTCAAGTTTATCCAGATGATAGGCAATATCCGAGGCAAAATAAGTCCATGTTCCATCAGATTTCATTACCGCCCGATCAACATCATCACCAAAATCGGTAGACCGGAACAACATCTGTTCGCGTGGCTCCCAGTCTTCGGCATTTCCAGCCTTAGGTTTTTCCAGTACCCCTTGATAGATTAAGGTTTTATCCTTCAATTTCTGGATAGTGGCATCTACCGTTCCGCTTTCCACCAAGGCACGTTCTGATGAAAACCGATCCATATGGATATTAAGGCGTTCCAAATCAGATTGAATGGATACCATCATGTCTTTGATCGCAAAATCTCGAACAAGCGGAAGCCACGCGCTCTCATCCATGGTGAGCAGTTTATCACCATGAAGATCAGCAAGTTTCTGCCCTGTTTCCATGAGGTATTCACCAGGATACTGCCCTTCGCCCACCACGGCATCTTGATCACCAAGGGCTTGACGATATCGGGTGAAGACCGATCTTGCCAAGACATCAACCTGTGCTCCGGCGTCATTAATGTAATATTCTCTAGTGACGAGATAACCGCATTTTTCCAATAGATTAGCCAGACTATCGCCGACAATGGCCCCTCGCGCATGGGCGGCATGAAGCGGTCCTGTGGGATTAGCGGAAACATATTCAACATTAATGGTATCCCCGTTTCCGAGGGTGGAATTGCCCCAATCCTTACCCATAGCCAAAATATCAGTGATACGATCCTGCCATATCTTTGCGGCAAGGGTCATATTGATAAAGCCGGGGCCAGCAATAGAAACCGTTTCGATACCGTCCAATGTTTCAATATGAGGTACTAATATCGCGGCTAAATCACGAGGCGACATTGCCGCTGGCTTTGCCATGACCATGGCATAATTGGTGGACAAATCACCATGGCTAGGGTCGCGTGGCGGCTCACACTGAGCGATAGCAGGATCACCAGAAAGTGATATATGCCCCTCTGCGATCAACTGATTAGCGATATTGGTGATGCGTTCACTGTAATGGGAATAAATATTCATCCGGTGTTCTTATCTCAAAATTGGGCCGGGCGCGAAAAGACGTTCATGTTCCATCACGGCGAAACGGTCAGTCATGCTGGCGATATAATCGGCGATATGCCTTGCTTTTGCGTGGATATCTATATCATCAAGATGGTTCTGGTCAAGATATTGCCATTCATTAGGCAGGGTATTGGTTTCATCCATGAAAAGGGAAAACATCTCTTTGATCAGGCGTTTGGCCTTACTGGTCATGCGGTTAACCTGATAATGTCGCCAAACATGGGCGAAAAGAAAATCCTTTAAGGTCGTTAAATCCTTGCTCATAGATTGAGAAAACCTAGCCATAGGTTTATCCGCCTGACGGATATCATCCGCGGTGTTCGGGGCGGCGACGGCAAGATGCTGTTCGGTTTCTGTGATTAAGTCCATCACCGCCAGTTTAATTAAATTGCGTGTTAATTCATGAACTAAACGCGAGGTTTTCAAGTCACCATGATCTTTTTTGAGGCGATGTAAAATTGGCCCTGCTAGGGGCAGATCAAGCATCTTATCTGGGTCTAGCAACCCTGCCCTAATACCATCATCACAGTCATGGGCAAGATAGGCAATATCATCCGCCAGATTGGCGATTTGCGCTTCGAGTGAGGCATAACTATTCAACTGTAACGCCATATCTTGATCAAGCGCGGCAATAGTGGGCCGCCGTGCTGATTGCGCCAAAGGACCATTATGCTTAATGACGCCCTCAAGGGTTTCCCATGTCAGATTAAGACCATCATATCCTGCGTAACATTGTTCCAGTTTAGTCAGAACCCTTGCCGTTTGTTCATTGTGATCAAAGCCGCCATAATCCACCATCAATTGATTAAGCGCGGTTTCCCCGGCGTGACCAAATGGGGTGTGGCCTAAATCATGGGCTAAGGCGACGGCTTCTGCCAAGTCTTCATCAAGGCGAAGATGCCTTGAGATGGTTCGGGCAATTTGCGAAACCTCAAGCGAATGGGTTAATCGCGTCCGGAAATAATCGCCTTCATGATAAATAAACACTTGGGTTTTATATTTCATCTTGCGAAAAGCGGCAGAATGAATGATGCGATCACGGTCGCGTTGAAAATGCGAGCGCATATCATCATGTTCCGACCGGTGAGGAAATTGTCGCCCACGGCTGAGGTTAGCCTGCGAAGCATAATTAGCGAGATGTCGCATCGTGAACCGAGGTTTCCCTTAATCAGTTGTTATCATAATTTGCTGTTGAAAACGTGTTGACCATAGCGCGGTTACGGGTATGACGCAATGCTGCAACGCCCTGATATCGTGGCTCTCTTTTTGCTTAATGCGGCATGATGACGGCAATTCCCTTGATGGCAGTCCATAAGGGCATTATATTAATATCAAAGGATGCTTGAGATGAATGATCACAGCCACGAGATGATACCATTTACCATTACCGATAGCGCCGTTGAGCAGATCGCTAAGATCATCGCTAATGAACGCAAATCAGACCAAAATACCCCTGTTTTTCGGCTGGCGGTTCTTGGGGGAGGCTGTTCTGGGTTTCAATATCAGTTCAGTATTGATGAAAAACACAATGATGATGATGTCATCTTACAGCATCAGACCGCATCAGGGGTTGAGGTTATCACCGCCATTGACACGATGTCACTTGAGTTTGTGACAGGTGGTCAGCTTGATTTTCTTAATGAACTGGCAGGTCAGTATTTTCAGGTTAATAACCCTAATGCCTCTGCCGGATGCGGATGTGGAACGTCCTTTGCCATCTGATCGCCTAACTATTGCTACGTGGAATGTGAACTCTATCAAGGTTCGCGCAGATGCGGTTCTGGCATGGCTGAAAGACTCGCAATGCGATATTCTGCTGATGCAGGAAATCAAATCTATCGATGATAACTTTCCCGGGGATCGTTTTAGAGATGCCGGATATGAGGTTCATGTCCATGGCCAGAAAACCTATAACGGGGTTGCCATTGTGTCGCGTGTTCCCCTAACCTTGCGGCACAAAGGCTTGCCAAGCGTTGACACGGATATCCCGGATGAACAAGCCCGCTACCTTGAGGTTGAACACGGCGATCTGATCATTGGCTGTCTATATTTGCCTAATGGCAATCCTGTCCATGATGATGACGGCTTGTCAGCGAAATTCCGTTATAAACTGAACTGGATGCAGCGCTTGGCCCGCCATGCCAAGACCCTAGATCAACTTGGTCGCCCAGTGATTCTGGCAGGGGATTATAACATCATTCCTGCGGCAGAAGATTGCTATGATCTCAAGGCATGGCAAGGTGATGCCCTCCACCACCCGGACAGCCTTAAAGCATGGCGAGCGTTGGTGTATCAAGGGTTCACGGATGCGTTTCGCGCCTTTCATTCAGGGCGCATTGCTTTTAGTTTTTGGGATTATCAGGGCGGCGCATGGCAAAAAGATCACGGTATCCGTATTGACCATATCCTTGCTAACGCTGAGGCGGCCGACAGGCTTATCGCCACTGATATTGATAAAAACCCAAGGGGCATGGAACGCGCAAGCGACCATACCCCTGTTTGGTGTCAAATTACAGTCTCAGAAACCGCTGATCAGATATCAGCATAAACATGGGTTTCAGACTCGCCCCCCGGATGCGTTAGCGCGCCCTTTTCCGCAGAACCAACCGTTTGGGCATATTTCCACAACGTGCCGGATTGATAGTCGGTTTTTCTAGGCTGCCAATTTTGACGGCGAGCGGCCAATTCATCTTCGGTCAAATCCACCTCAATCGTGCCAGTTTCTGCGTTAATGGTAATCATATCCCCATCTTTAAGCAGACCAATAGGCCCACCAACGGCGGCTTCAGGGCCAACATGACCAATACAGAATCCGCGTGTTGCCCCAGAAAAGCGACCATCAGTGATCAACGCGACCTTATCGCCCATGCCTTGACCATAAATAGCGGCAGTTGTTGCCAGCATCTCACGCATACCGGGGCCACCCTTTGGGCCTTCGTAACGAATAACAAGAACCTCGCCCTCTTTGTAGTCACGGCGTTCAACTGCGGCAAAAGCGTCTTCTTCGCAATCAAAACAACGGGCTTTGCCTGTAAAGACAAGGTTTTTCATCCCTGCCACTTTAACAATCGCACCTTCAGGGGCAAGATTACCGCGCAAACCAACAACGCCGCCTGTTTCGGATAGCGGATTACTAATCGGACGGATCACATCTTGATCGTCAGGAAAACGCACATCTGCCAGATTTTCAGCCATGGTTTTCCCTGTAACCGTTAGGCAATCCCCGTGGATAAAGCCACCATCAAGCAAGGTTTTCAGTAACACTGGCACACCACCAATTTCATACATATCCTTGGCCACATAACGCCCCCCCGGCTTCAAATCAGCAATATAAGGGGTGCGTTTGAAAATCTCAGCCACATCATGCAAATCAAATGAGATGCCGCATTCTGCCGCCAAGGCAGGAAGATGCAGACCAGCATTGGTTGACCCACCTGAAGCCGCAACAATGGTGGCCGCGTTTTCAAACGCCTTTCGCGTCAGAATATCTCGGGGGCGGATATTGTTACGGATTAAATCCATCACCATGCGCCCAGAATGATAGGCATATTCATCACGGCTTTCATATGGCGCAGGTGCGCCTGCTGAACCCGGCAGGGCAAGACCAATGGCCTCGGACACGCAAGCCATGGTATTGGCGGTGAATTGACCACCACATGACCCGGCACTTGGGCAAGCTACACATTCCAGCTCATGCAGATCATCATCAGACATATTGCCAGCCGCATAGGCACCAACCGCCTCAAACACATCTTGAACCGTAACATCACGTTCCTTAAAGCGGCCGGGCAAAATAGAACCGCCATACATGAACACAGACGGCACATTCAGACGTGCCATTGCCATCATGACACCGGGTAAGGATTTATCACATCCAGCAAGACCGACAATCGCATCATAGCAATGCCCACGCACCGTCAATTCGATAGAATCAGCAATCACTTCACGGCTAACCAGAGACGATTTCATCCCTTGATGCCCCATAGCAATGCCGTCTGTAACAGTAATGGTAGTGAACTCACGCGGGGTGCCGGCATAATCCGCAACACCCTTTTTTGCGGATTGCGCCTGACGGCTAAGGGCAATGTTACATGGGGCGGCTTCGTTCCAAGTGGAAACCACACCAACCAAAGGCTGATTGATTTCTTCCTCGGTCATGCCCATAGCGTAATAGTAAGAACGGTGCGGAGCGCGTTCAGGGCCAACACTGACATGACGGCTTGGTAGTTTCGATTTATCCCATGATTGTGATGACATTTTGATCCTCCTATTTTAGATCTCTGGCCACTTATTGTAAGCGATTAAGGGCTGTTTCAATTTTATCGCGGCGTTCTATCTCTACCTCAAGGCGACGCTTATTTTCTTCAATCACATCTGCTGGGGCTTTACTGACAAAACCCTGATTGTTCAGCTTTGATTCCAGTTTTTTCACCTCACCTTGTGCCGCTTTCAGCGCGGTGTTGAGGCGTGTTCTTTCCGCATCAAAATCAAGCACATCCGCCAAAGGCATCGCAACCTCCACGCCCCCAACAACCGCTTGCGCAGATTGTGGCGGCATGGCATCAGCTAGCCTAATATCTTTGAGGCGCGCCAGTCTTAGCATGGCATCTTTATGGGTTGTGATCCAGTCTTGCCATCCAGAATGCGTGGCCTTGCCATCTAGTAAGACCAAATCTGGCTTTGCTGAGGCTGGCACATTCATTTCATTTCTTAGCGACCGCACGGTGGTGATCAACTCAAAAATAAACCCGATCTGTTCCCCTGCCCCCACATAACTTGAAACATCGCGTTCAGGCCAAGGGGAGGATATCAACATCTCATCCCCGGCAAAAATCTCTTTCCATAGCTCTTCGGTGATAAACGGCATCAGAGGATGCAACATCGTAATGGCCTCTGCCATGACGGTTGCTGCTACCCGTGTATATTCGGTGCTTTCGGTTTTATCATGGCTTAAAGATGGCTTAATCCATTCCAGATACCAGTCACAGAAACGGTGCCAAATAAAGTGATAAATGGCATCAGCCGCATCATTGAACCGATATTCACTGATGGCATGACGAACCAGATCACCAGTCTGTGCAAGTTCAAAGAGAATCCATTGGTTAATGGGGTCTTGTATAGGTTGGTCGCCAAGCCCCGGTTTTCCTGTGGCGTGGTTCATTTCCAAGAACCGGCACGCATTCCATATCTTAGTGGCAAAGTTCCGGTACCCTTCGATCCGCGATTCTGCCAATTTGATATCTCTGCCCTGTGCCGCTAATGCCGTTAGGGTGAAACGCAAGGCATCAGCGCCATATTTGTCTGATAGATCAAGGGGGTCCATGACATTGCCCTTGGATTTGGACATTTTCTGACCTTTTTCATCCCTGACCAAGGCATGAATATAGATATCTTTGAAGGGAATTTCCCCATCCATAAAATGCATACCCATCATCATCATTCGGGCGACCCAGAAAAAGATAATATCAAACCCTGTGACCAGAACATCACCGGGATAATAGCGTTTCAGATGATCGGTTTCTTCTGGCCAGCCTAGCGTTGAAAAAGGCCATAAGCCGCTGGAAAACCAAGTGTCGAGGACATCTTCGTCTTGACGCAGGGTAACATCCTTGCCGTAATGTTCACGCGCCGCTGCCATGGCGGAGGCTTCATCAAGAGCAACAAAAGGTTTATCATCAGGCCCATACCAAGCCGGAATGCGATGCCCCCACCATAATTGGCGAGAGATACACCATGGCTGAATATTGCGCATCCATTCAAAATAGGTTTTTTCCCAACGTTTAGGCACAAATCGCATACGCCCATCTTCAACCGCTTTTATCGCAGGTTTAGCAAGGGTTTCGGCATCCACATACCATTGGTCCATCAACCAAGGTTCAATAGGAACACCAGAACGATCACCATGGGGAACAGTGTGAAGGGTAGGTTCTATCGCATCAAGAAGACCATCAGCCTCTAAGGTAGCAATCAGTTTCTTACGGGCATCAAAGCGGTCCATACCGCGAAATGCTTCGGGTACAACCTCATTCATGCGCCCGTCTGCATCCATGACATTTATCATTTCAAGATTGTGACGCCGCCCTACTTCAAAGTCGTTGAAATCATGAGCTGGGGTAATTTTAACAGCACCTGACCCTCTTTCCATATCGGCGTATTCATCCGCGATAATAGGGACACGCCGCCCCATAAAGGGCAGAATGATATGCTTACCAATCAGGGACTGATAACGCTCATCCTCTGGGTGCACTGCTACCGCCGTATCACCGAACATGGTTTCTGGTCTGGTGGTAGCAACAACAATAAATTGATCCGTGCCCTCAATCGGATAACGGATATGCCAATAATTTCCATTGACCTCGCGTTGATCAACTTCAAGATCAGAAATCGCGGTTAGCAGTTTTGGGTCCCAATTAATGAGACGCTTGTCACGATAGATCAGCCCTTCTTCGTGCAGGCGAACAAAAACAAGCCTTACTGCCTCAGATAAGCCTTCATCAAGGGTGAAACGCGAACGTTCCCAATCAGGCGAAGCCCCAAGAGAGCGCAATTGCCGCGAGATGGTTCCACCTGATTGATCAACCCACTGCCAGACCCTTTCGATGAACTTTTCACGGCCAAGATCGCGGCGATCAATGCCTTCATCACCAAGCATCCGTTCCACTACCATTTGGGTGGCAATGCCAGCATGGTCAGTGCCGGGTTGCCATAGCACATCACGACCAATCATGCGGTGATAACGGATCAAAATATCCTGAAGCGTAAAGGTTAAGGCATGACCAATATGAAGCGAGCCTGTCACATTAGGTGGCGGCATCATAATGGTGTATGGCGTCTTATCACTGCTTAAATCTGCAGCAAAGGCACCACTATCTTGCCAGGCTTTATACCAGCGAGCTTCAAATTGTTTGGGATCATAAGTTTTATCAAGCATGGCGGAGGATAACAATTTGCTGTTGAACTATATGCTTTTTAGCCATTAACCACAGATATCACAAGCCCTGCGAATGATTATGTCCGCTTATTATGAAGGAATGTCATCATCATCTGGGTTTAGGGCCTTCATTGTGTCAGTCATAATCTGAGGCAGACGGGTTTTTATCCATTGTTCGAGTTCCATGGAAATCACCTCTTGCACCTGTTCCTGAATGATGGGGTTATGGCTGCCCATCCCCTTGTTATGTCTCATCAGGCTATTAAGGATAGCATCTGCTTGACCTTGCACTTCGGGCAAGTTTTTCAGTTTGCTTTCCAATCCCTCAAGTAAGGCGCGTTTATCTGATTGCGCCATGCCAGACTCACCAACCACGGTTGTCAGATCAACAACATCATCATCTTTTCTGTGGTGGGATTTTGCCATCGCTTTATTCAGGATAAGTCACACGAGGGATAATACCGCTAAAAGGAATATCATGAATGGGCAAAGCGTCCACCGATACAAAAGCCGGGGTTAATCCAAAGGTATCCGCATTTAGTTTTCCCATATGCATTAACAACGCATAACCTGCCAAGACATAATCACCGCGAGCTTTAATCAGGCTTTGTTCCGCGCTAACCACATCCTGTTGAGCATCAAGCAGATCAAGCAAGGATTTCAACCCAAACTGAACCTCTTTTTCTACACCATCACGAAACAAAATCGCGGCTTCGCTCTCTGTTTCATTAGCATTAATCAGGCTTGAAGCCGCAAGGAAGTTACGATAAGCGTTTTCAGCACCTAGCCTTATATCTTGTTCCATATCTGCCAGACTGCGCAAAATAGATTGATGATCCGCGACAAGGCCGCGTGATTTTGCGCGTGTCGCTGAGGTCGGATAAAGCGGTGTGGTTAAGGTGATGGACGCCGTTACAGCGTCAATATTTGAGGTATCAATATTGGAATCCGTTGTCGTACCTGAAATGCTGAAGTCCACATTAGGACGGACATTAGCCAATAAGGTATCCATATTTTTTCTGGTAATGCGTTCATTAATGACCAGTTGACGATAGGCAGGATTATAGGAAATGGCGACATCGCCTGCTAAACCTGCGCTGGCAGGAAAAAATTGATCCATTTGCGGTAAGATCGGCAGATCAAGTTTCATATCTGCTGGAACATGAAAATATCGCAAATAAGCGGCGTTGGCATCATCAAGGCTAGCTTGAGCCAAAATTAGCCCTGCCTCTGCCCTTGCTAAACGCGACTGCGCCAAGGCAAGTTGGGTTGGTGTGCTTTCCCCTAATTCTAATCGTAATGTGCTAGCTTTGACTTGTTCTTGCAGACGTTCAACATTGGATTGATTAACTGATAAACTCTGCCGTGCGGATACAAGATTAACATGGGCAGTGAGGGCATCAAGAATGGCCTGTTGCTCTGCGCTACGATAAGACATAATGGCTAGGTCAAGACCAAGCTCTGCGATATTCACTTTGGATGAGGCCATACCGCCATCATAAATCGGCTTTGTGATGGTCAAGGTCAGGTTATTGTTTTCAATATCAACAGAATCCGCATCATTTATACTGCGTTCACTGGCGCTGTTAGAGGCACTAAGTGAGGCGCTTAAATCCATAGTTGCACGGGCAACACCAAACTCTTGATAGGCGGATTTAATATTCTCAATTTCAGCTTGGATGGCGTCACTGCTATTGATCGCAGATTGTAACCGCCCCGATAAAGCATCAGCTAAATCATCAGCGAAAACAGGCGATACAAACATCGTTGCTAAAACGATAGCAGAAAGTTTCTTTTTCATCATAAACGTTTCCAATAAACGGAATTAAAACACAAAACTTGGCTTTACGGCAAATTCATCAAGAATGGGTGTCTGGGCATCAAAAAGCACCGTGCTCGAAAAACCGCTTGAAGACCGATGAAAGATAGTAGCTTTGCCCGGCGTTTTGTCTGAGTCGCGCATCACCGTCACTAGCCGCCCACTATCAGAGAGCTGTTCAAGGATAGCATCCGGCACATGGGCAACCGCACCTTCAATGATGATAGCATCATACGGCGCTTCGCTAGGATAACCTGACACATGATCAGCATTTAGAATAACGCCATTATCAACTGAATGATTAATCAGATTGTCTTGAGCGGATATCGCCAGTTCTTCATCAGCTTCAATACCAACCACGGACTGACCAAGATGAGAAAGAATGGTTGTGCTATACCCGCATCCTGCCGCGATATCCAAAATGGTTTCACCACCTTTGAGATTTAGAGCCTGAAGCAAACGCGCCAACACCATAGGTTCCAGCATAAATCGCCCGCGACCAAGAACAAGGTCTTCATCAATATAAGCAAGCCCCTTCATATCAGGACTAATGAAGTTTTCGCGCGGCACATCTTCAAACGCCATGATCACGCGCTGATCCGTGACTTTATTGGTGCGTAATTGGCTTTCCACCATATTGCGGCGACGACTGGCAAAGACAGACATGAAAAGATGCTCCAAGCGTGTGAATGAAAACGACCTTAACATAACGGATAGATTGAACCATGCCTAGTAAAAACAAAGTCACTTATCCCTAAAAAACATCCAGCATTCAGGATGGTGTTGAGGTTTTTCTTATGTAAGCCGCAACAGCACCATCAAATCACACCAATCATGCTGATAGTGTTGACGCTTGTCTCAGGTTAAGGTATCAGGTTGGTGTTGCATTGAGGCCCGGTGGCAGAGTGGTGATGCAGCGGCCTGCAAAGCCGCGTACACCGGTTCGATTCCGGTCTGGGCCTCCATCATCTTTCATGTACTTCCATGTACAGATATCCCCCTTATATTCGCCAATACCCATAAATGACACTCTGGTTCCTAAGGGGCGCTTTAGGGAATAATTTTTCTTTCGTTATAGAAATCTAGCCCGAAAGCCCTAGTTTGAATGGTGAAGCATTTTAATTGGGAGGATAATAATGCGGAAATTCCTTACTTTTTTATCGTTTATGGCCCTAAGCACCCCTGCTCTAGCCGTTGAAAGCAATATTTACATCAGTTCACCTACAATGAATGAATGTAAAGCCGCTCTTGAATATGGGCAGTTGCTATACACAGACCAATATGATGGTGAAGATACTGAAGAAGGATATGGTGTGTTTTATAAGGGCAAGCTTTATCACACCAATTGGAATTTTACCGAAGAAACATTTCTATGTGTATCATGGGAAATTGAATAGAAAATAACAGTTTAATTTCAATTTATTAATATGCGTTTTTTATCTGCTATATTAGGGTTGTTGCTATCTGTTATTAGCACTAACGCGGCTTTTGCTGAACCTCTTGCAAGTGCGATAAGCCGAATTGATGCTAATGTCATTTTTATGCGTCATGCCCTAGCCCCCGGATTTGGTGACCCTGATCAGTTTCGCCTTAGGGATTGCACCACCCAACGCAATTTAGATGAAACTGGCCGCCAACAAGCTCGTGATATTGGTCAGTTTCTTTTAGCGCAAAACATATCCATTGATGCCATCTATTCTAGCCAATGGTGCCGTTGCCGAGATACTGCCGACGAATTAGGGCTTGGCGAATGGCAAGAGTTTTCAGGCCTAAACTCATTTTTTCAGGGTTATGCGGATAAAGATGATACCATGGCTAAGCTTTCCGCCAAACTAGAACAGCTTCCGCAAGCGGACATCACTTTAATGATAACGCACCAAGTGGTGATCCGTGCCGCCACTGGATATTCGCCAAGAAGCGGCGGTTTAGTGCTTTATAACAGCACCACCAAAGCGTCCATGCCCTATGATCTGACCACAGATTAGACCCGTCAGAACATTTATAGCGGACGGTTGCCTATCTCGTCTTTACGGCGCGCAACAAAATCGGATAGCGCATCGGCAATCGCAGGGTCGATATCTGGAGGCGTGAAGTCTTTTAACACGGCCTTCCATTTTTCTTCCGCCCGTTCATAGGCATTCAGACTGCCATTCGCTTGCCAATTTTCAAAATTCTGCCAATCACTCAGCATAGGTGCAAAAAACGCTGTTTTATAACGCTCAAGCGTATGCTGATGACCAAAGAAATGGCCGCCCGGTTCAACCTCACCAACGGCATCCATAGCAAACTCTGCTGGTGAAAAATCAATAGGCGACAGCATTTTAGCAAAGCCTTCAAGCATATCGCCATCCAGCATAGCCTTTTCATAGCTTGCCACTAAACCGCCTTCCATCCATCCAGCCGAATGATAGATCAGATTAGCCCCGCCAAAGATAGCCCCCCATAACGACATTTGGGTTTCATAAGCGGCTTGCGCATCAGGAACATTAGAGGCACTGCACCCACTGCTTCGATAAGGCAAGCGATAGCGACGGCAAAGTTGACCTGTGGCAAGATTGGTAAGGGTATTTTCAGGTGTCCCAAAGGCAGGAGCGCCAGTTTTCATATCCACATTTGAGGTAAAACCACCATAAATCACCGGTGTGCCAGGGCGCCATGACTGAATTAAGGCGATCACAAACAAGGCCTCAGCATTTTGTTGGGCTAAAGCCGCTGGCAAGCTGACCGGTGCCATTGCCCCCATCAACGTAAATGGGGTGACAATAACCGCCTGTCCCATTTCAGCCATGGCAAGCGCGGCGTCAGACATTTCCACATCAAGCACACGCGGCGAATTGACATTGATATTGGTCATAGCCCCCGGGGATGCTGCCATTTCATCCATGGATAAGCCGCGTGCAATCGCTACCATATGCACCGCGTCTGTGACCCGTTCACGGCCAACCGACATACATGACGTGACTTTGTCAGAACAGGTCAAGGTGGTAAACATGCTATCCAGATGCCGAGAATGGACATTCAGATCATTGGTGGCGGCGGTTTGATTGCCGTAACAGTGAACATGATGAATGGCCTGCCCAAGACAGATCAAATCCTTAAAATCCTGATATTGTGATGGGCGCCTGCCGCGAACACGGTCGCTAACATTCGGTGGCCCAGAAACAAATCCAAAATTCACATGATTACCGCCAAACGTCAGTTTTCGGGCCGTATTGCGCGGCGTTAACGTAAACTCAGCTGGCGCGGCGGCTAAATGCGTCATGATAAAATCTTCATCTGCGCGCACCATCATGCTGTCGTCATCCACCAAACATCCTAAGGATTTGAGATGATCACGCACCTCTTGGCTTAATACCCTGATGCCAAAATCCTTTAATATTTTCATGCTGTTCTGATGAATCAGATCAATCTGATCATCTTGTAATGGGGTAAGATACCCCAAATGGTTTCGCAATCCCCCGAACGGGGTTGAGGGGGTGTCTTCAGCCCTCACATGGGCGCTATTGCGG
The DNA here is from genome assembly GCA_965659785.1 of Puniceispirillales bacterium (SeqCode). Taxonomy (GTDB): domain Bacteria; phylum Pseudomonadota; class Alphaproteobacteria; order Puniceispirillales; family UBA1172; genus UBA12202. The sequence continues at coordinate 38,258 of CBFHXL010000013.1, forward strand.
TCGCGGCGGCGATCCCGGCGGCGTCCTTTTGGTTCCGATGATGAGGGGTCGGTGGCATCTTGATCTGGCATAAAGCTCTCCTTACCCTTTTATCAAAGGGGTTTCATCCAATCATTTTTTATATGATTGAGACAGTTACTAACCTGATTACGACAGAATGATGAGGGTGATATCTAAATTTGGGTAATTATGATAAACAGACAGAAATATTGCCTTGCCTTTTCCTGTCATTGCTTTTGCTCTATTACCCATGAAGTTCCTTTTTTTGCGTTAATTGTTGAAACACATTTCATAAGAAGACCACTCATGCCTTTTCTGTCATCACGTTTATTTGCCCATGCCATGCTAGCTTTTACGGCCCTTATTTGGGGAACAACATTTGTTTTTCAAACCACAGGCATGGTTGATGTTGGGGCCATGGGTTTTCAATTTTACCGCTTTCTGGCTGGTGCCATTGCCTTACTGCCACTAGCCTATATTGAATATCGCAAGCACGGGTTTTTTATTAATGATGATGACGGCGCTGATCATGCGCTGTCCAATAAACAACTGATCTGGGGTTCGATCGGGTTAGGTGTTGTTATGTTTACTGGCTCTGCCCTTCAGCAAATTAGCCTGCATACGGCTAGTGTTGCTAATGTGGCCTATTTAACAACCCTTTATGTGCCTTTGGTGCCTGTTTTTGGATTATTGCTGTTTGGCATACATCTGCCGTGGTCGCGGTGGCTTGCGGTGGCGGTGTTTATGATCGGAAGCTGGCTAATGACCGGGGCCGATTTAAGCACCATCACCCCCGGGGACTGGATTGTTTTAATAGGGGCGGTGTTCTGGGCTTTTCATATTATGCTGGTTGGGGCATTGGTGAATCGGCGGAAAATCCCATTTCAACTGGCCTTTTTGCAGACCATCATTACCGCGATATTGTCGCTGATTGTGTTTGTTATGGTTGATACGATTGATCTGGCCCTTGCTTATGCGGTGTTGCCAGATATTCTTTTTGCTGGTGTGTTATCAATCGCGCTTGGCTTTACGCTTCAGCTAATTGCCCAAGAAAACTGCTCATCTTCAGCGGCAGCGATTATCCTCTCACTTGAAGGGATGTTTGCGGCTTTCGCCGGATGGATACTACTGGATCAAAGCATGACGGTCATGGCGGTGATTGGGGCTGGTATCATTATGATCGCTGTCCTCTTGGTGGAATTGTCACCAGTGCGCCAATCACCATCCCCGTCTTCATCCCCGTCTTCATCCTCGTCTTCGTCCCCCTCTTCGTCATAGACCTTGCCTTTGAAACTGATTATAAAATTAATAATATGAAGGTATCAACGCCAGATCTCGCTCACCTCGTCCTGCTTGGCGGCGGCCATGCGCAAATTGCTGTGCTAAAATCGCTTGGTATGACCCCTGTTGACGGTCTGCGTGTCACCTTGATCAGTCGAGACCGCATGACGCCCTATTCAGGGATGCTGCCGGGTTATATCGAAGGCTGTTATCGTGAGGACGAAGCGGCTATTGATCTGTTAAAGCTGGCTAGCTTTGCTGGGGCACGATTTATTCATGATCACGTCATTGGCCTTGATGCTGATCACCGAAAGCTGTTTCTGCACCATCATCCACCCATAGGATATGATCGCTTATCAATCAATATTGGCTCAACACCCCAATGCAATCAGATCAATGGTGCGGACAGACACGCCATCCCGATTAAACCTGTGCCGGAAATGATCCAAAGCCTTGATGACATCACAAGCGGCAATCGTCCCTGCCAGCATATCGGCATTATTGGTGGCGGTGTTGCCGGGGTTGAGGTCGCATTGGCATTAGACCATCGGTTAAACCGTGTTGGCCAAAGGGATATTGGCATCTCGCTGATACATTCTGGCCCTCATGTTACCGAAGCTTTGGCTAAATCCGCCTCACGGCAACTGACATCAGAAATGCTAAGGCGGCAGATTGGCCTTTATTGCCAACGCCGCGCCATTTCTATTGATGATAAAAGCATTACCCTTGATGATGGCACCCGACTGGCATCAGATTTCACCCTCATGACAACAGGTGCGACAGCCCCAGAATGGATAGCAAAATCCCAACTCGCGGTTGATCATCATGGATTTATTGCGGTGAACTCGTCACTCCAGAGCCTATCCCTTCCTGATATTTTTGCTGCCGGAGATATCGCCACGATCACCTCATCACCGCGTGTTAAATCTGGGGTTTATGCTGTCAGAGCCGGGCCTATTTTGCGCGACAACATTCGGCGTTCCCTAAATGGCAAAGCCTTACGCCTATGGTCACCTCAACGTCATCATTTGGCCCTGATCGGCTTAGGCGGGGGCAGAGCCATAGCTTCACGAGGGGGATTAAGTTTGCCAGCCTCAAAGATACTATGGCGCTTGAAAGAAAGCATTGATCGCCGTTTTATCCGCCGGTTTTCCGATTTGCCCGTCATGGCATCTGCGCCAGAGCCGCGTATCAAGGCAGAGATTGACCACAAAGATGATCCTGTATTTCTGGCTATGCAATGCCTTGGATGCGGGGCAAAGACAGGCTGGGCCACCCTAGCCGGGGCATTAGAGCAAGCCTATCACCATGCTCATCAGATGCGGCCTGATCTTAATCTGTTGGCAATAAAGGGTGATATTAATCAGGATGCCGGGGATATCCCCTTGCCGCCATCACCAAAAGGCAAGGAGCCTATTTTGGTGCAATCTGTTGATGCCATATCGGCGTTAGTTGATGACCCTTATGTGCTTGGCCGAATTGCCACGCTTCATGCCTTGAGTGATCTGTTTGTCGCCCATGCAAAGCCCCTATCTGCGCTTGCCCTGCTGACGTTGCCACGGGCTAGCCGTGCCCAGCAACAAGATGATGTGATCCATCTGCTTTGTGGGATACTGATTGCGCTAGCGGAACACGGTATCACGCTTAATGGGGGGCATACTGCCTCCGCCTCCGCCATGCAGGTTGGTCTGGCGGTTAATGGCACTCGTGATCAAGGGGTGGTTGAACGCCCTCCTCAACCTGATGATGTGCTGATACTGACCAAACCTCTCGGCATTGGGCTAATTATGGCTGGTCATCACCAACAGCATCCTCTGGTAACAGGGCAAATGGTTAAGCGCGCTATAGATGTTATGACCCAAAGCAACGCGGCGGCGGCGAAACAGGCTAATCACGATGCCATCTACCCTATGACAGATGTGACAGGGTTTGGATTGCTTCGTCATGTCCGATCCATAGTGGACCGATATGATCCTAACCTTGGGATAACCATTTCGGCATCTGCCCTGCCTGTTATTGAAGGCGCCCTTGACTTAGCTCAGGCTGGAATAGCCTCAAGCATGGTGGCGGATAACGCGGCGGCGGTTAAGGTTAAGCGCCAAGACGATAATACGATATCAGATGCGCTTTTTCATGATCCTCAAACTGGTGGTGGGTTATTGATGATTGTTCCCCCTGATCACGCCCAGTCATTGATAGAGGGGTTAACCGCAACGCATCATAACGCGGCTATCATTGGTAAAATCAATAAGGCTGATCACAACCTGATCACCATAAAGGATTAATCCATGGCGGCACCTATCACCATCACCCCAGATTGGCGTCTAAAGGGAACAGGTCACTTTGATACGATTATTGATGTGCGAAGTCCGGCAGAATATCTTGAGGATCATATCCCGGGGGCTATCAATTTGCCTGTCTTGTCTAATGATGAACGTGCCGAGGTGGGGACCATATATAAACAGCAATCCCCTTTTAAGGCGCGGAAACGCGGCGCTGCCCTCATCAGTCAGAATATCGCCAAACACCTTGATGATGCCTTAAAGGATAAAGATAATGATTGGCTTCCATTGGTGTATTGCTGGCGTGGGGGGCAACGGTCCGGCGCCATGGCGCGAATATTTTCAGAAATTGGCTGGTCTGTGTCAGTGCTGGAGGGCGGATATAAACATTACCGCAGACAGGTGCAATTAGGGCTTATGGAAACCGCTAACGCCATTTCCCCTATCTTACTAGATGGGCCAACCGGCAGCGGGAAAACCGTGATCCTTCATGCCCTTGTTGAGCAAGGGGGGCAAGTCATAGACCTTGAGCATATTGCCTGTCATCGCGGTTCGGTGCTTGGCGGTATCCCCGGTCAAGACCAACCTGCCCAGCGGCTATTTGAATCGCGTCTTTATGATGCCTTGAAAGGCATGGATATGACCAAACCCGTGATCATGGAGGCTGAAAGCAGTAAAATCGGCGGCTTGCATATTCCCGATGCCATCTGGAAAGCTATGCTTGGCGCCCCTTGTGTTAAAATCTCAACCAAAATGGAAGCAAGGGTCAATCACATCTTGTCTGAATATGAACATATTACAACACATACTGATGCCTTATTGCGTTTGGTAAAGGGGATGATCAACCGACATGGTCACGACATCACAAATGACTGGAAATCTTTGATTGCGGATAAAGATTGGTCAGGATTAGTCAGGGATTTGATCACCCAACATTATGATCCCGCTTATCAAGGGTCGTCAGAGCGTCGCCAACGTAAAGCTATAGGACGCATCCATTTAGAGAAATTAGATAAGCCGCATATTGAAAACGCCGCTCAAGAGATTCTGGCACTGCTTTAGCAAATCCAAAGGAATTGGTTTGATCGGAATATTTTTTCTTGCAACGCCGCAGAAGTTTGATTATCAAGATCAGACCATTGTGTTCCCCAGTAGCTCAGCGGTAGAGCAAGCGACTGTTAATCGCTTGGCCGGCAGTTCGAATCTGTCCTGGGGAGCCATTTTTTCTTCCTCTATTTTTTGCGTGATGGAACAGACTGGATTTCTGTCAGCAATCACCATAGAATTCCGCGATGATTGATCAAACCTCGCCATCCCCCAGAAACCAAGATAACGGCCTAACTGATCACGATATCAGTGAAGTCATCGAAATGGCCTTATCTGACCATACCCAGTTTAAGCAGATCGAAGACCTCTATGGTCTCAAAGAAAAGCAAGTTAAACAATTGATGCGAAAGCACCTGAAACGCGGCAGTTATGAAGCATGGCGTCGCCGCGTTCGCGCATTTTCAGATCGGCGTGAGCATTATAAATAACTGATCACCATCAGACCTTACGCCGCAAGCCGCACAAAACATAATCCAACGCTTTAGCCATTTTTTGTCCACATTTATGATTAAGATGATTGGCGCAAGGGCAAACCTTTATCCCTATATGAGGCGTGTTATCATATGGGGTTTATGTTAGGCAGTCCCTTGTCTTGAAACCATAAGAAAACAGAATATTTATGTGTTACGTTAAGATGATTGAGACCTCATGAAAGAAAAACTGTCCTCCCTACTCGCAGATTTCTCCCTTGTGGCTGTTGTGTGTGTCGTCGTTGCGATTGGGTATTGGCGTTATTCCGCCGAACCTGAACCGGATATTCCCCCGATTGACCCCCAAAAAGAGGTGATCCCTTTTCATTCTGCCGTTTTTGCCCAATGCCGCAATCTGGATTTTAAGAATCTTGAGGACTTAGGCAAAAGCTTTGATTTTAATCAAAGTGCCGCTTATGACAGCTATGATTTTGCGATACAATCCAACCAACCGGGGCAGTTTGAAGCAGGGATCGGCGATAAGTTAGATCAGGCAAAACGCTATTTTCAGGAAAGCATCACAGATCAAGCCAAAGGGTTTTTCACCTCAGAAGACACCGCAACTGCCCTTAATAATATCGATGTGAATGCTGTGTTGTTTATCAATGCTGAGGAAAAAACCTATCAAGCGCTAACCGAACATTATTTCAGTTATACCATCCAGCAATGCCGCTATCAGGATGTGACGGATAGTCAGAAAAAAAACCGTTTCGCGTTTCCAGAGGATTTGGGGTTTTTGGTTGCGTCCAAAGACTTGCTTGCGGTGCCTGATATCTCAGTCAGCGAGATTTCTCTTGGCGCAACCATTGGCGGCTCAGGGACGGTAGTGTCCATTGATCGTTGTCAGGAAGCAGGGCATATTTTCGCAGAATGTACAAAAATTGGCATTCTGAACGGGGACGGTATTAATATGATCCTTACCCCTAAAATGAGTGTTTCAGAATTAGCGACGTTTTCTCTTGGTGATTTGGCCAGTTTTGACCACTGCATCCTGACCGAAATTAATCACAGCCGCGGCGTTGCAGGATACCAATTTGCTGATTATTTTGATGATTTGAGCAAAACCACCCAAGAAAGCATTGCGATTGGCATTGAAGCCGCGGAAAACGAAGCTGCAGATGATATCAATAGCAGCCTAACAACTTTAGGAATCTCATCCCTAAATCATGTTCTTAAAAACATGAGGTTAATGCCAGATTATATCCCAGCCATCACCTGTGAAACCACCCAAGACAATTTGGCGTTTCTTACTCCGCCACCTGTTGATACCGCCGCAGATGATACCAATACTGGCGACACCGACCAATAAGGCAGTGCTAAGGAATGACTGCTAGTTTCGCAGATCAAATCCTAACACCCGAATGGCATCTTCAGGGGTTTGTATCTGGGCAAAAAGAGATATCACAGGCAAACTTGATTTTGGTTCGACAGAGGCCACAATTTTCCCCCCACGCTTGAGAAACCGCTCCATTGGCGGTAACAGGTCAGAGGTGATATCAGGATAGGCCATAAACTGAATGGTCATAGCATCAAGGATCATATCTGATATCTGGTTTCGGTTCATAAACATCGTCTCTTCTGCCGCGCTCATCACGAAACTCATCAGGCCCTGATCTTGGTACATGACCTCAATGTAATTGATAAAGAAACCGCCCCCAAGAGATGACAGCATCAATAGCGATTGCGTTGGGTCATCATCGTCAAACTGAAATTGATCTATCATATTGAAGGTTGTTTTCAGTATTTCAACATCCGAATAGGTTTCCAATTCCCCTAGCCCGACCAGTTCCAGATTACTGCTTGTTTGCTGGTGATAGCGATCCCCTTTGTTGCGGTGATTAGTAATGGCATTAGCGTTAATCGTAATATCCCTAAGACCCATCTGTGACAGAATTTCATGGAATTCTCTTAATTCTGGATCATTGGGGTTGAGATCAAAAACAAGCCCCTTGAGGATAAAACCGCCTTCATAGTCCGGAATAAAATCAGACTGAAATGGCATTAATGGGAAATTATCAATGATCAGTTGATCTAGGGCTATGTCAGACCCTTCAATAGTCATGCGCAGATTATCGACGGCAACCTCACCCAAATAATAGATATCAGGCTCTTCGTTTGTATTCCAGAAATCAGATTCCAACATCTCATCATCAAAAACACTGTCTTTGATAGATAGACGATCAATGGTGATCACCACATCATCATCACGGATACGCAAGCCTTCAATCAAGAACTGGTCAAGCTGAACAACATCACCGGCTCGTTTGCGATGCTTAACGATAAGATGGTCAATATAGGCAACAGGCTTGCCATCTTCATAAAGCCGGACACTTGTGATATCACCCATAAATCGGTCAGGATCAAAATATCCCCCATCATACATGACATCAATATTACCCATCGAAAACTGATCACTTGCCTGAACAGGATAAAAGGAAGTGAGAAAACAAAGACTTGCAATGCTGTACTGCCAGAATGTTTTTCTCAATATTGTTATCATCATCTCTATCCTTTATCTGTTTTTCATCCTAGCCATGGGCATATTAGGGCTGTGTCTTATCAAATTAGTGTGTTTGCGGGCTAAGATAAGCGGCCTTTTTTATCAACCTGAACCATATCTCTTGGCCGGATCAAGGAAAGCAGTTTTCCACTCTCAGGCTTAAGTCCTGCAAAATTATCAGCGTCAAAGACCATATCGGCAAGGGTGGTGGTAGGATAATCATTAATATCTTTCCCGGCAAGATTACCATCTTCGCCCATCAGCAAATGGCCTAGCAAAATCATACCCGGATTGTGACCAACAATCATCACCGTTTCAAACGGTCCAGCATGATCGCATAACACCTCATAAAGGGTTTCCCCACTGGCATTGTAAATGCGTTCGTCTTCAATAATGGTCGGGGCGACTTCCCATTCACCAACAACCCAGTCTTTGGTTTCCTTGGCGCGGATGGCGGGTGAGCAAAGGATCAAATCAGGCAAAGATAAATGCCCTTTGATATATCGGGCGACATCCACACAGTTGCGCTGGCCTCTATCCACTAGCTTGCGATCAAAATCGCGGCCTGTTTCTGAGACCAATTCGGTCTTGCCATGCCGCAAAATCAGTAATCGTGCCATATAATTGCTCCAATGGTTTCTAATCTATATTGCCAATGAAACAGCAATGCGAAAAGCCTTTTTTAAGTTGTTGGGCTTTGCTATGGTCAAGGCCAAGTCAACCAACAATAGCACCAATCAATAGCAAAGGAATAACCCAAGATGGCACATCAATATGCTGGCTTTCTGGAAACTATTGGAAACACACCACTTATTCGCCTTAACGGCCCAAGTAAAGCCACAGGGTGTGAAATTTATGGTAAGGCTGAGTTTATGAATCCCGGGGGGTCTGTCAAAGACCGCGCCGCCCGTGGAATTATTGAAATGGCAGAGGCCGGCAACACCCTCAAACCCGGTGGCACGATTGTTGAGGGCACCGCCGGCAATACTGGTATCAGTTTAGCCATGTGTGGTAACGCGAGAGGGTATAAGACCGTTATCGTCATGCCTGAAACCCAAAGCCAAGAAAAAAAGGATATGTTGCGGCTGTTAGGTGTTGATCTGCGGCTTGTTCCAGCAAAGCCCTATAAAGACCCGGGGAATTATGTTCGCTATTCAGAACAACTGGCAAATGAAATGCGTGATAAGCTGGATGGCGGTGTTATTTGGGCGAACCAATTTGATAATACCGACAATCAATATGGTCATTACAACTACACCGGGCCTGAGATTTGGCAACAAACAAATGGGGTCATTGACGGCTTTACTTGTTCGGTTGGCTCTGGCGGAACCATCGGCGGCATTAGCCGTTACTTAAAAGAACAAAATCCAGATGTGACTATTGCGCTTAGTGACCCTTTTGGGTCGGCACTTTATCATCATTATGCCCATGGGGAATTGAAAGCCGAGGGTAGTTCTGTCAGTGAAGGTATTGGCCAGGGCCGCATCACGGCTAATCTAGCCATGGCTAAAATTGACACGCAATACCAGATACCTGATGAAGAAGCCTTGCCGATCATTTATGATATGCTAAAGCGTGAGGGGCTTTTGCTTGGCGGCTCCAGCGCGATTAATATCGCTGGTGCTATGCGTTTGGCAAAAGACTTAGGGCCGGGGAAAACGATTGTCACGATCCTTTGCGACAGTGGGCAACGCTATCAATCAAAAATCTGGAATCCTGTTTTTCTGCGTGAAAAAAACCTGCCTGTGCCTTCATGGTTAGATGAGAACTAAAATCATATGGGATCACATCTGATCTTATCATAGGGAAAATTGAGGGTTAGCGAGGACATTATGCTGACAGAAGCAAATCAGATCATGGAACAGATCATCACAGGAAAGGCATTAGCACTGGATGCCACCTTTGTTTTGCCGAACTCAGACCGTGATGCGAAAGCCGAATATGTGGCAGAACATCTGCCGGGTGCGGTTTATTTCGATATTAACGCTATCGCTAAATCAGACTCTCCCCTACCGCATACTATGCCTGACGCAGATGATTTCGCCATGATGATGCGCGGCTTGGGTGTTAATCAAGATCAGCAGATCGTGGTTTATGATCAATCTGATTTTCTGTCATCAGCACGCGTATGGTGGATGTTCCGCTATTTTGGTCATCGTCATGTCTCTATCTTAAATGGCGGTATGAGAGCTTGGAAAGAGGCAGGCGGCCCAACAGAACAAGGACAGGTCATTCCAAATGCTGGTAATTTTACCGCCGCGCCACACCTTGATGGTAAGCGCGTGGCCACTCTGGATGAAATGGTGGCATTAGTCGCAACAGATGCCGCCAACCGCCCATTACAGATTGTTGATGCTAGGGCTAAAGCCCGATTTGATGGCACAGCACCAGAACCTAGGCCAGGCATGGCCTCAGGTCATATGCCGGGAGCCATAAATTGCCCTATTGGAAGCCTCTTAGATGCAGATAGCGGTAGAATCAAATCACCCGAAGCGTTAAAACAGCTTTTTGCAGACGCTGGCATTGCCATGGATCAACCAGTTGTTACCACGTGCGGGTCTGGCGTTACGGCCTGCGGCATTGCCTTTGGTATGGCGCTTTTGGGGAAAACCGATATCGCTATTTATGATGGGTCATGGTCAGAATGGGGTTCTCCCGATATGGAGCGCTCCCAATGTCCAGTTGAAAAAAGTGAGTTATAAATGAAAAATAAAGACAATAAAATCAGTAAGTCATCGCACGTTGTTCATGCATCATCTGATCCATTGGCAAACCATGGCATTGTGAATGTTCCGGTTTATCATACCTCAACGATCCTAAAACCTAACTTAGATGATTATCGCAATTCTCGCGGTAAGTTTGATTATGGCCGCATCGGAACACCAACCACAGAGGCATCAGAAAAAGCCGTAGCAGGGTTATATGAAATGGATGATGCCATTGCCACGCCATCGGGGTTGGCTGCCATCAGTCTCGGTATTTCTGGCGCTGTTAATGCAGGGGATCACGCGCTGTTTCCCGATAGTATGTATGGGTCAGGTCGGCGATTTGTAGAAAATATCCTGCCTCGCATGGGGGTAAAATATGATTTTTATGACCCGACTAATGCCCAAGACCTCGCGGCAATGGTGTCTGATGATACAACATTAATCTATATTGAAAGCCCCGGCAGTCTGACTTTTGAGATGCAGGATATCCCTGCGATTGTCCGTCTTGCCCATGATAGAAATTGCCTTGTCGCTTGTGATAACACTTGGGCAACGGCGTTTTATTTTGATGCTAATGCCCATAACATTGATATCGTTATTGAGGCAGGAACAAAATATATCTCAGGTCATTCGGATGTCAGCATTGGATATGTTGTTGCCAATGGCGATACGGCAAAACGGATCAGGCAATATGCCAAATTAAACGGAATATGTGTCGCGCCAGATGATCATTACCTCGCCTTGCGGGGGATGCGGACTATGCGCGTTCGTCTTCACGCCTCCGAGGAAAATGCCATTGCCTTGGCGACATGGCTTCAGAAGCAACCAGAGGTGATTGCCATGCTTCACCCTGCCCTGCCATCACATCCCGGTCATCATCACTGGAAACGCGATTTTTCCGGCTCATCAGGGCTGTTTAGCTTCATTCTCAATCCCGATATCCCGTTTGCGGCGATTGACGCTATGGTCGATGGTCTAAGGCTTTTCGGTATTGGCGATTCATGGGGTGGTCACGAAAGCCTAATTAACCAAGCTAAGTTTAAGCGCAGTGTTACAGCCCTGCCTGCTGGCACTCTGTTACGGATTTATACCGGAATAGAGGATAAAGATGATCTGCTTAATGATCTGGCCTCTGGCATGGAACGCTTGCGTAAAGCGATGGCTTCATAACGCCGTTATTAGCGCCGGAAATACCGAAACCTTGTCCCCCATAAGCGGGTATAAAAATCACAGCCAATAAAAATAACCAAGGGCAAGGTCATCTGCATCACAGAAGCCACACCAAGAGATTGTCGGCTTGCGCTTGCGGCTAAAGTCACGGCTTCGGTGGTTAAGGTTGCATATCTGCCATTACTGGCAAAAATCGTTGGCAGATAAAGCGCAGAACTGACAGCAAACCCAATAGAAAATGCCGTTAGCACAGGGATCATCAACATTGGTAATTTGATTTGAAAAAAACGGCGAACCGCGCCAACCCCTAAACTAGCGGCAACATCCATATATCTGGTGTCATATCGCCGCCACGCTGTCCCTAACGATAACATTACATATGGAAATACAAACAGGCTATGCGCCCATAATAACGTCAGAAATGCCCCATCAAAGCGAAGCCAGATCAACAGCATCTGTAATCCAAAGAGAAATGAGGCTTGCGGCAATAATAACGGGACATAAATCATTCCCTCCCATCGCTTACCATGCCGGCTTTCAAGCCAGAGAATAGCAAAGACCACAGATAACGCCGCGGCAGACAGCCCTAAAACGGTACTATTAATACCTGCCATGACCAAATCACCACTGGCCTGCCCCCATCCTCGCACCCCCCATACATCAGGCAGAAAAGAGGGAAACCGCCAGACATTAGCAAATGACCAGATGATAATGGCCAAAAGCCCTAACAACGAAAATAGGCACGGGATGATCGCCAAAACAAGCACCACCAATCGTGTGACCATTGACAAGTATCGCGGCACGGCAAAGCGCAACCCCCGGCGTGTCATTCCCCGCAAAATCGACATCATACCTGCGCCAAAGACAATCCAGACCCCACAACAAAGCAAGGCCAGAATAAGTTGCACTACCGCCGCCATAGCAGCAATGAATTGAAAACTTAAATCCGGGTCCCAGAACCATTCCAGAATACGAACCGCAAGCGGAGCCGGAATTGATGGCGCTAATACAATCGCCATATCAACAACCGAAACTGCAAAAATCATAACAATGAAAACTGACATCCGCATTCTGGCAGATAGTTGTGGCTGGATCACATGAAACCAGCCCGATATCGGCCCATATCCTAAAACAGAGGCGCGATCCCTTAGGGCTTTCACTTCTATCTGGCTTAACGCCGATAATCCCATCAACAGCAAAAACGGCAATTCCTTGGCAATCAGGCCAAGAATGAGAGAATAACCATAAAGATCAGGGGCAAGGCTAATATCTGGTGGGCGATCCCAACCTGTTAGCCATGGCGACATCAGACGGAATAGCCAGCCGCTAGGCTGAAGCAAAAACAGGATGCCAACAGCTACTGTAATATGTGGCACTGATAAAAGTGGTGAGATAAAGCGAAAAACCAAGCCAGAACGCCGCGTATCAAAAAGATAAGCGAGCAGCATCATCGCCAGCCAATACGACAGAAAAGTTGAGATGATGGCCGTAAAAACACTTAGCCAAATCGAATGCCAAATCCCAGGTTGATCAAATAGCATAATAAGTGGTGCGAGCGAAAACTGATCACTTCCTAATGGCGGAAACCAACCAAAGGCTGGAAAGCTAATTCCAGCCAACCCCGCAAGCACAGGCAACATACAAAAACAAATGATTAACCCGCGCATGATCATAGCATGGTTATGTTAACAGCAAAATTATTGCACTGTATAGCGCCGCGCCCATTCGCGTTCGATGACGCCAACCCAACTCGGATGTGGTTCTGGCAATGTCCGACCAAGATCGCTTTCTGATAAGGTTGCCGTTCCTCTAGGTAATGCAAGAAAGGCTGCCCGGTCTGGTGAGGAAAGCTTGCTCAAATCTAGAACTGTTGGGTCTCCCCATATCGCGCTATCTGCCTTTTTGATCTGGGCTTCGGGTGAGAGAAGAAAATCTGCAACAACCTGCGCCGCCTCTGCAGCGTTGGCGTTAAAGGGAATGGCCACAAAATGGACATTAGCCAATGTGCCTTGGTCATGAATGTAACTGCGGACAGTTTCGGGAAGAATACCTTGCGAAATTCCGTTTGAAAACTCGGTGGGATTAAAGGCCATGGCAATCGCAATCTCACCATCACCCAACAATTGCACCAGCGCCGTATAGTTAGCTGGAAATGCCTTACCAGAACGCCATAAATACGGATGCACCTGGTCAAGCCATTGCCATAATGGCATCAGAGCTTGATCAATATCCGCCTGATCCGCGGGCATAGCAAAAACAGACCTGTCAGGGCTTAGCTCTAGCGCAATCTGTTTGAGAAAACTGGTTCCTGTAAAATCCGGGGGTTTGGGGTAACTAAACCTGCCGGGGTTATCAATAATCCATGATGCCAGCATTTCTGCGGAAGCTGGCGGTGCGCTGACATAAGCGGTGTCATAGCCAAACACCAGTTGCGCCCTGCCCCATGGCGATTCCAGCCCATCGGTAGAAGTGCCAAAATCACTAATAATGCCGGGTAGTTTTTCAGCATCAGTATAGATAAAATTGGGAAGACCAGATACCCAATCATCAGACCGAAGAAGACCATTAGCTTTCATCGTGGCAAAATTCTCACCATTAATCCAGATCAAATCCACCGAACCGCCAGAGGATTTACCACTCGCCTTCTCTGCCAGAATCCTTGTGACGGCCCCTGCGGTTTCGGTCAATTTAACATGAACAAGCGTGATGCCGTATTCTGCCTTAACTCTATGACCTACCCACTGAATATATTGGTTGATCGCCGGTGACCCACCCCAAGCGTTAAAATAGACAGTCTGACCAGAGGCTTGGCGCGTCATAGCGGAAAAATCATCTGCCTTAGCAAAATGAAATGGCATCATCGCCACCAACAGGCAAGAGATGATCATCATTAAATAACCATTAAGATATCTGGCGTTTCTGCTGATCCCCATTGCGCGCATTGAGATCATCATCATATTTATGCTATTCACTTTGTTGATCCTTATAGATGAGCGACGATCCTTATGTTTAAACCAGAATAGTTAAAATATGATTAACATATGAAAGAAAATCATCATCCCGTTTATTTTGTGACCAGTTTATTTTGAGAAATGAAATCCTGCAGGTATAATACCCCTCACTTGAACGCAACAGCCAGAAAACTGACCTCGTATCATGCTTCATATTCAGCAGGCAGACATCCACTTTGGCGACAGAAGATTATTTGAACCCCTTACCCTGAGCATCGCAAAAAATGAGATTTGTACCATCATCGCGCCAAGCGGTGTTGGCAAAAGCTCACTGTTGCGCTGGATTGCGGGACTGAAAAGCGAAAATATGACCGCCCAAGGTGATGTCTTTCTCGATCAGAAAATGATCACCCATTTACCCGCAGAAAAGCGAAATATCGGGTTAATTTTTCAGACGCCATTACTGTTTCCACATATGACGGTCGGTGATAATTTGGGGTTTGGGATGGCGGCGCAGGCCAAGATTAAAGATAGCGATAAGACTCGCCAACACCTAATCTCGGAGGCATTGGAGCGTGCTGGTCTCGGCGGTATGGAACACCGCGACCCTGAAACGCTCTCAGGTGGACAGAAAGCTAGGGTTGCTCTCATTCGTACTCTATTAGCAGAACCCCAAGCTCTGCTGCTGGATGAGCCGTTTTCCAGCCTTGATGGGGCAATGCGTGAGCAGATGCTTGCCCTGATACAATCTGAAAGCCAAAGATTAAGCCTGCCGGTATTGCTGGTCAGCCATGACCCCAGAGATCACCATCTCGGCGATGCCCCGCCAGTGTTTCTAAAATCCAGTGTTTCTTAAACCTATTAATTCTGAAAAAAATTAAAAGGCTTTCGGAAATAGCATCCGTGCGGCCATTCTAAATATTAACTTTTATCAGTTCCATTTATTAGTCGTTATCGAATTGTTCTTTCATGGCATCCAAGGTTGAACGCAGGCGCGGCGATACAGAACAATCGGCCACCATTGTCATGTTGCTTTCTACCTTTTTGGGAACATCACTATATTCAAACCCAGGATAATCATTACTTACCGCTAACATCAATTTAGTTTTTCGCGGCAGTTTCAATATGGCCTCACCTTTTTGAAAGCGATAGGTTCTACCGCTATTTAGTGACGAGATAACAAATATCTTGTCACTAAAATCACAGCGATTATCTAGCGTGACCGTAACCGAGATGATTTCATTTGGATCTGCTGTTTTGAAAAGCGATTGAACCCCAAGCCAACTAAAATAAGCCGCCGGAATTAACAAGGCTACAACAACGACGGCTATGATATTTTCACGCATAATGACTCAACACACTAAAAAAAACTGGCGACTCCGGCAGGATTCGAACCTGCAACCTGCTGATTAGAAGTCAGCTGCTCTATCCAGTTGAGCTTTTTGACTTCTCCACCGCTCAACAGAGTGCTTCAAACTCCAGTCAACATAAAGATTCTATCGTACATGGAATCGCTCTGCAAGGGCTAAGTATGTTGGGTCAACTGATGTGTACTTTCGTCATCAGTTGACCTTTTTTACACGGTAAAAAAGCAGCTGACGCTCAATCAGCAAGTAAATACCTAGGTCAGCTGATGAACACTGACAATCTATTAACGACCACAACTAGATAATCAAGAAATAATATTCTGAGTAAAAAATAAAATTAAATTAGAATTTAAATAATTTTAATTTATGATTGTATTATCTACTTTCTAAATTAGATTGTAGATAAGTGCATAATTATTTTAATTATTTGAGATGAAAATGTTTGAACGTCTAATCGATAGATTAACAAATCCTGAATTTCATGTTTTCTTAATATGTTTTTTTATTACAATAATTTTAACAATACTTTTGTTTTATATTTTTGATATTAT
>CBFHXL010000014.1:0-53854 GCA_965659785.1 Puniceispirillales bacterium (SeqCode)
CCGCATCCTGATGTTTAAAAAACCCGTCTGTGACATGAAAGCCGCCAAGCCCTAGCAAATGCGTCTCTGGCCCCATTAATCCATCAAGCATTAGCAGAACATATTGTCCATCAACCAACAGTGATGGCAAGTAATGAGCAATATGATAGGCCAGCGCAATAGGCAAAAGTGATGGCGCATAAGCACGGATCAAATCTGCCAGCCCAAATTGTTGATATGCGGTTTCGCTTGCTGCCAGATGCCCCAACCAAATTAACATCCCAAAACCCACCACAAGCATGAGGTTAGCCAAAAGCAATCCCCCTAGGGTCTGAATGACAATGGCAGAGCGGCCCGGAAAATCGAGAGGATTGACATTAATCCAACCGAGCCAGACAAAGGTTTCATTAAAGCCATCAAAAGACCCAATCCCAAGCATCATCAAAACAAAAATGGCAAGGGAAAGGCTAGGTGTTGTCTGATTAAGGCGTTTCTGGGCAGGGCTTTTATGAGGGGTGAGCTGCCAACCGGGAAGCCCGATACATAACTGGCCGCGATAGACAGACAACATGCGCAAGCGTCCAAACCATGCCATCAATAGCGAAAATATCTCAACATGGCGCGACCATGTGCGAAACCCAAATATCAACATCCCTGCAAGGGTAAATAACCAATAGCCCATCATCACCCGTGCCAAATGCAACGGATCATTAGGGGCTGGATCAGCAAGGGTGAAGCCAGCAAAACCAAAAAGGATGATGACCGCAGGCCATGACCCCCAATGTCGAGGCCAATTTCGTTTCACCCGCCATCGGGTCGTGCGGCGCATCAAATGATAAGCAAAGACCCATGGATTTAACCATGACCAGACGCTCACCAATACGCCTTCAACCATGACAAGCGCCATCCAGAACACAACCCAGAACCCTAACGGTAAGGGGTTTCGTAATGGATCAGTTGACCCCTGAACCCCGCGCATGATGAGAAAGAAAAACCCAACCCCGGCAAGAGCATGGACAAACCGGATTAGCCGCCGAGATCGTGGCAGTGAAAACAAGGGGCGGCGCTGGATTAGGCGCGATAATCCGCCGGGCGGCGTTACCGCGAGCAAGATAATGGTAAGCCCAACAACAATAACCCCTGAGACGGTATAAACCCCTGTTGGCAAAAGCATAACAAAGCTTTGCCCCGATGCATGGGCAAGGGCTGAACGCAAAGGCCACAACCAAGCCATGACAACCATCATGGCGAAAACCCCTAAACCAGCCAATCGTGGGCCAGCCAATCTTGGATCAGGCAATCTGGCTAAACCATGTGTGTATGAGGGTATAATCATGGAAACTATCCTAAGATGATTTTGTTATCTTGACAAATGCTGAGAAATCTTGAAACCATTTGTACACAAACAATTTTAATGCAGTTAACCCTTTTGGTCAGATTGATGGCGAATTCCAAATCATCACGGCACGTGATCGGCGTCGATGTCGGCGGCACCTTTACCGATATGGTCATGCTGGAAACCCAAACCGGCGCGGTGTCGATTGCCAAAGTGCCAACAACGCTGGACAATCAGGCGTTTGGGGTTCTTTCAGCCCTAAAAGAGGCTGGGGCCGAATTGCCGCAAGTCGATTTAATGATTCACGGGACAACTACAACCACCAACGCGGTTTTGGAAAGAAAGCTGTCAAAGACAGGTCTTATCACCACCCAAGGATTTCGGGATGTGTTGGAATTAGGTCGCCGCACCCGTCCACAACCTTATGGCATGAAAGGTGAGTTTCTGCCCATTATCCCAAGAGATTTGCGATGTGAGGTGGCTGAACGGATGGATTATGCTGGCCGTGTGGTTACCCCATTGGATGAAGATGGTATGCGGCAAGCGGTGAAACGGTTGCTTGATAAGGGCTGTGAATCGCTGGTCATTCATTTTCTTCATGCTTACGCTAATCCGGATCATGAGCGGCGCGCCGCGGAAATTGCCGCTGAACTCTGGCCGAATGATTACATTACCATGGGTCATGCGCTGTTATCAGAAAGCCGAGAGTTTGAACGCGGGGTAACGGCGGCGGTCAATGCGTCGGTTCAACCTTTGCTGGAACGCTATATCAATCGCTTGGTGGGGGAGCTAAAGGCCAATGGATTTGCTAGCGAAATGCTAGTGATGAATGGAAATGGCGGAACGGTTTCTAGTAAAGATGTGGCACGTGAAGCGGCAAAAACCGTGATGTCAGGCCCTGCCTCTGGGGTCATTGCGGCGCTGAATACCGGACAGGCGGCAGGGCTTAATCATCTGATCACCTATGATATGGGCGGCACGTCAACGGATGTGTCGGTGATTAGGGATGGCAAGCCGTCGGTATCAAACGAAATTGAAATTGAATATGCGATGCCTATCCATGTGCCAATGATTGATGTGCGTACGGTTGGGGCTGGCGGCGGGTCAATTGCACGGGTTAATGCGGCTGGCTTGCTTGAGGTTGGCCCTGATAGCGCTGGGGCTAATCCGGGGCCAATATGTTACGGCAGAGGCGGGGATCAGCCGACGATTTCAGATGCTAATCTGATCCTTGGGCGGCTTAAGCTGAACAAAATGAAATCTGTTGAAGGCGGCGTCAGCAATGATGCGCTTAATGCCGTGTTTGAAACAAAATTGGGGCAACCGCTGAATATGGATGCCACTGCCGCCGCCGCCGCGGTAGTGATGGTGGCAAATGCCAAAATGGCCGGGGCTATCCGCATGGTGTTGGTATCTCTTGGGGCTGATCCGCGTGACTTTAGTCTATTTGCTTTTGGGGGGGCAGGGCCGCTTCATGCCTCTGCTATTGCAAAAGAATTGGCAATTCCAACGGTTCTTGTTCCGGCTAGACCCGGCATTACCAATGCGCTGGGTTGTGTGGTGGCGGATCTGCGCCAAGATTTTGTGCAAACCATCAATACGCCACTGGCAAAGCTGGACGAAGCCGCGCTTAATGATGTGTTTCAACAACAAGAACGTAATGGCGAAGATATTATCAGAAAAGAGCCGGTGGAAATTGCATCCTTACAGATCAATCGCAGTTTAGATATGCAATTTTTGGGTCAGACGCATATTCTGAATGTTGTTTTTGATGACTTGCCTTTGCCGATTAGCATGGAGGATATCCAACGCCGATTTGAAGAGGTTTATTTTAACCGTTTCCGAGTCCGGCTAGATAACATCAAGGCGAATATCGTTAATGTGAACACCTCGGTCATTGGTCAAAGGGCGGCGTTTGATTTGTCGCGGTTAATTGATCCGTCAGGACGAAAATCCAGCCTTAGTGACGCGCAAACAGACACAAGACCTGTTTATTTTGATGGCGGTTTTCAAGACACCCCGGTTTATCAGCGTGAAGCTTTACCAAGTGATGCCGCGTTTGATGGTCCGGCGATCATTGAGCAAATGGATACCACCATTTTGGTAGAACCCGGTGATCATGTTACCTCCGACAATGAGGGCAATCTCATCATTCATGTCGGCGCAACCAAAGAGGGGGGTTAGCCAATGGCCATTGATCCTATTACCCTTAGCGTGATTCAGTATGGGCTTCAGCAAGTCTGTGATGAAATGGATTTGAGCTTTTCCCGAGCGGCTTTTTCGCCTGTGATTGCTGAGGCAAATGACCGTTCAGACGGAATATATGCTGCCGAAGACGGCGCCTTAATTGCCCAAGGGGCAGGCGGGCTTCCGGTGTTTGTCGGGACAATGCAATATTCAACCCGAACCTTAATCGCACGCATTCAGTCTGGCCAGACGCCGCCGCCTCAACCTGATGATATCTATATTGTGAATGATCCTTATTTGGGCGGAACGCATTTGATGGATGTGCGGTTTGCGCGGCCATTTTATCGCAAAGGAAAGCTGTTTTGCTGGCTGTCGAATACCGGGCATTGGCCAGATACTGGCGGTTCTGTGCCGGGTGGGTTTTCGGCCTCTGCCACCGCTGTTGAACAAGAAGGCCTGCGTCTGCCGCCTGTCCGATTGTTTAAGCAAGGCCAATTAGATGAAGAGATTTATGCTATCATCTGCAGCAATATCCGTGTCGCTGATCAGCGCATCGGGGATGTCATGGCGCAGGCCGCGGCGCTTAAAGTTGGTGAAGATCGCCTTAATGCCCTGATGGACCGCTATGGTGATGAGGTCATGGCCGAAGCCATTGCCGAATTGCGGTCTCGCGCTTCAACCCAGATGCGTGCCTTAATACGGCAAATCCCAGACGGCGAATATCAGTCTGTGGCATGGGTTGATAGCGATGGGGTGGTGGATGAACCCTTGGCAATACGATTATCCATCACAAAGCATGATGATCAGTTGCGCTTTGATTTCGCTGGGTCAAGTCCGCCCTGCGCTGGGCCAATGAATTCCGTTTTAGCAACAACCCTTAGTTCGGTTTATCTGGCCATGCGACATATCTTTCCAGAGGTACCGATCAGTGCCGGGGCGTTTGAACCGCTTGAGGTGGTGGGTGTCGAAAACACATTCCTTGATGCGCGCTACCCTAGACCTGTGTCTGGTTGTGCGGCGGAAGTCTCACAACGCATTGCTGAAGCGGTCTTTGCCGCGCTGGTTGATCCTCTGCCAGATCGGGTCACGGCGGCACCAGCAGGCACAAGTGGTAATTTTGCCCTTGGCGGTTATAACGCGGAAAAGAAACAAGATTTCGTGATGTATCAGCTATCAGGTGGGGGTTATGGCGGCAATGCGGATCATGATGGATTGGCAAATGGCTGTTCCACTATTGGCATTTCCAAGGCTCCTCCTGTTGAGATTATGGAACAGGCTTTTCCTGTGCTGTATCACCGCTATGCGTTGCGTGAAGGGTCAGGCGGTGCAGGGTATCATCGGGGCGGCTTTGGCTTGGAATATGAGGTTGAATTACGCCATGCCGAGGCCAGAGCAAGTTTTGTGATGGATCATGGCCGTTATGGCCCGCAAGGTGTGCTAGGCGGCAAGGATGGTGCCGTCAATCAGGTCACGGTTTGGCGTCAGGGGCAGTCGCATACACCGCCGCATCTGTCAAAGCAACAGGATATCCCCCTCACATCCGGGGATCGTGTGGTTGTGGCAACACCCGGTGGTGGCGGATATGGCGACCCATTAAAGCGAGAACCGCAGGCAGTGCTTAGAGATGTGATGCTGGAACGCTATTCCGCCGCACAGGCAAGAGATTGGTTTGGTGTTGTGATTTCTGATGACGGAACGCAAATTGATGATGACGCTACCAAAGCCTTGCGCAAATCCTAGCATGAAATATCATTTTGCTTGTCTGATCATAAAAAAGCCTATTGACGCGCCTTAGCATTACTCTAATCTATCCTCAATGCTGTCACGCTTTACCATTGATTTTTATCTTTGGGGATGAGGCGTTGCTCTGCCCGGGGGGATAAGATGGACACCCTTAATCTTAATGCATCACAGCATGAACCAATCACTATGACCATAGCACAAAGGGTGGACCATAGCACAAGGGGTGGCACGCCATGAAACTGCAAGATTGTGAAGTTTTTGTAGTTGGTAATCCGCCCCCCGGTTTTGGAGGCCGGTATTTTATCTTTGTCAAATTGGTCACGGATAACGGCATTGTTGGTTATGGTGAATGTTATGTGGCGACCGTAGGGCCACATATCGTTGCCCATATCATCCGTGATATTTTTGCCCGTCATATCGAAGGCACGGACCCTCATCAGATTGAAGTGATGGGCCGGAGGGTACATGGGTCTGGTTTCACCCACCGCCCGGATGTCACGATGATGGGGGCATGGAGTGGGCTTGAAATGGCCTGTTGGGATATTATTGGCAAGGCCGCAGATCAGCCTGTTTATAACTTGATTGGCGGCAAGGTGAGAGAACGCCTCAGAAGTTATACTTACATCTATCCTGATGCGGATGATATCAAAGACAGCGCCGCAAAAGGCCGAACTGCGAAAGCCTATGCTGATCCTATTGTGGCGGCAAATCGCGCTGCTAAATATCTTGAAAAGGGCTTTACAGCATTGAAATTTGATCCAGCTGGCCCTTACACCATCTATGATGGCCGCCAACCAGATCAGGAATATTTGAACCTAAGCGTCGCGTTTTGTCAGCATCTGCGTGAGGCGGTGGGGGATAAGGCTGATTTACTGTTTGGCACCCATGGTCAGTTTTCAGTATCAGGGGCAAAACGCATGGCACGCGCCATTGCCCCTTATGATCCGTTATGGTTTGAAGAACCGACACCGCCGGATATGCCAGAACGCATGGCAGAGGTTGCCCAAGCCACGAGTATTCCTATCGCCACAGGCGAAAGGCTGACCACGAGATTTGAGTTTGGCCGGGTCTTGGCTCATAGTGCGGCGTCAATCCTTCAAATGAATCTTGGCCGTGTTGGCGGTATTCTGGAGGCACGAAAAATCGCCGCTATGGCAGAGGTGCATTATGCCCAGATCGCGCCGCATCTTTATTGCGGGCCGATTGTTGGTGCCGCAAATGTTCAGGTTGCCGCGGCATCACCTAATTTTCTTATCCTTGAAAGTATTGAGGAATGGGGCGGTTTCCATGCTGATATCCTGACCACGCCGATGCGGATGGAAGAAGGCTATGTGATCATCCCGAATACCCCGGGACTTGGTGTTGAACTTAATGAAGAGGTGGCCCGAAAACATCCCTATGACGGTGACAAACTGCATCTTGAGATGACCACAGAGCCGTTTGATCAACCGCCACGAAGCCATTAACGCCAGAAAAAGATCTGAAGCTAAGGAGAAAATATCATGTCCAGCTATCATCAGGCCCTCAAGGCAGTTCCTCGCAACACCCCATGGATTGATCTCAGATCAGATACCGTCACCACACCCGGGCCAGATATGCGTCAGGCTATGGCAAATGCCGTGGTTGGTGATGATGTTTATGATGATGACCCAACGGTTAATCTGTTACAAGACCGGATGGCAGAAATGCTAGGTAAAGAGGCTGGATTGATGATGGCCACTGGAACCATGAGCAACCTCTGTGCGATGCTAGCCCATTGTGGGCGAGGCGATGAGATTGTGACAGCAAAGCAATATCATGTTTTCTCAGATGAGGCAGGCGGCGCGGCTATCGTTGGCGGTATTATGTTTGAGCCGCTTGAGACTAGCGCTGATGGTGCGCTGGAGCCTGATGCTATTCGGGCAGCGGTTAAGCCTGATGATATTCATTGCCCTGTTAGTCGTTTGCTCTGTCTTGAAAACACGCATCATGGCAAAGCGATTGCATTAGACCGGATGCAGGCAGCGGCACAGGCAGGTCAGACGGCAGGACTGCGTGTTCATCTTGACGGGGCGCGGTTTTTTAATGCCGTCATGGCGCTGAATATCTCACCTGCTGATCTGGCAGGCATTGCCGATACGGTATCCATATGCTTATCAAAAGGGCTTGGCACCCCTGTTGGGTCTGTTCTGGTTGGCCCGAATGATGTGATTAATAAGGCTAAGCGCATCCGTAAATATCTTGGCGGCGGTATGCGGCAGGTTGGGATTTTTGCAGCGGCAGGGCTTTATGCTCTGGATCATCATATCAACCGCTTAACCGAGGATCATGATCGGGCAACAGAACTAGCGACCTATTTATCCGCAATGGATGGCGTAGCGGTCAAAGTCGCAACGAATATGATCTTTATTTCTTCTGATTCATCAGACCCTTTAGATGCGCAACATCTGGCAAAGGTATTATCAGATCATGGGGTGCTGATTAATCCGGGGGGCAAAACCACGCGGTTAGTGATGCACCTTGAGGTTGATGACCGCGCCATGGACACCATTAAAGAGGCGTTTCAAGATTGGTATGAAAGATAAAATGTAGGTGAATAAGACTCCTGATGGAATAAACAACACTAAAGGCAAGGAGACGACCACATGACGGACATCATCTCATATCTGCATGACACAACATGGCAGGATATCCCCAAGCAAGTAAAGCATAGCGCTTACCGTTCCTTAATGGATACGGTTGGGGTTTCTGCCGCCGCGTCAAAAACAAAACTGTCGGAAATTATCACTGCCCATGCGGTGAGAATGTTTGGCGGTGATCAATCTCGTATTTGGTGGACAGGAAATAGCGCAAGCCCAGTTGGGGCGGCTTTGGCTAACGGCATGACGATTGATGCGGTTGATGCTCATGATGGACAGAAATTGACCAAAGGCCATATTGGGTGTGGGTTAATTCCGGGGTTAATGGCTATCACAGAGGCAGAAGGCAAGCTGAATAGCGAAGACATTATGACAGCCTTGGTGATTGGGTATGAGTTCGGGGCCCGGGCAGGGATTAGCCTTCATGCTAGTGTTAAGGATTATCATACCTCCGGGGCATGGATTGCGGTCACAGTGGCGGCGATTGGGGCGCGTGTCATAGGAATGAACGCAGAAAAAACCCGTCATGCCATGGGCATTGCCGAATATCACGGCCCCAGAAGCCAGATGATGCGGTGTATTGATTTTCCTACCATGGTCAAAGATGGCTCAGGTTGGGGGTCTATGGCAGGGGTGAGTGCCACATACCTCGCCGCTGATGGGTTCACAGGCGCTCCAGCCATTAGCATAGAGGCGGATGAGGTTTCATCATACTGGTCTGACCTTGGTCAGCATCATTATATGAACGAGCAATATATTAAACTCTATCCCGTGTGTCGTTGGGCGCAACCCGCGGTTGAGGCTGTGCTTGGGTTAGTCAAAGAACACGCTATCACCCCTGATCAGATCGCCGCTATTGACGTGGAAAGCTTTGATGAGGCGGTACGGTTATGTGCCATGGCAGAAAACACCGAACAGGCGCAATATTCCTTACCGTTCTCGGTTGCCGCCGCCGCCTTACGCGGTACGATTGGCATCAATGAGATTTCGGAATCTGGGCTGAAGGATCACGATATTCAGGCTATGGCAAGAAAGATTCGCATAACCCCAAATGATGATTTTAATGCGGTTTTTCCACGCCATCGCATCGCAAGCGCAACTATTAAAACCCATGATGGGCAACGCTTTGTGTCACCGCCAACCGAAGCAAGAGGCGACCCTGAAGAGGCGGTAAGCGATGATATGATTAGGCAGAAGTTCAGAACAATGGCAGGGCAAACCTGTGATGAACAGCATTGCCAGAAACTAGAAAATGCGCTTGGAAATGCCCAAGATTTACCAGATATTGACGCGCTTTTGCGGCTGATGCGGTAACGCCAAACGCCGAAATCTTGTCGGCACTCTGTTTTATGGGGGCAAAAATGTCTTCCCCCCTCTAATCACTCTGGGCTAAACTAGATTAGATAAAGGTAAAAATGGAGCTCCCATTGGCTAATGAGGCATTTATTGATCCGTCGGATCGTTTTGGTCTTCCTGGTTGGACTTATTTTAATCCTGATCTCTTTGCATTAGAGGCGGAAACCTTGTTTCGCCGACACTGGCAACTGGTGTGTCATGTTTGTGATTTGCCCGAAAATGGTCAGTTTTTGACCTTTGATCTTGTGGATGAGCGCGCTCTGATTATCCGAGGGGATGACGGTGTTGTGCGTGCATTTCATAACCTTTGCCGGCATCGCGGTTCGCGTGTGGTGTCAGAAGAAACGGGCATTTGTAAAAAAGCCATTGTCTGCCCGTTTCATGGCTGGAGTTTTAATCTGGACGGCACCTTGCGCGGCCCAGCCCAGCCGCGCAGTTTGCCGAAACTTGATCCGGTTGAATGGGGCTTGAAGCCCATTGAATGTGAGATATGGAACGGCTTTGTTTTTATTCGGTTTAAGCCCGGACATCAGCCATCGGTGGCTGAAATTTTGGCCCCTCATGATGAGCTGGTGAAAAACCACCGCTTAAGCGATTTGGTGTCATGCCAAGCCCCCGCCGTCAGCGAATCTTGGGCGGTGAACTGGAAAGCCATTCGCGATGTTGATAACGAGGGATATCATGTCCCCATGGCGCATCCGGGGTTGCAGGACCTTTACGGTAAAAATTATGTTGATTGCCATCTGATTGGTGATACTTCCCTGTCGATTGGCAATTTTAATGAAACCCCTGGATCATTATGGTCGGTCAAACTCTACCGTAAAATGATCGAACATCTGCCTGAACCATGGGCATCCTTGCCTAAGGCATGGGTTTATGTGTTTATTTTTCCAAATCAAGTGATCGGGTTATACCCTGATAGCGTGATGTTCTATCAGGATATTCCGGTTACGGTAAATGAAAGCCGACAGCGTTATGCCCTGTATGCGCGGCCTGATGAAGATCGGATAACCCGCGCGGCACGCAAATTATCTTGCCGCATTGATTTGATCACGGGTGTTGAGGATATGCAACTGATTGAATGGACTTATGAAGCCATGCGATCCAGCGCCTTTGACGGCATTATGCTATCAGAACTAGAATCTGGTGTTGGGCAATATCACCATCGGTTGAAATCAATTTTTCCGGTTATGCGCCTAGAAGATGAGCCGTCTGCCAAAGACATGGCAAAATATCACCAAACGTCATCTTAACAAGGTGATTACCAAGGGGTGATCTTAAGGCCGTTTCCGTCGTCACCTACCAAGTGAGCAAACGCCGCCCGGCCAATGCCCCAATGGCCATGGAAATGACAATTCCGCAACCATACCAGATGCCGTAAAACATAGGGTTATCTTCGGTGCAGAAATTAGCATAAATCATAGCCGCAAAAGCACCAGCGATAAGCCCTGCCTGCGCGCCAGCTAAGACGGGCTGGCTTGGTGCGCCGCGCCGCAGAACAACAATTTGCGCTGATAATACCACCATGGCAAGCATAGGGATCAGCACAATACATCTTGTCATACTGCCGCCTTGGATATGGGTTGCCCATTCCTCAACCGGATGAAGGAAGAGTTGAGCAATGAACATCACGGGCAAAAGCGAAACCACTACCAGTGCCGCGATTATCCGCATGGGCCGCGTTTCTGTTTCAGGATGGCAGAGATACGAAATCCCCGGCAACAAAACCAAGACCGCTAGCAAGGGTACAATTTGCTTTAACATAACCGAAGGCTGATAGACAGCGGCCTGATAATCAGGGCGTAATTCTATCCAGCCTAGGATAGCCGCTATCATGGTCAAGGTGATAATCCCCATCACGCCAATGGTAAGCATCAGACGATAGGATTCCCGAAGCGTCAGGGATGGCGGCATGGCGTCAATATCCCTGCTCAACAAAAGAATGGTGTCATCAATTTTAGTCATATTGACGTCCTTTCATGCTGGACTGGCGCATTGTGTTTAGTTTTTTTAAGCCTCGGTGAAAAGCAATGCGTACAGCGTTTTCTGTCATGCCTAATTCCACCGCGGTGGTTTCAATATCTTTGCCTTCAATGCCAATCGCGTGTGTGACCTTACCCATCTGGCCTTGTAATCGTTTCACCATATTCGCCAGATCAATGGCATCTGAAGGGTCAGCAAGGTAAGCGGTGATATCCTCGCTTTGTTCATCAATAGGTGTGGTTTTCCGGCGTCCTAACTGGCGCAGATGATCAATGGTGCGGTAGCGTGAAATTGCCCCGACCCAAGGCAGTATAGGTTGATCGATCCGCCAAGTGTGACGTTTCTGATGAATGGCAAATAAGACATCCTGTGCGATATCATCCTTTTCTGCCGCTACGCCATATGGCATAACGCGATCAATCTGTCTGCGGATAAAGGGCATGATCCCTTGTAGGAATTTGCGATAACTGATCTGATCGCCATTCAAACCTGCACGCATTAATACCGAAAGATTGTTATCCGTTGTTTGTGACATCCACCTGCATCTGACTGAGATTAACGGGTTATGTTGGCAACTGCTGGGCTGTGTAAAAATACTAGGGTGATTATAGCCCTTGCCTGCAGGTTCAACAATATACATCTCAGTCATATTCAGTATCTCTTTATGCGGATTTCGATCTTATGCGTTCAATCAGGCCATCAAGCGAGATTTTCCCCCCGCCTGTCATCATCAGCGTGATCAGAAGAAAACCCCAGAACATCCGCTGATCAAGGATTTCCGTAGATTGACGATCAAATATTCCGCCAATCACCACGCCATGCCCGACGACATCAACCACCGTCATGACAACGATAAAACCGAGCATTCCTGCCGCCGCTAAACGGGTGAAAAGCCCAAGGATGATGAGCAGAGGCAAAATAATCTCACCATAAGTGCCTACCATGACTATCAGCCAATCAAACCAGTTAAAGGCCGCTGGGTTATACCCATTCGCCGCGGCTTTCCATGGCAGAATCTGGGCATATCCCCCAATAGAAGGGGAAAACAGATGTAGCCCAAATTTGGTAAGGGCGGAATTAATGAAAAACAGAAACAGACTTCCAGCAAACACAAGCCTTGCTAGCAAAGGCAAAGCAGGGGTTAACAGCGTCTGTGATAAGCGGTTAAATTGGCAATAAGCCGTAAAAATCAGTTTCATAGGAACTCCTTTGTTTCTTTTATTAACAGTGAGCACGACATATCGAGGGTAAGACCAATCCATTTCTGGATGTTCTTAAGAAAATCTGTTGTGACATGATTAGCGGCTTGCCGGATGCTAAGACCATCCTGAAGCGCGGAAAGAAAGGCAAAGCATTCGGCACAAACCAAATGGGTGTTGACGGTGTTTCTGTGGCGGATTAGGGCAATATGCTGATCTTGATCCCTGATCTGATGGTCTAGATGCCCTTGATTGGCAAACCAGATATCAAAAATGGGAAAATCAGAGCGCATGATCCGAAAAGAGGGATGAAAATTAATCGTAGCGTTGAGCAGGGCTTGGGCTTCATTCGGGACTGCGCCGCGGTCGAGAAACGGCGCATCAGCCGCGTGCAGAGATTGCCGTTGCAGATATTCCAAACGCGCAATATCAGCCAGATAAGGAAGGGATGAGGCAGGCTCAAATCCAGAGATGAAATTGGGGAAATCTTCACCATAAAAGACCATAACAGGCGAGGTTGGGGGGTGACGATAAACAAATGCCTTGGCCATATGACCAAAAAACACATCACCAACCAATGCCAACACCACAGGAAACCCATCCTTGAGGTTGTTAATCAGGCTCATCACATGGTTGTTGCGATAGACATTAAACCGTTTCTGGTCAGACTGCCCATCATAGCGAACAACGCCAGTGGGAGGGTGTTTTTCAGGGTTGGTTAAGGCAGATGCAAACGCATTATGCCATGGCGCGTTGCTCATGCTTACCCCCTTGGTTATGCTTGGAATGGTCATGGTCACGATGGCGCTGGTCCAGAATTAAGCCTGCTTTTAGCGCTTCTTTTTGCAGGGTATGCCAGTCCGGAACATCGTTATCCCATTCAATCAGTGTGGGTTTTGCGCCGTGAATATCAATGACATCACGGTAAAGCTGCCAGACAGCACTGGCGACTTGGGCAGAATGGCTATCAATCAGTAACGGCAGGCCATGTTCATCTTCATCCATGATATGCCCGCCCAAATGAATCTCACCAACCTGATCCATCGGCAGAGATGCCAGATAATCCCTCGCGCAGGTATTTTGATTCTGGGCTGAAATATAGACATTGTTAATATCCAAAAGCAAACCACAGCCAGTGTTTTGGATAATGGCAGAAATAAACTCTGCCTCGCTCATCTCCTGTTCAGTAAAATGAACATAGGTCGATGGATTTTCGATCAGAATCTGGCGCTTGAGCGTATCTTGCACCTGATTCACATGCGCGATCACGTGTTTTAGCACCTCACTTGTATAGGGCAGGGGAAGCAGATCATTATAAAACACCTCATCATGGGTGCTCCATGCCAGATGTTCAGAAAACATGGCTGGATTTAGCCAGTCAAGTAAGGCTTTAAGCCGTTTTAGATGCGCTTTATCAAGTGGTTGTGGCCCACCAATAGAAAGCCCAACGCCATGACAGGAAATAGGAAAATCCTTTGCCAGTTCTTCAAGAATAGCTTTTTGTGGGCCACCATCAACCATATAGTTTTCAGCGTGAATTTCAAACCAACTGACGCCATTCGTATCAAGGGCAATCCCTGACAGATGCTGTGGCTTAAAACCAACCCCAACCTGAATAGGTAAGTTATGTTGTGGTGCTGTCTTGATCAAAGCGAAATCTCACTAGCTATAAGGGAAAGACCGGCACCCCTTTTGGGGATGCCGGTGAGGGTAATGGTAAATTGATCAGGAGTTAGGGATATCGCGATCAAGTGCGCTGAATGAACCGCGGCGGGGGGTGCCGTCAGCCATCGCAGGCAATTTCATCTTTTTGCAAGTCCCAGCCGGAACAAATGACCAAGCATTACCCTGGTAATCAACGCTTGAAGTGCCAGCACAGCTTGTGCCGGGGCCTGCGGCGCAGTCATTCTGACCAGCAAGCGACACCCCATAGCATTTTTCATTGGTATCGGATTCGCTAGCATAAGCAGGCAGAGATACACCAGCGATAGCGGCAGTGGCGGCAGTAGCGGCAGTAGCAAGAATCATCTGTTTCATTTGCTTTTTCATAGATTTGTCCTTTCATGCATTGATCCGCTGATGGATCAATTTTGAGTTAAGCCATTAACAAACAGGACGCTGACAAGATCAGATAGAGATGAATAAAAACGGACTTCTTACAAAACCTAAAAAATGAACGAAAAGGGAAAAGACCTAGAAAGACCTAGATTAGGCTAAAGTCTTATGTTTTCGTCTCATGAAGAATAAATATAACTCCGTTCGCCTCTCGATTTTATCAGCTTCCGTCAATAACATTCGTTGGCAGGGCAGGTTTTATTTCAAAAAAAATAAATTTTTCTTCTCTGGATTTATCCTTAAAATATAGGGATAATCATTTCGGTCATGATCTGTAAGCCAAAGGGGTGACATGTCGGCGATAAGAAAGAACCTGTTAAATATCAAGAGTTCATGGTCAGGTTGGCGCTTAATTGGTGGGCCCTTCTTATTTGGCTTTCTGCTATTGCTGACGCCAATGTTGCTGATGATACTGCTCAGTTTTTGGACGCAGAATTATCTTGAACTAGATCGCACCTTCACCGTTGATAATTATGTTGAGGTGTTTTCCCATCCGGTCTATTTCACGCTCATTAAACGCTCGCTTAACATATCGCTTCTGGTCACAATAACGACCGTTGTGCTTGCTTTCCCTGTTGCTTATTACATTTCGTTTTATGGTGGTCGGCGAAAGGCTATTTTGCTGTTTCTGATCACCATTCCGTTCTGGACCAGCTATTTGCTGCGGATTTTCCTGTGGAAAATTATTCTTGGTTATAATGGGGTGATCAATTCTAGTTTGATTTCCCTTAATCTTATTGAAGAGCCATTGTCATTCATTCTTTATAACAGTAACGCTGTTGTGCTGGCCTTAGCCCATGCTTGGGCGCCGTTTGCTATTTTGCCCATTTTCGTTTCCCTTGAAAAAATTGATCGCTCCCTCCTAGAGGCAGGCAGAGACCTTGGCGATACGGCTTTACGCAGCTTTTTTCGCATCACTTTGCCGTTGGCAATGCCGGGGATTATTGCCGCGTCATTGATTGTGTTCATTCCAACGATTGGTGATTATGTGACGCCGCGATTGGTTGGGGGAACTGATGGATTGATGATTGCCAATATGATCCAAGTCCAATTTTCAAAGGCAAATAATGCGCCATTAGGGGCGGCATTGGCGATTGTTTCGCTTAGTATTGTGGTCTTTATCTCTCTCTTGTTTATTTTGTTTAACCGAAAATATTTGCGGAGACAGGTATGACAAAACGCGCCCCTCTCTCGCTTTTGATCTTTGTTGTTATCTATTTGCTGTTTCTTTATGCGCCGGTGGTGCTTTTGCCAATATTTGCCTTTAATGACAGTGCCATCATTGCTTTTCCGCTTGAAGGCTTCACCATGCGGTGGTTTTGGGCTTTAGGCGAGGAGGAAAGTTTATTCCGCGCCCTCAAAAACTCTCTGATTATTGCGCTATCGTCATCGGTGTTAAGCACTTGTTTCGGGGTCTTAACCGCAAGGGCTATGGCACGCCATCAGTTTTTGGGCAAGCGGCCAATCTTTGGGTTGATTATGACGCCGTTGTTTTTGCCGGAAATCATCATCGGCGTATCCATCTTGATTGTCCTGATACAATTAGGGCTTAGCCTCAGCATATGGACGGTGATCGCTGGTCATGTATTGATCGTGACGCCGTTTTCGGTTTCTATTTTAACCACAGCCTTTAACAATATGGACCGAAGCCTTGAAGAGGCTTCTCTTGATTTGGGGGAAACCCATTTTGGCACTTTTCGCCGGGTGATTTTGCCGCTGGTGGCGCCGGGGTTAATCTCTAGTTTGCTAATCGGCTTTACCATCTCTTTGGATGAGTTTGTGATCGCCTTTTTTCTCACTGGAACGGACCCGACCTTGCCTGTCTATATTTGGTCGTTGCTTCGCTTTCCATCTAAATTGCCGACCGTCATGGCACTTGGGTTTGTGCTTTTGGTCATGTCTCTGATTCTTTTGAGTTTGTTTGAATATTTTAGAAGAAGATCAGAAAAATTGACAGGCGGAATGGGCAAATCACAACACCATGTAGGTCAAGAGGGAGAATAACATGGCTTCACCTTCGCCAGAACAACAGACCAATGCCCCATCAATGGTTATGCTGTCAGGCATTCGCAAAAGCTTCGCCGATATTGAGGTGGTCAAAGGCATTGATTTGAATATCGGTATGGGGGAGTTCTTTTCGCTTCTTGGCCCATCAGGATGTGGCAAGACCACATTATTACGCATGATCGCAGGCTTTGAGACGGCGAATGAGGGGAGTATCGCCATCAATGGCAATGAAATGAGCAAGGTTGACGCGCATGAGCGACCTACCAATATGGTGTTTCAATCCTATGCGATTTTCCCTCATCTCAATGTGGCGCAAAATGTGGCTTACGGGCTTAAAAAACAAGGGCTATCTAAGGATGAGACCAAGAAAAGGGTCGATGAGATGCTCAAACTGGTTGACCTTGAAGGTTATCAGGAAAGACCGTCTTATGCGTTATCAGGGGGGCAGAAACAAAGGGTAGCTTTAGCTCGCGCCTTAATCATGCAACCAAAGGTACTGCTTTTAGATGAACCATTATCAGCGCTTGATAAAAAACTGCGTGAGCAGATGCAACAGGAATTACGCCGCCTGCAAAGAACGCTGGGTATCACCTTTATTCTGGTGACCCATGATCAGGAAGAAGCCTTGATCATGAGCGACCGGATCGCAGTCATGTTTGACGGCAAGATCGCACAGGTAGGCACGCCAAGAGAGATTTATGAGCGGCCTGTCAGCCGAAGGGTAGCATCTTTTATTGGAGTTATGAATTTCCTCAAAGGCGACCTTAACGGTAAGACCAAAAAGGGAATAAGCATCACCTCGGATATCTTTGGCCAGATCATCCTGGATGAAAGCCAAATGCCATCACCGCTTGAGCCAGGGGCAGTGACGATTGGCATTCGGCCAGAGATGATGAGTGTCTTATATCGTGACAGTGATAAGGCAGATAACAGATTAAAAGGCAAAGTGACCAGTGTTGATTATTATGGTGATATGACCTTTTATTCAGTTGCCATTCCTGCATCAGAAGATCAGTTATCTGTCTGTATGCGGAACACGGTGGGGCGTCATGTCTATGAACGGGATGATGAGATCGTGATTGGCTGGAGCAATGCCTCTATGGTGGTCTTAAGGTAGGGGGTGGTCTTAAGGTAGGGGTTTTACGGATATTCTGGATAAAAAAAGAGCCTCATGACCTGAGGCTCTTTTTGTCATATGTGGATGTAAGGTCTAGACTTAGAATCCAGCCTTAATCAGCTCAAACTCAGAAACCATCTTTTCTCTCAAGGCAGGTGAAGCCGGAGCTTGCCAGAGGGTATTCTTAGAGTAGCTTTCTATTGTTCCAAAGCCAGCATCAGCGCCATATTTTTCCATGACAGGCGCCAAGGAATGACCATAGCCCCATTCATTAACAATATAAGCACCTGATTCTTCGGTCAGCCAAGCATTAAGGAAGTCATAGGCCTCATCTGTGTTGCCTGCATTATCCTTAATGTGAACATAAGCACACATCCAAGTGGATTTTCCTTCAGCGGTATCTTCTTTCATTGATACCGGCACATCTTCTGATTGAAGAATGGCGGCCACTTCATTCCATGACCATGAAATCTCTACCTCACCAGATTGCATCAGTGAGCGGATTTCGGAACCATCGCTCCAATAGGTGCGGATATTTTTGTGAACCGAACGAAGGAAATCAGAGGCTTTTTTGAAATCAGCATCACTGGCTTTATTCCAATCAGTGACCCCGGTTGCTAGAAAACCTAGCGCATAGGCGTCATCAACATTGTCAGGAATGGAAACTTTGCCTTGGAATTTCGGATGAGCAAAAGATTGCAAGGTTGAGGCATCAGCTTCGCTAACCAGATCAGTGCGATAGGTCATTGCGGTTGCGCCCCAATCAATAGGCACAGCCCATTGTTTGCCATCAGTATTAAAGCCATCAAGATTTTTCATCTCAGGGATCACTTTATCCCAGTTGGTCAAGCGTGAGGTATCAATGGGCATCAACATATCCGCATCTCTCAGCTTAACAACGCTTGGCGAGCATGGGTGGTGCAAATCAGCCTTATAACCAGCGCGAATCTTTTGAAACGCTTCTTCTTCATCAGAAAAGAAATTATAAGACGGTGGGCTACCATATTTTTCCATATAATCTTGGAAAAAATTCTCGTCCTCATACCCGCCCCAATCAAAGATGATCAGTTCCGCATTAGCACTTGATACTGTCCCTGCGACAGCAAATGTGGCCATAACCAGCCAATTCTTTATTTTTTTCATCAAACTCCCTCCCAATAGGAATAGTGAATTAATAATGCCATTGTGATGACAAAATGCAACTGCAATCCAAGCCTGTTTTAATTATTGGCCATGTGGTCTTGCACCTCAATAATTGCCTCTTCAAGGATATTAAACATCTGATCAATCTCCTCACGGGTGATGATGAGGGGGGGAGAAAACACACACATATTGATGATTGGCCGGACAAGAAGACCGCGTTTTTCGCACGCTTCATCCATCATCTGACCAAAATGGCTATCAATTCTCAGGCGTGCTTCCTCAGATGCGTTTTGTGAGGCTAGCCCCTCAAGGCATCCCAGCAATCCAACCCCTCGTGCATCACCGATAATGTCATATTTATCGCCGATTTGCCGCAATCTCTGTTGAAAATGAGGGGCTACCTCGCGGACATGTTCCATGATGCCTTCGCGTTCCATAATTTCTATATTGGTAAGCGCCGCTCGCGCCGCCACAGGATGCCCTGAATAGGTGTAACCATTGGTAAAGGGGTATGATCCCTCAATATGGTCAAAGCCCTTAAAAAGCGCATCGGAAATAATTGCCGCCCCCATAGGAACATAGCCAGAGGTTAGCCCTTTAGCACAAGTGATAATATCAGGCTGAATTCCAAACACAGCCTCAGACGCAAACCAATGCCCCATGCGCCCAAAGGCGGTCACAATTTCATCAGAGATATAAACGATATCATATGTCCGGCATAATTCGCGTGTCCGTTTATGATAACCGGGTGGGGGAATAATCACACCGCCAGAGGCCAGCACAGGTTCAGCAATAAAACAGCCTATATTTTCCGCCCCAACAGAAAGGATGCGGTCCTCCATCTCTTGGATTTTGGCATCGCACCATTCTTCAACGCTAGTGCCTTTTGGTCTTAAATAAGGGTTGATGTTAGGCAACATAGAAACAAGGTCTTTATGGGTATCCATAAAACGCCGATCATGTTCGCGCCCTGTTCCAGACACGCTAGCCGCCAGATAGGATGAGCCGTGATAGCCTTTCTCACGGCAAAGAATGGTTTTCTTTTGCGGACGCCCCATGACGTTGTTGCGATATTGAACAAAGCGCAAAGCGGTATCGACCGCATCCGAGCCGCCATTGGTAAAAAACACATGATTAAGATCGCCGGGGGCTTTATCGGTGATTTTTTTACCTAGCAAAGCTGAGGTTTCGTTACTGGTGAACCAAGGGCTGGAATAGGTCATTTTCATCACTTGGTCGGCAATGGCATCAGCCATCTCACGGCGACCATAACCGATATTGACGCACCACATTCCCCCGGGGCCATCAATCAGTTTATTGCCATGGCCATCGACAAGGTAAATGCCATCAGCGCTAGATATTTGAGTCATTTCAGGAGGATCGTCGGTCAAATCGCTCCACGGATGGATAAGATGTTCTTGGTCCCAATACTGCACCTGATCAGGTGAGATGGTATCATTTTTCAGGTTTTTATCTGTTGTCGTCATGATCCCTATCACAATAGTTAAAGGAATATCATGACGACTCCCCCTACAGGTGTCAATCGTTGTCGATTTTCCTGCTGTCGGGGTCTTTTTCAGGCAGAAAGGGTTTCACTCCTGATGGCAGGGATGGGGGAACAGGGGTTTTATCGCGGCGTGGCCGCACCAATGCCAATCCGATGAGCATGACTAATAACGCTAACCAGACGCTGGCAGAATACCGATCATCAAATATGATAATCCCCCAGAATACCCCAGACAGCGTGACCATATAGCCCACTTGTGATGCAAAAACGGGGCCGGAGCTAACGATGAGATAAACAAAACTGGAATAGGCCACAGCTGAAATAACCGCGATGCCAAGGATAGACCATTCTAACTGACCAAGGGGGAAATCAGGGATAAACAGTTGGTCAAAATAAATAGCCAATGGCAAGATAATCAATGCCGCCACTAAGTTCATTCCTACTGATAACCGAATGGGGCCCAAATCTTCAGGTTGATAGCGATCAATAATAAGGTTTTCAAACGCATAACTTGCCGCCCCAAAACAGGACATCAAGACCCAGAACACGGCGCGTTCGTTCGGCAGGCTGCTTTCTGGCAAAACCAGCAAAAGGATGCCAATAGCCCCGGCCAACAAGCCTAACAATTTGATATAAGACACTTTTTCAAGTCTGATCAGCAAGGCCATGCCATAAGTCAGCATAGGCACAAGCGTATCCGCAATAGAGAGAATCCCCGGTTGGACATACCGTGAGGCTGAATAAAAAATTAAGCCCGGCAACAGAACACCACTCAACGCAATAACCAATATCAGCCCGAAATGATGCCGCCTAATCCCTAATGAGCCATTGCGGATAAGCGCATAGATAAGCAGGAAAACCCCACTCAGCAAGGTCTGCCAGAAAGCAATGCCAAGCACATCCGCGCCGGTATTAGTGGCTAATTTTGTCAGTGAAAACGATAGCCCCCAGACGGTTCCTGTTGTGACCAGGATAAGCCATGGCCAAAAATGCCAAAGCCGAGCAATCATATAGCGACCTTCACGCTTTCTTCAATATACATCTGGCGCAAGGCAAGGGCGTGCTGACCCGGTTTACCTGTCCCAATATCCTGGCCATCAATAGACACCACAGGCATGACATAGGTTGAAGCAGAGGTCACAAAGGCCTCATCCGCCGCTAGCGCTTCATCAAGGGTAAAGGGACGCTCTTCGATCTTCATTTGCCGCGCTTGGGCATATTTCAACATTGAGGCACGCGTGATCCCATGCAGAATATCATTAGACAAATGCCTCGTAATAATCACCCCATCTTTGACAATATAGGCATTGTTAGATGTGCCTTCGGTGATAGTGCCATCCTCAATCATCCAAGTATCATCAAAACCTAACCGAACAGCAGTGGTTTTAGCGATAGAAGGGTAAAGCAACTGAACAGTTTTGATATCTCGCCGCTTCCAGCGCAGGTCTTCCATCGTCATCACCGCCCAGCCTTTATCATCTTGCATCTGGCGTGGGTCAGATTTTTCCTGAGTGAACAAAACAACCGTTGGGGTGATGCTTTCCCCCTCAGCATAAAGGAAATCACGATCACCGGGATTGCCTCGCGTGATCTGAATATAAACGCCGCCATGCTTCAGGTGGTTGCGGGCAATCAGCTCGCGGTGGATATTCAGCATTTCTTCTCTGTCAGGTTCATACGCAATATTAAGCTCACCCAGAGAACGGCGCATCCGCTCTAGATGTCCATCAAACTCAATCATCTTGCCGTCAATGACCGCGGTGACTTCATAAATGGCATCTGCCATCAGAAACCCCCGGTCAAAGATTGAAATTTTCGCGTCATCTTCGGGCAGATACGCGCCGTTGATATATACAGTTCTGGACATGGTCTTTCTCAAAAACGGTTAATAAATGTGATGTATTCACCCATTCACACCACCACTTTACCCTTGAACGGATAAGAGGCAAAATAAAATCCTCCAACTGGAATGAGATATTGGGAACATGACCTTATTTTCTGCCAATTTAGGCTTTCTGTGGAAAGACCTTGCGCTTCCTGATGCTATCCGCGCCGCCTGTCAGCATGGGTTTGATGCGGTTGAATGCCATTGGCCTTACGATACCGCAGTCTCTGAGGTAAGGGCGGCACTTGAGGAAACGGGCTTACCCATGGTCGGGTTAAATACGCCACTTGCGCAAAATGAGGATGGCAATTTTGACCTTGCAGCAATTAAGGGGCGCGAGAAAGAAGCCCGTGAAGGCGTATTACAGGCGCTAAGCTATGCCGCCGCCATTAACGCCCGCGGGGTTCATGTTATGGCAGGAAAAGCCGAGAAAACCCCTGAGGCAGAGGCAAGTTTTATCGAATTGCTATCCTTTGCCGCAGACGCCGCCGCCACGCAAGGCATTGAGATTTGGATTGAGGCGATTAATCCCATTGATGTTCCGGGCTATTACCTCAATCATACTGACACAGCCATAGAGCTGATTAAGGCGGTTGGCGCTCCGCATCTGGGGCTAATGTTTGATTGCTACCATGTGGGCAAACAGGGTGGAGATGTTCTGCGTGAGCTTGGCCATTGCTGGCCGTATATCCGGCATATTCAAATCGCTGGTGTGCCAGATCGGGGTGAGCCGGATGACAGCACGGTGTCTTATGAGGATATATGTCGTGACCTGATAAGGCGCGGATATCAAGGGTATGTCGGGGCAGAATATCAGCCTCAACATTCGGTGGAACAGGGGCTAGGCTGGCTAGCTCGGTTGCGTCAAGCCTTGCCCGCGGATTGAAGTTTGCGTTCGCGCCAGACGATAATCAATCCGGCACCAATGATAATGAACACCCCGGGGATTAACTGATCAAAGGGGGCTTCCGAAAAGGCGATATAGCCAAGGACAAAGGATATGGGAATGCCAAAATATTCAAATGGGGCCAGTTGCCCCGGTTCCGCTAACCGATAGGAACTGACTAGGCACAACACCCCAACACCGCCACACAGACCAACGCTTGCAAACATGAGCCAATCAATCCCTGTGGTGATAGGCAAAGGCGTGCTTACCATATAGAGCAGGATAACCGAAAAAATTGTTGTGACAATTTGGGTCACAAACTGAATAGCGCTTGAGCTAATCTCTTCGGGAAACAAACGCACAGTAATAGACGATAACGCATACCCCACGGCCGCCAATACAGGCAAAATTGCATAAATGGTAAAGGTATCTCCACCCGGTCGCATGATGATCATAACCCCTAGAAAACCAATAATCACCGCTGACCATCGCCAGAACCCGACTTTATGCCCCAGAATAGGGACAGATAGGGCGGTAATAAATAAAGGGCCGGCAAAGGCAAGCGTCGTTGCGGTAGCAAAGGCAATATAGCTAAGCGCGGTGTAGTAGCAGATTTGCGCCATATTAACACTCAACGCCCGAAAGATGGTCAAGAGGATTAACCGCGGCGTCATCATCAATAGCACGCCGCGCATTGAGCGGCTAATCAGGACAAATATCAGCGCCGGAATGATGCCAAACAGATTGCGCATAGTGCTGATCTGATAAATTGAAAACGCATCACTCAACAGGCGCACAATCACCCCCATCATATCAAATGCCAAAATTCCAAAAAGGATAATTGCGATAGCGCGATAAAGAGGTGGCAGGTGAAGGGGAGATATCATGAATTTCGCAAGATAATAATGAAAACTCACCCACTATAGGCTCTTATGATGCCATGATCTAGTTGATAAGTTTCAAGCTTAGCATAAAGCAAGCTCAGCGAAAGAACGCATATAGATTTTCTGATAATTCTAGGCTTTTTTGCGCTTTTTATCGTCAGCTAATGCGATCACCGGGCTCATCCGGGCAAGAATACGGTCGCTAAGATGGCATTTCACCTGATGGCCATTTTTTAACGTTCTGGTTTCCGGCAAGGTGGTCTCACAAAGATTATCCTTAACATCGGATTTGTAACTGCACCGTGTCTGGAAAGGGCAACCTGAAGGTGGATTGACCGCGGATGGAATATCCCCATCCAGAACAATCCGCTTGCGCTTAATCCGGGTGTCAGCGATAGGAACCGCAGACAGCAAGGCCTCGGTATAGGGGTGGTAAGGTGGGCTAAAGACCTGATCGGTTGTCCCTGCCTCAACAATATGCCCCAAATACATGACAATGACGCGGTCGGAAAGATAACGAACAATCGACAGATCATGGCTGATAAAGAGAAGGGTGGTTTTGTTTTGGCGCTGAATTTCCATCAGCAGTTCGGTCACGGCCGCCTGAACAGAAACATCTAGGGCAGAAACAGGTTCATCAGCGACTACAATTTTAGCATCACCAGCAAAAGCACGAGCGATACCAACGCGCTGTTTTTGACCACCGGAAAGCTGGCGCGGCATTCGGTTAGCAAACTCACGCGGCAGTTTCACCATATCCAGCAGATTCAACATCCGCTCTTTGCGTTCAGCATCATTTTCGCCAATATTAAACACCTCAAGAGCGCGGATAATCTGGCGGCCAACAGTCATTGAGGGATTGAGGGTATCAAACGGATTTTGAAACACCATTTGCACCGATGAGACGGTTTTTGTTGATCGATCCTCAATCGGAATATCTTGGATTTCATCACCAAGCATGTTGATGTTGCCTTCTGTTGCGGTCTCTAGCCCTAGCAGCAGTTTTGCCAAAGTGGATTTACCGCAACCAGATTCGCCAACAATGGCTACAGTTTCGGATTCATGGGCGACAAAGTTGACCGTTTCGTTGGCCTTAACCAGTCGGCTTCCCCCAGAACCAAAGAGCGCATTAGCGGTGACACGATAATATTTTTTGAGATCACGGATATCCAGGACCACGTCGCCCTTTTTCGAATCCTCATTGGTATCCTTGGCGGTGATATCCTCATCCCAATTTATGTCATCAAAGCGCAGGCATCGGCTGTCATGGCGTGTGCGCTTATTGACATTCGCCATGGGAATAGCGGTTTTGTTGCACAGGCCGTCTTTGAAATAAGAACAGCGAGGGCCAAAATTACATCCCTCAGGGCGTTCATGAGGTAAAGGGAAATTGCCGGGAATAGCCACCAATGGGCGAGAGTTTTTATCCGCCCCGGGCAGAGGGATAGACCGAAACAGAGCTTGTGTATAAGGATGGCGCATATTGTCAAAAACATCTTTGACATTGCCGGTTTCCACAGCTTCGCCTGAATACATGACACAAATACGGTCACAAACATCCATCACAAGGCCAAGATTATGGCTGATAAACAGCATTGAGGTGCCATATTTCTTGCCTAAATCTTTAACCAGATCAACGATACCAGCCTCAATCGTCACATCCAAGGCCGTGGTAGGTTCATCAAGGATCAGCAAAGAGGGCTTGGACATTAGCGCCATGGCGATAACAATCCGTTGCTGTTGACCACCAGAAAGCTGATGCGGATAGGCTTGAAGAATACGCTCAGGGTCTGGCAAGCGCACATCTTCGACCACTTGCCGCGCCAAATCCATAGCATCAGCCGCGGTCATATTGCCGTGGATCATAGGCACTTCTGCCAATTGCTGACCAATTTTCATAGCAGGGTTGAGTGACGCCATGGGTTCCTGATAGATCATGGCAATTTCAGAACCGCGTAGTTGGCGTAATTCCGCTTCGCTTAACTTTGATAAATCTTGGCCTTTGAACTTAATTGAGCCGCCAACAACCCGGCCGTTAACGCCTAAATCCTGCATGACGCCCAGCGCCACAGTAGATTTTCCGCATCCAGATTCGCCTACAAGCCCCATGGCTTCGCCGGGCATCACGGTGCAAGAGAAATCCATAACCGCAGGAATTTCAAACTTACGGGTAAAGAAGGAAATCGACAGATGATCAATTTCTAGGATGGGTTGAACCGCTTGTCCTTTTTTGGTGGCCATGGTTCTGCTCCTAATCCTTGAGGGATTCTTCTCGCAGACCATCAGCAAGAAGATTAAGTCCTAGCACCAGCGACATAAGCGCAATCGCAGGCGGCAAGGCAGGGTGAGGGTAAATAGAAAGAAGCTTCCGTCCATCATTGATGGTTGAGCCCCAATCCGGACTTTCAGGGCTAACGCCAAGGCCAAAGAAGCCAAGTGTCCCTAGCAAAATTGTGGTGTAACCAATGCGCAGGCAGAAATCGACAATCAGTGGCCCACGGGCATTCGGCAGGATTTCCCACAGCATGATATACCAAGACCGCTCACCGCGAGTTTGGGCGGCGGCAACATATTCGCGGGTTTGGATATCCAGCGTAATGCCGCGCACGATACGGAACACAGTAGGGGAGTTCACAAAAACAACTGACACAAACACATTCAACAGATTGGGGTCCATATAAAACACCCCAAGCGGATCAGAATTAAAGGCCAAGCCGGAATATGCCCATAGGCAGATGATCAAGGTAATGCCGCAATAAAGATTTCTCTTGCCCGGTTGATTGAAAAACCGAGACTGAAACAACAGCACCAGAAAAATAATCGGAAATAAGAACAGCACCGCCGCCATAATGGTAGGAATGCCAGTGACTCTAATCTCAGGCGTGACAAGCAGATAAAACAGCAAGATAACGGGAAAGGCCAGAACCAGATTAGAAATAAAGCTTAAGATGGTATCAAGGCGTTTGCCAAAATAAGCCGCAGGTAAGCCAAGCGTAATGCCAGCCATAAAGGCAAAGGCGGTTGCCGCCGGCGCAATAGAAAGCACATTTCTAGCCCCCATCACCATGCGTGAGAACACATCCCGCGCCAAATTATCGCCGCCTAACAGATAAAACTCACCTTCCATGCCGCGAACAGGTGTTCCCGGCACTTTATTTTTCATGCCAGATACCTGTGCTAGGGGGTCTGCGGTGATGATCATATCGG
Organism: Puniceispirillales bacterium (SeqCode); assembly: GCA_965659785.1. Taxonomy (GTDB): domain Bacteria; phylum Pseudomonadota; class Alphaproteobacteria; order Puniceispirillales; family UBA1172; genus UBA12202. The sequence continues at coordinate 27,153 of CBFHXL010000014.1, forward strand.
CAAAAAGAGCCGTAAGCACCCAGAACAAAACAATAGAAAACCCGATCAGACCAACGCGAGAGCCATAAAGTCTTCCATATAGCCCTAAGCGTTCACGAAAAATGTTTGAGGCGATCATGATGATAGCCATGGCAATCCAAACCGGAGTGAATTGGATAAACATCTGAATAAGGATTTGTGTCCAGCTTAATGGTTCCATGCGAATACCTGCCCTCAGGAGACCCTGATCTTGGGGTTGAGGAAAACATATCCGATATCAGAAATTAACTGAGTCACCAGAACAACGAGAACGGCCACAATCGAACACGCCAGTAGCAATTCGATATCGTTATTGCCTGCGGCTTGGATCAATGTCCATCCAAAGCCTTTATAATTGAACAAAGTTTCAACAATTACCACGCCTGTCAAAAGCCAAGGGAATTGCAACATGATCACCGTAAAGGGAGCGATCAGAGCATTACGAAGCGCGTGTTTCATGACAATGTTGCGGAACGACACGCCTTTGAGTCTTGCCGTACGAATATATTGCGCTGTCATAACCTCTGTCATTGAGGCGCGTGTCATCCGCGCAATATACCCTACGCCGTAAAGCGCGATGGTAATGACAGGCAGGGTGAAGTTAGCAAAAGTAGCGTTATCCATCGCTGAAGTCGCCGTGCCATTAAACCATTTCAGACCAAAGGCGGCGCTAGCAAAGATAGAAATAAAGACAACACCTGACACATATTCAGGGGTCGCGGTGGTGATAATTGAGAAGGTGGATAGTGTGCGGTCTGTCCGCGAACCTTCGCGCATTCCTGCAAGAACCCCAATAATTAGGGCGGTTGGCACCATCAGCAGCATGACAAAGCCCATCAATTTGCCCGTCAGCGTGAGGCGCTTAAAAATGATACCCTCAACCCGGTCTTGAAACAGCGTGGTGTAGCCTAACTTGCCCTGAAACACACCGCAGAAGGTCGGGTAGTTGCCGTCATCGTCAGCCAGATATTTACAGCGCGCGATAACGGTGCCGTCTTCTTCGTTGGTATGAACCCATCCGGGAACAACCCCTAGCCATTCACCATAGCGCAGAAACACATTCTGCTGATAGCCATTCCGGCCAAGCCAATTCACAACCTCAGCATCCGTCATCCGGTTGTTAGCTTGAGTTTTAGCTAGTTTTTCGAGGTTTGGTTCAAGATTGGTCAGAAAGAAAACAACAAAAGTCAGGCACAAGCTAGTTAGCGCCATTAAGCCTATTCTTTTGATGAGAAATGTCAGCATGATAAACCTGAGGAAAAAAGCCATGCCGATTGCTCGGCATGGCTTAATAGTTAAGTTAGCTTAAGAGCTAAAGCCCATATACTGGTAGCGGTTTTCAAAGGTCACGTGCATATCGGCACCTTTGAGGTCTTTCCGAATGTAACGGAAAATCGCACGCCAGTATGGCTGAATGGTAACGCCTTCGGACTGAACGATTTCTTCCATCCGACGCATAACTTTGCGGCGCTCATCAGCATCAGCAATAGCCAATGCTTGTTCCAGAAGGTCGTCAAATTCCTTGTTGCTCCATCCAAACTCATTCCAAGCTTCGCCAGAACGGTAAGCCAGAGCGTGAACCTGAACACCCAGAGGACGCTGGTTCCAGTTTGTTGATGAGAACGGATACTTTGACCAGTCGTTCCAGAAAACAGAGCCGGGAAGAATAGTTCTTTTCACCTTGATCCCTGCGTCACGCAACTGCTGTGCCACGGCATCGGTAGTGTTCTTCCGCCAGTCATCATCAATAGAGATGATTTCATGCTCAAAGTCTTCCATGCCAGCTTCCTTCATCAGCGCAAGAGCCCCGGCAGGGTCATGCTTGAGAGGGGGCAGTTTGGCATATTCAGGGTGGATTGGGCAGACATGGTGGTTTTCAGCGACTTCACCAAGACCTGCATAACCCAATTCCAAGCAGACCGCATTATCAACAGCCATGGAGATGGCGCGGCGAACGCGAACATCAGCATATGGCTTCTTGCCGTCAACTTCAGCTTCCTGATTAGGACGAATAACAATAGTTGAAGCGGTAACAACCTGTGACTTCTCAAATGAGCCAAGGGCATCCATGACCTCAACAAAGTCACCAGTCATCTGGTGAACCATATCGACTTCACCGGATTCGCAAGCTGAAACCCAAGCTGATGGGTCTGTGCCGTAATCGATGATTTCAATGCGGTCCAAATACGCACCATTGCCCTTATTCCACCAAGTGTGGTTAGGGTTACGAACCAGAACGCCCTTAACGCCAACTTCATGGCTCTCAGGCATATATGGGCCAGTACCAATAGGATTTTTGGTCAGCATTTCTGCGGAATTGTCATAGGATTTATGAACGATAGCCGCAGGATAATCCGCCGCGCCAACAATAATGGTGATATCTGGCTTTGGCAGGTTCAAACGCAGGGTATGCGAATCCACAACCTCAATTGCGCCATCAATCGCTTTGTTGGTGTCAGGGTCAATCAGGGTAGCCATACGGCCAGCCATGGAGTTACCTTCAACGGTCTTATCACACCAACGCTCAAAGTTATGGGCAACATCAGAAGCAGTGAAATCTTCACCATTGTTCCACTTTACACCCTTACGAATATTGAGGGTGTATTGGGTGGCGTCACCGTTGACTTCCCAGCTTTCGAGCAACTGGCCAACAAGGCTACCATCGGTTTCATAGTGAACGAGATATTCCAAAAAGCCACGGCAGAAGTTTGCAATTTCTGACCAGTCCCATGTCCGTGGGTCTTTAAGCGGACGCACTTCCATCTGACAGCGCAGGGTTCCACCCATTTTTGGTGAATGGCTACCAGCTTTGGACGGGGACATGCCAATCATAGCATAAGCCGCGACTGTGGTGACACCAAGAGCAGTGGCACGAGTTAGGAATTCACGACGGCTTAATTCTCCAGCAGCATATTCCCGTGCGTACATCTCTGCCGCTTGGTGCGTCTTCTTATTCGTTAACGTAGTTGATGACATTTTGATTCCTCCCGTCAATATTACGTTGTCTTCATTGGTTGTGAGTTAAACATAAAAATATTGGCTTATCAACGACACCCTATGAATTTTTTGAATAACGGTGCTTTTATGGGACTTTTCACTATTTTTAAGTAAAGTAATATTGAACAATATATTTAAGAATCGATAAGGTGCTTTCTAAACGGCAAAAATCCTAGCCCAGAAACACTCCTCATTTTCCCTTAGATAAGCGGTTTTTTAGGTCAGCGATGGGGTCAGCAAGCGTTGATTAAGGGAGGCCAACATAACATCACATTCTTTGAGTTGCGATGCGGTAATAAACTCATCCGGCTTGTGGCCTTGATCCATGGAACCGGGGCCGCAGACAATCGTGGGGATACCTAAATCCCTTGAGAATAAGCCGCCTTCGGTGCCAAAGGCAACTTTTATGGTTGCGTTGCTACCGGTCAGGGATTTCATAAAGGTAACGATATCATGGTCAAGCGGTGTGTTAAGCCCCGGATAACTGTTGGTAATGGTCATTTCGATATCTGCTTCAGGTGCGATCTCTCTGGCTTTTTCAACCACAGGCGCGATGCGATCCTTTAATGTTGCCAAAATAGCCATGGGGTCATCTTCGGCAATATTGCGAATTTCAAAGGCTAAACGGGCATAATTAGGAACAATATTAATCTGAACTCCGCCTTCAAGAATACCAGCATGAAGGGTGGTGTAAGGAATATTGAAATCATGATCCTTTGCCCCGTCTTGGGCAATTTCCGCTTGGAGGGTTCGAATTTCCTCCACCAGATCACAGGCCAGATGGAGCGCATTAACCGCGGTTGGTGCAAGCGCGGAATGCGCTTCCTTGCCGCAACAATCAGCGCGAATAGCGGTTTTGCCTTTATGCCCTGTGGCCAGTTTCATTTCTGTTGGCTCACCGACAATACACATAGAGGGACGAATATCGGTATCAGCCATCATCTGCAAAAGTGAGGGAACGCCCAGACAGCCAACTTCCTCATCATAAGAAAGCGCAAGGTGAAGCGGCTGGGCTAATGGCAATGCGCTAGCCGCAATCATGCTGGCGATGGCAGAGGCGACAAAACCTTTCATATCGGCTGTGCCGCGCCCGTAAAGCCGTCCGTCGCGTTCAGTCATGGTAAAGGCTGGCAAAGTCCAGTTCTGGCCATCAATAGGAACAACATCGGTATGCCCGGATAGCATAACGCCGCCAACTCGGCTTGGGCCTGTGCTGGCGTAAAGATTAGCCTTACTACCATCAGGGTTGTCAATAACCTCAGAGCTGATGCCATGATCCTTGAGCAATTCAGCAACATAAGTGATGAGGGCTTTATTGCTGTCGCGGCTAACGGTAGGAAAGCCGATTAATTGATCAAGAATGGAAATGGTGTCCGTCATGGTTTTGCCTATGTCTTCGTCAGGTGTTATGCGCCAAGTGTTATGCGTCAGGGTGGCTTTTCCGATAATGTTCAAGAAACACCTTAAAGAGATCAATCGAAACAACCGAAATCATGAACCATGTTGCGAAATGATCCATCAGATGATCGGAAACAAAGGTTTCATCATTCTGCTCAGATTTCGTCTCCATCACGTCTGATCCCTCATCGTTCATTCATGACATTAAATGATAGGGAAAACATAACCACACAAACCTACCCTGTCTATGGCCTTGCCAAAACCGCAAAATGGGCCGCGCTGATGTGATTGACGCAATAGTATCCGCGTGAGAGGATCGCATGATTAGATTTATATAGTATAGTAGGATAAGAATGATGGCAGATATTGTGCTTCTTGATGGCGGCCTTGGTCAGGAAATCACCAACAGGTCAGGGGTAAATGCTCATCCACTTTGGTCGATTAAGGTGATGTTGGAACGGCCAGAGCTAGTGACGGAAGTGCATCACGATTTTATCAAGGCAGGAGCAAGGGTAATTGGGCTAAATACCTATACCGCAACCCCTTCGCGTATGACCCAACATGGCTATGCTGATCACCTTAAGACGGCTCATGAAACAGCGATCAGGCTTGTTGATGATGCCATTTCCCTGTCAGGTGTTGCCCGTAATGAGGTCAGTGTTGCCGCGTGCTTGCCGCCGCTTGTGGCCAGTTATGTTTCTGAGAAAGCCAAAGACTATAACGGCTCATTGGCAGAGTTTCGGGAACTTGTTGCCCTTCAAAATGACGGGGCTGATGTGTTCTTGGTGGAAACGATGTCAAATTGGCAAGAGACAAGGGCAGGGATCGTAGCCGCCCATGATACGGGCAAACCCGTTTATGTCAGCTTTACCCTCAAAGATGATATGAGTAATTGTCTAAGATCAGGAGAAGAATTGTCCAAGGTGGTGGAGCAACTGGCGGATCAGCCTGTGGCAGGGGTAATGGTGAATTGCAGTTACCCTGAGGCCGTTACCGCCGCTATGCCGATATTACTTTCTAGCGGCCTTGCCTTTGGCGGCTATGCTAATGGCTTTACCTCTATTGATGCCCTCAAGCCCGGGCTGACCGTAGATGAATTATCTGCCCGCAAAGATTTGCCGCCAGAGCGTTATGCGGAATATGCTTTTCGCTGGATCGAAAATGGTGCTAGCATTGTCGGTGGTTGTTGTGAGATTAGCCCCGACCATATTGCGGTTTTAGCCAAGGGGCTGAATGATAAAGGGCATCAGATCACTTCCTTTCGATAAGGATTATGGTTGATAAGGATCATAATTGACGAGGATTATGAGGATGCTGATGCCATCACCCGTAAGACAAAGGGCATTAAATCATGATCATCGCTATCTCAGCATTAAGACCTCTTTCGCTTTGGACTAGTTTTGCCTTTTGGCGGCATTCTAGGGCCAGTATGGTTGCCGCGCAAAAAGCCCAAGGAAATCACTATGCCGCTAGCCGAAAGATTGGCAAATATCGGTATTTCTTATCCGCATGGGCCAATCAGGATGATATGAAGGCCTATGTAAAGGCTGAACCGCATTTATCCGCTATGAAGGCTTATGAGCGCATGGCCATAGGGCGGCTTTATGTCACCGAAAGTGATCACATTCCATCTTGGGATGAGGCAATTTACATGCTAGAAAAATGGGGAGAATAGGGCTTTCAACCCTATAACCGCATGAGCTATAGATGCATGAATATGAGGATCATATGAAATATCTGACTGAAACCCAAAAGCAGATGTATCAAACCGATGGTTATGTTGCGCCTGTTGATATTTTTTCAAGCGATGAGATTGCTGATATCCGCAAAGACCTTGAATCGGCGGAAGCCTTACATGGGGATAATTTGCGTGGGCTTGGGCGCAATAACCCCCATTTAGTTCTGCCTGTTCTGGATAGCATCACCCATGAAACTCGTATTCTTGATGCGGTCGAAGACCTGATCGGTCATGATATTCTGGTGTCCAGCACCACCTTATTTATCAAAGAGCCGTCAAGCGATGGCTTCATCAGTTGGCATCAGGACGCACGCTATGTGCATATGGAACCCTATAACTGGGTGACCGCTTGGCTGGCGATATCTGATGTTGATGAGGAAAATGGCTGTATGTATATGATGCCGGGGACGCAAAACGAAGGCATGAAAACGCACGAAGATACCTATGATGAAAACAACGCCTTAACCCGTGGGCAGACGATTTTTGATATTGATGTGAGCGCGGCAAAACCAGTGGAATTGCGCGCCGGTCAAATCTCATTCCATCATCCCCTCATCATCCATGGCTCAGGACCAAACCGAAGCAATAGGCGCCGGATCGGATTTGCTATCCAGTCGTATATTGGCGGTGATGTGGAACAAAAAATTGGTCAAATCCATGTTCAGCAGGCACGAGGGGATAAAGCGCAAAATCATGTGATGATCCCCCGACTGAATGGCGAAATGCAAGCTGATGATATGGCGCGCCGTGATGCTGCCAACGAAGCCTTGGGTAAAGTGTTTTATCATGGCGCAAAGAAAGTTGGCCGATATTAATGCCTCAATGGTGCTGAGATACCCTATTTATATAATTGTTAAAGATTATGCGGCCAAGGCTTGCAGAATGGCGCCGCATAGGCCATCATTATTTGGTTAATAATATTGTTTCCTCGTTAAGGCGCTGATCAAACCCTGTTGGTTTTAGGGACGAGCAAAGGACAGAGTGAAGCCAGAAGGAGTAGGATATGCTTTCAGAAAACGTGATTTCCGATTTTGCCAGAGATGGCGCTGTTAAACTTGAAGGTGTTTTCACCGAATGGGTCGATATTCTGCGTGAGGGCATTGCCCGTAATATGGCAAACCCTAGTTGGCGTGAACGCACCTATCAACCGTCTGATGGCACCGCGCCTTTTTTCCAAGATTATTGTGTCTGGTCGAATGTGCCGGAATATCGGGATTTTGTCTTAAACTCACCGCTGGGGGAAATGGCCGCGCAATTAACAGGCGGCAAGACAATCCAGATGTTCCATGATCATGTGCTGGTCAAAGAGCCGGGATCAAGTTTTCCAACCCCTTGGCATCAAGATCAGCCTTATTATTTTGTTGAGGCAAAGCAGTCCGTTAGTTTCTGGATCCCCTTGGATGAGGTTAAGCGCCAGAATTGCGTTGAGTATGTGCAAGGCTCACATCAAGCTGGTGAGTTATATCGTCCGCAACGCTTTAATGGCGAGCCGTTGATTGAAGGTGATACCCGGCCGCCTGTCCCAAAGATTGAGGACAACAGAGACCAATTTCCTATCATCGGATGGGATGTTAGCCCCGGTGATGCGATTGCCTTTGATTTCCGCACCTTGCATGGGGCGTCTGGCAATAATGCGAATACTCGCAGGCGTGCCATTTCATTCCGTCTGGTGGGGGATGATGCGCGTATCTGTGCCTCACCTGATAAATCTTCACCTGCGTTTCCTGATTTGGCCTTATCTGTTGGTGATGCCTTAAGCGGCGCGGATTTCCCAGTCTTATATCAGGCGTGACATTCATGAAATATGCGTGGATATCATGACCATTGGACTAGCAAAGCCAAGGCTATTCCTCTGCCTAGAGAGAGGGGTTGCGATTGTGGCGATGGTGATGATGCTATCTTTTGTGACCATGCATGGCGCTAACAGTCATGACAAGGACCGCATTCCATGTTTAGTTGATGTGGTGTTTGGGGATGATGCCGAGGGTGTTTCAACGACCTATATGTTGCGGTTTCAGCATAAGAATAATAGCGGGCGCACCATTGAGGGCGTGTCGGTCTTGGTCATGGATAAAGATGGCGAATTGGTCCGAACAACAGACAGCAATTGCGGAGCGCAATATCAAGGCATTGAGGCTGGCGATGTTGGGGCGTGCGAAAAGCCGCTTCAGGTCATCTCAGGAAAGATGGCCAGAACACTAGGCTATGATGCTTGGATTAGGATGATTGATGATCAACGCGGCCAGTTAGCGACTGCGCGGCATTGCGAAGTGGTTGGTGTGAATTACAGCGAATAAGAAACCTCATAGGTTTTCAAGCGGGGATTAAAACGGGGGGAAATATGAACAATCTTGATGAAATCATGGAGATGAATAGCCATCTGATCCATTCCTTTGCGGATTTGCATAGCATTAAACAAGATGGTGGCCCGACAGTGATCACGGGTGCTGAGGGTGCGTATGTGCGCAATAGCGAAGGCGAAAAGCTGTTAGATGGGATCGGGGGATTGTGGTGTGTCAATATTGGTCATGGCAGGCGTGAGATTATTGATGCCATCACCCGGCAATTAACAGAACTGGATTATTATTCCACCTTTTACAATTTGACCCACCCGCTTGCCGCTGAATTGGCGGCTAAAGTCACTAGCCTTGCCCCTGACAATCTGAATCATGTGTATTTTGCCAACTCCGGTTCGGTGGCGAATGATACCGCGGTGCGTATTCTTCACCATTATTACAATCGCATAGGCAAGCCACAGAAAAAGAAAATCCTGTCACGGATCGGGGCTTACCATGGCTCTACCCATTTGGCGATTGCCATGACGACACCAGCCTATAGGGTTGGTTGGGATTCCGCCGAAGAATTGGTGCATCACCTCTCATCACCGCTTCCTTATCGGCGTCCAGATGGCATGACCGAGGATGAGTTCTGTGATCATCTGATTGATGAGATGAAAACCACCATTGAGGCGATAGGGGCAGAAAACATTGCCTGTTTCATTGCTGAACCTGTCATGGGCGCTGGTGGTGTGATCTTACCGCCAGAAGGCTATCATCAGAAGGCAGAAGCGGTTATGCGTGCTTATGATATCAAAACCATTTCCGATGAGGTGGTAACAGCGTTTTGCCGGTTAGGGCCGTTTTTTGCCTCTGAAGAGGTGTTTCAAACACGCCCTGATATCATCACATCGGCGAAGGGTTTGACCTCAGGCTACCAGCCTATGTCGGCAACCCTGATCAGTGATGAGATTTATGACGTGATTTCTGCGCCTGGTGATTTTTTCCTGCATGGCATGACTTATTCCGGTCATCCGGCTTGTTGCGCCGCCGCTTTGGCTAATATCGCCCTCATGGAACAGGAAGATTTGCCGACACGGGTAAGCCAGACGGGAAAACGGTTTGAAAACACGATGAAAGGTCTTCTTGATCTTGATATTGTCGGTGATGTTCGCGGCAGTCATTTTATGATTGGCATTGAGTTTGTCGCTGATAAATCCAGCAAGCAAATCTTTGGTGATGACATTATGATTGGCAAACGTGTCGCGCGTGAGGCTCAGGCTCGTGGACTTGTGGTGCGTCCCCTTGGCCATATGGCGGTTTTATCACCGCCGTTGATATTGACCGAAAACCAGATTGATGAGATCGGTACCATTCTGCGCGAAAGCATTTTGGCAACGCAAAATCAACTTGCTTAAAATAAGCGCGTCATAAAGACCCCGGCAACCATGATCATGGTAACAATAATGCGGGTGCGTGTAATGCGCTCACCCAAAAAGATCACCCCAAGGAACATGGCAAAAATAACAGAAGTTTCTCTTAGTGAGGACACCAACGCCACCGGAGCATGAAGACAGGCCCATAGCACCAGCACATAGGCCAGATATGACGCAGACCCCCCAACCAGAAACATTTTTCTGCCATCAAACACGACTCGCGCTAAGGATTGGCGGTGAAATATGCTGCTATAAATAATCATCAGCAGGACATTTAACATGGTCATGCTGCTATAAAACATCAGCGCGCTTCCCGTGCTACGCGCCCCAAGGGCATCAACCATGGAATAACTGGCAATAAAGAGGCCAGTGATGCACGCTAACAGCAACCCTTTTGGCCCGTCCTTATCAAATCGGAATTGCATGGCGCCAATATAGATCATAGAAAGCGAAATGGTCATAATGCCCAATACCTGACCTGTGTTGAGGCTGTCTTGACCAATGACCAGCGTTGCTATCGACAACAGCAATGGTGATAAGCCTCTCGCAATGGGGTAGATATGGGAAAGCTGACCAAAGCGATAAGCGTTCATTAAGAAAATTTGATACCCAACATGAAGCACGGCACTAGCCAACAGATAGGGAAGGGCCTCGCGTCCCGGCAGGCCAAGATATATCATGCCAAGGATTGCCATAGGCAGATGGCCCGCGGTCATAGCAATCATCGCCAGAACTTTATCTGTGTTGCTTCGTACCAGAAAATTCCACCACGCATGAAGCATGGCCGCGGATAGCACCGCCGCAAAGATGAGATTATCCAAGCTTATGTTTCCCAGAATGTTGTTAAGGTTTGCCTAACCTCTAGATGCAGAAATAAAAAGAGGGGGAGATGTTACGACCACTGGCTTTGTTCCGCAAAGCCTTATTTATCCTGATTTAACTTGATTTCTGAAGGATGGGCTTGCCACGCGCTGACCTCATGAAAATGGGTGCTTGCAATTTTAGCATATTTGCATAGCTTAAGTGACAATATGAGAATTAGGGATCAGGAGTGAACCAAATGTCACCAACACATTATGCTATTTTGCCATTTTACCGCTATTTCGATTTTCAAGGGCGAAGCAGCAGAAGTGAGTTCTGGTGGTTCACGCTGCTATGCTTTTTAGTTGGAGTTTTATTTTTTATCATTGCTATCAACACGATGCCAAGTATTGATGAAATGATGGACCCCTTTTATGACGATAGCTGGGGATTAATAGATTATGTTTCAGCTCTGTGGTCGCTCGCTATTTTCATTCCTTCCCTCTCGGTATCGGTGCGCCGCTTGCATGATCTTAACCGCACAGGGTGGTGGTTAATGGCGTTCATTGGCGGCTATTTTGTCTCCACTTTGTTAATTGTTGGCGGAATTATTGCCATCGTGGCGTCGTTTGCTTTTGCCGTGGCTGGTGGGATCAGTGCCTCACCATCATCTATGGGCGGCGCCTATGTTATGCTTGGGCTAGGTTTTGGCGGATTGATTGGCGTCTTTATTTGGTCAATCATCTGGTATGCTATGCCATCTGTTCACCAAGATAATCGGTTTGGCCCACCTGCCCCATAAGATGACAGGATAAGCATGACGAAAACCGCATTAATCACAGGGTCAGGCCAAAATATTGGCAAAAGCATTGCCCTAGCATTAGCTGGTTCCGGCTTTGATATTATCCTTAATGGATCACGCCAGAGGGCGCCGCTAGAGCGGCTCCAACATCAGATCACCGCTATGGGGCAACAGGCGCATATTGCCATGGCGGATATTGGTGATCAGGCAGCGATAGACGTAATGATTGATCAGGTCATGGCTAGCGCAGGCGGCGTTGATGTCTTGGTCAATAATGCCGCTATTCGGCCTCAAGCTGGTTTTCTGGATATGCCTGACGCAGATTGGGAACATGTCATGAATGTCAATTATCGCGCCGCTTTGCGGCTTTGCCGTGCCTTTCTTCCGGGCATGGTTGATCAGGGCTGGGGCAGGATTATCAATTTTTCTGGCATGAATAGCCAACGGGGATATCCGGGATCATCCGCGGTTGCGGTATCAAAGCACGCTGTGTGGGGGTTGACCAAGGCGTTAGCGATGGAGTTCGCCCCGAAAGGCATCACCGCCAATATTATTTCTCCGGGGATTTTTCCGCCAGATGACTTGTCTGAACGAGATCAATCCACGCAAGACCGTTTTGCCGCATTGGCAGAGGCTAACCCCTCAAAACGCCTTGGCCAGCCAGATCACATTGCCAAGATGATTGCCTATCTGGTTTCAGAAAGCGGCAGTTATGTGAATGGTCAAATGCTTCAGATTAATGGTGGGGCGGTCAATCAGTTCTAATGAGCTTGAGGCTGAGGCCGCGCTAACCAACTGGAAGCTATGCTTATGATCCAGCATATCACATAAAATCCTATGGCTGTAGCCGTGGTCACACCATAAAAGTTTAACCGTTCCGCCATCACCATATCATTCAAAAACGGATAAGGAAGACCAGCAGAAACACTGCCGATAGGAAGACTATTCATGGGTTTGACCAACAGCTCAATCCACAACACATAGACAAAGCACATCAATATGGTTGCAATCGCACCACGCCAAAACAGCCGAAACGCGCGATGGAACCAGATCGCATCAATCACCAAAATCGCCGGGCCTAGCAGATGCAGATAATATTCTTGATGCCATATGGGGGTTTTGTCACCATTGATTAAAGCAGGGTCGATAAAGAAAAGCCGCCAATACAAAAAGACAACCAGAAGATTCAATATCGCGGCCATAGCCATAAGAGCATGGCGGTGATCAGGTAAGCCAAGCCTGCGGCTGCGCCAATTCAGGAAATGCATGACCATGGCAACACTAAGCCCCCAATGGGTCAGGAAACGGAACTGCATCCCAAAGGCATCAGGACTATTTTGAAAAAACTGATAAATCCAATACCCAAGGGCAAGCGCAAAACCAAATTGAGAAAGCCGAATATTTACCATAAGTCAGAACTCGTTTTAAGATAGTGTTATGACGCGCGTGATGCTTTTTTGCGCTCATGTGGGCATAACAGCCGCTTACGAAGCCGCAGGTGCTTGGGCGTCACTTCAAGCAATTCATCATCGTTAATATAAGCCATCATATCTTCAAGGGACATGATCCGTGGTGGGACGAGGCGCACCGCGTCATCACTACCTGATGCGCGGACATTGGTGAGCTGTTTGCCTTTGAGGACATTGATTTCCAGATCATTTTCACGGTTATGTTCACCAACGATCATCCCTTGATAAACCGCTACTTGAGGGCCAACAAACATATCGCCGCGATCCTGAAGGTTAAACAGCGCATAGGCAACCGTATCCCCTGAATCAGTGGAAATCAACGAGCCGTTCCGGCGACCGTCAATATGCCCCTTAAATGAGCTATAAGAATGGAAAATACGGTTCAGCACGCCTGTTCCGCGTGTTTGGGAAAGAAACTGGCTCTGATAGCCGATCAATCCTCGTGATGGCACATGATAGATTAATCGGGTTTTGCCTGCCCCGGCGGAACGCATATCTTGCATATCCCCTTTGCGGCGGTTGAGGTGATCCACCACAACACCAGAAAACTCATCATCCACATCAATGGTGACTTCTTCGATAGGCTCAAGCCTGTTGCCCTGTTCATCATTCTGATACAGCACCCTTGGGCGTGATACCGTTAACTCAAACCCTTCGCGGCGCATGGTTTCGATCAAAACCCCTAATTGCAATTCCCCGCGGCCACCAATTTCAAAAGCATCCTTACCGGCACTTTCACTAAAGGTGATAGCAACATTGGTTTCGGCCTCTGCCAGAAGCCTTTGGCGAATGACGGTGGAGGTTACTTTTTTACCGTCTCGGCCAGCAAGGGGGGAATCGTTAACAGTGATCGTGACCGACATGGTTGGCGGATCAATGGGGGTAGAGGCGATAGGCTGGCTGACTTGAGGGGAACAGATGGTATCCGCCACTGATGCGGTACTAAGCCCGGCGATACAGATAATATCCCCGGCTTTAACACTATCAACGGGAACCCTTGCCAGACCTTCAAACCGCAACAATTTGGTCAGCCTTCCGCTTTCTACCACTTTGCCATCAAGATTAAGAGCGCGAACAGTTTCGTTCACTTTTGCCGCCCCTTGCATCACCCGTCCCACCAAACAGCGCCCTAGATAAGGATCAGAATCCAAAAGCGTCGCCAACATAGCAAAAGGCGCATCAACCGGTTCAGACGGGGCAGGCACATGGTCTAAAATGATATTAAGCAAGGGATCAAGATTAACCCGGTCATGGGCAAGGTCTGTCACGCACCAACCATCGCGCCCAGAGGCATATAGAATGGGGAAATCCAACTGCTGATCATTAGCATCCAAGGCGACAAACAGATCAAACACCTCATTAACAACATCTTCGGGGCGCGCATCACTGCGGTCAATTTTATTAATAATCACAATAGGGCGCAGGCCTTGTTTCAAGGCCTTGCCGAGGACAAATTTGGTTTGCGGCATTGGCCCTTCGGCAGCATCGGTCAGCAAGATAACCCCATCCGCCATCCCAAGCACGCGTTCCACCTCACCACCAAAATCAGCATGGCCGGGTGTATCGATAATATTGATGCGTGTGTTTTTCCAGATCACAGAGGTTGGTTTAGCCAAAATGGTAATGCCGCGCTCTTTTTCCAGATCACCTGTATCCATCAGTCTTTCGTCAACATGCTGATTATCGCGGAAAATTCCACTTTGTTTCATAATCGTATCAATGAGCGTGGTTTTGCCATGGTCAACATGGGCAATAATGGCGATATTACGCAATTCTTCAGACATTTTGGTATCCTGACAATCTGTTCGGCAATCCCATCATCAGGATTGTGCCACATTGCTACTGTGAAAAGCCAAGAAAGCAAAGCAGATTTTGTGGTTTGATCAAAAAACAATGATATTGTAGGGCGTCCAATGATCACAGATTGACGTGCCCCTTTCTGTCATCCCTAATCTGTGTCATGGTCATAAAATAAAAACTGAATTGATGAAAATATTGAGGAAATCATGTCCTTACTCGCACCCCAAGACTGGTCTTTTCCGGTTCCTATTCGTTACGGCCCTCACCGTATCAGGGAGATCGCTGAGATTTGCCATCAACAAGGGATATCTAGCCCCCTTATCGTTACCGATCAGGGGAGTGCAAATCTGCCTTTTGTTGCCGCTATGCAAGATGATTTGACAAAGGCAGGAATGTCGCCGGGGCTGTTTTCAGGGATTTCGCCTAATCCGCGAGATCAAGATATCTTGGCTGGCAGACAGGCTTTTTGTGATGGTGGTCATGACGGCGTTATTGCGCTTGGTGGCGGCAGTGGCATGGATGGCGGCAAGGCGATTTCGCTTTTGGCGCATAATTCCTGTGATCTCTGGGCTTTTGAATTTGAAAAGCCGCCTATCGAACAAAAGGATTATGTGGCCTTTCCGCCATTGATTTGTGTTCCGACCACGGCTGGCACAGGGGCCGAGACCGAAAGCACGGCAATGGTAACGGATACCGAAAAATTGATGAAATGGTGTGTTTGGCATCCACATCAGAAACCAGCATCAGTCATTCTTGACCCTGTTCTGACGGTAGGATTGCCTAGGCATCTGACAGCATGGACAGGGATTGATGCGTTGGTTCATGCCATAGAGGCTTATGTGGTTGAGAGTTTTCATCCGCTTTGTAATGGGGCCGCGCTTGAAGCCTTGCGATTGATTTATCCGCATTTACCTGTTGTTGTTGATCAGCCTGATGATCTGGAGGCGCGCGGGGCCTTGCTGGTTGGCTCATGCCTAGCAGGGGTAGCGTTCAACAAGGGGCTTGGTCTTGTTCATGCCATCTCGCATATGGTGGGGGCAGAAAATGACACGCATCATGGCTTGACTAACGCTGTGCTTTTGCCATCGGTGCTTCGCTTTAATGCCTCTGTGATCACTCATAAAATCCCTGCTATGGCTGAGGCGTGTGGGCTAGAAGATGACAGTTTTGAAGGTTTCTATCAGGCGGTATGCGGCCTTTTGGATCAGGTTAATATTCCGCGCCGCCTTAAAGACCTCAATGTGCCTGATAGCGGCATTGAGCGTCTAGCCCAAAAAGCGATCCAAGATAGCGGCGCTTCGACCAACCCTAGACCAGCCACCACCGATGATATTGTGTCTATTATCCGTGAAGCGCTTGATCATGGGCGGTGATAGCTAATCATGGGAACAGGAAAAGACAGGGCCAAGCAACGGCGGAAACACCACGGAAAAGGCAAGGGCCGTTCTGCCGCGCCATCGTTATCGCATCTGCCGCCCTTGCAGGTGAGCATTGAACGGCTTGGGGCGCGAGGTGATGGTGTCGCGGTTATCATGGATGATACTGCCGACGCTAATGATCAAAATGTTGATGACAATCATGATCACGGCAATGGTGATGGTGATAGCATAGAAATAGATCAGCGGCTTTTTGTGCCAAATGCCCTGCCGGGGGAAGTCATGACGGTTCAGCCGCGCCGCCAATGGTCGCACGGTGTTGAAGCCAAAATCATCACGATCCAATCCCCATCACCGCATCGCAAAGCCCCTGATTGTGACGTATCTGCGACGTGTGGTGGGTGCCAGTTTCAGCATATGGATATGCCGTTTTATCAAGACTGGAAAGAACAGCAGGTCGCGGATTTCTTGGAAATGGGCGGAATTGTCCCTCAGAAATGGCTTCCCTCTTTTCGGGCGCAACCGCACAGCCGGCGGCGGGCAAGATTTGCTTGGCAAACCCGGAAACAAAACCTTGTGATCGGGTTTCGTGGCCGTCAAAGCCATGACATCAGCCCATTGACAGGCTGCGTTATTTTGCACCTTCAATTAATGAAAGGCTATCATCTCATGCGAGATGAGCTGTTGCCGCTACTGGCATCCAACCATGGCAGAGATAAAACCGGCGAGGTTGAGATTAATCTCTGTGATAATGGGCTGGATGTGGTGCTACGTCTTGATATGCCACTAAGCCGGGCGGAAATGACAGCGTTAATTGGCGCTACGGGGTCGGTGGGGGATGCCGTGATCGCTAGGCTTTCGCTTGTCCTTAATGATGATGACCCTGAACTGGTCTTTCAGCATGAGACGCCGATAATAACATGGCCGATGCCTGAGGGGGCTAGCCGAGATCATCTGATGTATGCGCCGCCAGCAGGTGGGTTTATGCAATCCGTGGCTGAGGCAGAGACCATCATGCGCCAAGACTGTTTCGATGTGCTTAAGGGCTGCAATAAGGTGGTTGATTTGTTCTCTGGTGCAGGATCACTTGGGCTAGCCTTAGCCTTTGGTGCCCCGGCACCAAAACAGATCGCGGCCTATGATGTTGCCTCATCTGCCATCTCTGCGCTTGAGGTCATGATCCGTTCGGCGGCACCTGATTTACCGCTTCATCTAACAGCGAGGGCACGAAATCTGTTTTCTGATCCGCTATCGCTATCTGAATTAAAACCCTTTGATGGTGCGATTATTGATCCGCCGCGCAGTGGGGCAGGGCGGCAAATGCCTTTGCTGGCGGCAAGTGGGATTAAGCGGGTGGTTATGGTGTCTTGTGATATGAAAAGTTTTGCGAGAGATGCCGAAATGCTGATCAGTGCAGGGTATCAATGCCTTTGGGCGCGGCATATTGATCAATTCCTGCTGACCTCACATTCAGAGCTAGTGGCCTATTTTGAGAAGTGATGACCAATGCAACAGATCGCCGTTGTGATAGCGCGGTTTTAATATTGCGGCATTAATATTATTGATGTGCGTTAACGGTATCATCGCTGATATCATCCGCCAGATTAAGCAGGCCGCGTTTCGTCATAGGCCAGAGAAACGCCATAAAACTTAGCGTTACGACAGGAAAAACCAAAACCTTAGTCAGCATCCAATTTTCATCACTAAGCCATCGCCACGCCATTTCGTTTGCCGCCGCCATGATCAGAAAAAACCATCCCCATCGGAGGCTTAATGATCGCCATGTGGCTTCTGTGAGATGAAATTGAGTTGAAAAAAACCGTTTCATCACAGGTGTTTTTCCAGTGTGACCGAAAATTAATATGACGCCAAAAAACAAATTGCTCACACTTGGCTGAACCTTAATGAATTGCGTTTCGTTCAACACCATAGCCAAGATCAAAAACACCAATGAAAACAAAATGGAAATAATGATAAATCCAGAAACGCGGCTTTCGCGATACCAAGTGATCAGAAAAATAATGATCCCTGCGGTCACTGACAGCGCCGCCGCCAGATAAAGGCCAGACAGGTTAAAGCCAACAAAAAACAGAATGAGGGGGATAAGCTCACCCAAAAAAGAAAGCCATTTGATCGGATATGTTTTCATAACAGCGGGTATGACCAGTTTTGATAATGGCTGATGCTTTGGTGCGTTAATTCTAGGCGACCATATCGCAACTCATCCCTAATGAAAACCTGTTTTCATTAAGTTTGCTTTTTCTTTAGCTTTTCATCATATCCAGTCAGACTTGGCATCTTAAGCGGTAAGTCTTTTGTTATCCCATGAAGGCGTTTGGTATAAGACGCTAGAATCTCCGCTCTCTCCTCATCGCTGAGGTAAGGCACATGAAAGCCAAAAAACGGTGCCAGAACATCCATCCCAACATAGCCAAGGGTGCCTTGTAAGATAGGTTTAAGCAAAATTGCTAATTCGCCATGAATGCCGTCTTGATCAAACATATGATCGCGGCCACCAAGCGTGCAGGTGACTAGGGCCTTTTTGCCTTTCAGAGGCCCGTGGTCATAAAGCCGCTTGCCGCCATAAGTGACCCCTGAGAGCAAAACCCGGTCAAACCAGCCTTTGAGAATAGCGGGAACAGAAAACCAGTATAAAGGAAAGTTTAAGATCACCAGATCAGCCGCCATCAGCTTTTTAACCTCTGCCAAGATATCTGGTGCAAGCGTCTGTGACGCCCAGCCTTTGCGTTGTTCAAGCGCATAAGTCAAATAATCAGGATTGTCGCGGGCCTTAAAATCATCCGCGGAGGCAACAGGGTTCCATGACATCGCATAAAGATCACTCATGGTGATCTGGTGGCCTTGCTGGCTTAGCGTGCTAGCGGCAACTTCCGCCATCGCTGAGCAAAAGGAGCGCGGTTCATGATGCGCATGAATGATCAGAACATTCATATTTTCCCCCATGCTGTTAGCGTCTTGCCATGCCTATTATGGTGAGAAATGCCGCAAACGAAAGCCCAAAAAACCTAGTCGTGATTTGCCGGGAAAGGGCGGCGATTGGCGATTAAAAACGGTCACAGGTTGCGGTGATAATCTTTACATTTTCGCCAAAAATATCGGTGTAATAAAAATTCGGGCTAATAAATTTAAAAACCGAATCACTATCCCCACCATAAAACTCATCAGGGGTAATATACTGATACACGTTTATGAACGAATCTTCAAAATAGCCATCACTACCAAAAATGATCTTATCTGGCTTGCTCATGAACTTAAAAGGATAAAGCTCAATTTTCTGGGTATCATGGGATTTAATATCTAGATTTTCCACCATAGTGCAGAAATAGACATCGTCTTGCGCCCATAAGAGGGATGGTGAAAAGCCAAAGAAAACCGCCATCACTAAACTGGTCAAGCGGGGGATTGATAAATGTTTCATGAATACTCTCAAGCCAAAATATAATAAATTTATAATATATAGTGAATAAAAATGGGCGCTGGCAAGTGCCTCTGCGTCATCAATGAAAAAGGTTGCTTTCCCACTTGATTTCAAGAATGAAAATTATAATTAATAATTACATTTATTATGTCATTTTTAATTAAAGATAAGGAAACTATCAATGAACCCGTTTCAGTATTCTGTTCTCCCCATTAAAAGGTATGTTGATTTTGGTGGGCGATCATCAAGAAGTGAGTTTTGGTGGTTTACCTTACTGCTATTTATCGTTGGGCTGATTATTGGGATTATTGATGTAGCAACCTTTGACCCTTGGTCATATGACCGTTTCCGTTTTATCGAAATCATCAGCATCATATTTAATTTATTTATACTTTTGCCCAGCATAGCGGTTAGCGTGCGTAGGCTTCATGACATTAATCGAACAGGGTTATGGGTGTTGCTATGGACAGGATTTTATGTGCTTGGCACCATCCTGATGTTTGTTGGTGGATTGCTCGTAATAGGGGGGGATTTTGGCAGCGGTGGATTTATGCTTGTCTTGACAGCTGTCATTTTCATTGGTGTCCCGATTTGGCAGATTGTTTGGTGCTGTCTGCCCCCAGTGGATCAAGATAACCGTTTTGGCCCTAATCCATTGCTGATGACTGCCTCAACTCCAGCCGCGTCTGCGCCCTCAATGCCGGCCTCAACAGCCCCAACCAGGTCTCAACAACAGCCAGCCTCATCTGTCTCAGCGCCAGCGCAATCATCCTCAGTGAATGATCGGCTCAAAGATTTGAATCAGATGTTTGAAGACGGTTTGATTGACGAAAAAGAGTTCAAAAGCAAAAAGAAAAAACTGCTGGATGAGCTATAAAAATCAACGCTAAATCATCTCTGATTAATCAGGAAAATCCATTGCGGCCGGGGAAATCCCCGGCCAATTTGCGCGCCTGAGGCATTTTTAACCAAAGCCTAAGTTTTTTACGGCGTAACTGTTCATCCTCGTTATCTTCAAACGCGGTCCGAGAATGCAAAACAGCATAGTTATTAGCAAATTGGATATCGCCTTTTTCCATCATCATATCGACGCGCATATCCGGCCGCATCATGATATCGTCAAACAGATCAAGCGCTTCGGTTTCAATGCGTGATAGCGGAATTTCCATTTGCTCATAACCTAGTTCAATATACTGACGCAGATAGCGGCAGCTTAACTTTCCCTCATTAAAGCTGAAAATTGGTGACATTTTATCAGTACCAAGATGGGCATAGCAAAACGGGCGATAATAAACGCCTAGCAACTCAGGCTGCTCGTCAATGATTGTGTTATAAATTGCCGCCGCACTGACCAGACTGCTCATGCCGCCATGTTTTGCTTTTCTGATACAGAGTAAGCCAACGACATCCGAAGGGTCGGTATGATAAGGCAGATATAGATTGGTTTCATAAACGCGCGTATCTTTCTTGGTGATATCGCCCACATTCATCACTAGCCCTAAAAGATCACCTTTGGGGTTCTGTTTGACAGGTTCCCCCATATAAAGCCCGATGGCAAAATACAGCTGATTGATCTGCTCATCGGTATAGTCATCAACAGGCAGGCCACGCAGCAAGGCAAAGCCGCGTCCATCTTCCAGATCATGAGTGATGGCATCTAGGGTGTTTGCCAACGGCCCGATAGAAATATCATCACGCGTGATATGAGGAAAGCTTAACTGGCGTGCATCAAGCCTAGCCAGCATCTGCGCTAAGCCATCACGATCCGCGTCTGTCATGGTATAGGTCCAGCTGGAATCAGTGGCAATATCGGTGCCTTTCCAAACACAAGGCCCTGTGATTTTACTGGTTTTCATCATGGTCATGGCAACTTACTCCTGACAACATAGGGTAGCTTAAGATTTGGCCTAGCTAGACTTAGATGATCTGATTAAACGGAAATTTCATGATCAGATCAATGGCTTTGCGTTGACAACATATCAATTTAATCCTATTGGCAATTTGTTGCCAGCAGATTTGCCAGTTTATTAGTAATGGTAAGATTTTTAAGTGTCTGTCCGTTAACGCTCAACTCATGATAAGACCAAACATATGACGCAAATCAAATTCCAAGATGTGTATCGCGACGCTGTTCAATCTCTGTTTGGAACAAACCCCTCAGCACAAGAAATGATTGATGCCTATCCTACGGCGCATCTGACCGGGACGGCATCTGTGCAAACCGGTGGGGGAACGTTTTTTGATATCTTTGCTAAAAAAGGCCGCAAGGAGTGGGATGAAGTCGAAAAACTCGTGGCTCATTTTAAGCATTTAGGGGTTAGGCAATCCGCGCTGATACGAGGGGATTTCCTCTTTGGATATGAACCGCAACCCTATGACGTCATTAGGGCAATGGTGTTTGAATATGCGAAAATGGGGATTAATATTCTGCAAAACTTTCATGGCATGAATGATGCGCGTTGCCTCGTCGGGGTGGTGCAGGCGGTGAACGAGGCCCGGTCAGCAGGGCATGATATCCTTGCCCAAGGCACAATTTGTATTGAGGATAACCCGAATATTACCGTTGAAGGCTGTCTTAATTTTGCCCATGAGTTGATTGCAATGGGGCATCACGGGTTTTATCTGAAATCAGCTAGTGGGCGGCTTTGGCCGGAGTTTGTTTATGATTTAGCCTCAGCCTTATATCAGCATTTTCCAGACCAAGATGTAACCATCCATGCTCATTCCACTTATGGTGAGGCGCCGGCCTGCTATATGGCAGCGGCATTAGCCGCGGTCGAACATGGCCAGGATATCACCATGGATGTTCAGCATCCTGCGCTTGCGGGTTCAACGGCTCAACCTAGTATGAACAAAATGGTAGGGCTGATTAAAAACCACCCTGACCCAAGGATCAAAGCTAGCGCTCCTGACCTCAATATTCATGCCATTAAGGCCAGTATGTTTTCGCTTTATGGATTGCGCTTTCGTTATCGGGACTATGAATCGTCATATCACCCGAAACTGGTTGATGCGATGTATTTGGCCCGAACCCCCGGCGGCGCCTCTGCAACCTTAAAATCTGTGCCGGGTCTGGTTGAGACCTTGGGGCGGTTATTGGGAAGCCCGGAAAAGCACGCGGCATGGGATCATATTCAGACTGAGATTTACAAAATGCAGGCGCAAATTCTTGCCGATTTGGGGCAACCTACCCAAGTCACACCCTATGCTGCGAATACAACTGGGCAGGCGGCGTTATCGCTTTGGCATCATCTGGAAGGGCGCGATAAATACCATGCCTTGTTCCCCGGCATTGCTGATTATCTCGCTGGTCGTCACGGTAGGGTGCCGCCGCAGGCCAATCCTGATCTGGTGAAAAAAGCCCTTGATCAGCTTCGGTTAAATGAAAGGGAAAGTTATGTGCTTTCAACGGATCGGCCTGATGGCCTGCCTGCCGCAGAAGACACATTGAAAAAGGCTGGCCTTGATGCGCCAAGCTTACGCGAATGTCTTTCTGCCGCGTTATTGCGAAACTCTGGCCAGTTTCAGGCGATTGATCATATTCTGGCTTGCCGCCATAACACCAATATCCCCCAAGAAAAGCCAGAATTGCCGTTTTATGCACGCGCCCCAAGGCCAATGCCGCGCCCTGATGGCGCGGGATTTAATCGGGATGTGCGTGACGCTGTTAATATTGTTGGCGGCTATTCCAAATTGCAAGAAATTGCGGAAAGAGCCTTGCATCTGAAACAGCTTGTGGATCGGCGTTATATCTTTCCCGAAGGTGAGGAAAATATTGAAAAAGAGTGGTATTTTTCCAATATCCATAAGCTAGCGGATGTCTTGGATAGTATTCCGGTGATGCTGGGCGCGGCTAATTTTTCCTATGGCCAGAAAATGATGATGCTAAGTCATGATAATGCCAATAGTATCCATTTGGCGATTAAGGACGCTGTTGATCAAAAAGCCGAAGGGCTTTATGATTTTATGATCAATCAAATCCGCATCGTGAAATCATCAGAATTGCCGCATCAAGAGGCCAGCCAAGGGTAAGGCCACATTCTTAATCAATTCATCCCCTGCGGCAAAATCCCATAGGTGTATTCCTTTGGGTTGATGTGTCATGGGGTGGGTGATACTTTGCGTCTAACGCTCAGGATATGGTCATCCTGAAAATCTCAATCCAAAGGAATACACCCATGAAAAAGATCCTCGTTCTCACATCATTTCTGATCATGACCGCTTTTACCCCTGCCGTTGCTGGTGATGTTGACGCTGGCGCGAAGGTCTTTAAAAAATGCAAGGCTTGTCATGTGGTTGACCAAGAGAAAAATAAAGTGGGGCCGCATTTGGTTAATGTGTTTGGTCGTACCGCCGGGTCATTGGAAAGTTTCAAAAAATACTCTAACGCCCTAAAAGAGAGCGGCATTGTCTGGAACGAGGAAACCTTGGATGGTTTTCTGGAAAAGCCGCGGAAATATCTTAAAGGCACTAAGATGGCTTTTGGCGGGCTTAAGAAAGAAGAAGACCGCCAGAATGTGATTGCCTATCTCAAGACCTTTTCACAATAATTCCACTTTCCCCTGTCGCTGGTGCGATAGGGGGTGGTCAGCGAGGGGTTTTTGAAAACAGGATATCCGTATTCTGGTCTTTGTGGATTTGCCAACATATTTGAAATCCAAGTGACGTCATTAATGCGATAATGGCGTCATTATCCTTATCGATTTCTATGAAAACGTCTTTTATGGTTTCAGACCGAAGAATATGCATGGCCCCGTCTAAAACATCGTTTTCTGCACCATCAACATCAATCTTGATATGGGTTGGCGTTACTTGGTGTAATGCCGCAAAATCATCTAATGCCAAGGACATAACCTCATATTCGTAAGGAACATTTTTCTTATGTAATGATGGGATATGCGTGTCCGAATTCGCACTGATGGTTATCAATTCACCTGACCTTGCCCCAACCGCGGCAAACACAAACTTAAACCTGTCATGATTAAGTGTCTTATTTAATGCACAGAAATGACTTTGATAAAGGCTGCAATCAAATCCGAACACCTGAATGTTTTTATTGGGAAGGGATGACGCTAGTGCGGATTCTTGGCCGTAACTTGTGCCGATATCAAATAAAATTGACCCATCTTCCAAATCATTAAGCCATTCATATAATGCTGGTTCTCGCCGTTGTTTTGACATATCGATGAGGTCTTCACACACATAATGGTTATTTACCGGAACAAAGAACTTGGCCGTCATATCGCGAAGTTGAACGGTCTTTGTCTTTGGCAAATGCCGAAATATTTTTGCAAGATAATAGTAAGTAGAAAGCAGCATCACAATTCCTTGCTTATAAATAACCGCCGTTATTTATATTTATTAGTTTTTAGTAATATATAACGTAACGCTTTTATGCAATTTTGCATAATGACTATTGCAAGCCTATCCTCTTGGGTGGGGGAGGTAGCTTGAAAAGAGGGATAGGTAAATTGGTTATTATTATATTATGAAGACACATACACCCCTGATACCCCGATATGGGTTTAAGGGGATCACAAATTCTTATAATATCGCATAGTTAAATGCTTAAATAACATTTGTATAGACCCTCTTTATATATCTCTTATCACGTCTTGTTAGCTTTCTGTTAGTTCTTAACTGATGCCTTCTTCTTTCTCTTCTCTTACTTTCAATCTTGTTCTTTCTAGAAGGCAATTATTTATATACCTTAGAAACATTGTTCGATGAATTGACATCCTAGATTTTGCTCTAGATTAATTTCTATAACTAATGATAAATACATAGTTGGAATTAAATTGAAAAAATAAATATATTTTATGAGAAAAGGTTACTGTGGCCGTCTAAGAGCAGTCAAAATATATTTAGACAACCTTGAGATTGGGCAATTGAAGCAAGGTCAAGAACTAACTTGTGAATTGCCAGATGCTGCCAACATTATTTACGCAAAGATTGATTGGGGTAAAACTGATCCATTGAATGTTGACTCAGTTTATGACGGTGAAAAGATAAATCTAAAATCATATTTTATTCTTAATCCACTAAGAAATATAGGAATAATGCCACTGCCATTCATATGGAAAAAATAATGATTTAAATTTTAATTTATAATTATGCACATCAAATTAGGAGAAAGACATGAATAAATTAAGTGCAATTCTATTTTCAAGTTTTTTATTTTTGCTTGCGGGATGTGGTTCAGATACTGCGGTAGATTTTGTTAAAAATGGGAATATGGACAACTGTCCTCAGAAAACCCTCGGACAAATGGCTGATGACTATATGGACTCACCTTCTTGGGAATCTCTAGTGGCAGATGATGGGTTAACCTATGTGAATCTTAGAGGGGGGATAACTTATGATGGCATCCCAGTGACTACATTGGTCCAGTTTTTGGTGAATGAAAACACGGATAGATTTGAAATCAATGCAATGGAAATAAATGATCTGCCTCAAAACTTGTTTATGGCGATAGGTTTGTTAAACAATATGTGTGAAGCATAATTAGAAAGGAAAATATAATGTTTGATGCGATAAAAAAATATGCTGTATTTGAAGGTAGAGCAAGACGACAAGAATATTGGCTATTCGTTCTTCTATATGTAATTTTATATATAGGAGCAGTTGTAATTGATGTTGTCATAGGCACATTTGATTTAGAATTAGGTATTGGGCTATTTGGTGCAGTTGTATCTCTTGGCTTGCTTGTTCCCTCAATATCTGTTGGTGTAAGAAGACTACATGATATTGATAAAACTGGATGGATGTACCTTCTAGCAATTGTTCCAATAGCAAATATTGTTTTGCTTGTATTTCTGTGTTTAGACGGAACACAAGGTAATAATCGATTTGGAGAGGATCCGAAAGGCCGTTTAGCCCCTCAAGAGTAAATTAAAAATTAACCTTCAAACTTGAAACTCCTATGGAACGGTTCATAGGAGTTTTTTAGTTCAAATTATTAAAATTAATAGTATTTTTTGCGAGGCAATTGGTTTTATTTTATTAATGCAAGTTGCGCTCTTTCCCAGATGGCAACTCCAATGATTTTGGTGGCTATGATGTGAAGGTGGATATAGATGCTTTCGCCTGACTTTGCGGCAATGTTTGCAACAGCAGATAATGAAAATTAATAGGATCAGTTAAATATTGGTG
>CBFHXL010000015.1:0-46109 GCA_965659785.1 Puniceispirillales bacterium (SeqCode)
TGACCTATGCTGGCAACCGCGCCATGGTGGTATATCGTCTGCCGCTTAACGAGGTGGTATTTGATTTTTATGATCGCCTAAAATCGGTGACCAAGGGCTATGCCTCGTTTGATTATCATATCACCGGATATCGTGAAGGTGATTTGGTTAAGGTTTCTATTCTGGTTAATAGTGACCCGGTGGATGCACTGGCGATGATTGTTAATCGGGAACAGGCAGAAAACCGGGGCAGGGCGATTTGCGCTAGACTGAAAGACCTTATTCCGCGGCAGTTGTTTAAGGTGGCGTTGCAAGCGGCTATTGGCGGCAAGGTGATTGCGCGTGAAACCGTCGGTGCCTTACGCAAGGATGTAACCGCAAAATGTTATGGCGGTGATGTCAGCCGTAAGCGCAAATTGCTTGAAAAGCAAAAAGAGGGCAAAAAGCGGATGCGCCAGTTTGGCAATGT
Organism: Puniceispirillales bacterium (SeqCode); assembly: GCA_965659785.1. Classification (GTDB taxonomy): domain Bacteria; phylum Pseudomonadota; class Alphaproteobacteria; order Puniceispirillales; family UBA1172; genus UBA12202. Next base: position 449 of record CBFHXL010000015.1, read on the forward strand.
TGAGATACCGCAATCTGCATTTCTTGAAGCCCTCAAGATGGGTGATAACTAAGACGTTATTCTTTTATTTGTGTGTTTGTTGAGGCTTTGCCCTTGGATTGGCGCGGCGCTCCCTTAGCTCCGCGGTTGTCACGCATTTTGCGAAGCACGATCAATAATGCCGTCATCACAATAAAAAAAGGCGCCGCGGGCAACAGCAAAAAGAATGAAATCACCGGATGCCATAAAAATGGCGCGCAATCCAGACTGACGAATAGCCCGCAAGGGTCAATATAGCGGCTGATAATCGCCTCACTGATTTGCAAGCTTCCGGGGGCCAGTTGGAACCATAACCCACCGACATCAACAATGCCGGATCGCCCATCGGTCAGATCGATAAATACCGCGACCAGCACCATGATGCCAAAAAACCAAGTCAATAATGTTGTTATGATACGCATGTACAAATTATGCCTGTGATCGGCGGTTTTGGCAATCACCAGACCGCGCTAATCACCGAAAAGTGATCATACTGCATGAGGGGCCACGTGAAGGTGTCGCATGAAGGTGATGGGCTGGCGGCTTTTGCTAGGGTTCTGATTTATGAGGCAGAAGTGATAAGGCGGAAGTGATGAGGCATGGGGGCAAAGCTGTGATAATCGCCTTAAATCTGTCACCTCCCTTAAATCTGTCAACTTATGGTATTTCCCCCGTTGCGTCATGGCGCGGTTTTGGCTATGGTGCGCCATTATTAATGGAGAGATGGCCGAGCGGTTTAAGGCGCGCGCCTGGAAAGCGTGTTGGGGTTAACGCCCCTCGGGGGTTCGAATCCCCCTCTCTCCGCCATATTCCCGTCTTATCTTATCATTTTTTGTGCTGTTTGATCCGCTTTGGCGGAGGTTTTCTGCTGTTCAATCCGTTGTGGCTGATCACGAATACGTGATTTGAATTCATAAGTATCAGTAACCATAAAGGTTGGCTGTTCTGCGATCAGTGATCAGTGATCTGATGCCGCTAGCGCAACCCACCATGTCTCTAGCCCTTCCCCCTAATCTGTCTCATCAGGGGTGACCTGTTGGTGGACTTCGATAATATTGCCCTCAGGGTCATAGAAAAACACCTGATGCCATTCTTTGGCAAAGGCGGTGCCATAATCGGCGTAAGCCACGCCCTTTTCATCCAGCCGTTTGAGAAAAGCCTGAATATCGTCGGTGCGAAAGGCAATATGGCCACGTTCCACGGGGTTAATATGCCGCCCATTTTTCAACGCCACCCCAAGATCACGTTCCGCCAGATGCATTTGCATCACCCCATCGGTAGCAAAGCGGATATGGCCGCCATACCCCTTGTCGTCGGTCGCCGGGGGGCGCGGAAAGTTTTCAATAGGGATATCGTCAAGCCCTAGGGTGTTAAGATAAAAATCATGCAGTCGCTCCACATCATCAGCGACATAGTTAATATGATGAAAGGTGAGCGTCATGGCGTGTTCCTTAATCGTCAAATTGGCTTATGCGTTAAACCATAACACAATCTGATGGTCTGACCAGATCGCATCGGGTGAATTCATCCGCGTTTTTAGTGTTATCACGACAATGTGATCATGACCGCGCTTAGACTGCGGCGTTGTTACTTTCCCCAACCCATCACGCGGAAATAAACGCTGCTTTGTGATAGCCTTGCAGATAAAGCAAGGCTGTCAAATCCCCATGGTTCATGCGAAATTGCGCCGCCGCCGCTACCGCAGGCTTAGCATGAAAGGCCACGCCTATCCCTGCCGCCGTGATCATATCCAGATCATTTGCCCCATCACCAACCGCGATCACATCATCTGCTGATAGCCCTAGCCGCGATGATATCTTCACCAAGGCCTGTAATTTGGCATCTTTACCTTGGATGGGGGAGGCAACGGCGCCTGTGAATACGCCATCTGTTTCCAGCAGACGGTTGCCGTGATGTTCATCAAAGCCAAGCTGTTTTGCCACATATCCCGTGAAGGGCGTGAAGCCGCCTGAAACCAAGGCCGCATAACCACCATGGCCGCGCATGGTGGCAAGCAAGGTCGCCCCGCCGGGCATAAAGGTGAGGCGAGAGGCAATAATCTGATCAACGATATTTACTGACTGCCCTTTGAGCAACGCCGCCCGTTCCTTTAACGCATCCTCAAACCCGATCTCACCATTCATGGCGCGCATCGTGACCTGGCGCACATAATCACCAACCCCGGCTAGTTCCGCCATTTCATCCAGACATTCCTGTTGAATCATGGTGCTGTCCATATCCGCGATCAACATGGCCTTAGGGCTGGCATTTCCGGGTTGAATGGCAATATCAATCTGTGCGTTCTGATAATCCTGCCAGACCTGCCACTGATCTTCGGGCAGGGCGGGGATTTCAAAACTGGCGGCTTCCTGATCTGCCAGCCATGTGATGTCGCCGCCGTGCCAATGATCTCTGGTCGCGGTGATATGGCCTGCGGTTAGGGTTTTGCGATAAGGGTTGGATATCAAGGTGACGGTGTACATACCGATAGCTTGTGCCTTGTTTTCGCCGTCTGGTCAAGAATGAGGGCAAGAATAGGCCATGAATGGGTATAGGCCAAAGTCAGGCTTGCCAAAACCGTAAAGTTTATATAAACCCACCAGTGGGCCACCTCTCCCCAACGAGAGGCAATTATCTGTAAGGATAACGATTTATGACTGACAAAAAACCGGCTACGCGGCCGGACAATCCGCGTTTCTCTTCTGGTCCTTGTACCAAACACTCAACTTACACTCTTGATCATTTGGCTGATGCCTATTTGGGCCGGTCGCATCGGGCCTCTGGCGGCAAAGCCAAACTGCAAGCCGCGATTTCCGGCACAAAGGCCATGCTGAATGTGCCTGATGATTACCGCATTGGCATTGTTCCAGCATCAGATACTGGCGCTGTTGAAATGGCGATGTGGTCTTTACTAGGGGCGCGTCCAGCCACCATGGTGGCTTGGGAAAGCTTTGGTCAGACATGGGTTTCCGATGTGACCCAGCAACTCAAACTGGATGCAGATATTCGCACCGCCCCATATGGCGACATTGTTGATATGGCCAGCCTAGATTATGACCGGGATGTGGTGTTCACTTGGAACGGGACGACATCAGGGGTGCGTCTGCCCAAAGGAACGCGCCTGCCATCTGATCGCAAAGGGCTGACGATTTGTGATGCGACTTCAGCCGCTTTTGCCATGGATTTGCCGTGGGCAGATTTAGATGTTACCACCTTTAGCTGGCAAAAAGTCATGGGCGGTGAGGCGGCGCACGGAATGCTGATCCTTTCCCCGCGTGCGGTTGAACGGCTAGAAAGCTATACGCCGTCATGGCCTATTCCGAAAATCTTTCAACTCACCAAAGGCGGCAAGCTGATTGAGGGCATTTTTTCAGGTGATACTATCAACACGCCCTCTATGTTGGCGGTTGAAGATTATTTGGTGGCCTTAGCATGGGGGCAGTCTGTTGGCGGTCTTAAAGGATTGATCCGCCGCGCTGATGCCAACGCCCAACTGATATGGGATTTTTGTGATCAGCGCGATTGGATTGCAAATCTGGCGCTAGATAAGGCAACTTATTCCAACACGTCCGTCTGTCTGAAGTTTCAGGATAGTACCATTACTGATATGGCTAGCTTTGCCAAGGCAGTTGCTAAGCGGCTAGAGGCAGAGGGCGTTGCCTTTGATGTCGGGTCTTATCGCAGTGCCCCGCCGGGCTTGCGAATTTGGTGCGGAAGCACGGTTGAGACTGATGATATCGCGGCTATGTTGCCATGGCTTGACTGGGCGTATGCGACTGAAAAAGCGGCCTTATCCGCCGCTGCTTGATGCCTATGGCGAGGGCAAGTCGCCTCTCATTCATTCATTCATATTTTTATAAAGAAAAGGGAGGCCATGATGGCACCTAAAGTTTTAATTTCTGACAAATTGTCAGACGCCGCCGTTCAGATTTTTAAGGATCGCGGCATTGATGTGGATTTCTTACCAGAACTAGGCAAGGACAAAGATAAACTGCGTGCCATGATCGGCGATTATGACGGCTTGGCGATACGTTCAGCCACAAAGGTGACGGAAAAATTGCTTGCCGCGACGGATCGGCTAAAGGTGATTGGCCGCGCTGGGATCGGGGTTGACAATATTGATCGTCAGGCGGCATCGCGCAAAGGGGTCATTGTCATGAATACTCCATTTGGCAATATGATCACCACCGCTGAACACGCTATCGCCATGATGTTTGCCGTCGCCAGACAAATTCCCGAAGCCAGCGCATCCACCCATGCCGGAAAATGGGAAAAATCACGCTTCATGGGGGTTGAGTTAACAGGCAAAACCCTTGGCGTTATTGGCGCTGGTAATATCGGCGGCATTGTCTGTGACCGTGGGCGAGCGCTGAAGATGAAGGTGATCGCCTATGATCCGTTTCTTGGTGAAGATAAAGCTAAGGTGATGGGCGTGGAAAAGGTGGAATTGGATGATCTGTTGGCGCGAGCTGATTTCATCACGCTTCATGTGCCTTTGACCGACCAGACGACGAATATTCTTAGCCGTGATAATCTGGCAAAAACGCGGCCGGGAGTTCGGATTATCAACTGCGCGCGTGGGGGATTAATTGATGAGACCGCGCTTGCGGAATTGCTGTCCTCTGGCCATGTGGCAGGGGCGGCTATTGATGTTTTTGCCCAAGAACCAGCGACTGAAAACCCCCTTTTTGGCTTGCCGAATGTGGTTTGCACACCGCATCTTGGGGCGGCAACGGTTGAGGCGCAAGAAAAAGTCGCCTTGCAGGTAGCGGAACAAATGTCCGACTATCTGCTGACCGGGGCGGTAGCAAACGCCATCAATATGCCATCGGTCACCGCCGAAGAAGCACAGATCATGGGGCCATGGTTAAAATTAGCCGGGCATCTTGGTGATTTTGTTGGTCAGATGAGTGATGAGCCGATTAAAAGTATTGCTATCTGTCATGATGGCTGTGTTGCTGACATGAATATTTCTGCCTTAAATTGCGCTGTCATTGCTGGCATCCTCAAAAGCGCAAATCCCGATGTGAATATGGTATCCGCGCCTGTTATCGCAAAGGAACGCGGCATTAAGATCAGCACCACCAACCAAGATAAATCCGGTATTTTTGAAGGCTATATCAAGGTCACGGTGGTGACAGATAGCCTTGAGAGATCAGTGGCGGGGACAGTGTTCAGCGACGGTAAACCGCGCTTTATCCAGATTAAAGGGATCAATATTGATGCCGAAATTGGTCCCTATATGCTGTTTACCACGAACGAAGATGTGCCCGGCATTATTGGTACATTGGGCAAGACGCTAGGGGAACATAACCTTAATATTGCTAACTTCACCCTTGGCCGTTCTGCGGTCGGGGGGGAGGCTATCGGCCTGCTTTACCTTGATGGGCCAGTGACAGCAGAGGTTATTAATGACTTGAAATGCACGGGGCGGTTCCGTCAAGTCAAACCCTTGGCGTTTCTTGTGGCCTAAAGGCCTAAAGATTGTAAAAGGAAGATCAGATTAATTGCCGTGATCGGTTGCTAATAAAATCTTTCCTCGGTGCGTGGCGGCCTCCATCATTTGATGCGCCGCTGCGGCTTGGCCAAGGGGTAAGACCGTATGGGTGGTGGTGGTTATAGTGCCATCGGCAAATAAAGGCCAAACCTGCTGGCGCAAGTCTTCGGCAATAGCGGCCTTGAACGGATCAGGGCGAGAACGCAAGGTTGATCCTGTGAAAGTCAGCCGTTTTAGCATCACAGGCATGAGATCAATATCCACCTTTGAGCCATGGTTAAAAGCAATCTGAACAATACGGCCATCGGCACGGGCGGCCTTAATGTTGCGCGCAATATAATCGCCGCCAATAATATCAAGGATGATATCCGCACCACCAGCCGCACGGGTTACCTCAACAAAATCATCCTCGCGGTAATTGATGGTATGCGCGGCGCCAAGACCCAAGCACCAATCGGCTTCTTCTTGACTTCCCACTGTGGTCAGCACCTCATACCCCATAGCAGAGCCAAGTTGAATCGCTGTTGAACCAATACCGCCAGCACCCCCATGAACAAGAAACCGCGTGCCTTTATGGCGCGGCATCTGGTGGAAAATATTGCTCCAGACCGTAAAGAATGTTTCTGGCAGGCCGGCGGCATCTTCAAGACTTACCCCCTTTGGGATAGGCAAAACATGATCAGCCAAGACCGCAACATAATCAGCATAACCGCCGCCATTGGTGAGCGCAGTGACCTGATCGCCCTCGCGCCAAGCCGTCACCGCGCTCCCGATAGCGGTAATAACCCCGGATACTTCCAGCCCTAAGAGGTCAGAGGCACCTTTGGGTGGGGGGTAGTGTCCGCGTCTTTGCACCATATCAGGGCCATTTACCCCTGCGGCGGTGACCTTGATCAGAACCTCATGTTCAGATGGGACGGGGCAAGGGCGCTCACCAAGGATGAGAACCTCTGGTCCCCCCGGTGCGGTCATTTCTATGACAGACATATTGGTTTTTGCGCGCATTACCTGCTCCTTTGGATTGAGGTGGTGAATTGATGTGGCGATTTTGTATCAATTATATCCTGATTTGCAACAATAGCCTTGCTGAAAACCCTTATCTTTATTAAGAAAAGATATGGAATTTTGTGATGATTTTACAGGATTTCTTCTTGTGGTATACATAATAATCTAGTTATCATAGATGATCATCTGGTATACCACATAAGGCTTAACATTATGCCTATGGAAGGCTTGGAGGATTGGCTTTGGACGCTATCATTGATGAAAATGGCATTTGGAAATCCGCCAGAGGAAAGGGTCGTAAAACCCCCAAGGGCCGTCAGGTTACTGACCAATCTTTAGCTGAGGTGCGCTCGCTTTTAGGGGATCGCCCTCGCCAGCAAGATATGTTGATCGAATATCTGCATCTGATCCAAGACAGTTACGGGCATCTCAGCGTGCCGCATCTGCACGCCCTAGCCGAAGAATTGCGGCTTTCCCAGACTGAAGTTTATGAAGTGGCAACATTTTATGCGCATTTTGATGTCGTTGATGAAGGGGCTACCCCGCCACCTGCGCTGACCATTCGCGTTTGTGATTCGCTTTCTTGTGAGTTAGCAGGCGCACAAAGCCTGATGAAGGCGTTGGAAAAGGGACTTGACCCGAATGAGGTTCGGGTTCTGCGCGCCCCTTGCATGGGAAGATGTGATACAGCGCCAACCCTTGAGATCGGCCATAACCATATTGATCATGCTACGGTAGAAAAGGTTGAGGCCGCGATTAGCGCCGACGATACCCATGCCCATATCCCTGATTATCAGAACTTTGACGCTTATTGCCTTGAAGGTGGTTATAACCGTCTGCTGGAATTGCGGGATCGGGGGAATTGGGAAGAGGTTCAGGAAACCATCAACCAAAGTGGCTTGCGCGGTCTTGGTGGAGCAGGGTTTCCGTCAGGTCGGAAATGGGGTTTTGTTCGTGCCGCTGAAGGGCCGCGTTATCTGACGGTGAACGGGGATGAGGGCGAGCCGGGGACATTCAAGGATCGCTATTATCTTGAACGCACGCCGCATCTTTTCCTTGAGGGGATGTTAATTGCCGCTTGGGCGGTTGATGCTACGCGGTGCTATATTTATATGCGCGATGAATATCCGGCTGTTTTACAGATTCTGGCTGATGAGATCACTCGCCTTGAGCAAGCAGGGCTTGTTGAAAAAGGATATATCGAAGTGCGGCGCGGGGCAGGGGCTTATATCTGCGGCGAAGAAAGTGCCATGATCGAATCTATCGAAGGTAAGCGCGGTCTGCCGCGTCACCGTCCGCCTTATGTGGCGCAAGTTGGGTTATTTGGCCGCCCCACATTGGTTCATAACATTGAAACCCTTTATTGGGTGGCGCGTGTTTGCCGCGAAGGGCATGAGATATTGTCTTCGGTGGAAAAAAACGGCCGCAAAGGGTTGCGCAGTTATTCCATTTCTGGCCGCGTTGCCAAGCCGGGGGTATATCTCTTACCTGCAGGCTCAACCGTGGTCGATATTATTGAGGCGGCTGGCGGCATGGCGGATGGTCATGTGTTTAAGGCGTATCAGCCCGGCGGCCCGTCATCAGGGATTTTGCCAGCGTCTTTGTCAGATGTTCCGTTGGATTTTGACACACTTCAACCGCATGGCAGTTTCATTGGTTCTGCCGCCGTTGTGATTTTATCAGATCAGGATCAGGTTCGTGACGCGGCGCTGAATATGTTGCGGTTTTTCGAAGACGAAAGCTGTGGGCAATGTACACCATGCCGCACAGGATGCAGTAAGGCTGTTCAACTGATGCAAGCAGACCAATGGGACAAACCTTTGCTTGAAGACTTATGTCAGGTGATGGTTGATGCCTCTATCTGCGGTTTAGGGCAGGCGGCACCTAACGCCATTCGCCTTACCATGAAACATTTTGATAGCGAAATTAGCTAAGGGGTCGAACCATGCCTGACTCACTCCAGATCAAAACCGTCACCTTTACGCTTGATGGCAAGACCGTCTCTGTTCCCGAAGGCACTAGCATTTGGGAAGCCGCAAAAGCCGAAGGCAATACCATCCCACATCTTTGTCATAAGCCAGAACCCGGATATCGGTCGGATGGAAATTGCCGCGCCTGTATGGTGGAGGTTGAGGGCGAAAGAACCCTTGTTGCGTCATGTATCCGTTCAGTTCAGGATGGTATGGTGGTCAATAGCGCTAGCGACCGTGCCGCGAAGGCAAGGGCAATGGTGGTAGAATTGCTAGCCGCGGATCAGCCTCAAGAAGCGCATGATGCATCGTCTCATTTTCTGACGATGATGGCTGAAAATCATGTGGAATCAAGCCGCTTTCCCAGCAATCCCATAGAAACCGTCCCTTTGCTTGACGATTCCCATGTTGCGATGCGCGTTAATCTTGATGCTTGTATTCATTGTAACCTCTGTGTTCGGGCTTGCCGCGAAGTTCAGGTCAATGACGTGATCGGGATGTCAGGTCGCGGCAATCAGGCCAAGATCGTTTTTGATATGGATGACCCGATGGGGCAATCCACTTGCGTGGCTTGTGGGGAATGTGTTCAGGCTTGCCCGACAGGGGCGTTGATGCCTGCTAGTGCGGTGGATGATGCCCAGATGGGTGACCGCAAGGATATTGATGATGAAATTCAGTCTGTTTGTCCGTATTGCGGTGTTGGGTGCCAGCTCACCTTTAAGGTAAAAGACGGCAAAGTGAAATATGTTGAGGGTGCCCCCGGGCCAGCCAACGAAAATCGGCTTTGTGTCAAAGGCCGTTTTGGATTTGATTATATTCACCATCCTCACCGTCTAACCAAACCGCTTATCCGCCGTGAAGACGCACCAGCCAAGGGGCTTAATGTTGATCCTGCTAATCCCTTTACGCATTTCCGCGAAGCCAGTTGGGATGAGGCCTTGGATATCGCCGCTAATGGCATGGCGGCAGCCCGGGCCGAAGACGGCAAACGGGTCGCGGGTTTTGGTTCTGCCAAATGTTCCAACGAAGAAGCGTATTTGTTTCAAAAGTTTATCAGAGAAGGCTTTGGTCATAACAATGTTGATCATTGCACCCGTCTTTGTCATGCCTCATCCGTGGCGGCATTGCTTGAAAATGTGGGTTCAGGCGCGGTAACAGCAACCTTTAATGAAATTAAAAACGCTGATGTTGCCATTGTCATTGGCTGTAACCCGATTGAAAACCACCCTGTTGCGGCAACGTATTTCAAGCAATTTGCTAAGCGTGGCGGAAAGCTGATTGTCATGGACCCACGGGCACAAGGGATGAAGCGTTTGGCTACCCATATGCTTCAGTTCCGTCCGGGCTCTGATGTGGCTATGTTGAACGCGATCATGAATGTGATTGTTGAAGAAAAGCTTTATGATCAGCAATATATTGATACCTTTACTGAAAATTGGGATGAGATGAAAGCTCATCTCAAAGAGTTCACACCAGAAAAAATGTCTGAATTTTGCGGTATTGAGGCGGATACTCTGCGTCAGGTTGCTCGCGATTTTGCTGGCGCTAAGGCAGCCATGATTTTCTGGGGTATGGGGGTCTCACAGCATATCCACGGTACTGATAACTCACGCTGTTTAATTTCATTGGCGTTAATGTGTGGTCAGGTTGGGCGCCCCGGTTCTGGTCTTCACCCTCTGCGTGGTCAAAACAATGTGCAAGGGGCGTCTGATGCGGGTCTGATACCGATGTTCCTGCCAGACTATCAGAGCGTTACTGATGATGGCGTGCGTTCTGCTTTCCATAAGATTTGGAAATCAGATAATATTGCTTCAGAAAAGGGTCTCACCGTAACAGAGATTATGGATGCCATCCATGATGGGCAAATTTCATCCATGTATATTCTAGGGGAAAACCCGGCGATGTCTGATCCGGATGTGGATCATGCCCGTGATGCGCTAGCCAAGCTGAGTCATCTTGTGGTTCAGGATATCTTCCTTACCGAAACCGCCAATTATGCTGATGTCATACTGCCAGCCTCGGCGTGGGCAGAAAAAACCGGCACTGTCACCAACACCAATCGTCAGGTGCAGATGGGGCGCAAGGCCATTGATGCCCCGGGGGAAGCCAAAGAAGATTGGTGGATTACCGTGGAATTGGCAAAACGCATTGGTCTGAATTGGCAATATACGCACCCCAAGGATGTGTTTGCGGAAATGCAATTGTCCATGGCATCACTGAAAAACATCACGTGGGAACGTCTTGAGAACGAAAACGCCGTGACCTATCCGTCGCTATCAGCGGATGATCCGGGGCAGCCTATCGTCTTTGGTGACAGTTTCCCTCGTGATAATGGCCGGGCGCGATTTACGCCTGCTAAGATCATTGCTCCGGCTGAAACGCCAGACGCGGAATACCCGATGATCCTAACCACAGGCAGACAGCTAGAGCATTGGCATACCGGATCAATGACACGCCGTGCCACGGTTCTTGATGTCATTGAGCCTGAGGCAAACGCCTCACTCAACCCGAAAACACTTCGCCGTCTTGGGGTTGAGGCAGGGGAGATGATTGCCATCAGCACCCGTCGTGGCACCATTAACATCATGGCACGCGCTGATCGTGCGGTGTCTGAAGATATGGTCTTTGTGCCATTTGCCTATGTTGAGGCGGCGGCAAATATTCTGACCAATCCACAGCTTGATCCTTATGGAAAAATCCCTGAGTTCAAGTTTGCCGCCTGTCAGGTTGCGAAAGCGGTTGAGGCGGCGGCGGAATAATAACCACCGGTGTAGCGGCTAGGGTAAGGCCAGAGGTAATGACTGGGGTAATGACTGGGGTAATGACTGGGGTAATGACTGGGGGCAGGGGTTAACTGCCATCCAGATCATACATTCCGACACGGCGCATATGGCTGTCAAAACGCAAATCATAGCCTATAGGTGGCTGTGAGCGTTGGGTGCAGTCCAGCCTTTCACAGACAGAACAGCTAACACCGACAGGTTCAAGCTTACGCGATTTGCCAAGCTCAAGATGGTCAGCATAGATAATATCGCTGGCGTGATGAAGCTCACACCCTAGGGCGATGGCAAACTCTGAGGTCTGCTCACTTGAGGGGGAGAGCAAGGGCGGAACGGCACGCGCAATTGATAGCACCTGTTGGCCGTTTGGCAATTCTGCCGCCTGAACCAAGGTTTTTTCAGGATTACGAAAGCTACGATGCACCGACCATTTTGGACAAGTGCCGCCATGTAGCGAGAAATTAATGCCTCCTGCTGATATCCGTTTTGACACATTGCCGGCATCATCTATGCGAATAAAGGCAAAGGGAATGCCTTTATCTGTTGATGCGTTTAAGGTGGTCAAGCGGTGGCACGCTTGTTCAAAAGATACTCCAAAGCGCCGAGACAACAGATCAATATCATATCGCAATTGTTTAGCGGCGTTAAGGAAGGGCACATATGGCATCATCACGGCGGCGGCGAAATACCCTGCAAGGGTGATACGGATCAGCGATACGGTTTGATCATCAAGGCTACCAAGCCCCTGAATGATGGGATTAATAATCTGATTTTGTTCAATTAAAGCGTATTGAACAAGAAGATGGAATATCCGTTGAGGCCTTTGCAACACTTCACTGATCAGGATTTCTTGGCGATGAAGATCATAGCGGCGGAGCTGATTGCCCATCACATCAACAGGCATCATGCGAATGGTGATGTGATGTTTATTGCGGATATAGGCTATCAGCGCGTTCAAATCTAAATCCTGCGGCATGCTTTTTGCGCCAATGCCGGGAATATTGATTTGGATGTCTTCGCGCAATTCTTGGGCGTGATTCTCAAGATCAGGGAAGTAATTATGATGATCTTCGAGGATTTGCCGCACCTTTTCCACCGAATTACCAGAGGTAGGCGATAGGCCGGAATCACCTGCTTTGTGAACCAACTCGTCCCGTACTCTGCGATAGGCTTCAAACAATTTGATGATGGCGCGAGCAACATTTGGGCTAGCGGTAACGCTATCCTGCAATTCGCGCCTTGTCACCCTCTCATCAACCAAGACGGGGTCTGTAAAGATATCAGCCATGCCGTCAATTAAACTGCTGGTGTCATCTTCGGCAAAATCCATGATGTTGATGTTGAAGCTACTGCCAATCTTGAGCAGAAGAGCCGCGGTGAGGGGGCGTTGATTATGCTCAAGTAAATTGAGATAAGACGGACTAATCCCTAGCGTTTCTGCCATATTTGACTGGGACATATCTAGAGATTGCCGGAACCGCCGAAGTTTATGGCCTGCCATAATTTTATCCATGCTATTTCCTTTCGGCGCGTGTCATTTGTCTGAACGCTGTCATCTTTGCCTTGACACCCATCGCTATCACCTTAGTTGAGGTATATGGCAGGTGAAGCCGCGTCCATAAAGGCATGTTATAGGTCAATTTTCTGATTTTGTAAATTGTATTTGTAAAATATTTACAGTTTTCACATTATCACTTTTTTCCTTTCTTATCACGGTGTGATGCCATATTTTCCAATTCGAAAGCTAAGCGGAGGTTTCGATGAAAATCTTAATTTTGGGCGCATCTTATGGCTCACTTCTGTCAACGAAACTTCTCATGGCTGGCCATGATGTGACGCTAGTTTGCCGCACGGCTTCCGCGAAATTAATCAATACAGAAGGCACAGATGTGCGCATTAAGCTTCGGGATGAAGATCCGCATCGGTCTATTAAATCCTATGATTTGCCAGGCAAGCTTAACGCGACCACGCCGGAATCCACTGATCCAGATCAATTTGATATGATCGGACTTGCTATGCAAGAACCGCAATATTCCTCTGCCGCGGTGGCAGGCTTGATGAAGCGGATTGCCCAAAGCAAGAAACCTTGCTTGTCCATTATGAATATGCCGCCTCTGCCGTTTCTTAAGCGAATTCCCGCTTTGGCTGATGCGAACCTAACAGATTGTTTTCACGACGCTGAGGTCTGGGCTGATTTTGAGCCGGGGTTAATGTCTTTATGTAGCCCAGACCCTCAGGCATTCCGCCCACCAGAAGAAGGCAGTAACGTGCTTCATGTTGGCTTGCCTACTAATTTTAAGGCCAGTGTGTTTGCTGATCCTGCCCATAATGCCATGCTCCGTCAGCTTGCTGATGATATTGAGGCTGTGCGCATTGATGGTAAGGATGTTCCGGTTAAGCTGCGCGTCTTTGAGAGCCTGTTTGTCCCTATGGCGAAATGGTCCATGCTGATGACAGGGAATTATCGCTGTGTGCTTGATGACGGAATTCAGCCTATCCATGACGCGGTTCATGGTGATATTGATATCGCTCATCAGATGTATCACTGGGTTGATGACTTGGCGCAACGTCTTGGCGCGGATAAAGCTGATCAAGTGCCGTTTGAAAAATATGCGGCGGCGGCAAAACAATTGCTTAAGCCATCTTCTGTGGCGCGTGCCATTGATGGCGGTGTTACGAATGTTGAGCGTGTTGATCGCATTATTCAGACCATTGGACGTCATCTGGGGATGCTAAATCCAACGGTTGATGCCATCGTCACGACATTGGATAAGCGGATTGCTGAAAATAAGCGCCTAGAGGCGAGCATGGCGCGGTCTGCATAACCCCCTATTTTACAAACCCTCTTTCGTCCAAATAAAGTTTTATATTTCAGGCATAAATAAAGGGGCATTAAGCCCCTTTATATTCATGTGCTGTGTTTTAGGTATTTGGTGTAAGTACTATCAGCCGTTCAGCACGGACACCAAGGTATCACCAAGGCTGGCAGGTGAGGGGGATACGGTTACCCCTGCGGATTGCAAGGCCTCAATCTTTGCCTCAGCACCGCCTTTGCCGCCAGAAATTACCGCCCCAGCATGGCCCATGGTTCGGCCAGGGGGTGAGGTGCGACCAGCAATGAAGCCAACCATAGGCTTGCTGCGCCCTTTCTTAGCTTCATCTTTGATGAATTGTGCGGCTTCCTCTTCGGCAGAGCCACCAATTTCGCCAATCATGATGATAGAGGCGGTTTCCTCATCAGCGAGAAACATGTCCAGTACATCAATGAACTCTGTTCCCTTAACAGGATCACCGCCAATACCAACCGCTGTCGTTTGCCCTAGACCTGCCATGCTGGTCTGATAAACCGCTTCATAAGTTAGCGTCCCTGACCGAGACAGAACGCCAACAGAACCGCGGCGGAAAATGCTACTCGGCATGATGCCAATCTTGCATTCTTCAGGGGTGAGAAGACCGGGGCAATTCGGCCCGATCAGCCGAGAGGTTGAGGCATCAAGCCGTTCCTTTACCCTGACCATATCCAGTACTGGCACGCCTTCGGTGATACAAGTGATCAGATCAATTCCGGCGTCAATCGCTTCGATAATGGCATCGGCGGCACCTGCTGGCGGCACATAAATCACGGATGCGGTCGCCCCGGTTGCGTCCTTTGCCTCTGCCACGCTGGAATAAAGCGGCAGGGATTTCCCAGACTCGCTTGTCCATTCTTGGCCCCCTTTTTTGGGGTGCGTCCCAGCGACCATTTGCGTGTTGTGATAGGCCAGCGCCTGTTCCGTGTGGAAAGTGCCGGTTTTACCCGTAAGGCCCTGAACAATGATCTTCGTCTCTTTATTGATTAAAATTGCCATTGTCTTGCCCCTAGTTTCCTTTAACTGCCTTAACGATTTTTTCTGCCGCGTCATTGAGATCATCTGCGGCGATGAGATCAAGATTACTGGCCTCTAATATGGCTTTGCCTTCTGCGACTTTCGTGCCTTCTAGGCGCACCACCAAAGGCACGCTGAGTTTGACATCTTTAGCCGCTTGAACAACGCCCTCGGCAATCACATCACAACGCATGATGCCGCCAAAGATATTCACCAGAATACCTTTCACATTGGGATCAGCCGTAATGATTTTGAATGCCGCGGTGACTTTTTCTGTCGTGGCACCGCCGCCAACATCAAGGAAGTTCGCAGGTTCAGAGCCATAAAGCTTAATGATATCCATAGTCGCCATAGCCAGTCCCGCGCCATTGACCATACAGCCAATATCCCCATCAAGGGCGATATAGGCCAGATCATATTTTGACGCTTCTAGCTCTTTCGGGTCTTCTTCGGTGACATCACGCAATTCCAGGATATCCGGATGACGGAACATGGCGTTATCATCAAAAGACACTTTTGCATCTAGCACCTGAACATGATTATCCTTAGTGACAACCAAGGGATTAATCTCAAGCAGGCTCATATCCTTTTCGGTAAAGGCGTGATAGAGCGACTTAAATAAGGCTATGCCTTCGTCGCGTGCTGTCCCATCCAGGGCGAGGGCATCTGCTAATGCGGCAGCATCGGCATCGGTGCATCCTGTGCTGTGGTTAATCGCAACATTGTGGATTTTTTCTGGTGTATCATGGGCAACGGTTTCGATATCCATGCCGCCTTCGGTGGATACAACAAAAGCAACTTTGCCAATAGCGCGATCAACGAGAATAGAGAGATAAAGTTCACGTCCGATATCCGCCCCAGCTTCAATATAAAGGCGGTTGACAGCTTTACCTGCCGCGCCGGTTTGCGCGGTTACCAGCGTATTTCCGAACATTTCCTTAGCGTTGGTCTTAGCTTCTTCTGCGGAAAAGCTGACCCGGACACCGCCCTTGGCGTCGGCAGGCAATTCTTTGAATGTGCCTTTACCGCGTCCGCCGGCATGAATTTGGCTTTTGACGACCCAGACTGGCCCCGGCATAGAATCCACCGCCTTATCGATGTGATCTGCGCCAGTGATAACTGCGCCTTGTGCGACAGGTGCGCCATAGCTTTTTAGTATCGCCTTGGCTTGATACTCATGAATATTCATTGATGCTTCCCTTAATTATGTCATGGTTTTGGGTGCGGCTTTGATCTTGCCTCCGATCACCAGAATCGTAATGTTTTTATGGTATACCAGACTTTTTCATTTTGAAAGATGGAAGATTATGGTTTTTTCTCAACATTGCTAAATCACTGTAATCAAATCATTATTTTTGAAACGATAAGTGTCGCTTGACGAAGGTTATCTTTGGTATATTGTATTTTTGAAGGTTTAATTGGGCTGGCTCAAAGGGCGATAACAGGGCAAAAACAGGACGAAAACATAAGGTTTAGCTACAGGGTTTATCCAGCATATGGGATTTATCTTTCAGAATCTAGACAAACGTCTGAACCAAACGGGAATATAATGCGTGGCAAGTGAGATTAAGTTAAAACCGATAGCAACAGACTTCACCATAAAGGATCACCTTTATGAAGTGATTCGTGACCATATCCTTAGCATTGATATTTATGCCATGGACGAAGACTTGCGCCTTGATGAGCGCCAGTTGGCAAAACAGTTAGGGGTGTCACGAACCCCAATCCGTGAGGTGCTGGCCAGACTCGCCCAAGATGGGTTGGTTGAGATTCAGCCGCGTAAAGGGGTTTTTATTCACCGCAAATCCATGGGCGACATTCTGGATATGGTGATCACTTGGGCGGCATTAGAAAGCATGGCGGCACGATTGGCGACTCAAGTTGCTAGTGATGATGATTTTATTCTGCTTCGCCGTTTTGCGCTAAACAACACAGCATCGTCTAGCGAAATGCAAATCAGTGAATATTCAGATGCGAATATTAAATTCCATCAAACCATTCTTGAATTATCCGGCTGTGCCTTGCTTAAGACCACCGCGGATCAGTTGTTTATGCAGATGGCGGCTATCCGTCGCCGCGCTATTCACGAAGATGACCGCGCTAGCCGTTCGGTCAGCGATCATATGCAGATTATTGATGCGTTAGAGGCTAGAGACGCTGATCTGGCATCTCGACTGGTGCGTGAGCATACCATGCGGCTTCATGATCATATCAAATCACGTTGGATGGTATTTTCCAATTCTGAAGACGCCAGTGATAGCGAATCCATAGATTTTGAGGAGGCGTCTCATCCAGCCCCGATTGAAGCAAAAATTGATACCGGGCAGGACAGCAACAAAACCACCGCTGAAGTGTCTCAGCTAAATCCATCACAGCCGATATCTCAAGTTCAGCCTGAAGCAAGTCATAACTCAGATAATTCGTCAGACAATCAGAAAGAGGTAATAGAAATGGCCAGTCATGCATCTGCTAAGGCAGACAGTGATCTAAAGGAAACCGACATCGCAAACTTAACCGATGGTTTTCATCTTGTTGTTGATGCTCTGAAATTAAATGGAATTAACACCATTTACAATGTTCCCGGTATTCCGATTACTGATTTGGGCCGAATTGCCCAAGCCGAAGGGATGAGGGTGATTTCTTTCCGTCATGAACAGCATGCAGGTTATGCCGCGTCTGTTGCAGGGTATCTGACGAAAATGCCGGGGGTTGCGCTGACGGTTTCAGCCCCGGGATTTTTGAATGGCCTAACCGCCTTGGCGAATGCTACCACCAACTGTTTCCCTATGATATTGATCAGCGGGTCTTCAGAGCGTGAGATTGTTGATCTTCAGCAAGGCGATTATGAAGAAATGGATCAGTTAGCGATTGCTAAACCGCTTTGCAAGGCGGCGTTTCGGGTGCTTCATGCCGAAGATATAGGGATTGGCATTGCGCGTGCTATCCGCGCCGCGTGTTCAGGACGCCCCGGCGGGGTTTATCTTGATCTGCCAGCCCAGTTGTTTGGTCAGGTCATGGATATTGAAAAGGGCAAAGCGTCTTTGGTTAAAGTCATTGACCCTGCACCAGCGCAAATTCCGGCGCCAGATGCCGTTAGCCGTGCCTTGGATGTGCTGAAAGGGGCGAAAAAACCGTTGCTGATTCTGGGGAAAGGGGCCGCTTATGCCCAAGAAGATGCCATCATTGAAGCGTTTGTTGAAAAATCCGGATTACCCTATTTGCCGATGAGTATGGCAAAGGGGTTGTTGCCTGATGATCACTCGCAATCCGCCGCCGCCGCCCGTTCCTTGGTCTTGAAAGAGGCGGATGTGGTCATGCTGGTCGGGGCCAGATTGAACTGGTTGCTTTCCCACGGTAAGGGTAAGGCTTGGGGCGCCCCCGGCAGCAAAAAATTCATTCAGGTCGATATTGAGCCTCGTGAAATGGACAGCAATGTGGAAATTGCGGCACCGTTGGTTGGTGATGTCGGATCATGCCTTGGGGCGCTGATGGACGGCATGGGAAGCGATTGGTCAAAGCCTTCGCAAGACTGGATGTCGGCGATCAATGACAAGAAAACAGGCAATCTGGAAAAAATGGCGTCTAAGCTGATGAGCAACGCCGTTCCTATGGATTATCACGGCGCTCTTGGGGCGTTGAGAGAAGTGATTAAGGATAATCAAGAGGTGATTCTGGTTAACGAAGGCGCGAATACGCTAGATTTTGCCCGTAGCATTATTGATATCTATAAGCCGCGTCATCGCATTGATGTTGGTACATGGGGCATCATGGGTATTGGTCAGGGGGCATCTATTGCCGCCGCTGTGGAAACAGGTAAACCGGTTCTGGCTATTGAGGGCGATAGTGCCTTTGGTTTCTCAGGTATGGAAATTGAAACGATCTGCCGTTATAACCTGCCTGTCTGTATTGTTGTCTTTAACAACAACGGCATTTACCGTGGCACGGATGTGAACCCGACTGGCGGCAGTGATGTGGCGCCAACAGTTTTCGTCAAAGATTCGCGCTATGATATGATGATGCAGGCCTTTGGTGGGGATGGTATTTATGCCACCAATACCGATGAGTTAGGCCGCGCCGTGAGGGAGGCTTTGGCCTCAGGCAAGCCAACATTGGTTAATGCCATCATTGATGAAGGGGCAGGGACCGAAAGTGGCCGTATTGGCAATCTGAATCCGCAAAGTATTGTGATGCAAAACGCGAAAGCGAAATCCTGATTTATGAGAATGATAAGATAAGTAGGAAAATGGTGAAAGAGATGACGAAAGCATTAGAAGGCGTAAAAATTCTTGATTTTACTCATGTGCAATCAGGGCCAACCTGTACCCAGATTTTAGGCTGGTTTGGTGCTGATGTGATCAAAGTGGAGCGTCCCGGCGTTGGCGATGCAACACGCAAACAGCTCGTAGATAAGCCGGGGGCAGATAGCCTTTATTTCACGATGCTTAATCACAATAAGCGTTCCATGGAACTCAACTCAAAGACCGAAACAGGCAAAGAGGTTTTGACCCGATTGATCAAGGAATGTGATGTTCTGGTCGAAAACTTTGCCCCCGGTGCGCTTGATCGCATGGGCTTTAGCTGGGAAAAGGTGCATGAGATCAACCCACGCATCATCATGGCCTCTATCAAAGGTTTTGGCCCTGGCAAATACGAAGAATGTAAGGTTTATGAAAATGTGGCGCAATGTGCTGGCGGTTCTGCCTCTACCACAGGGTTTCTTGATGGCCCGCCATTGGTGACCGGGGCGCAAATTGGCGATTCTGGTACAGGTCTTCATCTTTGCCTTGGTATTGTTACCGCTTTGTTTCAGCGTGAAAAAACAGGCGTTGGTCAACGGGTTAGCGTGGCGATGCAGGATTCTGTACTGAATTTGGCGCGGGTTAAGATGCGTGATCAACAGCGCCTTGACGCTGGGCCACTCAAAGAATACTCACAATTTGGTGAGGGAATACCGTTTGGCGAAGCAACACCGCGTGCTGGTAACGATTCTGGCGGCGGTCAGCCGGGGCGGATTTTGAAATGTAAGGGCTGGGAAACTGATCCTAATGCCTACACTTATTTCATTATTCAGGCCGCGGTATGGGAAAAGGTCTGTGACCTGATTGGGGAGCCAAACTGGAAAACCGATGCCGGTTTTGCCACCCCGCCAGAGCGTCTGGATAAGCTCAATCAGATTTTTGCGCGGATTGAAGAATGGACCATGACCAAAACGAAGTTTGAGGTGATGGACCTTTGTAATCCTCTTGATATTCCTGTCGGGCCTATTCTTTCCATGAAGGAAATTGCCGAGGATGATGGGCTTTACGCCACAGGAACACTGGTTAAGGTCGATCATCCTGAACGCGGTGAATATATCTCAGTCGGATGCCCTATTAAGCTATCTGCTAGCCCGGTTGAGGTTGAGCGGTCACCATTATTAGGTGAGCATACGGCCGAAATCTTAAAAGATGTTCTGAAATATTCAGATGATGAAATTCAGGCCATTTCCGAATCTGGTGCGGTTGGCGACGTTGCGAAAGCGGCAGAATAAATGATAAGAACGCCTAAGGGGGGTATAACAATATGCGCATAGTTCTTCACGGTCAGCAGGCCTTTGGCAAAGCGGTACTTGAGCGGTTGCTTGAGCGCGGCGAAGATGTCGTTGCTGTATGTTGCGCCCCAACCAAAGAAGGTAAGCCTGAAGACCCATTGGCAGAATTGGCCAGAGAAAAAGGCCTGCCCTTGCATCAGCCTGCATCATGGAAAACGCCAGAGGCGCTGGAATTGATGAAATCCTTTAACTCTGATGTTTGCATGATGGCTTATGTGCTGATGTTTGTGCCTCAAGAGGTGCGTGACGCGCCAACTTATGGCACATTTCAATATCATCCTTCGCTTTGTCCTGAGCATCGGGGGCCGTCCTCTATCAACTGGCCGATTGCAATGGGGAAGACGCGCACGGGGCTATCAATCTTTTGGCCAGATGATGGCTTGGATGAAGGTCCGATCATGCTTCAGAAAACTTGTGACATTGGGCCTGACGACACGCTAGGTGATGTGTATTTCAAAAAACTTTTCCCGATGGGGGTTGATGCCATGCTGGAAGGGCTTGACCTGATCAAAGCAGGTGTCATGATCAAACATGATCAGCGCCTTGAAGATGGCAGTTATGAAGGCTGGTTCAAAAAGGATGATGCAAAACTGGATTGGGGCAAGCCTGTAGATGATGTGTATAATATCATCAGGGCGGCTAATCCTGCGCCGGGGGCTTGGACGACCCTTAATGGTAGTGAGGTAAAAATTTATGACGCTGCCAGAATGGATGGGGAAGGGTCTCCCGGTGAAATTGTTAATGTTTCTGAAGAAGGTGTTGTGGTACAGGGAAATGGTGGTCGTATCTTGATCAAACGTGTCCGTCCCGAAGGAAGCGGCAAAATTGCAGCGTCTGAATGGGCATCTACAACCTCTCTTCAAATTGGTTCAACTCTTGGAAATTAAATAGGATCAAACTCGTGAGCTACAAATCCGATATCGAAATCGCCCGTGAAGCTAACAAAAAACCCATTCGTGACATTGGCGAAAAACTGGGCATTGCTTATGAACATCTTTTGCCTTTTGGTCACGATAAGGCCAAAGTCTCAGAGCCGTTTATCAAAAGCCTAGCTGACCGTAAAGACGGCCGGCTTATTCTGGTGACGGCGATTAACCCGACCCCTGCTGGTGAGGGCAAGACAACCACCACAGTTGGTCTGGGTGATGGTCTTAACCGAATTGGCAAAAAGGCCGCGATTTGTATTCGTGAGGCATCGCTTGGCCCATGCTTTGGCATGAAAGGTGGGGCCGCAGGTGGCGGATACGCTCAGGTTGTTCCAATGGAAGAAATGAACCTGCATTTTACCGGGGATTTTCACGCTATTACCTCTGCTCATAATCTGTTGGCGGCATTGATTGACAACCATATTTATTGGGGAAATGAACAGGATATCGACATTCGCCGTGTGGCTTTCCGCCGGGTGCTGGATATGAATGACCGGGCGCTTCGCCAGATCACTTGCAGTCTTGGTGGGGTCGCTAATGGTTTCCCTCGCGAAGCGGGTTTTGACATCACTGTTGCATCCGAGGTGATGGCGATTCTTTGTCTGGCCACGGACTTAGCTGATTTGGAGCGGCGTTTGGGTGATATCATTATCGCGTATCGCCGTGACCGTAGCCCTGTGTATTGCCGCGATATCAAAGCTGATGGGGCAATGACCGTTCTGTTGCAACAGGCGATGCAGCCTAATCTGGTGCAAACCTTGGAAAATAACCCTGCCTTTGTTCATGGTGGGCCATTTGCCAATATTGCCCATGGCTGTAACTCTGTCATTGCCACAAAGACAGCTTTGAAACTTGCTGATTATGTGGTCACTGAGGCTGGATTTGGTGCTGATCTTGGGGCGGAAAAGTTCCTTGATATCAAATGCCGTCAGGCAGGACTTAAGCCAGACGCGGCGGTGATTGTCGCCACGGTGCGCGCGATGAAAATGAATGGCGGCGTTGCCAAGGCTGATCTGGGTCAAGAAAATGTTGACGCCGTCCGCAATGGTTGCCCAAATCTTGGTCGCCATATGGAAAATATCGCCAAATTTGGTCTTCCTGCGGTGGTTGCGATCAATCATTTTTACAGTGACACCGATGAAGAAATTAAAGCCCTGCAAGACTTTGTGAAAGAAAAGGGCGGTGAGGCTATTGTCTGCCGTCACTGGGCTGATGGCAGTGCTGGTTCTGAAGAATTGGCAAATAAGGTGGTTGAGATCATTGATAATACACCTTCAAAATATCAGCCTATCTATCCTGCGGAAATGAGTTTGTTTGAAAAAATTGAGACTATTGCCAAGGAAATCTATCGCGCTGATGAAGTGATTGCGGACACGAAAATTCGTGATCAGCTCAAAGCGTGGGAAGAACAAGGTTACGGCAACTTGCCAGTATGTATGGCAAAAACGCAATACAGCTTTACCACTGACCCGAACAAACGCGGTGCGCCAACAGGCCATAGCCTGCCTGTGCGTGAAGTGCGCTTATCCGCAGGGGCGGGGTTTGTGGTGGTAATTTGCGGTGAAATTATGACCATGCCGGGTCTGCCACGCGTGCCTGCGGCAGAAACCATCCGGTTTAACAATGATGGCCTTATTGAGGGGCTATTCTAAAACGATAAGGGGTGACGATGATAAATAGAATCCTTGTTCCTGTCAGAGATGATGGTAATGCTGAATTGGTGTTGCGCCATGCCATCAATTTAGCGCAAGGGATGTCTGCGCATATCGTTGTCACCCATTGCCGCCTGCGTCCCGTGGATATGCTTCCTTTTGGCGTTCCGATGTCACGGGAAATGAAAAAACAGATCATGGAACAATCCACGTCTGTGATGAATATGGCTGAAGGTGAGATGCGTGAATTGTTCACCGCCATATGCAATGAAACTGGCGTTACCGTATCTGATGACACCAAAGCGGCAACATTGACCGCTAAGTTTATTGAAGCTGAGGGCAGGCAAGTGGATATTGTCCGCCGTTATGGGATGCTTTCCGATATCATTGTTGTTGCTAAGCCTGAGGTTGATAGAAATCTAGGGGCAAATACGCTTAAAACTGCGTTATTCCATACGGGTCGCCCTGTGTTCATGTGCGCTTCTGACGCCCCGGCTAAGGCCAATTATTTTGTTGATAAAGTGGCTTTGTGCTGGGATGGATCGCTTGAATCTACGCGAGCCTTAGCGCAGACATTATGGTTTATCAAATCCGCTAAGCATTTGACTATTTTGACAGCAGAGACCGGAAAGGTTGAGATTTCGCCTTCTGAGCTTAAAACCTATTTAGCTGAACATGATATTAAAGCTGATATTGTGATGGTAAAACCATCAAAATCTGTTGGAGCATCACTCCGGGAAGTGAGCGAAAGCCTTGAGGCGGATGTTACGATTTTAGGTGCCTATGGTAATAATCAGTATTTTGAGCGAGTATTAGGAGGAGTGACTCAACATTTTGTTGATCATGCATCACGACCATTGGTTTTGGTGCATTAAAATGAAGTGAGAATTGTAACTAGTAAAGTTTTACACATTACACATTTTCACTTTTTATTAAACTGCTTGATGCGTAAGAAAACCAAACAGTTTAAGCAATAACAATATCAATAGCTCAACAGGAGGAAAACATGAGCATTATGAAAACACTTACCACTGGCTTCATCGCCGCTGGTATGTCCCTAACGGCGGCTATTGGAAGTGCCGCGGCGTGGGAGCCAAATAAGCCAATTGATTTCATTATCATGGCTGGTAAAGGTGGCGGTGCTGATAAAATGGCGCGTCTGATGCAGGCTATTGTGGAAAAGGAAGGGCTGGCTAACCGTCCTCTCGTTCCAACCAATAAGTCTGGTGGTTCTGGTGCTGAGGCTTTGATCGCCGCAAAATCAGCCAATGATCCTGATCACACCATTATGGTGACATTGAACTCATTCTACACAACACCTCTGCGTCAGCCGGGTCTTGATGTTGATGTTTTGACTTTTGCGCCTGTCGCACGGATGGCTGAAGATACCTTCCTGCTATGGGTTCATAAGGATAGTGGCATCACAACCTTTGAAGAGTGGCTTGACGTTGCAAAAGCTGATGGCAGCAAGTGGGTCATGGGTGGTACGGGGTCAAACTCCGAAGATAATATCATCACGGACTTCTTGAACGACCATTATGGGCTGAGCATGAAGTATATCCCATATAAAGGTGGGGGCGCGGTGGCCAAAGATGTTGCTGGTAAGCAGATCAATTCTTCTGTGAACAACCCATCTGAAGCCCTTGGTTTCTATGAATCTGGTGACATGATTGCGCTAGTTGCATTTACCAATGAGCGTCTGCCAATGTTCCCTGATGTTCCCACTTTGCGTGAAAAAGGGGTAGATTTCAGTTATTTCATGCAGCGTTCTGTTGTTGGTGCGCCGGGTATGTCAGCTGAAGCCGAAGCCTATTACAGCAATCTTTTTGCTCAGGTTTATGCCTCTGACGATTGGCAGGACTACAAGAGCAAGAAGTCTCTGATGGGTGATCTGATGTCAGGTGATGAGCTCATGAGCTACTGGAAAGTTCAGCGCGCTAATCACGAGACTATTCTTCGTGCCTCTGGCGCTATTCAATAAAACCTAAACATGAGATGAATTGGGGGAATTAAGTAATGCGTCGTGCAGAAATTATAACTGCGTTTTTATTGGGGATTTTCTCAATATATCTCATGTGGAAAAGCGGTGATCCACCGGCTTGGAACCCAAGCATTCCTCGCTTTTCCAATATTGGTTTTGATGAAACCGGGACACCCGGAAGCGGTTTCTGGCCATTCTGGCTCGGTTTCATCATGCTGATATGTACCATTTGGATTGCCATTAACTGGGTGTTGAAGAAATCCCCTCAATCCATATCTGAAGAGCCATTTCTTGATGATTTTGGCAAGAAAATGTTGCTTACCGTTGGTGGTGGCCTGATCGGATTTCTGGTGTTGATCCATTTCCTAGGTTTCTATGGCGCCATTTTCGTCTTCATGATCTATTATGTGAAGTTTCTGGGGCGCCATTCATGGACGTTGTCTTTGATCATTTCCACGGCCTTGCCTGTTGTCAGTTTCTTCTTTTTCGATATTGCAATGCGGATTGTTCTGCCTAAAGGCTATCTTGAGCCTTTGTTTATTCCGCTTTACGACATCTTTCTATAATGAAAAAAATAAATACATCTGGGGGATAATTTAGATGGAAGTCCTTGGTCTTTTAATCGATGGCATTATGGTGGCGCTAGAGCCAACCAATCTTGGATTGGCTATTATAGGTGTCGTTATCGGTCTTTTTGTAGGTGCGATGCCGGGTCTGGGTTCAGTCAATGGGGTGGCGATCTTGTTGCCATTTACCTTTGTTATCCAGAGTTTTACTGGTGGCGCGACTTCACCCATGATTTTCCTCGCTTCCATTTATTACGGGGCTATGTATGGCGGGGCGATATCGTCAATCACTCTTGGAATACCAGGGGCGTCAACCGCGGTAGCAACAACCTTTGATGGGCGACCCTTAGCCATGCAGGGCAAGGCTCATGTTGCCTTGATGACGGCGGCGATTGCCTCCTTTATCGGGGCCTCTATTTCTAATGTGTTATTTACCGGATTTGCCCCTGTTCTAGCCTCAGTCGCATTGAACTTTGGCAATCCTGAGATTTTTGCCTTGATGCTGTTAGCCTTTGCTACCTTTGCCGGACTTGGCGGAGATGATTTCCCGAAAACCATTTTTTCCATTTGTTTTGGTTTAGCCCTGTCAGCGGTAGGTTTTGATATTATCTCAGGTGAACCACGGTTGATCTTTTTTGATATTCAGGGTTTTTCCCACGGCATCCGCTTTTTGGTGCTGGCTATTGGGATTTATGGCATTGGGGAAATGCTATGGACGATTAACACCTCGCGCTATGGTTCATCTATGTCAAAGGTGGAAGTTAATTTCGCTAGCATCACTCATGCCTTATCACGGTTTAAGGAAGCATGGCGTGGAACAATCATAGGCTCGGTTCTTGGCTTTTTTGTCGGGATTTTACCTGCCGCCGGGGCAACCCCAGGGTCTTTGATGGCCTATGGTGTGACCAAGATGACGTCAAAAAAACCTGAAGAGTTTGGTAAAGGCTCTATCAATGGTGTTGCTGCCCCTGAGGCGGCAAATAACGCGGCCTCAACAGGGGCTATGCTACCGATGATGACCCTTGGTATTCCCGGTTCACCAACAACGGCGGTTTTGCTGGCAGGTATGGTGATCTGGGGGCTTCAGCCGGGGCCATTATTATTCACCAATCAGCCTGATTTCGTCTGGCCATTGATTGGTTCCTTTTACATTTCAAATTTCGTCGCGGTTTGTGTGAATATTGCCTTTATTCCGATTTTCCTATGGATGCTTCGGATGCCATTTACCATTCTGTCACCACTGATTTTTGTGTTGTCATTGGTGGGGACCTATGCCGCTTACATGGATATGTTTGATGTCTGGCTGATGGTGTTGATTGGTATTGGTGGATTTTTCATGCGGATTTTGGATTATCCTGTTGCGCCTGCTGTGTTGGCGATTGTGCTTGGCCCGATTGCTGAACCAACCTTGCGCCAAACCTTACTGCAATACGAAACCTTTACGATCTTCGTTACCCGTCCTATTGCGGGGCCGATAACCATCATTGCGATCATATTGATTTTGCTTCCTGGTTTTCAGTTTTTGTACAGGAAGATCAAAGGCGCCTGATGCGCAATGGCGGCGGATAAGACACCCATATGTGATGCTTGGAATCCGGGCATCACTTCTACCATTCCTCCTCATCTCGCCCCGTTGGTTACGCTATACCGCCCTGAAAATGGCCTGATTTCCTATGCTGAGGCGGTTGAGGCGGCGCGTCTTTGTGGGCTATCCCCACAAGAGATGGCGGTGCTTCGGGTGGAACGCCTTATCATCCATGAATTGCTGCTTCGTGTGACGTCAGACCTGTCGGTGCCTGATGGGCCGAATTACGCTGATTTGGGCATATCGCTCAGGGCGATGGTAGATCGGATTTATCGCCAGCACATGATGCCAAAAATGGCACATTATTCAGCTGAGTTTGACCACATCAAAGCAAACATAAGGCGGCAACTTGATACCATTTTGGCGCAATCAACCGCGACGCCATCAGGCGGCGACGGTAAGCCTAAAAAACCCCATTGGTTGCGGTTTCTGGGAATAGGTAAATCAGCATCGTCACCGTTAAGTCTGACAGACGAAGACCGCCTTGCCTTATGGCAAAATATGGCAAAAGAGGATCATGAGGATGCTTGTGTGAAGGCTTGCTATGTTGCGCTTGCCAAATTGGCTGCTGCCATGATGGGCCAGCAAGGCCGATTGATACCAGATCATGCGCTTTTGGCGGATTTAACCAGCCGTCTGGTCATTCATGATTATGGCGCCCATCAGCTCCGCCAATGTATTGCCCCTGATTTTCAGAAAGCCGCAGATCGTGAGGGGTATCGGTTTCTGCCAGCACAGAGCAAACCCGTTGTGATGAACACCAAAGGCGCGTCTGCCGCTGGCAAAAGCACGCTAAGGCCAAAGCAACGCCAGCTTGCCGCCAAGCTTAATACGGATTGGGAAGACTACGCCCTGATTTCACCAGATTACTGGCGCAAATATTTGCTAGATTATGACAGCCTTGGTGACGATTATAAATACGCGGCTATGCTAACAGGTCATGAGCTGGTCATGATTGATCGCAAGCTTGATGGCTATATGGCAGAAAAGGCAACGGCAGGAAATATGCCGCATTTGCTTGTGGATAGGTTTCGCTTTGACAGTTTTAACACCAGCGCAAAAGGGGATTATCAGAGCAGTCTGTTAACCCGATTTGGGCATACGGTTTATCTTTTTTTTGTCATTACAGCACCACAAAATACGGTGGAACGGGCATGGTCGCGTGGACTAACCACCCAGCGCTATAAGGCGGTTGATGATCTGCTTTATCATAATATTGAGGCGTTTAACGGCATTCCGGATTTGTTTTTTTCATGGACACAAGTGCGCAATAAAACCATTTATTTTGAGTTTCTGGATAATGATCAGCCCTTAAACACGCCGCCACGCACGATTGCCTTTGGACTTAACAATATGATGACCATTCTCGATCCGGTTGCGCTTTGTCATATTGACCGTTATCGCAATGTTAATATTGAGGCTAAATCCCCTAATGATGTTTTGCAGACCAGCGATGATCCTTATCGTTTCCTTACCGCTTGCACCAAGAGTTTGGATCGAATCACTTTTGCTGATTTTCACAACGCGAAAGTCTATGGTCAGATGGCATCAGGGCGCTGGGTTTATCGTAATGACGCAACTTGCCCGAATACCGCTGATCTGCGCGAGGTGTTAGCGGCTATTCATTGGCATGAAGCCCCTAATACCCCTAATTCGCCTGATCTTATGCCCCCTGTCATAGATGTTGAGGCGGAACATAATCATACGTTGGGGTTATGGGCTCAGGAAAGCTAATATCCCGCAGGGCGGCGGTAAATTTACTTTACCCCCTAACCGTTTTGGGACATGATCTGGGCTATGGATGAACATGATCAAAAGACGTCGGCGATAGGCCGTGAATTGCTGACCTCATCACATTGGGGCAGTTTTGCTGTTAAACTCAAAGACGGGCAGGTTTCCGCCTTAGAACCGATGGGAACAGATAAAGACCCGTCACCTATTGGGCAGGGCATAATTGATGTGCTTGACCATCCAACCCGGATTACCGCGCCAATGGTCAGAAAAAGCTGGCTTGAACATGGCGCTGGCGCCGCCCCTGAAAAAAGAGGGGCTGAGCCTTTTGTTGAGGTGGATTGGCCCACCGCAGAAAAGCTGTTGGCAGATGAATTAAAACGCGTCATCACAGATTTTGGCAATGAGGCGATTTTTGCCGGATCATATGGCTGGGCTAGCGCTGGACGGTTTCATCATGCCCAAAGCCAGATTCACCGCTTTTTGAACTGTCTTGGTGGTTACACCAAATCCGTCAACACCTATAGTTTTGCGGCGGCGGAGGTGATTGTTCCTCATGTTATCGGCAGTTTCAGAGATGTGATTTATAATCAGACGTCTTGGCAGTCGGTGATATCAAACACCAAATTATTCGTTGCTTTTGGCGGCTTGCCAGTCAAAAACGGTCAGATCGGGCAGGGTGGTCTTGGCAATCATATCCAAGGCACAGCGATGTCGGCGGCGGCAGAGGCAGGGGTGTCTTTTGTGAATATCTCCCCCATCAGTCAGGATATCCCTGATCATCTTAAGCCTGAATGGGTGCAGATCCGGCCTAACACCGATGCGGCGATGATGTTGGCTTTATGCCATACCCTGATTACCGAAGATCGCCATGACCAAGCGTTTTTGGACCGCTACACCACGGGATTTGCCCCTTTTGCCGCTTATTTGATGGGACAGCAAGATGGCATTATCCGTGACGCGGATTGGGCTGAGGGAATTTGTGCCGTGCCTGCGGAAACCA
Organism: Puniceispirillales bacterium (SeqCode); assembly: GCA_965659785.1. Lineage (GTDB taxonomy): Bacteria > Pseudomonadota > Alphaproteobacteria > Puniceispirillales > UBA1172 > UBA12202. The sequence continues at coordinate 30,619 of CBFHXL010000015.1, forward strand.
TCCGAACGCTAGCTCGCCGGATGGCAGACCAACGAACGATGATTAGCCTAAGCTGGTCATTAACGCGACAGCAATATGGCGAACAGCCATATTGGGCAGGGATTGTTCTTGCCGCGCTCTTGGGGCAGATCGGTTTGCCGGGTGGCGGCTTTGGCATGGGGTATTCCGCCCTTAATTCGATTGGAAATAACGTAAGTAACCTAGATTTTGCAGCATTACCGCAAGGCAAGAATGAGGTCCGCCATTTTATTCCCGTGGCGCGCATCAGCGATATGTTGCTCAATCCGGGCGCGCCATTTCGCTATGATGGTGGGGAATATGTTTATCCCGATATCCGGCTGATGTATTGGGCTGGCGGCAACCCGTTCCACCATCATCAAGACCTTAATCGCATGGTTAAGGCATGGCAAAAGCCTGAAACCATTGTGGTTCATGAATGGTGTTGGAACGCGAATGCAAAGTTTGCTGATATTGTTCTGCCTTGCACCACCACGCTGGAAAGACAGGATATTGCTATGACGCCGCGTGACAATCATGTGGTTTCCATGGATCAGGCTATCACCCCGGTGGGACAGGCGAGAGATGATTATGATATCCTTTCGCGGCTATCAGAACGCTTGGGGTGCAAATCCGCCTTTACCGAGGATCGGACAGCCGAAGAATGGCAAAGATGGCTATATGATTTGTCGCGTCAGGCGCTATCACGCAACAACAAAACCATGCCTGATTATGACAGTTTTCGAAAAGCCGGATGGTTTATGATCCCAGAGGACGACACCCCTCAGATCATGCTCAAGGCATTTCGGGATGACCCTATTGCACATCCGCTTTTGACGCCATCAGGACGGATTGAGATCACATCAGAACGGATCGGCGGGTTTGGGCTTGAGGACTGTCTTTCTATGCCATCATGGCAAACCCCGAAAGAATGGCTGGGGGTTGCGGATTGCGATGACCAATTGCATCTGATTAACAATCAGCCTTACACAAAACTGCATTCGCAACTTGACCATGGAAAGGTCAGCCGACAGGCACGCATCAAAGGGCATGAGCCTGTTCACATCAATCCTAAAGATGCGGATGCCCGCGGGATCAAAGCGGATGATCTGGTCAAAGTCTATAACTCACGCGGTGCTATGCTATGTGGGGTGATAATCTCAGATCATATTATGCCCGGGGTAATTCTGGTCAGCACCGGGGCTTGGTTTGACCCAGACCCCACAGGTGCAGTGTCTTGCAAACATGGAAATCCTAATGTTTTGACGCCAGATGTGGGCACGTCTTCGCTGGCACAGGGGCCAGCGGCACATTCCTGTCTGGTTCGCGTGGAGAAATGGTCAGGTGGGGATATCACTGTCACCGCGCATCAGCCGCCAGAAATTGTGAAAAGAGACAAAAAGTAGCATCACGCTTCTTGCGAAATGTGTTCTGATGAATTACCTAAAGAACAACAGCGCAATAATAACATCCCTAAGGAGTTCGCCATGTCTAACCCTCGTTTCGCTTTTATTAAAGCCAAATGGCACAGCAACATTGTTGATCAGGGGCTCAAAGGATTTCTGGAAAAGGTCAGCGCGGATCAAACCGATGTGTTTGATGTTCCCGGGGCCTTGGAAATTCCTTTGCTTGCCAAAACATTAGCCGAATCAGGGAAATATGACGCGGTTATTGGTTGTGCCTTTGTTGTTGATGGCGGCATCTATCGTCATGATTTTGTGGCCTCATCCGTCATTGATAGCCTGATGCGTGCCCAGATGGATACTGGTGTTCCGGTGTTATCGGTTGTGTTGACACCGCATAATTTTCAGGAAAGCCCAGAGCTAATCGCCTTTTTTGAACAGCATTTTGTTAAAAAAGGCATTGAGGCTGCAACCGCCGCGCTTGATATCAGCAAGGTTTACGCCAGCCTTTAATTCCATCCCTTTGGATGATAACCCTTAACGTAGCAATCTGATCAGGGCAGAGGTGTCATTTCTGCCATAGCCCCGATCAGACAGTTGCGCATAATATTGCGCAACAAGGGCAGTAACAGGCAGGGTTGAGCCATTGGCCCGCGCTTCATCAAGGCACATTCCCAAATCTTTAATCATCCAGTCTAGGGCAAAGCCAAAATCAAAGGCATTTTCTGTCATGGTTGATCCCCGATTGACCATTTGCCATGATTGCGCGGCGCCGCCAGAGATCGCATCCAGCACTTTGTCCATATCCAAATTGGCACGTTGACCAAAATTAATCGCCTCGGATAAGGCTTGCACTAGTCCGGCGATACAAATCTGATTAACCATCTTTGTTAACTGGCCTGCGCCCGACGGCCCCACCAAAACCACCTTAGCGGCGTAACAAGATATCGCCGCTTCTACCTTTGCAAATACCGCCGGATCACCGCCACACATGACGGTGAGTTTGCCCCCTTCCGCCCCTGCTTGACCGCCAGAAACTGGCGCATCAATAAAACCAAGCCCATGTTCACGCGCTTTCGCCTCAAGGGTTCTGGCGGCATCGGCAGAGGCAGTCGTGTTATCAACAAACACCGCGCCGGCTTTCATGCCGGAAAAGGCGCCAGATTCCCCTGTCGTCACCGAGTAAAGGTCTTTATCCGCGCCAACACAGCAAAAGACGATATCCGCGTCTTTGGCGGCGCTGGCAGGGGTCGCAGCACTTTTGCCGCCATGTTGCTTGACCCATGCGGCGGCTTTATCAGGGCTTCGGTTATAGACGGTAACATCATGCCCACCGGCTTTGAGATGACCAGCCATGGGGTAACCCATAACGCCAAGCCCAAGAAATGCTATATTTGCCATGATGGTTTCTCCTGTAAAGGTGGTCATATGTCGGTTGCTAGCGCATTAGCGCTTACCTGTTGCTCGGTGATTCTAGCGTGATATGCGGCGAAGTGCAATCTGATGCTAGACAGGTTTTTTGATCAATGCCATGGTAGGAATCTCTTAATTAACGGAGTTAATCATATGATCTTAAGAACTTCCCCTCCATCACCTTTTGGCCGGATGGTAAAAATCGCCATTGAGGTGCAAGGCATGGCAGATCAACTGACGGTTCAGGCAGCGGATACCAATGATCCGAATGATAATCTGCGCCAGCAAAACCCCCTTGGCAAAATCCCTATTTTGCTAGTTGGTGATGACGCGCTTTATGATACCCGTGTCATTCTGGATTATCTTGATGATGCTCATCGGGCCAAACATGGAAACAGTGTGCTTTTCCCCGGGGCAGGCATGGATATTTATCGCCTTAAAACAAAATTAGCACGGGTCATCGGTATGCTTGATGCCGGTATCCTGATTGTCTATGAAGGCCGCTTCCGTCCAGAAAATATGCGGGTGGAATCGTTCGTTGACTATCAGCGCGACAAGATTCTGCGCAGTATGGCGGAAATCAAAGCTGAAAACCCCACTTACACCAATGGTGCCACCCCAAACGCGGTTGAGATTGCGATGGCGTGTGCGCTGGATCATTATGATTACCGTAAACAGATCAATTGGCGTGACCATTTGCCAATGATGGCGGCATGGATGACTGATTTCGCTAAATCTGTGCCTGGGTATCATGCCACTTTGCCTGACGATATTGATCCTGCCCCGTGGCGTTAGGCGACCATATATCCCAGAATATTCTAGACGGTACAGTCAGGGACACTTGCCTGTGCCTTTTCTGATCTTAACCCTTTTCATATTGATATTGCTTGGAAATCAGAAAAAACGAAATCTTTGTGATGCTAATGGGTATGTGCTTGTTGATAGGCTTTAGTCTGCTCCTCCAAAAGCATAATATATCATCTAACGTTAATTGTTCATTGTTGCATGTTTGAAGTCGCAAACGAGGGCAAGTTTATGTTGGTTGATAATTTAATGCATTTGGTTGACGAGATACATGATCATGATTTGGGGAAGATTTCACATTCGGAAGATGGCCATTGGGTGCTTGGTGATGACAGCCATTTTCCCATCCAGTTAGAACCTTTATCTCATATTGATGAGATTATCATTTACGGCACTTTTGTTAAAAATTCAGGTGAACCGATTTATACGCCAATCTTAGCATCAATGATGCTGGAAAATATGATTGGCACAAGTCTTACAGGCTATGGCATCTGTCCGGGGCCAGTGACCTTCACCATTTTCTCTAAGGTTTCCACCATATCTATGACCCCGGCGCATTTGGTGGAATTGATCTCAGGGATGCGCCAGTTGATTGACTATATCAGACTTTCTACCTCGCTATGTTCAGATGATGGTGATCAGATAGATAAAGTCGAAACAGATCGGCTTTTGCCATCAGGTCAGGTGCATTAGCAAAAGATCATATAAAGGATAAGATAGATTTTTAGTTCTTAAAACGGTATCAATGGGCACAGAGGAGAATTGCCCATGGAACCGGATATGACGCCTGATTATGATTTTGATCTTATCACTATTGGTGGTGGTTCTGGCGGTGTCAGGGCTAGCCGAATTGCGGCTGGTCACGGGGCTAGGGTTGCGGTGGTTGAAGAAGACCGTTTGGGTGGCACCTGTGTGTTAAGGGGCTGTGTTCCCAAAAAACTGTTGGTCTTTGGGTCAAGCATTTCAGCAGATATCCAAGATGCCGCTGGGTTCGGCTGGACGATTGATGAGGCGCATCATGATTGGGCCCATCTTATTAAAGCTAAGCGAAACGAATTGGATCGCCTAGCAGGCATCTATCAGGGATTGATGGATCAAGCCGGGGTCACGGTTCTTTCTGGCAAGGGACGGGTGGCTGGCCCTCATGAGGTTGAGGTCAATGGTAAAATCTGGACCGCTGAACGCATTTTGATTGCGGTTGGCGGCTGGCCTTTTATTCCGGATATCCCGGGGCTTCGTGATCATGCCATTAGCTCAAACGAAGCGCTTGATCTTGACGCGAGGCCTGATGAGATTGTGATCTTTGGTAGCGGCTATATCGCGGTTGAGTTTGCCGGAATATTTGCGGGTTTTGGCAGCAAAACGCATTTGGTGTTTCGGGCGGATAAACCGTTGCGCGGTTTTGATGAAGATATGCGCGATGGTCTGATGACGGCTATGGCCCAGCGCGGGGTTCAGATACACGCTGGTGCTAGTATTGCCCGTGTTGATGCGGCGTCGTCTGGCAAAAAACAGGTAACATTGGATAACGGCACTTGCCTTAATGTGGATGCGGTCATGGCGGCAACAGGACGGATGCCGAACACGGCGCCGCTTGGGCTTGATCAGCTTAATGTCGCTTGCGAAAAAAATGGGGCAATTATTGTTAACGCTGAGGGGCAGAGTTCTTTGCCATCGCTATATGCCATTGGTGATGTGACCGACCGGGTTAATCTGACCCCTGTTGCTATTGCTGAAGGGCATATCTTTGCTGATCATAATTATGGCGGTATGCCTAACCGCAAGATCAATTATGATCAGATCGCATCAGCGGTGTTTAGCCAACCGCCATTAGCCAGTATTGGGCTGACCGAAGACGCGGCAAAGGCCAAAGGTCATGCTTTTACAGTCTATCAATCAGGGTTTAGGGCGATGAAAAACACCATTTCTGGGCGACAGGAAAAAACCTTGATGAAGCTGATTGTGGATGATGCGGATGATCGCATTCTGGGGGCGCATATGTTAGGGCCTGATGCGCCTGAGATTATCCAAGGCATCGCTATTGCGATTGTGGCAGGGGCGACAAAGGCCGATTTTGACGCAACCATTGGCATTCACCCCACCGCTGCAGAAGAGTTCGTGACCATGCGGACACCGCGCGTCTAATGTGGTGCCAACTTGGTTCAGGATCAGGCGCAAAAAGCATAGGATGCTAACCATTTGTCAAATCAGGATAAATCCTGCTATGATAACGGATATGATTATTTATGAGGAATGTCATGGGCTGGACACCTAATTCTTGGCGGAAACACCCTATTGTTCAAGTGCCGGAATATACCGACCAGAACAAACTGGAATCCGTTGAAAACCATATGGCAGGCTTGCCGCCACTTGTCTTTGCAGGTGAGGTGATTGCCCTGCGCCAACGGCTAGGCGATGTGGCTTTGGGGAACGCCTTTTTGCTTCAGGGCGGCGATTGCGCAGAAAGTTTTGATGATTTCAGCGCTAACCGCATTCGTGATACGTTCCGTCTGTTTTTACAGATGGCTGTGGTGCTGACCTTTGGGGCGTCAATGCCTGTGATTAAGGTTGGCCGCATCGCGGGCCAGTTTGCAAAGCCGCGGTCATCCCCGACTGAGGTTATTGATGGGGTAGAATTGCCAAGTTATCGAGGCGATATGGTTAATGGCAACGCCTTTACTGAGGCGGATCGCGTGCCAGACCCTGATCGTTTATTGAAAGGCTATCACCAATCTTCAGCCACACTTAATTTGTTGCGGGCCTTTGCCACTGGCGGTCTTGCGGATTTAGAAAAGGTTCATGGCTGGACACTTGATTTTATCGCTGGATCAGAGCAAGCCAGCCGATATGAGGAAATTGCCAGCCGAATTGATGATTGTCTCAATTTCATGCGCGCTTGCGGGATTTCAAGTGACACCTCGCGCCCTCTGCGTGAGACAGAGTTTTTCACCAGCCACGAAGCTTTGCTGTTGAATTATGAAGAAGCGTTCACCCGAAAGGACACCATCACAGGTGAGGGAGGACATTTTTCCACCTCAGCCCATATGTTATGGATCGGTGATCGCACCCGCCAGATTGACGGCGCTCATGTTGAATATATGCGCGGCATCCGTAATCCTATTGGGATGAAATGCGGGCCAAGCATGGAAACCGATGATTTGTTGCGCTTGATTGAAACCCTCAATCCTGAAAATATCCCCGGTAAGCTGACGCTGATCAGCCGCATGGGCGCGGATAAGGTCGGGAATCACTTGCCTCTATTGTTAGAGGCGGTCAAACAATCAGGATATCATGTGGTGTGGTGCTGTGATCCTATGCACGGCAATACGGTTAAGGCATCAACAGGGTATAAAACGCGCCGTGTGCAAGATGTTCTGCAAGAGGTGGCAGGTTTCTTTGAAGCTCATGATAGGGTCGGCACGCATCCCGGCGGTATCCATTTTGAGATGACAGGGTCAGATGTAACAGAATGTGTGGGCGGTGATGTGCAGGCGGTTTCCGAAGAAACTCTGTCAGATCGTTATCATACTTTCTGTGACCCTCGGCTTAATGCTAATCAGTCCTTGGAGCTGGCGTTTTTGATTGCAGACCTTTTGCAAAAGCGCCGTGAGGGCGGAAATATGTTGGCTAAGGCGTCTTAACACCTGCCGTTTTCAATATCCGAATTGATGGAGCAATCCAATGGGAACCTCGCCATTTCCGGGCCCTTTACCTGATCAACTTCCTCGCCTAGCTGACAGTTATTTTCTGCGTAGTAAGGCGGTGGTTGAACAACATGGTGATGTCACGGTTACCTACGCTATTTTCATGCGTCGGCCGGTGTTATCGGCGCCGAATATGGCGATCTCATGGTTAGAGGCCATGATGGCGCATCGCCAGCAACAGGTAAAAATAGATATTCGTCACCCCGAAGGCAGTTGGGTTGGGGCGGGCCAGCCTATTTGCTATATCACAGGATCATTAGCCAGTCTGGTGGATTTGGAAACAGTCTTTCTGCAGCGCATTGGCGCGGCATCGGTGGCGGCTTATAATGCCCATGCTATGTGTAGCACATTGCCTAATGTGGCGTTTTTAGCCATGGATGCGCGGCATTGCGCTGGAACAGACATGGCAGAGCTGATGGCTTATGGGGCGTCTGTTGGATCAAAAGTCGCACAACAGAAAGATCACGCGGTTGGATTTATCGGCTCATCAACCGACCACACGGCGCCGTTTTTTGGGGCAACCCGTGGACGCGGAACTATGCCTCATGCGCTGATCGGGTATGCTGGCTCAACGCTTGAGGCGGCACAACTTTATCGGCAAACCTTCCCGAATGAACCTTTGACCGTATTGGTGGATTATTTTGGCTGTGAGATTACCGACAGTCTAGCTGTGGCGGATGCGTTTCGTGATATGGCGGCGGCAGGGCAATTATCCCTGCGGCTTGATACCCATGGTGGCCGTTATTGTGAGGGGCTGGATGTGCAGGAATCATATGCTGTTCTTGACCGCAATAAACCTGAATCCATTCGCGCTTATCGTACTGATGGGGAATTGAAAAACCTAATCGGGACAGGGGTTTCCGCTGCTGCCACTTGGCATTTACGCGAACAGCTTGACCAACATGGTTTTGATCAGGTCAAGATTGTTTGTTCCAGTGGATTTGGGCCTGAAAAATGCCGTGTCTTTGCCTTGGCTGATGCGCCAGTCAATTTGATCGGTAGTGGATCATATTTGCCGAACAAATGGGCAGAGACCTATGCCACGGCAGATATTATCGCTTATGATGGTGTTAGCCGGGTGAAAAAGGGGCGTGAGTTCCTTATTCCCTAAGAAAAGGTGGGAAAAGGCGGGAAAAGGGGGATGTTTTGTCTTTGCCAGCCTTTGTCTTTCCTGCTAGGAAACCGATATGACAACACGCTTGATCTGTGCTGTTGCCCAACTCAACCCGATGCTTGGCGCAATAGATGAAAATATGCAGAAACTGACCAAGGCGCGGCAAGAGGCCGCCGCGCAACAGGCTGATATCATGCTGACGCCGGAAATGGTGTTAACCGGATACCAGCTTGATGATTTGGTTTTGGTCGAAGGGTTTTTGGAAAAGGTAGAAAAGGCAGTGGAAACATTGGCGGCGTTGACCGCTGATGGTGGCCCAGCAATCATTCTAGGCGCGCCACGCCGCCATGACGGTAAGATTTATAACTCGGTTTATGTTCTTGATGCCGGCGTGGTGGTTGCGGTTCGTGATAAAATCCGATTGCCTATCGGTCATGTGTTTGATGATCCGCGAAACTTTGCCCATGGGCCTATGCCTGATCCGGTGGTTTTGCGCGGCGTATCTCTTGGCCTGCCGATTTGTGAAGATTTATGGCACCAAGATGTTGTTCATCATATTGCCAGTAAGGGCGCTGAGATCATCCTATCCCCCAATGGGTCGCCGTTTGAAATTGGCAAAACGGATCTCCGGATACAAACGGCAGTTGCGCGATCCAGTGAAAATCATATTCCAGTGGTTTATGCTAATCTGGTTGGTGGGCAGGATGATGTTGTTTTTGATGGGGCTTCCTTTGCGGTTAACCCCGGCGGAAAATTAGGATGCCATCTTCCAGCCTTTGTGGAAACGGTATCAATCATTGAATTGACCAAAACAGCAGGGGCTTGGACGGTCACAGGGCCGGTGGTGAAACCTGAAGAAGGTCTGGCGGCGGTCTGGCGCATGGTGGTGCTGGGGATAAGGGATTATGTCCAGAAAAATGGATTTGAGCGCGTTATTCTCGGGCTTTCTGGCGGAATTGATTCGGCTATTGTGGCGGTGATGGCGGTGGATGCGCTAGGTGCAGATCAGGTGGAGGCAGTGATGATGCCTTCTCCTTACACCAGTCAAGATAGCCTTGATGATGCTGCTGAACTGGCTAAACGGTTAGGGATCAACCTCGATAATGTCAGCATTGCTGAGGTGATGGACGCTGCTAATGTTGCGCTGGTGGAAAGTTTTGAGCTCGGTAATGCCGATCTGGCGAAAGAAAACCTGCAATCACGGCTTCGCGGCATGATTTTGATGTCCATTTCTAATACAACTGGCGCTTTGGTGCTAACGACGGGGAATAAATCTGAATATGCCACAGGCTACGCCACGCTTTATGGTGATATGTGCGGGGCTTACGCGCCTTTGATTGATATCTGGAAAACCATGGTGTTTGATCTGTCTGACTGGCGAAACGCGCATCTGCCAAGGGGTGTCCTTGGCCCAGAAGGTGAGGTTATGCCCAAGCGGATTATCACAAAGCCGCCATCAGCGGAATTGCGCCCTGATCAAAAAGACACTGACAGTTTGCCAGATTATCCCGTGCTGGATGCGATTATGCGTGGATTAGTCGAAGACTTGGTCTCACCCGAACATCTGATTGCTAAAGGGTTTGATGCTGATATTGTTCGGCGCTGTGCGATATTGCTAAAACGCGCAGAATATAAGCGCAAACAAGCCGCCCCCGGCCCCAAATTGACCAAAAGGGCGTTTTATCGGGATCGGCGTTTCCCTATTACTTCTGCCTATGACGGCACAGGAGAGTTTTAATGGTATCCCCATTGGTGCGTTTTGCCCCTAGTCCAACTGGGCATCTTCATGTTGGTAATATGCGAACCGCTTTGGTCAATTATCTTTTTGCCCGTGCCCATCAGGGGCGCTTTATGTTGCGCATTGATGATACCGACGATGAGCGCTCGGATGAGGCTTATGAGGCTAGTATTCGGTTTGACCTAGAATGGATGGGGATGCATTGGGATAGCGAAGATCGGCAATCATCTCGGCTTGATCATTATCACGCCGGTCTTGCAAAACTCTTGAAATCTGGTCGGGCTTATCCGTGTTTTGAAACCCAAGACGAGCTATCATTAAAACGCAAATCTCAGCTTTCTGCTGGTCGTCCCCCTGTTTATGACCGCTCTGCCTTAAAGCTAACTGAAGATGATATTGAAAGCCGCAAGGCTAAGGGTGAAGTTCCTCATTATCGGTTTTTGCTAAATCATGACACGACAACATGGCAGGATATGGTGCGCGGTGAGCAATCTATCCAAATGTCTAGCCTATCTGATCCTGTGATACTGCGGGCAGATGGACGGTTTATCTATACTCTTGCCTCAGTCATTGATGATGGGGATCATGGCATCACCCATATCTTGCGCGGTGAAGATCACACCACCAATTCCGCCGCTCAGATTCAGCTGTTTGAGGCCTTAGGTTATGCTGTGCCTGAAATGGGGCATTTTTCGCTTTTGGCAGGCGCTGATGGGGAGGGGCTTTCCAAGAGGATTGGCTCGCTTTCCATTGCCAGTCTTAGGGATGAAGGCATTGAGGCTATGGCCATTGCCAGTTTGCTGGCACGCATAGGCACCTCTGATCCGGTCGAAATCCGGGCGCAGATGGATGATCTGGTCAAAGGCTTTGATATCTCACGCTTTGGCCGGGCAACTCCGCGATTTGACCCGGAACAGTTGCGCCAGATTAACGCTAAGGTGCTGGCAGAGTTTTCTTTTGCCCAAGTCAAAGATCGGCTTGAAGGGGTAAAAGATGGCGCTGTCATATGGGATGTGGTGAAAGGCAATATTGCCGATCTCTCAGAGGTAAAGCAATGGGCCGGTATTATTCATGAGGCGATTACCCCTGTGATTTCTGATCCAGCGATGATGGCGGCGGCAATCACGGCGATGGATCATTTTGCTGATCAGGATATAGACGGTGATTTCTGGGGGCATTGGACCAAGCAAATTATGCAGGATACTGGCCTCAAAGGTAAGGCCGTGTTCATGCCGCTTCGTCAGGCATTAACAGGCCGCCAGTCTGGGCCAGAAATGGCTATGCTTCTGCCTCTCATAGGCCGTAAGCGGATTATGGGCAGGCTTAAGGGCGAGGCCTGCTAATGTCCTCGTTGCCGCTTCGTTTTTATAATACGCTTAGCCGTCAGAAAGATCATTTCACCCCGATTGATCCCCAGCATATCAAGCTTTATGTCTGTGGGCCGACGGTTTATGACCGCATCCATATTGGCAATGCCAGACCAGTGGTGGTGTTTGATGTTTTGGTGCGATTGTTGCGGCATAGCTTTCCCAAAGTGACTTATGTGCGCAATATCACTGATGTTGATGATAAAATTAACGCCAGAGCCGCGCAAGAAAACCGCTCTATTCGTGACTTGACTGATGAAACCATAGCACGATTTCATGAAGACTGCCTTGCGTTAGGGGCATTGGCCCCTGATGCTGAACCTAGGGCAACAGACCATATTGATGATATGATCGCTATGATTTCAACCTTGATTAGCCGCCATCATGCCTATGTGGCGGAGGGGCATGTGTTGTTTGATGTTTCATCCTATGACGGGTATGGGGCGTTGTCTCGGCGTAGTGTGGATGAGCTAAAGGCCGGGGCAAGGGTTGATGTTGCCCCTTACAAAAAATCACCTATGGATTTTGTTTTATGGAAGCCGTCAGACGCCAATGTGCCGGGTTGGGATAGCCCATGGGGGCGAGGGCGTCCGGGGTGGCATATCGAATGTTCAGCGATGAGCCGCGCCTATCTTGGGCAAGAGTTTGATATTCATGGTGGCGGGCTTGATTTGATCTTTCCGCATCACGAAAATGAGATTTGCCAATCCTGCGCTGCCCATGGAACGGATCACATGGCGCGATATTGGTTGCATAATGGCTATGTCACCGTTGATGGTGAAAAAATGTCAAAATCACTTGGCAATTTTGTCACCATGGCAGATTTGTTAAAAACCACAAAAGGTGAGGTCATTCGTCATGCCTTATTGCAAGCGCATTATCGCGGGCCTTTGGATTTCTCGGTTGAGGCGTTAAAGGAAAGCGAAGCGGCGCTTAACGGCCTTTATCGGGCGGTTGGCGATGATGATCAGAGCCCTGATATCGCCGCCAATATTGCCCCGGACGCAGAGTTTCTGGCGGCACTAGCGGATGATCTCAACACACCTCTAGCCTTGGCAAGACTTCATTATTTGGCTGGGGCGGCTAATCGCGGTGAGGATGAGGCAAAACAAAGCCTGAAGGCCTCTGCCGCTATGCTTGGTCTTTTAGAGGTAAGTGCCAAAACATGGTTTCAAGGTAGTCATAGCAATGCTCAGGATGGCTTGGATGATGCCGCCATTCAGGATAAGATCGCCAGCCGCAACAATGCCCGTGCCCAACGGGACTTTGCTGCCGCTGATGCGATTAGGGATGAATTGGCGGCACTTGGCATTACCCTTGAAGACAAGGCCGAGGGTACGGTGTGGCGGCGAGGGTAGCTTTTGATTGCGGCACCGCGCCCTAAATGCCATAAATTAGGCGCAGATGGATAAGGAAAGAGTAATGACAGATCAAAGGATATGGCTGTTTGACACAACATTGCGTGATGGTGGACAGACACGCGGGATTGATTTTTCTGTTGCGGATAAAATTGCCATAGCGAAAGCCCTTGATGATATGGGCATTGATTATGTTGAAGGGGGATGGCCCGGTGCTAACCCCACGGATGATGAGTTTTTTAGCCGTTTTCCCAAGATGAAACACGCGAAATCCGTGGCCTTTGGGATGACTCGCCGCAGTGGCCGAAGTTCAGATAACGACCCCGGTCTGGTTGCGGTTATCAATGCTGAAACTGATGCCACCTGTCTGGTGGGCAAGACGTGGGATTTTCATGTCACAAAGGCACTTGGTATTTCGCTGACTGAGAATCTTGAGATGATAACCGACTCGCTCAAATCAGCTAAAGCCAAAGGGCGTGAGCCGATGTTTGATTGCGAGCATTTTTTTGACGGCTATAAAGCCAATCAGAAATACGCCTTGGACAGTATCGCCGCCGCCCGTGATGGTGGGGCAGCATGGATCGTGCTTTGTGATACAAATGGCGGCACGTTACCGGGTGAGGTTTATGATGCTGTTCGCACGGTCAGAAATGCCTTTCCTGATATTCGCATTGGTATTCATACCCATAACGATGCTGGCCTTGCGGTTGCAAATACACTAGCGGCAGTTGAGGCAGGGGCCAGACAAGTGCAAGGCACCATAAACGGGATTGGTGAACGGTGCGGAAATGCCAATATGATTACCTTGATCCCTAATCTGATGCTGAAAATGGGGTATGAGACGGGTATTCCTGATCATCATCTGGCTAAGTTGAAAACGCTGTCACGGATGCTAGATAGCCGGATCAATCGCCATTCTAATGCTCATGCGCCTTATGTTGGTGATGCGGCTTTTGCCCATAAAGGCGGGCTTCATGCCTCTGCGGCACAAAAAGACCCTCGCACCTATGAACATATTTCCCCGGAAACAGTTGGAAATAGCCGTCAATATATTGTTTCAGACCAATCTGGGAAATCCAATTTTATCGCTAGGTTTGAACAGCTTGGGATTGCGATTGACCCTAAGGATAAGCGTCTTAACAGCCTGATCGCAACGGTAAAAGACCAAGAATATAAGGGTTATGCCTATGATGTTGCCGAGGCCAGCCTAGAATTGATGGTGGCAAGACGATTAGGGAATGTGCCGGAATATTTCACCATTGGCCGGTTTCGGGTAATGGATGAACGCCGCTTCAATGCCAAAGGAAGTCTGATTGTCGAATCCGAAGCAACAGCAAGCGTTGTTGTTAATGGCCTCTCTTATCATGAGGCGGCAGTAGGAAATGGCCCTGTTAACGCCGTGGACACAGCCATCCGCAAAGCTTTGGTCAGGGGATATCCAATTTTAGCAGGGGTATCCTTGGTTGATTACAAAGTCCGCATTCTGGCAGGTGAGCAAGGTGATGGCGGAACTGATGCGGTGACACGCGTTTTGATCGAATGTGAAGACACTGAAAACAATAATTGGACATCCGTGGGGGTTTCTACAAATATCATTGATGCCTCGGTGATGGCGCTGACCGATGCTATGACATGGAAGCTTTATAAATCAGGGGCTACCCTCGCGGCGGAGACTTGAGCCTTGGCAGGAACAGACCGTTCAGCCCCACAAGAGGATACCTTGCCGGCAGAGATCATGCCTGCGGTCATCCTTTCCCATCCTCAAATGGGTGAAAATATTGGGGCCGCCGCCAGGGCGATGAAAAATTGCGGTCTTTATGATCTCAGGCTTGTTGATCCGCGTGATGGCTGGCCCAATCCTGCGGCAGAGGCTATGGCCTCTGGCGGCGCAGATATTCTGACGGCGGCAAAGGTTTTTGAAACCACGCCAAAGGCTGCAGATGATATCAGCTTGTTAATTGCGACCACGGCTCGGAAACGTGGCATGGCACAGACGGTCATGACGCCGCGGCAAGCGGCAGAAGCGATGATTGCCCACCATCACGCAGGGGGACGGGCAGGGATGCTGTTTGGGGCAGAACGGGCAGGGCTTGATAATGACGAAGCGGCTTTAGCCAATATCCTTGTCACGGTGCCATTAAACCCGTCTTTTTCGTCCTTAAACTTGGCGCAAGCTGTTTTGCTTATGGGATGGGAATGCCGCATGGTGGGGCTAGCACTAACCTCAGACCAGCTCAAAAGCCCATCAGAAATAGAGGATATGGCTAGCCTAGGTGATCGCGAATATTTCTATGGGGTGCTTGAGGAAAGCATCGCCAAAGGCGGTTTTTTTGCCAGCCCTGATATGCGTCCAGTGATCATGCGGAACATTAAAGCCATGTTTAACAAAGCCCCACTCTCAACACAGGATATCCGCACTCTGCATGGCATCATTAAGGCGACTGCCCGCTCTGGCAAATCCTAAATCGTCATCAGACCGCCATGATAGGCTTGAAATGACGGATGAGGCTTGACAGATATCTGCTTTTTTCCTAATAAATAGCATCATTCTTGGGAACGTGGACAATTTGCATTGAGGTAAGTTGTCCCGGTC
>CBFHXL010000016.1:0-42850 GCA_965659785.1 Puniceispirillales bacterium (SeqCode)
CTTGAAATGACGGATGAGGCTTGACAGATATCTGCTTTTTTCCTAATAAACAGCAACATTCTTGGGAACGTGGACAATTTGCATTGAGGTGAGTTGTCCCGGTCATTTCAGATCATGATCTGTTTTGACCCTACCGGGGCAACAAGCAAAGCCCAAAAGGGCATATGCACATAAGGAGTTTGTTATGGCCTCTCAGTCAGAACATAAACGCCATCACGCGAAATATAAAATCGACCGCCGCTTAGGCGTTAATCTTTGGGGTCGCCCCAAATCACCAGTAAATAACCGCGAATATGGCCCCGGTCAGCATGGTCAGCGCCGCAGTAAGCCTACCGATTACGGTATTCAGCTTATGGCGAAGCAAAAGCTGAAAGGCTATTACGGCAATATCGGTGAAAAGCAGTTCAAAAAATATTATGTTGAGGCTGTTCGCCGCCGCGGTGATACAGGTCAAAACCTTATCGGTATTCTAGAAAGCCGCCTTGATGCCATGGTTTATCGGATGAAGTTTGCCCCAACGGTCTTTGCTTCACGCCAGTTGGTTAGCCATAAGCACGTTCTGGTGAATGGGCATATCTGCAACATTCCTTCCAGAATGTTAAAGCCGGGTGATGTGGTTGAGGTGCGTGAACGCGCTCGCAATATTCCGTCTGTTCTTGACGCTATGGTGTCTGCTGAACGCGATATTCCAGAATATGCTGATGTTGATCAGGCTGGGTTCAAGGGGACTTTTACGCGTATTCCTAGCATGGAAGATGTGCCATATCCGGTACAAATGGAACCAAATCTGGTTATCGAATATTATTCCCGTTAATCTTTGGCTCGTGGTCTGCTTTGGGTAGGCCGCGAGCGACCATCACTACCCCAACAGCAACAAAGACAAAGCCAGCCACTTGTGGGCTGGTGATGGCCTCTTTGAGGATAATTGCGTCCATCACCATGGCGAATGGGGGGATCAGCACAGTAACAAGTGTTGTTGTTCCTGCCCCGGCGCGTTCCAGCAACATGAAATACAGAATATAAGCAAGGCTTGTTGATAGCAACGCCAGCAACCCGATGGACACAATGTTGACTGCGCTTGGGGTAAAGAGGGGTAAGCCTTCCATATAGAGGACAATACCCCCCATCCAGAATGCGCTTGATAACAGCATCACAGTAACAGACACCAGTGGGTCCACGCCCTTGATAAACTTCCGCGCCATCGTTGTTGAGATCGCATAGCAAATCGTGGCAAGGATAATGCATTGTTGCCCTAGATTATCCATTGATAAAGACAATAATTCAGACGGGCCAATGGCGATGACCACGCCGCTAATGCCGAGGATAATCCCGCAAAGCCGGATTATGGTCAGGCGTTCATCCACGAACATCAGACTAGATAGGATCAGTGTAAAAAACGCGGTATTGGTGTTGATGATTGAGGCAAGGCCGCCAGTGATAAACTGCTGGCCATAGACAATCGCCGAAAACGGGATCGCGTTATTGGTCAACCCTAATAAAAACAACAAGAACAGGTTTTTTCGCGACTGTGGAAAACGCTTACCTAATAGCTTGATCAGGATCACCATCACAATGCTGGCAAAAAATACCCGATTAAACACAATGGTAAAGGGGCGAACACTCTCAAGCAGAATTTCTGCCAGCAAAAATGAGAGGCTCCACACAAAACACAGTAATAACAACAGCCCCCAGATAAAGACAGACATAATGGGCCTTTCTTTCAGGGTCAATCATGACCTTTCCCATATGGCAAGGTCAGGTATGAACATACCTGAGACAACCGCCATGATGCTAGCATCATATCGTCAGTGGCAACAAAGAAAAAAGCGTTGGGCTATGGGTCTTAGCTGTTTAGGGCTTGGGGGGCAGCATCAATACCGCGAGTGTTCAGCATCTCAATCAGCTCACCAGTTTCGTACATTTCCCGAATAATATCACAGCCGCCTACAAACTCGCCTTTGACATAAAGCTGCGGAATGGTTGGCCAGTCAGTAAAAGCCTTAATCCCTTCGCGAACGGCATCATCTTCGAGCACATTAACCCCACGAAAGGGCACGTTGAGATGGGTTAACACCCCAACGACGGCGGCGGAAAATCCGCATTGCGGAAACACAGGGGTGCCTTTCATAAACAGCACAACATCTTGGCTTTTAATTTCGGCTTCAATAAGGCTCTTGGTTTGATCGTCTAGCATGATCTACTCCTCAATAGGGGTGGTCTGTATCGCCAAGGCATGAAGTTGGTTTCCCATCCGGCCGCCTAAGGCCTCATAAACAATTTTGTGTTGTTGCACGCGGGTTTTTCCGGCAAAGGCTTTCGACCGGATGTGGCAGGAATAGTGGTCACCATCACCGCGCAGGTCTTCAATCGTTACCTCACTGTCGGGAAGCGCCGCAAGGATCAACCCACGGATATCTTCGGCGAGCATGGCCATGTTAATCTCCCTTTTTTGGATTCATCATATCAGGCAACCAGCCTTCATGAGCGGAACGAAGGTCTTTAACTGAGATAAGGTCATCAGGCCCAAGTTTCAATTCCTTAGCGGAAATGGTTGTAGCTATTTTTTGCAAAGGAATATCATCGGCCTTTGCCGCCGCTATCACAGCGTCAGGATCATGGGTCACAATCACGTAACGGCCCTGATCTTCGCCAAAAGCCCAGCCATGACCGCGCTGATCATGTGGGATGATCAATTCTGCCCCATAAGACCCTGCCAGCATCATTTCAGCCAAGGCGGTTAAGGCGCCGCCATCACCAATATCATGGGCAGCGGTAATCAACCCCTTAGCGTTTAAGGTTCGGATTAAATTGCCATGCTTGGCCTCAGCCGTCAGATCAACAGGCGGCGGTGCAGATGCCGCCGTCTCATCCGCTATGATATGGGCATAAACGCTGTTTGAAAGCCAACCATCGTCAGTATCATGGGCTTGCCCAATGATGAAAACCGTTTCATCAGGGGCATTAATGCCAATAGTTATAGCATGGGAAATATCATCAATAACCCCGATCATACCAATTACTGGCGCCGGAGAGATGGCCTTGCCATCGGTTTCGTTATAAAGCGAGACATTGCCTGATACGATAGGCGTGTTAAGCGCAGTGCAAGCCGCGCCCATGCCTTTAACAGCGCCGACAATCTGTCCCATAATGGCTGGCTTTTCAGGGTTGCCAAAATTGAGGTTATTGGTCGTGGCAAGGGGGGTTGCGCCAGTCGCGGTAATGTTGCGATAGGCCTCTGCCACCGCTTGCATTGCGCCCATGAATGGATCAGCTAATACATAACGTTGGGTGCAATCTGTCGTCATGCTCATCCCGCGTGTACTGTTATGGACCCTGACCATGGCGGCATCACCACCAGCTTCAATCAAGGTATCTGCCATCACATGACGGTCATATTGTTCATAAATCCAACGGCGGCTTGCTAGAAAATGGCTTCCCATCATCTTTATCAGTGCCGCCCCAAGCGGCATATCAGAAATCAACTCATGATTAGCAATAGGCTCTGCCTTTGGGGTGTCTTCATAAGGGCGATCATATTCTGGCGCGTCTTCAACCAATGGGGCGATAGGCAGGTCTGCCACGACCTCATCACCGGTTTTTAAGACCAAATGGCCGCTATCCGTGACCTTGCCGATTACCGCAAAATCTAAATCCCATTTATCAAAAATGGCCTTTGCCCGATCCATAGCATCAGGTTTTAAGACAACCAGCATCCGTTCCTGCGATTCAGATAGCATGATTTCATAAGGGATCATCCCCTTTTCGCGTGTAGGGACATGATCCAGATCAATTTCCATGCCCAAACCACCTTTGCTGGACATTTCCACCGAAGATGAGGTCAGCCCCGCCGCCCCCATATCTTGAATAGAAACCACCGAATCTGATGCCATCAGCTCAAGGCTAGCCTCCATCAGCAATTTCCCTGCTAAGGGATCACCAACCTGAACCGTAGGGCGTTTGGAGCTATCTTCCTCACTGAACTCTGCTGATGCCATGGTCGCGCCATGAATTCCATCACGGCCTGTCTTTGCGCCAATATAAATAACAGGATTGCCGGGGCCAGATGCCGCAGACAGGAAAATCCGGTCTGCCTGCGCCAGTCCAACCGCCATAGCATTCACCAGAATATTGTGATTATAGCTAGGATCAAAATGGGTCTCACCGCCAACCGTTGGAATGCCGATGCAATTGCCGTATCCGCCAATGCCTGAAACCACACCGCCAACCAGATGGCGGCTTAAGGGATGATCTGGCGCACCAAACCGCAATGCGTTGAGTAACGCCACTGGCCTAGCCCCCATGGTAAAGACATCACGCAAAATGCCGCCAACCCCCGTTGCCGCCCCTTGATAAGGTTCAATAAATGAAGGGTGGTTGTGGCTTTCGATCTTAAACACGGCCGCCATGCCATCGCCGATATCAACAACACCAGCGTTTTCGCCGGGGCCATGGATGACCTGTTCGCCTGTAGTTGGCAGGGTTTTCAGCCAACGGCGTGAGGATTTATAAGAACAATGTTCAGACCACATTGCCGAAAATATACCTAGTTCAGTCAAATTAGGGGTTCGCCCTAGCCGTTGACAGATCAGCGCAAACTCATCAGCGCTCAGGCCCATTTCCGCGGCTTGTTTTTCTGTGGTGAGGGGGAGGTCAGAAGCGGTCATGACGCGGCCTCAATAACTGATTGTAATAACAAACGACCATCTAAGCCGCCATGGATGGGATCAGCCTTGCGCTCAGGGTGCGGCATCAAACCTAACACACGGCCATTTTCAGAAACGATGCCGGCAATATCATCAATCGCCCCGTTTGGATTATAGTCAGGGTCTTGATCAGCGCCTGAATAGGTAAAGGCAATTTGCCCTTTATCGGTGAGTTTTTTGAGGGTTGCCGGATCAGCGTAATAATTGCCTTCGTTATGAGCGACAGGAATACGCAGTTTCTGACCCTCGCTAAGACCAGATAGAACCGCATGATTGGTGTTGTGAGTATTGAGCAAAACATCACGGCATACGAATCGCAGGCCGCGATTGCGCATCAAAGTGCCGGGCAGCAAATCAGCCTCTGTCAGGATTTGAAAGCCGTTGCAAATCCCCAAAACATAGCCGCCACGCCATGCGTGTTCCAGCACCTCATCCATGATGGGGGAACGCGCGGCAATGGCGCCGCACCGCAAATAATCACCAAACGAAAAGCCGCCTGGCAAGATCACCAAATCCTGCCGCGGCATAGTGCTTTCTTTATGCCAGAATTGGTCTGGTGCTGTTCCGGTAATATCACTGATAGCCGTAATGATATCACGGTCGCAATTAGAACCCGGAAAACTGATAACCGCTATGCGTGCCACGATGGGATTATTCCTCAATCAAATCTGCGATGGTGATGTCGTAATGCTCAATGACCGTATTCACCAACAGGGTTTCACACATTTTAGAAACCTTTTGATGCGCTCTGGCGTGATCAGTTTCATCCATAGTGAAACGGATCAGGCGGCCAGTTTTAATCTCACTCGCCTCATGGTAGCCGAGATTGTTGAGTGAGGATTCAATCGCCCTTCCTTCGGGGTCAAGAACACCGTCTTTGAGTCCAATAGTAATGGTTATGCTAACCATAATGTTCTCCGTTTCATGTCGCCGCGATGGTGATGCCAAAGCGGTTTGCGATATCTTGATACGCCTCTACCAAGCCGCCCATAGCTTTGCGAAAGCGATCTTTATCTTTAATGTCGCCAGTCGCTTTATCCCATAACCGGCAATTATCTGGGCTAATCTCATCCGCCAGTATCAAAAGGGGGTCATCATCTTGGCGGTGTGAGGGACGGCCGAATTCCAATTTGAAATCGACCAAAGTGATCCCGATATCATTAAAAATATCCCCAAGAATACGATTAATCGCAAGCGCAGTCATCCGCATCTGCTTTAATTCATCCTCGCTGGCTAGATCAAACCCTGTGATATGCTCAGCGGTGATCAAGGGATCGTTTAAGGCATCTTCTTTGAGATAATATTCTACCACAGGGGTTTTAAGGCTAGTGCCGAGGCTAATGGGAATATGCTGGCCTGCAAGACGGCCAACCATTGAACCTGCAGCGATATTACGAACCACAACCTCAACGGGAATAATTTCACATTTGCGAATCAGTTGCTCGCGGTGATCTAATTTTTTGAGCAGATGATGTTTAATCTCTGCCGCCCCTAGTGCAGACATAATATGATAGGAAATAGCGTTGTTGAGAACGCCTTTCCCCATAATCACTTCGTGCTTTTGGGCGTTATAGGCGGTGGCGTCATCCTTAAAATACTGGATCAATTGATGCGCGTCATCTGTGGCAAAAATTGTTTTGGCCTTGCCTTCATAAAGTTTTTCGCGTTTTGCCATAGATTTATAAGGAAATGAGGTTTTCTGTCATCGGCTTAAGCTTTCGCATCATATTAGCAACCCTGATGACGATAAGCAATCGCTGGCACGACTATTTTGTACCGAAAATACGCTCAAAAATGTAATCAATGTTTTTGAAGTGATGATTGATATCAAAAAGCGCCGTGACCGTATCTGCCGGAACATGGTCGGTGACCTCATGATCCGCCAAAAGATAGTCAAGGAAACTGCCGCCTTCATGCCAGACCTTCATGGCATTTCTTTGTACCAACCGATAAGCGTCTTCACGGCTAATCCCGTGTTGGGTTAGGGCTAGCAATACTTGCTGGGAATGGACAAGACCGCCGAGTTGATCAAGGTTCTTCTGCATGGCTTCAGGATAGACCAAGAGCTTTTCAACCACGCCAGCCATCCGATGTAAGGCAAAATCAAGCGCGATAGTGGCATCAGGGGCATGGATGCGTTCCACAGAGGAATGTGAGATATCGCGCTCATGCCAAAGCGTGACATTTTCAAGGGCAGGGGTGACAACTGAACGCACCACCCTTGCTAATCCGGTTAGGTTTTCGGTCAGCACCGGATTGCGCTTATGCGGCATTGCTGATGATCCTTTTTGCCCTGCGGAAAAATATTCTTCGGCTTCCCGTACCTCGGTGCGTTGCAGATGCCTAATCTCAGTCGCCAGATTCTCAATCGACGCGGCAACAACCCCCATGGTGGCAAAGAACATGGCGTGACGGTCGCGCGGAATGATTTGGGTAGAATGGGTTTCTGGCACCAGCCCCATTTTTTCGGCAACATGACGTTCCACAAACGGATCAATATGGGCAAAAGTCCCTACGGCGCCAGAGATTTTGCAAGTTGCTATTTCGGCTCTGGCATGACGCATCCGCTCAAGCGATCTGGCAAAAGCGGCATAATGCCCGGCAAGCTTTAACCCAAAGGTAACAGGTTCGGCATGAATGCCATGACTACGCCCCATACTTGGGGTGTAACGATGGGCAAGCGCTTGTGTTTTCAAAGCATCCATGACGCGGCTAATGCCAGTAATGATCAGATCACTAGCCCTGACCAGTTGCACCGAAAGGGTGGTGTCAAGAACATCCGATGACGTCATGCCCTGATGCACCCACCTTGCGGCAGGGCCAATATGTTCAGCCAGATTGGTCAGGAAAGCGATGACATCATGTTTTGTTTCGGCCTCAATCTCATGAATACGGGCAACTTCAAACTTACCTTTTTCCCAGATGGTCTTCGCGTCTTCTTTAGGCATGACACCAAGTTCAGCCTGCGCATCACAGGCGTGCGCCTCAATCTCAAACCAGATTTGAAAGCGGCTTTCATCTGTCCATATCTGGCTCATTTCCGGGCGTGAGTAGCGGGGTATCATCCTCATTATTCCTGACGTTAGGGTGATCAAACTAAGGCGCCATGTTAGTCAGCGATCTGCCGCTTGTCTAGCGTCTCACATAATGATTTTCTATGAAAATGCCCTGATGATAACCCCTTTCCATCAATCAAGCATAAACAGGCCAAGTCAAAGAGTGAGGGGGCTCATGCAATGAATACAGTTACAGTAACCCTGAGTTCTTAAAGCTGAAATGGCCTTCGCCACTAATGATCAAATGGTCATGCAAACGAGCATCAATCGCCTGAATGGCCTGATGGATGGTCTTGGTCATGGCGATATCCTGTTTTGATGGCTCAATGCTTCCTGAGGGATGATTATGAACCAATATGACAGCAGAAGCGTTGTAGTTGAGGGTGTGGCGTACGACCTCACGCGGGTAGACAGCGACACGATCAACGGTTCCGGCAGCCAGTTCATCAGCGGCAATAATGTTGTTACTGCTATCAACGAAAATGGCTAGAAAATACTCCCTTTCCTCAAACCCAATACGAGTCCGGCAATATTCAATCACATCTTTCCATGATCCGAAGGTGGTTTTCTTAATGATCTTTTCTTCACCTAATCGCACCGCAAAGGCCTTCAGTAGGCGAAACAGGATAATGCTGTGGTCACTGATCTGAGGGATCGCTTTTAGATCATCATGTTTTGCATTAAGTATATTGTTTATTGAATTGTATTTATTTAATAAAACCTTTGAAATTTCTTTGGTATCTCGGCGCGGAATAGCATAAAATAGTAACGCTTCCAGCAACTCATAATCAGCCAGATTTGTTGCGCCATGTTGTTTAATCCGGGCTTTGAGGCGTTCCCGATGGCCAGCATGATCAGTGGTCATAGGTTGGTCGTTATGTTTGGCGCTCATGGGTCATGCTTGCCCTAACATGGAAAACCATTCCTGACACAGGTGATAATCGGAATGTGCAATGTTTAGGGTTTCTAATGTAATGACCGTGAAAACGACTTGGCCAAGGCAGCGCAACTAATGCCAATATATATACCCTGTCTGGCACACTGTGAAAACTATTTTCATGATGCTGTCACCTTAGGAACACAGCCCAAATCGACAAAGATTGTCCCAGAATGATCAAAGAATGATCAAGATGAATTAAAGCGTTTCTATTTTGGCAGGGCATCACAGATAGGGCGGCTGGGTAAATCCTTGAGGGGACAGGGTAAAGATTTCGACCCCATCCGCGGTGACGCCAACGGTATGTTCGAATTGTGCGGATAGGCCGCGATCTCTGGTCACTGCTGTCCACCCATCAGGTAGAATTTTGACCTGCCAAGTGCCAGTGTTGATCATGGGCTCTATGGTAAAGATCATGCCTTCATCTAGGATAATGCCCTCACCGGGCAGGCCATAATGCAACACGGTCGGGGCGATATGGAATTGCTGACCAATACCGTGGCCTGTGAAATCCCTGACCACTGAGAAACGCGCCGCCTCAGCATAGGTTTGAATAGCATGACCAACATCACCGAGGGTGGCGCCGGGTTTCACCACTTCAATGCCACGCATCAGGGATTGATAGGTGACATCTGTTAGCCGCTTTGCTTTCACATTCGGCTCACCAATCCAGTACATTCGCGAGGTATCGCCGTACCATCCATCCAGAATAACAGTGATATCAATATTGACGATATCCCCATCAATAAGCCGTTTTTCCGACGGAATGCCATGGCAAACCACATGATTAACAGAAATGCAGGTCGCTTTTGGAAACCCCTTATAGCCAAGCGGTGCGGGGATAGCGTTATGATCAGTGATAAACTGATGGCAGAGATCATTAAGCTCAAGCGTGGTCACGCCAGCTTTGACGAAAGGTGTGATATAATCCAACGTCTCAGCAGCTAATTTGCCTGCTTTACGCATTTTGATATAGCCAAACTGATCGTGACGGGGGATGGGTTCTGTTCGCATTATTCCGGTATCTTGATAGGTATAGGGTGATCCAATGTTAGAGCCTCAAGCGCAATATTGCAACGCCATGCCATAATTTCCACGCCATGATCATACGCTTGCCGTAAATGTTGGGCGTATATAGGGTCAATGTCTTCTGCTATGACCATGTGATCCCCATCCATGCGCTGAACAACAAACAATAATCCGCACCGATACCCCTCTGGGATAGCACTGGTCAATTCGGCAAGATGCTTACTGCCACGGGCGGTTACCGAATCTGGAAAGGCGACGGCTTGCGGCAATTCCGGGCGGCGAAGATGCACATTCTTGATTTCCAGCAACATAGGCGGCGACCCATCATCCGCCTCATCTAGCAGAAAATCAAAACGCACCCCCTTTTTCCATTGATATTCACGCCGAATATGCTGATAGCTTGAAAGGGAAGGGATCTTTTTTTGCTCCAGCGCCTCATGCGCAATGCTGTTGGGGCGATTGGTGTTAATACCTACGAGACCGCCATCAGCTTCTACCAGCTCTAAGGTCAGGGGCAATTTGCGATTAGGATTGTCAGAACGCGAACACCATGCCTTTAGACCGGGGGTGTTCAGCCCAGTCATCGCACCGGGATTAGGGCAGTGCACGGTTTCTATCCGATCACCAAAATCAATATCTGCCAGAAACCGCTTATAGCGTTTCATCAATACGCCTTGTTCTAGGGGTGGTAGCTGCATTTAGAGGTTCCGCTGACCGTGATGGCTATTGATCTGTTGAGGTTTAGGGATATAACTAATGTCATCTTTTTCTTATCTCAGGTGATGTTATGACGCAACCTTCTGCCGCTATGCTAGTCATTGGTGATGAAATCCTATCCGGCCGGACCCAAGATAAAAATATCAACACGCTGGCCCAGTTTCTCCATGATCGCGGCATTAGCTTAGCTGAGGTTAGGGTAATAGGCGATACCCATGACGGGATCATTGCGGCGGTAAAGGCGTTATCGGCGGCCTATGATTTGGTTTTTACTTCTGGCGGCATTGGCCCCACCCATGATGATATCACAACTGTGGCGGTTGCCAGTGCCTTTGGGGTTAAGGCCATCCGACACCCTGAGGCGGATCGCCTGTTGATTGAACATTATGAGGGCACAGGCCTAGATTACAACGCCGCCCGACAGAAAATGGCGGATATCCCCGAAGGCGCAGAGCTGATCTATAATCCGGTCTCGGCGGCGCCGGGTTACCGCATTGGCAATGTTCATGTCATGGCAGGTGTCCCTAAGATTTTTGAGGCTATGCTAGCAGAAATGGAAGCTATGTTGCCTAAAGGCGCAGATAAGCACCGCGTTTCTATTCAAACAGAAATCGGTGAAGGCACCTTAGCCTCAGGTTTAGGGGTGATACAAAACCGCTACAAGGGCCTTAGCATTGGCAGTTATCCATGGTTCAAGCCCGGCCAGTATGGTACGGCGGTGGTTGTGGCCTCACTGCAACGTGGAGATGTTGACGCGGCGGCGGCAGAGGTACTTACCCTTATCACCTCGCTTGGCGGCACGGGCACGATGGAACAGACCGTATCTGGCGGAAACACCGTTTGACCCTTTCCTTAGGCTCTATGCTAACGGTTAGGCGCAGGTTTAGGTATCATCCCATGGGCCTTTAGGGCGTGAGGCCTTTCGCACGGTTGGCACATCACGGCGTGATGAGGGCGGTTTTGGCGCTGGCTTGCGATGCCGATACCTATCCACAAACTCATTCTTGATCTGATGCCGTGTCATAATATTGATGGGCGGGTTTTGAGGGGCTTTAAGTTCCCCCTGTTGCTGTGTTGGTTGTTTTTTGGGAAAAATCTGTTGATCACGGCGTTTGAAAAAGGGTGTTAGAATCACTCCTGCCGCAAAGCCGCCTAAATGGTCAAAATACGCGACCCCGCCGCCTTCCGCATGATCAAACGCAGATGGCGCGGATAAAAACTGAATGATGAGCCATGCCGCTAATACGGCAACCGCCGGGAATGAGGCAAAACGAATAAAAATCAGGATAATAACCAGCACCCGAACATGAGCGTGCGGATAAAGCATTAAATAGGCGGCTAGCACCCCCGCAATAGCGCCTGAGGCGCCAACCAATGGCGTCACCGAATCCGGGGCTATAGCCACATGAGCCATGGTCGCCGCGACGCCGCAGGCCAGATAAAAGATGATAAACTTTATTGGCCCCATGCTGTCTTCGACATTATCGCCGAAAATCCACAGATAGAGCATATTACCGCCCAGATGCAAAAGGCCGCCATGCAGAAATACCGATGTCACCACGGTGGCATAGTCAGGCAGTCCAGCCAGCGCTGGTGGCCTTAATTCTGATCCTGTGATGAGGGCAGGCACCGCACCATAAGAAAAGATGAAAATCCGCTCACCGCGCTCATCAAGCCCAAGTTGAAACAGAAACACCGCAACACAGACCGCGATTAAAATCCACGTCACGATTGGTACACGGCCAGTGGGATTATCATCAAAAAGGGGCAGAAAAAACACGGTTTGATCCTTATGTCTGGTTTTACCATGCTATGCGCTTGACACAGTCACGGTCAAAACTTAACAAGAGATGTTAATTTCCGATAGGGGGCATGGTGAAACTGGTAAACACAGCAGACTTAAAATCTGCCGCCGTAACAGGCTTCTCGGTTCAAGTCCGAGTGTCCCCACCACCTACCAAGCGTAAAAGATAGTCGGCAAAATGTTTTGCGCCTTGGCGTTGGTTTTCTTGCCAGTCGGCGGCGGCTTCCCCATCGGCGTTATCTGAAATATATTTGAAACACCGGAAATCACAGCCAGCCGTCTTTGCCACTTTGGCTAGGGCATATGCCTCCATATCCACAATATCCGAATTAAGCTCTGGTCGATCAGTGACAAAATTATCGCCTGTGCTGCACACCACCCCCTCATAACCAAAATCAAGATTGATATCGGTCTCAAATGGGGTTTGGCCTATGGCAAAGCCAAGAGGGCGAACATCCATGTCACGCTCAACACATTGGCTGACCTCAACTAAGCCAGAAACGGCAGGATTCAAACTTCCAGCAGTGCCGTAATTTATCATTATATGCGGTTGATAAATATGATAATTCTTCATTCCTGACATCGCCGCATTAACCTTACCAACGCCAGTATAAACAACCCGCCATTCAGGCAAATGGGCGGCAGGAAGTTCACTTTCAAGCGCAACAAAAATGACGCAGTTATCAGGGGTAATTAGCGAGGAGGTCTTCATCATGTGATCCTTTTCTTATTTTGCCTTTTGGCATGATTTCACGCTTGCTGTGTTATCCTATCAAGAGGATGCTGAGGTTGTCATGGTTTCCATCAATTCATCAAACCGGTTGCGATAAGCAAGCTTTGCCTTATTAGGCGACAAGGGCGAAATGAGATGAGGCGGCAGATGGCGCGGATTGGCGATATAGCGTTTGGCTTCGTCTTGGGAAAATCCGGCAATCTGCACAGCTTCTAGATAGGCGACGGTCTTATCAGCTTTCTTGATGGCTTTTTTGACCCACACTGGCAATTCACCAGGCAGTCCGAATCGCAAATGAATGGCGCGGCTTAGTCTGTCATCAATTTCAAGATAACTGTCACCGAGAAAAGATTTGAAAGGGGTGATCATATCACCGATGACATATTCCGGGGCATCGTGAAGCAAGCAAGCTAATTGCCAACGGGCGCCAACGCCTATGTTCTGTTCGGTAAAGACGCGTTCCACCATGACCGAATGGTCTGCTACTGAATAGGGCCATTTGCCGTTTGTCTGCCCATTCCAGCGCGCCACTCGCGATAAGCCATGGGCAATATCGTCGATTTCAATATCCACAGGCGTTGGGTCAAGCAGGTCAAGCCGCCTGCCGCTTAGCATCCGTTGCCACGCCCGATTTGATTTTCCCATGACGATACCTGTATTTCCTGCTAGAATAGATTGAAATTGCAACGGGTTATCATAGCGACTAAATACGGGTAATCCAGTCCTCCAACAGTGATTTCTTGTTAGCATGGATTTTTATCAAACCACGGAACGATATCGCAAACGCGAAGCGAAATCCCAATTGCGCTTTATTCTGCGTATTCTGGCCTTATTGGTGACCTTATGGGTTGGCTGGATTATCGGACAGAATCAGCAATGGTCGGTGTTTTCTTCATCCAGTGATAGGCTTCAGGAGCTTGTGCAAAATAACAATCGGCTTGAGCAAACGGTCGCTGTTCTGACTGAACAACTCAACACCGAACAGCAACGCCGACTTGCTGCCGAAGCCCTCATTAACACCGAAGACAAAGATGTGGTGTCTTTAAGAAAGCTGGTGTCTCGTTATCTGGCTAAAGATGTGCCGCCAGAACAGATTCGCCAGTTATTGAACTCTTTAGGTGAGGCCACCAAGTGCCGTACCATCGAACAGCGCGATGTTGAGGTTGTTACCCCCAACTTTGCTGGCGGAAATAGTGATAGGATGTTTCTTTCGGATACCCTTAGCCTGTTTATTGAGGGGCAGTCCGTCCAAGATGCCAATCATGATAACCCTTGGTTTGATCTAAAACAGCCTGTGACGGTCAGGGCATCCTTCCTAGGCGGTGAGAAAATCACCGATGGCGTCTTGCCGCTCACCATGGTGCTTGCCATGGAAGACTGGCTGATCCGGATTAGGCTTACGGATACCGATCTCAATGGTTACGCAAATGTTACAATCAGCAAATGCTTGATTAATTGAGATAAAATAGGTCTATCCTATCTAGGCCATTTAGTCATCTAGGCGTCTGGGCGATCTATTTCAAAAACCTTTTCAATGATCGCATAATCCTTATAGCCCAACCGTGCCGCAGGTTGATATTTGGTGACATCAACTTGGCCGTCACTCGTGATGATGGCATCATCTATGCCAATGCCAACCACTTCACCGATGACTAAACGATTCTGACCGCCATCAGGCGCCGTCGGCAGATCAATGATCTGCCACAGCCGACATTCCAGATAACAGGGTGACTCCCCGACATGAGGGGAGGCGACTAAGGTTGATGGCTTAGCGGTTAGCTTTGCCTGATCAAATTCTGAGATATCCGGCGGCAAACTGGCTGAGGTGATATTCATGGCATCCAGCAAGGCGCTGGATACGATATTAACGACAAAATCCCCTGTGTCTTCGATGTTTTTGATCGAATCCTTATCGCCTTGAGCGCCGGGTGATCCTGAAAACGCAACCATAGGCGGCGCTCCAGATACCGCACTAAAAAAGCTATAAGGGGCGAGGTTATGAATGCCATCAGCGCTTATGCTGGAAATCCATCCAATTGGTCGCGGCGACACAATGGCCTTAAGAGGGTCAAAGGCAAGGCCATGGTCTTTATGCGTGCCTGAAGGAAAAAACATGAAAAGGCTCCGTTGGTTGGAAATCTTAAGTTAAATGTTGCTGCCTGGCGCAGATAAGGGAGTGGCAGGGTTAATGCCGTTTTGCTGTATCCCAATACCGCCAACAGGGGTACATTCTGATCCCAGATATTGCGCGATTAGCGATTCCTTGCATCGCGCCCATTCCTTATCAGCCGTGCCATATTGCCAAAGAGAAATCACCAAAAACGAGGCAATCAAAACATATATGATAATTGACCATTTGCTCATGTGTTCCTCAACAATAGTCCTTAGTGTGTTGCGTTTCCTTTAAGGGATTAGTCATGACATACCTAGCCAAGGCGGAAATCTAGCTATCCCATGTTTTGATATGGTTAGGCAAGTCGTCTTGATCAATATCATCTTCAGAAATGATTTGTCCTGCCACAGATTGGCCAGCTTGATGTGTGCTGTTAGGGTTGCCAGTGATCAGGGGGTGCCAATCAGGTAAATCCTTGCCTTCATAAAGCAATCGATAAGAACAACTTTGGGGCATCCATGGGATTTGTTCCAGCCGATCAGGGGTAAGTATCACACAATCTGGCACCAGGCTTTTGCGGTTTTCATAATCGCGGCATCGGCAGGATTGCCCATCCAAGAGCGTGCAACCCACATTAGTATAATGAATCTCGCCACTATCAACATCCTCAAGCTTGATCAGACAGCATTTTCCGCACCCATCACATAGGCTTTCCCATTCCTCATGGCTTAAATCAGTAAGGGGTTTTTCAGTCCAAAACCCTGTTTTATCTGTCATGATCTGGCCTTTTCTGTGGCTGAGTTTGCACTTAGACGTTTGGCAAGTGAGGTCGCTTGCCTTGCGATAGATGATGCCCCAACAACGTCGCCAAGGCTAGCCATGGTTGGTGGGCCAATAGCCCATAGGGATTTGGCTGTGTTGCCGTCATGTGTTAGCAAAGCGCAATCTTTATCCACCGCAACCCTGCACGTATTCGCCTCATGCTGACCAAATGGGGATATGGCAATGCCATTGTTGATGACATCTTGGATCAGGGCATCATGACCGGGGCCAGAGGCAAGCGCGGCGATATCACAAACAACAGAGGTATGCTGTGATAAGGCAACGGTGAGGGGTGCGCCTCGGCTGATGTTAATAACCCGATCAGATATGACCGTCATTTGCCCGTTTTTGATCATATCTTGGATGGCGGCAATGGCCTGCGGCGCGGCGCGATAACGTAATAATGACCATAACCAGCCAAGCCGGGTGATTAGCCGCTTTTGGCAAAAAGGGGATAGCCTTAACCACGCTTCAGGCAACACTGCCCTCAGCCCTTCAAACGCGGATTGCCAGTTGGCGGTATCGGGGTTTTCCGCTGGTAAATGCTGGCGCATATGGTGAACAAATCGGGACGCTGTTAGAGGGGTTGGAAAATCAGGAATGAGGGCTTTTGTCCAATGTCGTTGACGCGGCGGTAAGAGTCCTCGCGGAGTCACAAGCGTCAATTTTCCTTTATGTTTGGCCTGATAAAGGGCAAGGCAAGCGTCAAGCGCAGTTAATCCACCCCCGACCAAAAGCACATGATCCTCGGCTGCAACCTTGGCAAGGGATTTTCCATCCCAAGGCGTGCGGTGAATGCGATCCATAGGTGCATCTGGCCTGATCAGGTGATCACCATAGGGAACTGGATTCCCTGTTGCTAATACCGCCGCCTTGGCGGTAATCGGATGGCCATCATCAAGGGCAATGATCCAGTTTCCATCAGGCCCATGTGAAAGGCCATTTGCCGTAGCTTTGATCTGGGTGATAGCGGTTTCAATGTTGTGTTCTGCCAGATGGTGGCGAACATATCTGGCAAAATCACGGCGCCGATAAAACTTGCCTCCGCCTTCTGGGTCTGCGGCGTCAGGATCATTTAGCTGGCTGGCCCAATTAACAAAATCATCAGGATGATCGTCATCTATGATCATCAGATCATCACGCACATTTAACCGAAAATCAGGATGTTGTGTTCCATAGGCAGCGCCAAGGCCAAGCTGGCCTTTGCCAATCACCGCAACCTGATTGAGATCATAACCCTGTTTAGCCAAATGGATTAACAACACGGCGGCGGCATATCCATCACCAATGATAGCAAGGGGATAGGCATCAGACTTAGGATTGGGTGATGGCATAGATTAACCCCATATGAATGATGAATTTTTTTGCCTTTAGGCCGCGTTCAAACAGCCTTGATAGGGTTTAGCGGCGATGATCAGCGATAATCATATCACTGGCTTTTTCGGCAATCATAATGGTTGGTGCGTTAGTATTTCCAGACACCAGCGATGGCATGATGGAGGCATCAACAATGCGCAAGCCTTCTATGCCATAAACCCGCAGGCGTTCATCAACAACATTATGATTGGCATCTGGCCCCATGCGGCAAGTGGAAACCGGATGATAAAGCGTCACCCCTGTCTGGCGGATGTAATCCAGCAATTCGTCATCTGTTTCCACCTCATGCCCGGGGCGCAATTCTTCTATGACATGAGGGCTCATGACCGTGTTACTCATTAGCCGTCTGGCAATACGGATGGCGGCAATATGCACCCGTTTATCTTCACTCGCATCAAGATAATTCATGCGGATAGCCGGGGCATCCAGAGGGTTGGTTGTTTTGAGATGTACAGACCCCTGACTTTCTGGACGCAACTGGCAAGGCCCAATGGTCATGCCGGGGAAGTGGTCAAACACACGCTTAGCCGGATTAGCATAGCTGGCATTGGCGATATGAAACTGAATATCTGGCCCCATCAATCCTTCACGGCTTTTGACGAAACCCAGCACAATACCTGATGGCATGGATAACGCCCCTCGGCGTCCAGCGGCAAAGCGAAGCAATTCCCCCATCAGACCAAAACCACGGGTTTTGCTGTTTAACGACCCAAGGCCAGTCAGTTTCCATGATAAGCGTGAGATAAAATGATCTTGCAGATGCTTGCCCACGGCGGCGACATGATGCTTGGTTTCAATGCCATGCTGGCTCAATATCGCGCTGTCACCAATGCCGGATAGCTCAAGCAGTTGCGGCGACTGTATCGCCCCTGCGGATAAAATGACTTCGGCATTCGCGGTTAAAGTTTGGTCTTTTCCGGCCTGATGAATGGTGACGCCAGTCACGCGCTTGCCTGTTAAGATCAGCTTGGTGGCAATGGCATGACTGATGACACGCAGATTAGGGCGTTTTCGCGCCGGATTCAAATAGCCTTTTTTCGTTGACCAACGCAGACCCCCACGCATAGTTGTCTGGGCATAGGCAAACCCCTCTTGCTCGCGCCCATTGTAATCAGGATTGGTGGGCCATCCCTCAGCATTTGCGCTTTTGAGCATCATGTCCATCGCGTCATAATGTTCACGGACGTGCTGAACATGGATCGGGCCGTCATTGCCCCTGAGTTCAGGGGCGATCTTATCATCGGTGATACCTTCAAAACATTCAGTTTTTTTGAAATATGGCAGAACCTCATCATAGCTCCAGCCTTTGTTGCCGCGTTGCGCCCACCCGTCATAATCAGCGCTTTGTCCGCGCACATAAATCATGCCATTGATGGATGAAGACCCGCCTAGGACTTTCCCTCTGGGCATATCAATGGCGCGGTCATGCGTGCCTTTTTCTGGTTCGGTCTTGAACATCCAGTTGATGCTAGGGTTGACCATGGTTTTAACATAGCCGACAGGCAGATGAATAAAGGGATGCCTGTCTTCGCCACCAGCTTCAATCAAGATGACGGATGTTTTGCCATCCGCTGATAAACGGTTAGCGAGAACACAGCCAGCAGAGCCAGCCCCAACGATAATGAAATCTGCCTTATTCATAGTGTGTCCTTATTTACCGAATTGAAATATTCTTATCGTCATTTTGTTATTCTTGCTTTAAACTACGATGATATTTAACCGCTAGCAAGAGATGAAAACATCATGTCGGATAGCAAAAAAACACTTGTTTTAACCGGGGCTAGCCGTGGCATTGGCCACGCAACGGTCAAACGCTTTTCCGAAGAAGGATGGCGGGTGATTACCTGTTCGCGTCAGGCCTTTCCCGAAGATTGCCCTTGGCCCGCTGGTGAGGAAGATCACCTGCAAATTGATTTATCTGATCCAGCAAGCATTGAAAATGGCATCACGGAATTGCTGAAACGGCTAAATGATCAACCTCTTCATGCCCTTGTTAACAATGCAGGGATTTCCCCTAAACTTGATCAAGGTGAGCGCATGGATAGCATGGCGACCCCGATCAATGTGTGGAATGAGGTATTTCAAGTCAATTTCTTTGCGCCGATCATGTTGGCGAGGGGATTGTCAGACGCGCTAGGGCGCGGCAAGGGTACGATTGTCAATGTGACCTCAATCGCTGGTAGTCGTGTCCATAGTTTTGCTGGAACGGCCTATGCCACATCCAAAGCCGCGCTAAGTGCATTGACGCGCGAAATGGCTAATGACTTTGGTCATTTAGGGGTGCGCGTAAATGCCATAGCACCGGGTGAGATAAAAACGGATATTCTTTCCCCTGAAGCAGAAGAAATTGCCCTGCCGGGTATTCCCATGCGGCGGCTAGGAACCACAAAGGAAGTTGCAGACAGCATCTATTTTCTGTGCTCTGATAGGGCTAGTTATGTTAATGGGGCTGAATTACACATTAATGGTGGTCAGCACGTCTGATCACATCATGCGTAATGATCATTTGATCTGTTAACCGAAATCCATGTTACGGAGTTATCACATGAATAAACCTGAACTGTTTTCACCAAACTCACAAGAAGCCAAAGATATTGCTTATCACTTTCACCCTTATACCAATCCGGCGATACTGGCGGAACAAGGGCCTATGATCATCAATAAAGGCAATGGCGTTTTTGTTCATGATAGCGAAGGTAAGGACTATATCGAAGGTCTAGCCGGTCTTTGGTGCGCGTCTTTTGGGTTTAGTGAAACGGAATTGGTTAAGGCCGCAACCCAGCAGATGCAGGAATTACCTTTTTACCACAGCTTTACCGCCAAGACGCATAACCCTGCGATTAATCTGGCAGAAAAACTGATCAAAGTAGCCCCTGAAGGTCTGGATAAGGTCTTTTTCTGTAATTCAGGTTCAGAAGCAAACGATACCGCCATCAAAATGGTCTGGTATTACCATGCTGCTATTGGCAAGACTGAAAAGCGCAAGATCATCAGCCGTAAGCGTGGCTATCATGGTGTCACCTTGGCGGCATCTAGCCTGACGGCGCTACCCTATGTTCAGCAAGGGTTCAGCCTGCCGCTTGACTTTGCTAAGCACACCTCGTCGCCACATTATTTCCAAGACGCTCATGATGGCGAAAGTGAAGATGATTTCGTTAAGCGCTGTATGCAAGAGCTTGAAGATATGATTGCCGAAGAAGGCGCAGATACTATTGGGGCCTTTATTGCGGAACCGTTGATGGGCGCTGGCGGCGTGATACTTCCCCCCAAAGGGTATTTTGAGGCGCTTCAACCCATTCTGAAGAAACATGATATCCTGTTTATCGCTGATGAAGTGATCTGCGGCTTTGGCCGGACGGGCAATATGTGGGGATCACAGACCTATGGTCTTAAGCCTGATATCCTGACCTGTGCCAAGGCCTTATCAGCTGCTTATCTGCCGATTTCGGCTGTTTTGGTTAGCAATAAAGTCGCTGACGGAATGGCGGTTCAGGCGGAAAAGCTTGGCCAGTTTGGACATGGTTATACCTATACTGCCCATCCTGTTCCTGCGGCGGTTGCTCTGCGTACGCTTGAATTGATGGAAGAGCGTGACATTATCAACCATGTGCGCGACATCGCGCCGTTGTTCCAAGAACGCATTGCTGGTCTTGGCAAATATGACAGTGTTGGTGATGCGCGCGGCATTGGGCTTATCGGTGCGATTGAGTTTGTCAAAGAACCCAATACCCGCATTAAGCCTGATCCAAAGCATAAATTGGCCGCACGGGTTATGAAGATGGTTCAGGATGCTGGGGTGATTATCAGAGCGCTTCCCCTTGATGGGATTGCCTTTTG
Organism: Puniceispirillales bacterium (SeqCode); assembly: GCA_965659785.1. Lineage (GTDB taxonomy): Bacteria > Pseudomonadota > Alphaproteobacteria > Puniceispirillales > UBA1172 > UBA12202. Next base: position 21,129 of record CBFHXL010000016.1, read on the forward strand.
CCCACCACTGATCATTACGGAAGATGAGATTAATATGATGTTTGATCGGGTTGAAAGCGTCCTTCCTGAGGTCGATAAACTGGTCAAAACCCTCGATTAAATCCCTCTTTATCGTGGTTAAACCCTCATGTTTGCCTTGACCAATGACCGTATAGATCAACTAACAGAGGCACTGATTGCGCTAACCGCGGATCAGTGCCTTGGTGTTTCTGTACCCTTTTTTACCGCTGATGAAATCGCAGCGCTAACGGATATGGCTGAGGCTTTACCGATGCGGCGTGCCCGTGATCGGGTATCGCATAAAGGGGTGGTTGTTCATCAGGACTTTGAGATTTGTTTTCCGGCCCCAAGAGAAGGGTATCTGGGGGTGATTTGCCAGATGCTAGAGCATGGTCTGAACTCAGCAAATGATAAGCTGGAAACGCCAGTGTTTTCGGTGCCTCTTGACCTTAATGATCGTGCCATTCAACGCTATCCCAAAGGGTCAAAAGGCATTGGCGTTCACCGTGATGGACTGCGTTATCGCCAGATTGTGATTATTATCACTTTAGCCGGGGAATCGCGGTTTTGTTTATGTGATGATCGTGACGGCAATGGTGCGGTTGTGTTGGATGATCGCCCGGGGCAGTTGGTGTTACTGTCGGCGCCGGGGTTTGCCCATCGTGATGGTGATGATGGCCGCCCCTTGCATTTTGTTGATCAGGTGGACGGCGGCAGGTTGTCCATCGGGTTGCGGCAAGATATTGCCTAAATTGCCCTATTTCTAGCATAAATCGCGTTTAGTCTTAACTTGAATTGGTGATCGTTTTGTCTGATCATAATTATAAGACGTTCATCACAGACGGCATTATGACGATGATAAGGAGATAAAAATGCAAATCACTGTTTCTGGTAAAAATATGGATACGGGCCCAGCGTTTCAGGTACACGCCCAGACGCAATTAGAGGCCGCTATTGAAAAATATTTCCCTAATGCCGTATCAGGTTCTGTCACCTTAGAAAAGGATACCGCCGGTTTTGCCGTTAAGGTTCATGTTCATCTGTCCAAAGGCATGGATATGGAGGCCAGTGGTAAGGCAGGGGATGCGCATCAAGCGCTTGATGTTGCCGCGGATCATATTGAAAAACGCCTGCGCCGATATAAACGGCGGCTTCGCAACCACCGTCACGATCAGCATGAAACCGATCAGATGGATGCAACGATGACTGTGTTGTCTCTATCAGACCCTAAGGATGAGACAGATCACAGCGAAGATAACACCGATGGGGCGACTAGCGATGATGGTGCGCCAGCAATTTTGGCGGAAATGGATTATCCGATTAATATTATGTCCCTTGAGGAAGCGATCATGCGGTTTGATATTTCAGGCCAGCCGGCCATGATGTTTCGCAACCGATCTCATATGGGATTGAACATGATTTATCGCCGTCATGATGGCAGTATTGGTTGGGTTGATCCCCGTGGTAATAGATAAGGGGGAAATCAAAAAGTTTTCCTGAAAAGATCAAAATCCCCGATTAACAAAATTAATCTGCCAGTTGCCGCCATTGGCCTTATCCGTGCTGGTGCCGATATTCATCCGGCTTAACCCGGTCATAGATAAGGGTGCGATCTCAAACGCCATGGCTCTGTCTGGGGTTAGGCCAAGCGCAATGCCAACCATTGCCCTAATCACCATGCCATGGGTGATGACAACATAATCGCGCCCTGATGTGCTTAGCTCATCCAGAATTGGGGTGACGCGGTGGGTCAGCTGGGTAAAGCTTTCCCCATCCGGAGGAATATGATCAGGGTGTAAAAAGTGCCAGTTATGCTTTGGCTTTGGCGCTAATTCCTGATCCCAGACATGGGCAATATTTTGCCCATGCCAATGCCCATAAGATTGTTCAACTAACCGGCTATCCATCGTCTGTTCAGCACATTCCGCGCCATGCGAGATGAGATGGGCCGCTGTCGCCACGCATCTTTGAAGGGGCGATACCACCCAATGCCAATCTTTAGGCAAATCAGATGCCATTGCCGCATAATCATGTGAGGCTAAGGGATCAAGTGGCGGGTCTTCGGGGGGGATAAGGGCGCGGTCATATTGTGTTCTGGCATGACGAATGAGTATCAATCGCCCCAGACGCGTTATCTCGCTTTCTGGTTCAGCAGATGTCATGAGATTGCCATAACCATAACAATCACCGTGGAAGACAACATCTGAGTAGCGCCAAGCCCATCCCCATTAATGCCGCCAAGATGCCAGTGAAATGCCGCCCCAATGAAAAACGTGGTAAGGACGGCAAAACCAGCGGCAAGAAACACCATCAGCGACCCTGATAGTACCACCGCAAGCCCTAACCCTAACCCCATGGCAATCAGCATGGTGTTTTGATGAGGGGTGCCAACAGAATAGGCAAAACCAGTCTGGTCAGGGGGGGGATATGACCATGCTTGCAATGCCATCATAGCACGCGACAGCACGGCCGCTGCCAGCCATGCGCCGATCAGGGTGGTAGCCCCATGTTTTGCCAATTCCGCAAGGCAAGCCAGCTTTATCACCAGAACAAGCACCAGCGCGATCACCCCGAAGGCACCAATACGGCTATCACGCATAATTTGCATCCGGCTTGCCTGATCATGCCCGCCTAGACTATCCGCGATATCCGCTAATCCATCTTCGTGCATTCCGCCTGTAATCAGGGCCGCAACCGCCAGCATAACCGCCGCCACAGCAAGGGGAGGGACACCTGCCAACAACAAAATAACCCCGGGAATAGCTGATATGCCTGCGACCAAGATACCGATCAAGGGGAACGCCCAATAACTCGTCGCTATGTTGCGGTCTGTGGGATAATCAATATGCATTGGTAAGCGCGTTAAAATCATCGCCGCCATCTGGCAATCTAAGCGCCAGGTTGAGATGCGTTTGAAATGATCCGCGTGTGGTTTATCCACCTGATACTCCTGCCTCAGCGAAAGTAGCCATGCCATTATGCGCCGCAACCGCCGCTTTGACAATTGGCAAGGCTGTTGCCGCGCCGCTACCTTCACCAAGCCGCATCCCCAGATCAAGGATAGCCTCAACCCCTAGGCCTGCTAGGATATGGCGATGCCCCGGTTCTTTTGAACAATGGCTAATCTGGCAATGAGCAAGGGCAGATGCGTTACCCTGCCAAAGCGGCAGACAAGCGGCGGTTGAGATATAGCCATCTAGCAATACCGGGATGCTCCGCATTCTTGCCGCCAGAACAAGCCCTGCAATCGCCGCCACTTCTCTGCCGCCATATTCTGATAATAATTGCACTGGATTAAGGGCTTTGCCTTTGTTTCGGTCGATGGCTTTTTGAACCATGGCGGCTTTCTGTGTGACGCCTGCCTGATCAAGCCCTGTGCCGGGGCCTGTCCAGTAGATCGCCGCGCGGTCAGTGCTATTGCCCATCACCGCCAATGCCAACGCCGCCGCCGAGGTTGTGTTCCCAATCCCCATTTCCCCGGGCATCAAAAGATCAGCATCATCAGGAATAGCGTCTGCACCGCGTTGCATCGCGGCAAGGGTGTCTTCTATGGTCATGGCAGGGGCTTCGGTGAAATCTGCAGTTGGGCGATCCAAATCTAGCGCATGAACATTGAGTTTGGCCCCTGCGGCATGGCAAAGCTGATTAATAGCGGCGCCGCCAGCTTCAAAATTGGCAACCATTTGCATAGTTACTTCTGCTGGAAAGGCAGATACGCCTTTGGCGGTGATGCCGTGGTTGCCGGCAAAGATGACACAGCAGGGGTGGTTGATTTCAGGTTTTTCACGCCCTTGCCACCCTGCTAGCCATATGGCTATTTCCTCCAATCGACCAAGAGAACCGGGGGGTTTGGTCAATTGCCCTTGCCGATCAGATGCTGCCTTCATACTGGTATCAGAGGCTTGGGGTAAATTGCTAAGGATATCTAAAACATCATCGGCGTGTTTGAATGAAATGGTCATGAGGATTGTGCACCTTTAATCAGGGTTGAGATACCGGCAATGACATAAAAAACCTCAGTAGCGGCGGCGGCAACGTGCTGATTGATTAATCCCATCTCATCACGAAATTGCCTTGCCATTGAATTTTCAGGAATGATTCCCCCACTGACGTCATCAGACACTAGAATAACCTGATGGTCACCATGCGCGATCACTTTAAGCAATTCTGCTAGCGGCGTTTGCCATTCCTTTTCCGCCATCATCATATTTGTTAACCAGATGCCTAGACTATCAATCAGAATAACGGCGCTGGCGGTATCAAGGTTCTGAATGGCGGCGGCCAGATCAAGCGGCTCTTCAATAGTGTTAAACCGATCAGACCGGAGAGCTTTATGGCGCTCAATGCGGGCTTTCATGCCATCATCAAAGGCTTGTCCGGTGGCGAGATAATAAGGTTTTTGCCCATATTTTTCAGCATAAAGCACAGCTTTGGTTTCTGCCGCCGCGGTTTTGCCTGATCTGGCGCCACCTAGAAAAAACAGTAGCTCTTTATTTTTCTGTTGTCTCATAAGCGTCTCCTCACCAGATAGGCCTGTGTTTTGATATAGGATTCTCGGCAATATGCAAATAATCAGTTGCATTGCCATGGGATTTGGGTTGACGATAACTGAAATAAAAAGCTGTTAAAGGTGTGAACATGAACAACGCATCACCTCGATCTGGTCGCCGATCCCGTCATAGCAGAGGGCAGACAAGCTCTATTCGCGCTGCCATTGAACAACTGGATTGGCGTTTGCCCCACTATATTGATGATCCGATTGAACCTGTATCTGAAGAAGACCTCAATCGCATTCATGATACCTCTATGCGTGTGCTTGAAGAAATTGGCATTCTCTTTTTGAATGATGAGGCGCTGGAATATCTGGAAAAAGCAGGATGTGATGTCGATTATGTGACCAAGAATGTCAAAATGGATCGTGGTCTGGTGACTGAGATGATTGCCCTTGCCCCGGCGGAGTTTGATATCGCGCCGCGCAACCTTGATAGGGCGCTAACCGTCGGCGGCCGGAATATGCTCTATTCCACGGTGGCGTCCGCCCCGAATGTTAGCGATCTTGATGGGGGTAGACGCGTCGGCACAAGGCCAGATTTTCAAAATATGTTGCGACTAAATCAGTATTTTAATTGTTTGCATTTTGTGGCTGGCTATCCGGTTGAGGCGGTGGATATTCATGCGTCAATCCGGCATTTGGATTGCCTTTATGATATGCTGACCTTGACTGATAAGGTGGTGCATTCCTATTCTCTTGGCAGTGGCCGTATTGAAGATGGTATGGAAATGGTCCGCATTGCTGGCGGTTTGACCGAAAGTGAGTTCGCCTCCAAGCCGCGGATGTTCACGAATATCAATTCCACCTCACCCCTCAAACATGATTTGCCGATGCTAGATGGGGCGATGCGCTGTGCCAGAAAGGGGCAGGCGATTGTCATTACCCCCTTTACCCTTTCAGGGGCAATGGCACCTGCGACAGTTGCAGGGGCGATTGTGCAACAAAATGCTGAGTTTTTAGCAGCCTTGGTGCTGATGCAACAGGTGCGCCCTCACACGCCAGTGGTTTTCGGGGCATTTACTAGTAATGTTGATATGAAATCTGGCTCACCTGCGTTTGGAACGCCAGAATATACCCGCGCCATGCAAATATCAGGACAATTGGCACGGCGATATCAACTGCCTTGGCGCGGCTCGGTGGCCTGTAACGCGAATTATCCGGATGGTCAGGCGGTATGGGAAAGCATGGCTTCGCTTCAGGCGATTAGTTCTGGGCATTGCAATATGGTGTATCATGCGGCTGGCTGGCTTGAAGGTGGATTATGTGCCAGTTTTGAAAAGCTCATCATGGATTGTGAGATGCTTCAACAGATGATCTATCTCAATAAACCCTTGGATATGAGTGATGATGCCCTTGCCTTTGATGCAATCAAGGAAGTCGGGCCGGGCAGTCACTTTTTTGGTGCTGATCATACCCAGCGGCGATTTAAGGACGCTTTTTATGCACCCTTTCTATCTGACTGGCGCAATTATGAAACTTGGGAAGAATCCGGTGGGCTTAAAGCCGAAGAACGGGCTAACGCTATCATGAAGGCGATTTTGGCAGAATATCAACCGCCACCGATCGATGTTGCCATTCAAGAAGAATTAGCCAGTTATGTTGACCGTCGCAAATCAGAAGGCGGCGTTGAGACCGATTTTTAAGGGCTTATGGGCAATTGATCTTTATCATGAAAAGGGTATAACCATCACAATGGCGATGATGGTAGGGGATCAGTACATATCATCTAAAATCGCTTCCATACTGGCGTGAGGGCGTGATGGCGGTAAAACCCGATCATAAAAATATCGAATATCAGCGCCATGATATGCCCGATTTAACCCATCTTTATGGCCTGACCCCCAAGGTGGAAGCGGCTATTATCGCTGCTATCGCTGATGGAAATCGTGACCGATTGATATCCCTTGTCTCGCCGCTTCACCCGGCGGATCAGGCAGATATGGTGGAACGCCTTAATCAGGCACAGCGTAAGCGGTTTATGATCATGTTGCGCCGTCATATTGATGCGACGGTCTTTACCTATTTGCCTGAAGATATCCTCGAAGATGTTGTTGCAACCTATGGGGTTAGTGAACTGGCGCAGGCCTTGCCTGACATGGAAAGTGATGATGCCATTGATATTCTCGAAGACCTTGAGGATGAAGAGCTTGCCAGTATTCTAGCAGCGCTACCTGTTGGCGAGCGGCTGATTGTGGAAGAGGCGTTATCATACCCTGAAAACTGCGCCGGCCGATTGATGCAGCGTGAGGTTGTGGTCTGCCCATCGCATTGGACAGTAGGGCAAACGGTGGATTATATGCGCTCACTCAGCGATGATGATTTGCCTGATGATTTTTATGCCATCATTGTTATTGATCCAGCAAGACGGGTTGAGGGGCAGGTTCGCCTTGGGCGGTTGTTATCATCTGGTCGTCCTGTCCGCCTTGCGGATATTATGGAAACCTCACCTCATTTGATCCCTGTCACGATGGATCAAGAAGAAGTGGCCTTGCTGTTTCATCGCTATGGTCTGGTTTCTGCCAGTGTGGTTGATCAGCAGAATAAACTGGTTGGTGTGATCACGGTTGATGACATTGTCGATGTGATCCAAGAGGAAGCCGAAGAAGATTTAATGGCGCTAGGCGGCGTCAGTGGCAGTAATCTGCGGGCATCCATCACGGCAACGGTGCAATCACGGTTTTTATGGTTGCTGGTTAATCTGTTAACAGCGGTGATTGCCTCAATCGTAATTGGATTGTTTGATCAAACGATTGAACGTCTGGTTGCCTTGGCGATTTTGATGCCCATTGTGGCGTCAATGGGCGGCAATGCCGGAACCCAGACTGTGACTGTTGCGGTGCGGGCGCTAGCCATGCGGCAGTTAGGCGATGGCATGGTTGGCCGCTTTATCATGCGTGAGGCGATGGTAGGTTTTGTTAACGGCATTATTTTTGCCGCTGTCGCTGGCCTAGTGGCATTTCTCTGGTTTCAAAGCCTTCATATTGCCCTCGTCATGGGATTTGCTATGATTGCGAATATGCTGGCGGCGGCGCTAAGCGGCGCGGCGATCCCTGTTTGCCTATCCCGGGCAGGGGTTGATCCGGCGGTGGCGTCATCGGTTTTTATTACCACGGTCACAGATGTGATCGGGTTTTTGACTTTCCTTGGTCTTGCCGCAATTTTTCTGGTGGGATGATTATGCCTTTGCATCTAAAAAAACTCTCCGTTGGGTCTGAGAACATTAAAACCCTGACAGAATGGCACCAACAAGTCATGGCAAGGCATGGGCGCATCATCCATGTCACAAGGTCATTTCCTAAACGCGCTCAAGAGGTGCTGAATGGGGGGTCAATGTACTGGATCATTAAAGGCTGGATGTGCGCCCGTCAGCCAATCATTGATCTGGTTGAGGTGGAACGCAATGATGGAAAGCCGGCCTGCGGTATTGTCCTAGCGCCGGGGCTTATCCCTCTTGTTGAGCGCAGGGTGCGGCCGTTTCAGGGCTGGCGCTATCTCGAAGCTGATGATGCGCCAGCAGACTTGCCCCTTGGCACAGATCATGATGAGGTGATGCCAAGAGAGATGCAGGAAGAATTGCGTTCATTAGGTTTGCTTTGAGATAAGCCCGTATAACCCCGTTTTAACTGGCTTGTTGCATATCATACTCATGTTCTTCTTCTTCGGTCGCTGTGCGGCCTTCCCATTCGGCTTCAGGCAAAAGTGAGGCCGCCATACCCGTACCACGAACGGCAATAAATGGCCCCTGTGCCTCCACAGGCATAGATTCTCTGGTGAACATCCGATAGATGACAAAACTGACCATCCCTATATGCGTGATCAACTGCACCAGCAAAAACGCACTAATGCCAAAAGCATAAATTGCATAGCCGATAACTGGCGGCCCAAAGATAGCACCAAGGCCGTTAATCATAATCAGTTTTGCGCTTGTCCCAACGACTTGGCGCGGCGATAAATAGTCATTCGCATGGGCAATATAAAGAGAATATTGCGGCATACTGACCCCGCCATAAATCGCGATCATTAAGAACATAACTGGAAAACCTAATCCACTGACGAAATAACCCACCAATAGGCAGAGGCCAGAAATGATATGTGTGATCAGAATGACCGTTCGGCGATCAAGCAGATCAGATAACTTACCAATGGGGTATTGCAAGATCATGGCGCCGGCAACGATTGAGACCATGAAAAACGAAACCTGACTAACATTCATGCCAATTTTGGTGGCATACACCGCCCCCATGCCAAAAATCACCGAAGCGTTAAAGCCAACAATCAACATCCCCACCACGCTAAGAGGTGAGGTGTTATAAACGCGCCGTAAGGAGGCTGGTTCTGGGGCAGAAAACTCTGGCACACTTGCCGCTGTTAGCATAATCGGAATGGCGGCAAAGGATACAATGATGGAAATGGCGAGAAAGAGCCCATAATCGTTATCGCCGCTCAAGTTTAACATAAACTGGCCAATCATCATGCCCAGCATCTGAACAATCATATAAACAGACAATAACGCCCCACGGGTGAGGTTGGTGGCCTTATCGTTAATCCAGCTTTCCGAGACGATATACATCCCAACATAGGCAAACCCTGTCAGAATCCGCATAAGCATCCAGATCAGGGAGTTTTCAGCAATAGGGTGAACCAAAATTGATGCTGAGGCTAACGCCGCCATCACGCCAAAGACGCGAATATGACCCACCTTGCTAACCATTTTGGGAACAAAGAAAGAACCGCTGAAATAGCCAATGAAATAGCCGCCCATGACCAGACCAGTGGCAATATCACCAAAGCCTAATTGTTCGGAACGCACCCCAAGCAAAACCCCTTGAAGGCCGTTGCCAATCATGAAAAGCAGAATGCCAAAAAATAACGTCCATGAGGAACGAAGAGCTGAATTCATAGCCTGTTTCCCAACGCTATTCACCGCAACCAGACGCAGAAGCGATTTCAAATCGCTACCTACGCTGTTTATTTTGAAAATGCAAAAGAAATTTTGTGCAGAAACTGATCCATTAAGATCACTTTTCTGTGTTTTCAGCAGTAATATTTTGTAAATATTTATCTGTGATCACAGCCACACAATCGGCATGATATGCCACCAGCTTATCCAAATCTGCCACGGTATGAATGTGAAACCGCTCAATCAAGGGAATAGGCAAGGGGGTTTCTGGTTTTTGTTCGTGCAGGCTGATCATCGTTAAGCGCATCATCTGGTTAAGGTCCATCAGCGCTTGGCAAGATTGGGATAAGGTATCCGCATCTTTGGTTGAAATGATTTGCCGCGAGCCAAGGGATGCGATTGCCGCTGTCGCTTGGCCTAGGCGCTGACCGTTTTCTAGGGGATACATTAACTGCATCATCTGAGCAAAGAAATCCAGATCAATCAACCCGCCTGTGATCAAGCGCAGATCATGACCAGATTGCGGTTGATGATGTTTGGCAATGCGTTGGCGCATCTCTTTGGCATCAGCGATCACACGCGCTTTTGCCCGTGCCATTTTCATCACTTGGGCCAGACAGTCCTCTATCTGCTTAGCCAGATCATCATGTTGAAATCCCGTGATAATTCGCGCCCTTATCAGGGCCATATGTTCCCATGTCCAAGCGTTATCCATCTGATAACTTGCAAAACGGTCAAAGGCGATGGTAACAGGTCCTGATTTTCCGCTTGGGCGCAGGCGCATATCAACCTCATAGGCGTGCCCCTCGCTTGTTGGGGCGGTCAGAATATTAATGATTTCCTGACCAATGCGCGTGAAATAGAGACTGCCGGGGATAGACTTATCCCCATCTGTCATTGCACCGTCAGGGGTTTGATGGATAAACACCAAATCCAGATCAGACGATGATGTCATTTCCCTTGCCCCTAGCCTGCCCATCGCAACAATGATAAGCGCACCGTCCTTGAGGTTACCAAAGCGGTCTTCGATGCGGTGGCGCGCAATCGGTAACGCCGCGCTAATAGCCGCCTCTGCAATCGCTGAGAGAATTTGCCCTGCTTCCGTCGGGTCAATCACGCTAGTGACCATGTGAACATGAACGCGGAAACGCCAATGCCGCAATCGCACACGCAACGCATCTAGGCTTGCTTCATGGGATTTTGCCATCATCATCGCTGATGATAATTCAGCGGACATTCGGGTGATATCACTGTCGATAGGATGCCAGAACTCTTCATAAAGCAGATCGTCAACCAGCTCGGTATGATAAGACAGACTGTCAGCCATACGCGGAGAGGCAACAAGAACTGTCGCAATCACCTTTGCAATATTCGGGTTGCCTTCAAGAAGGGAAAAAAACTGAACCCCGATAGGGAGGTTTTCCACTAAACGCACAAAGGCGTGAAACGCCTGATCAGGATTATCGGCAGTGCTGATCTGTGTCAATAATGCTGGAAGAATACGGCCAAGGATATCCCGCGCCCGATCACTTTGGGTGGCCGGGATTTGCCCAGCCATCCAATTACGGCAAGTTGGAATGATGCTGTTGACATCGGTAAAGCCTAGATCAGAAAGTGCTAGGGTGACAGCGTTGCTGTCGTCATCCTGATCCAGCAAAAGGGCGAGGGTTAATGCCTGCCCATCGGGGTTTTGATCAGGGACACCGCCTAATTTTTCGGAAACCCCCTTGGTGTTGGCATCGACTTGGGCTGAGAGATCATGAATAGCAGCACGAAAACTGGCATTATCAGCATGACCACAGAATTGCGCCAGTTCAGTCAGCTTTTCTTCTTGGCGCGGCAATTGATGACTATGGGCATCATGCATCATCTGGATGCGATGTTCGAGCCGCCGCAGGGCATAATAACTGCTGATCAGGGTCATAGCTTCTTCTTTAGGAATCCATTGCTGTTCAGCTAAGGCTTCAAGGGCGATCACGGTTGAGCGGTTTCGCAGCCGCACTTCGCGGCCGCCAGCGATTAATTGCTGCACATGGACGGCAAACTCAATGGAACGGATGCCGCCTTGCCCCTTTTTGACATTAAAGCCTAATAAATTGCTGGGTTTTTGCTCACGTTGTAGCATCATTCGCATATCGTCAATGACGGTATAATCCAGATACCGCCGCCAAATAAAAGGTTCAATTTCAGACAGAAATTGTTTCGCCAGTTTGCTGTCACCAGCGATATGGCGAGCACGGATAAAGGCGACCCTTTCCCAAGTTCTGGCGAGGGATTCATAGTAACTGATGGCATTGTCGGTGCGGATAGCGACAGGGGTAACGCTAGGGTTTGGACGCAGGCGTAAATCCACCCGCCAGCCAATACCATCGGCAGTAGGTTTAGTCATGATATTGGTGAATTGTCTGGTTAAATCAACAAAGACTCGTCCGCTTTCCTGATCATCTAAAGGGCAATCATAGAGAATAATAACATCTATATCAGATGAAAAATTAAGCTCACCTGACCCTAATTTCCCCATCGCCAAGACACACCAACGGGCATTGCTATTAAGGCGGCCTGATGCTCTGGCCTGATCCTCTAGCCAGGCAACTAAGGTGGAACTGGCATAATCCGCGGCGTCACTCAGCCAGCGCATTTGTTCTGATACTGGGGCACGATCAAGCAGATCAGATAAGGTGACGGCTGTGTTAATCTGTTGCCGAAACATCCGAATAGCGATCATGGCCTGATCGTGGTTTGTGGTAGCATTGAGACGATCGTGCAAGGCGTTTTTCGCCTCAGTAATCGCGGCATCAATCATGTCCACATCACCATTTGCAAGCGTGGCAAGATATCCGATATTTTTGCGATAAAGTTGATCTAAATAAGGGGCAAGCGCCATGGCAGAGGCCAGAATTGCCGCGGTCTCATCATTCGTTAATGACGGGGTTAACAGGTCAAGACATTCCTGTTCATGGCGGTTGATATGTGTTTGTGACTGTGGTGGAGCAATCAGAGTTGTCATCGTAAAATTATATCAAATCAAATTGGTTTTGCCTTATCAATTTGTTGCGCGTCTGCCAACACCGCCCGCCAAGAACCACCGTTGCGGTGCCAAGCCCTATCGCCATTCCAATCCAAACGCCAATTGGCCCTAGCCCCATAGGGGTGGCAAGCACATAGCCTGACACCACCCCAACCCCCCAATAGGAAAGGATAGAGATAAAGGCAGGCATCCGGGTATCGCTAATACCGCGAAGCGCAGAGACGAACACTGATTGAAGGCCGTCAAACAGCTGAAAAATAGCAACGATCAGCAGCATCCCAGAGGCATGGGCCATAACCTCATAGAACAAGGCATCATCATCATTAAGGAACAATCGTGTGACGGTATCCTTTTCTAACATAATCACAATCGACATGATTAAGGTGATAACAATCGTAATATAAACTGAAACCAAACCTGCCCTGATGGCATCACGGACATGATTTGCGCCTGCTGCATGACCGATGCGAATGGTAGTGGCAAGGGATATCGCCAATGGCACCATATAGGTTATCGCCGCCAATTGGTTACCAATACCCGATGCTGCCACTGCCGCGATGCCAAACACCCCCATATAGATACCGCCAACGATAAACATTCCGGTTTCTGCCAACAGCGTCAGACCAATGGGAAACCCCACTATAAGCAAGCGTTTCATCACATCTGGTCTGAAACGGGTCAAACGGGAAAAGGGACGGGTGCGCCCAATCTGGCGGTTTAAGATCATGTACCCTGCCAGCAATATCACCATAAAGGTAAAGGTTAGGCTGGTGGCAAGCCCGATCCCGGCTAACCCCAAGGCAGGAAACCCAAACACCCCGTGAATAAACACATAATTCAAAAAGATATTCACGCCGACACCAATCATATTAATGATCACAGGCGGGGTTGGTTTTTGATACGCCGATACATAATTGCGCAAAACAAAATAGACAAAGGTTGGCGCCATGCCTAACCCAACAAAGCGCAAATAGGTTGAGGCCTGTTCAGCCACAGCAGGGTCTTGCCTTAACCATAAGAGAATGGTTTGCCCATGCCACAGGGGAATAATGGTCACTAGACCATAAATCGTCGCCATCCATATTCCCATGCGCAGAACTTGTCTGGCGACGCGCTGGCGTCTTGCCCCCAGCGCTTGTGAGGTCAAGGGGCTAACCGCCAAGGTTAAGCCAATGGCAATAAAATATAAGGGCTGATACATCCGATTGGCTTGGGTTCCAGCAGCGAGGGAATCCGTGCTAATCCACCCCATCATAACAATATCTGCTGTCCAAATACTGATCAGGGCGATTTGCCCAAGCATAAGCGGAAAAGACAATGTGATTGTTGCCCAAAAATGATGAGACCAAGATTTTGGTGGGATCATGCGTACCTCTGGTGCCATCATAGGCTGATTTATAGGATTTGACCATGACCTGAATAGCAATAGCTTGGAATAACCCGGTAAATATGGTAACAGTAGGTTATCAAGATGTATAAAAAACGCATATAAGTCATGCGAATAACATTATCAAAATGTGATATATCAAAAATGATCTTATATCTGATTTGAAATAATTTAAAATATACCTATTTTGAAGATAATGTTTATGTTTCCATATTTTTTTGACGCCGTATGGCGTAAGCCGGATTGGACGAGATGATGCCATTCTTGAAACGAATAATGAGTACTGGAAGAAAAGTGATTCTTCCCTTGCTCATTCTCTTTGTTGGTTATAGCGGATTTAATTATCTGGTCGCGACAAAGCCAGAAAAACCCCTTCAACCTCGCAATGAACAGGTCTGGACCGTCAACACCGCTATTGTTGATTTCCAAATGGCTTATCCCGAAAAATCATCATTCGGTCAGGTTGAAGCGTCTCGTCAATCTGCCCTTAACTTTAACATTGCTGGTGAAGTGGAAGCAGTGGCGGATATTTTTCGCAATGGTAACACTGTCAGCAAAGGTGAAGAGCTAGCCAGACTTGATCGTGATCTTTTGCTGATCGCCAAACAAGAAATTATGGTGCAACTGGATGCCAACAAAACCAATATTGAAGAGCTGACCATTCAGCTTGATCTGAGACAGAAAAACTTTGACCGTATTAACCAGATGCAGGCCGCCGCCGTTACATCTCAAGCCAACTTAGATGAGGCGCGGTTAGCGTTATCCATGGCGAAAAACGCACTGCAACAAGCCAGACAACAAAAAAATCAGCTTGAGTTAAGTCTTAAACGCGCTAATAAAAATCTTGATGATGCGGTGTTGCGTGCGCCGTTTGACGGCATTATTTCTAATGTGCAAATTGGTCGCGGTCTTGTCCTGTCTCCTGCGGTTGCTGTTGGTATGATGACCGACCTTTCAAGCCTTGAGGCCTCATTTGTTGTGCCCTCGGATGTCTTTGCGGATACGGATCGCTTGCTTGGAAATGAAGTGAAAGTGATTTGGCGTTCTGGTGGGCGTGAGATTAAGACCCTCATGTCGACGGTTGAACGCGCTGAGGGGAATGTTGCGGTTGGTCAGGGCGGCGGTCGCCTCTATGCGGATATTCCGGTGGGGGATGATGGCAATTGGATCATTCCTGAGGGTGCGTTTGTTGAGATTATTTATACCTCAGGCCGTGTTGACAATGTGGCTAAGTTACCTGAAGCCGCGCTTTACGACGACAATTCTATTTTTGTTATCAAGAATAACCGTACTCATCGCCGTCAGGTTGAGGTCGTGCAAAAATCTGAAGGGCTGATTTACGTGCGTGGTGATCTCAACAATGGTGATCTGGTGGTTGCTACCCGGCTTCCGGCCTTAGGTGATGGAATTCTTGTGAAGCCGAGCGGGTCATGACAGCGTCGCCGTTTCTCTCTTTCTTTATTCGCCATCGGACAGCCGCCAATCTGTTAATGTTTTTAATGTTGGCGATTGGCCTGATTGCTCTGAATAAGCTTAACCGCCAATTCTTCCCCAATTTTGACGTTGAGGTGATTGGTATTTCTGTTCAGTGGACAGGCGCCACCGCAGAGGATATGGACGCTAATGTCATTCAGCCGCTCGAACCTGAACTCAGAACCATTTCCAATGTCAAAAAGGTGATTTCAAACAGTTATGAGGGGTTAGCTACCACTCAGATTGAGTTTGAGTTCGGCACAGATATGCAAAAAGCCTTGGCTGATGTGGAAAACGCTGTCGGGCAAGTGGATTTCCCTGAAGAATCCGAAGCCCCCATGGTCGTGAAGGGGGAGTTTTTTGATGTCATCAGCAATCTGGTCATCTCCGGCCCTTATGAACTAGCCGCGTTGCGGAGCATTGCCAAAGATATCAAAGAAGACCTGCAACGCCGCGGCGTTGATAAAATTGATTTGATGGGGCTTCCTGATGAGATTATCAGCATTGAGGTCAGTCAAAATGAACTGGCACGGCTGGGCTTGTCTCTTAATGATATCTCGCGGGCCATATCGCAAACAACTCTTGATGTTCCTGCAGGAAGTTTAGCTGATGGGGCGCTTCGGGTGCGGTCGCTTGGTCAGATTAAAACAGCGAAAGAATATGAACGGATTGAGGTTCAGATCAGACCTGACGGCAGTCGCATCACGCTAGGTGAGATTGCAACCATTCGTGAAGATATCGAAACCCCGTCCACCACCTTGGAACGCAATGGTATGCCTGCGGTGATGCTGACGTTTAAGCGTGGTAAGAGCAACGATTCCCTCACTATTAATCAGGTCGTGCAGGATTGGCTCGTGGATTACCGCAACAAAGCCCCGGAATCGCTAGTCATAGAACAATATGATGTGCGCGCAAAATTGATCAAAGAACGGATCAATCTGTTGGTTACCAATGGGGCAGGTGGGTTATTGCTTGTGATCGGGGTGTTGTTTCTTTTCCTGTCAATGCGTGTGGCCTTTTGGGTGGCAACGGGTATCCCAATTGCCTTTTTGGCGACTTTTGGGGTCATGCTTGCGATGGATCAGACGATCAATATGATTTCCCTCTTTGGGCTTATCATGGCGCTAGGCATAGTGGTGGATGATGCCATTGTCATAGGCGAACACGCCGAATACCTCCGCCAACGCCGAGGCTTGACCATGCATGAGGCCGCGGCGTTATCCGCTACCCGAATGGGGCCGCCAGTGATCAGCGCTATGCTCACCACTGTCGCCGCTTTTTTGCCGTTGTTTTTGGTCAAAGGCATTATCGGCGCAATTATTGCCGCTATTCCTATGGTTGTGGTGGCGGTGCTAATTGCCAGTCTGATTGAAGTGTTTTTTGTCCTGCCTGCGCATTTGGCGCATTTTGGCGGTCAGGCAAAAGAAAAAACATCAGGCTTCAGATATCATTTTGATCGCTATTTTAATGCCTTCAAAAACGGCCCTTTTAAGCGCTTGGTTGAGATTTCGATCTCTTGGCGCTACGCCACTATTGCGCTAAGCGTAGCCATGCTGATGCTATCGGTGGGAATGTTGGCAGGGGGACGAGTTAATTTTGTCTTTTTCTCCTCGCCAGAGGCAGATATCGCGTATGGCAATATCGTGATGGCACCTGGCACATCGCGCAGCCAAACCGCATCTATGTTGAATGTGGTGGAAACCGCGGCCTTACGCGCAGAAGATAAAATCACTAATGGCGAAGGCGGATTGATTAATTTTCATATCGCGGTGCTTGGCACCAATATGTCTGATAACCCTGATGAAGCCCCTACAGGTGCTAGCAATATTCAAGCAGGGGTAGTGGTGGAATTGCTGACCGCGGATAAACGCGACGTCAGGATTGATGATTTTCTTGCGGTGTGGGAATCTGAGATCACGCCAATAGCAGGATTGCAACGCTTAACGATACGGGCGCCGCGAGGTGGACCACCCGGCCGTGATTTGGATGTCCGGCTGATGGGCGAAAACCTTGAAGACCTCAAAGCCGCCGGACGCGAGGTTGAGTTTCTGTTGAAATCGGTACCAACCGCTTCAGGGGTGTCTGAAAATCTGTCCTATGGGGCAGAGGAGCGCATTGTCCGGATCACCCCTTATGGCCAATCGTTAGGGCTGACGGTTTCGAATATTGGGCAACAGCTTCGAGCATCACTTGATGGCGCGGTTGTCACGCGCTTTCCGCGTGGTGACGAAGAGGTCACGGTTAAAATCTCACTTCCTGATGATGAGGTGCTAACTGATAATATCGGCAATGTGCAGATCATCACCTCAACAGGTCAGTATGTCTCTTTGCAAGAGGTCGCGACGGTTGAAAATCGGCTAGGTTTCTCGGTGGTTCGCCGCCAAGATGGCTTTCGTGAGGTTGCTGTTCAAGGGGATTTGAATGGCCAAGTAATCGCAACACCAGAAGCCTTGCAAATTGTCAAAGATGGCGGTCTTGAAGAGATCGCTGAAAAATATGGTTTGCGCTATCGCTTTGATGGCCGAGATCAGGAACAGTCCGAGGCATTTGCCGATATGGGGACAGGCGCACTTCTGGCCTTGATTTGCATTTACATCATTCTGTCATGGGTGTTTTCATCATGGTCGCAACCTTTGGCAGTGATGATAATGATACCTTTTGCCCTTATCGGGGCGGTGCTAGGGCATTATGTCATGGGATTAACCATGACCATTTTATCTATGTTTGCGCTCATTGCGCTAGCAGGAATTGTGGTTAATAATTCTATTATTCTGGTCTCTACCATTGAACGCCGCATGGAAGAAAGCGAAGGCAACCGGATGAATGCCATTGTCAGTGGCACGGTTGACCGCTTAAGGCCAGTGATTTTAACCTCAGTGACAACGATTTGCGGTTTGTCGACGTTAATGTTTGAACGTTCCCTTCAGGCGCAATTTTTAATTCCGATGGCAACGACGATTGTCTTTGGCTTGGCGATAACAACCTTGCTTGTGCTGTTTGTTGTGCCATCTATGTTGGCTATTGGCATTGACCTTGGCAATGGGATGAGCCGGTTGCGCCAAAGGCTTTTCCCACGCCTTCGTCAGGCAGAATAGGGGCAGTCATGTCGCATCCTCTAATGGATGAAATCAGATTTAACGCTGATGGGTTGATTGCGGCGGTTGCGCAATGCGTGGAAACCGGGCAAGTGCTTATGCTGGCTTGGATGAACGCTGAGGCGTTAGCCTTAACCCTTGAAAACAAACAAGTGACCTATTTTTCCCGTTCCAGACAGGCCTTATGGCGCAAGGGTGAGACCTCAGGCCATACACAGGAATTAATCTCCGCGCATCTGGATTGTGATGGTGACGCCGTGCTTCTTCAGGTCAAACAGACTGGCCCTGCTTGCCACACAGGGGCGCAGAGTTGCTTTTTTAAGGATTTAACCTGAAAATAGCATTATGACAGGATCACAAAACAAAAAGGGTAGCAGTGGGCGTTCCTATCGAGGCAATGCCGGGCTGACGAATAAAGTTCAAAAAAAGCGCGGCTTAACAGCATCATCTCGCCGCTGGATTGAGCGCCAGATTAATGACCCGTTTGTTGCTGAGGCGCGTAGCCGCGGATTTCGGTCTAGAGCAGCCTTAAAACTGGAACAAATCAACACTAAACATCACTTGTTTAAGAAGGGCCAAACCGTGCTTGATCTTGGCTCTGCTCCCGGGGGATGGCTTCAGATTGTGTCCGATATCATTGGCCTTGATGAAGGCAAGGGGTGTTTGGCTGGCATTGATTTGCTGGATGTGGAACCCGTTGCTGGTGCGCTTATTCTCAAAGGTGATATCAATGATAATGAAAAGCTGGACGAGCTGATTGCCTATATTGGCGGTAAGGCGGATTGGGTGATCAGTGATATGGCCGCGGATACCACTGGCCATCGCCCCACTGATCATATCCGCACCACAGCATTGCTGGAAATGGCGCTTGATACCGCCTTTCGTGTGCTGATACCGGGGGGCGGGTTTCTTGCCAAATGCTTTCAAGGCGGGGCAGAGAAATCTACCCTAACCATGCTTCGGCAAGCCTTTCAGCAGGTGCGCCATGTAAAACCTGATGCAAGCCGTGCCGAATCTGTTGAAATTTATGTGCTTGCCACAGGCTTCAAAGGTGTACCTGATAATTATTTGATGCTGGAACACTGACTTTGATCTTTCCAGAATGCTTATGTTTGGGTATAGATAAGAGCCACCGACCGCACCGGAGGCATCATGCCAAACAACACGCTATCTTCATCTTCTTCTATTGTTGAAGCCTTGACCTTTGATGATGTTCTGCTGAAACCAGCCGCGTCATCTGTCCTACCGTCTGAGGCGGAAACAAAAACCCGGCTAACACGGAATATTGACCTGAATATTCCACTGATCTCTGCCGCGATGGATACGGTGACCGAAAGCCGCCTAGCCATTACCATGGCTCAGCATGGGGGCATTGGCATTATTCATAAAAATATGGATATCATATCCCAAGCCGCGCAGGTTGCCTCTGTCAAACGCTTTGAAGCTGGCATGGTGGTAAATCCTGTTACTATTGCGGATGATAAGACGCTTGCTGATGCGCTGGCCTTGATGCAACAGCATAATATCAGCGGCATTCCTGTGGTCAGCACATCGTCGCATCAACTGGTGGGGATACTAACAAACCGTGATGTCCGCTTTGCCACTGACCCTAATCAGCCTGTCAAAGACATGATGACCCATGAGGTCGTGACCGTATCCGATACCATTACCCCGGATGAGGCAAGGCGATTGTTACATAAACACCGGATCGAAAAACTGGTGATTGTTGACCGCGATCAGCGTTGTGTTGGATTGATCACCGTCAAAGATATGGAAAAGGCGCAAAATTACCCCGGAGCATCTAAGGACAGCACAGGCCGATTGGTGGTTGGGGCAGCCGTGGGAACAGGAAAAGATGGTATTGAACGGGCTGAGGCATTGATTGCCGCTGGCGTGGATGTGGTTGTTGTTGATACTGCTCACGGCCATTCCGCTGGGGTGCTGGATACCTTGGCATCGGTGCGTAAGCTTTCCAATGATGTTCAGATTATCGGCGGCAATATTGCCACGGCCGAAGGGGCTGAGGCCTTAATCAAGGCTGGGGCGGATGCGGTTAAAATCGGCATTGGCCCGGGGTCAATCTGTACCACACGCATGGTCGCTGGCGTAGGGGTACCGCAATTAACTGCCATTATGGATGCCGCCGCCGTTTGTCATCGCCATGGTGTGCCTGCGATTGCTGATGGCGGAATTAAATATTCAGGTGATCTGGCTAAGGCGATTGCCGCCGGGGCGGATGCCGCCATGATGGGAACGATGCTAGCGGGAACAGATGAAACCCCGGGCGAGGTTTTTCTCTATCAAGGGCGGTCTTATAAAGCCTATCGCGGCATGGGCTCAATGGGGGCAATGGCGCAAGGATCAGCGGATCGGTATTTCCAGGCTGAGGTTTCGCAACCGCTAAAACTGGTTCCAGAGGGTATCGAAGGCCAAGTCCCTTATAAAGGCCCTGCAGGCGCAGTTATCCATCAGATGATCGGCGGTCTTCGCGCCGCGATGGGATATACCGGATCACATAATATTGCCGATATGCAAAGCCAATGTACCTTTGTCCGGATCACAGGCTCAGGGTTGAAGGAAAGCCATGTCCATGACGTCACTATCACGCGCGAGGCACCGAATTATCGGCATAATATGTAATGACTGAACGTATTCTTGTTCTTGATTTTGGATCACAAGTCACGCAGTTGATCGCAAGGCGGCTTCGGGAAACCGGCGTTTATGCTGAGATTCTGCCCTTTGATACTGACGTGAAGCGGATCACCGACTTTGCCCCAAAAGGCATCATCCTATCTGGCGGACCTATGTCTGTGGTGGATGAGGGCTCACCTCGGGCGCCCATGGCTGTTTTTGATATGGGTGTGCCAATTTTTGGGATTTGTTATGGCCAGCAAACCATGTGTCAACAGCTTGGTGGTAAGGTGATATCTGGCGACACGCGTGAGTTTGGTCGCGCAGATTTGAATATTGCGGCGGCTTCGCCTCTTTTTGCGGGGTTATGGGATCAGGATAGCCAGCATCAGGTCTGGATGTCGCATGGCGATAAGGTTGATCACTTGCCCAACGGGTTTGCGGTTATTGCCACGAGTTCAGGCGCACCTTTTGCGGCTATCGCTGATGAAAGCCGACGGTTTTATGGGGTTCAGTTTCACCCTGAGGTTGTTCACACCCCCGGGGGCAAGGCCTTGTTGGAACGCTTTGCCAAGGATATTTGCGGTTGCCGTGGGGATTGGACCATGGCGTCTTATCGTGAGCAGGCGATTGCCGCCATTCGGGAAACGGTTGGT
>CBFHXL010000017.1:0-42564 GCA_965659785.1 Puniceispirillales bacterium (SeqCode)
TTCGGAAACATGCAAGCTATTTAACTGGAAACCAATTCCTTTCGAACAGTCAGTGCTAGAAACAGCCGCTGCTATTAAAGTCATAAATGAAAGTGATTAACGTCCATTAGCAAAGAAAGGACAGTTTCCAAACGATTAAAGTTTTCGGGATGCCCTGATCCGGCTCATCGCGTTTGGGGTGCCATCATGAAAGGTGCCAAACCATTTATCCCATGGCATATCTACCGATCCGTAATTGCAATCAAAAAACCGATGATGAAGCTGATGGTGGAAATGCCCAATGGCTAAGCGTCTTTTGTTTTTCACCAAAAGCGCATCAAACCCGGTATGCCCAAACACTGCCCCCAAGGTCAGTGTGTAGAGATGAAAAATAATATGCACGGGATGCGTTGGCACGATCAGGTGGATCAGCACCGATGAAAAATAAAACAGATGTTCCACCGGATGCATCGAAACCCCTGAAAACGGCCCTGTGGCAATATTCCGGTGGTGTAGGGCGTGGACCCAATCATACAGAAACTTGACGTGTAACAACCGATGCACACAATAAAAATGAAACGCAATCCAGATGAATATCAATGGCAGGGCAAGAACAAACCAGATCGGGTGATCTTGAAACGTAATCATATGCCCATAGCCATTGCCCATAGCCCAAAACATCAGCACCTCAAAGGCAGACCAGATCAATACCCCACTGACCAGCGCATAACACATATTATCCAAAAGCTGATTGTTAAACAGAAAGCGGCTGCCTTTGGACATAAAGGATGGAACATATTTCAGCTCTGTGCCTTGCTGTTTTCGGGCAAAGAAATAGTAATGCAGCACCCCTGCAACCCCTAGCAAGATCAGAAAGTTCCGAAGCCAGATGCCGCCAATCCATGACCAATGCAGGTTCTGAGCTGTCTCTATCGTCGGGCTAAGAAACTGCCATGACAACACCGCCAGCAGAATAAAAATTGTCCCTTCTGATAGCACGAGCCAGCTATCGCGGTAATAAATCAAGGTGTCTTTCCAGCGGATAGGCCATGAAAACAGCGGATTGTTATCAATCGGAATAGGCGGATGATAATGCCATTCTGATTTTGCGTTAGGCTTACCGTTATCAGAGATGTTGTTTTTTGAGGCGCTACGCTTAAGCGCTTTAGGTTGAGGGGTGGAAGGCGTTTCCATATTTCACCTCATGCGATGGGTTTTTATTCGCCGCAAATCTTTATCTGCTATTAGGTAATAACAAAATGATCGCATTTGCAAATGAATTCGGGTGGATTTTCACTAGTCAATCTAGAGCATTCATGCGTTACTCATCCGAATGTGATGAGTGAACTTAATAGGGCTATGGTGGTGAATACCTCAAAACAGATGATTGGTGTCGCTCTCATCGTGATTTCATCAATATGTTTCGCGGTTGTCCCAAATTCCGCAAAGCTAGCGCTTGATCAGGGGGTCTCGCTTTATTTCCTGATTATGAGCCGATTTGTCATCGGCGCGGCTATTCTGTTGCCTTATGGGATGATGACAAGCGCCTCGTTTCGTATTCCTCGTGACGGGATTTTGCCATTAATGGTGACAGGCATCACTGCGTTGATATTGCTGGCCGCCACCTATCACGCGGTGGAGTTTATTGATATCGGTCTTGTGCTTTTGATCCTTTACAGTTTTCCTTTTGGGATTGCCATTCTGGCAAGGTTCAAACGCGGAGAGCGGCTATCGGCATTTCGCTGGCTTTGCATGGGTGTGGTGCTGGCTGGCCTTGGTATCATGATTTTTGATGGGCAAGGCGATATTAATTTCTATGGCGTTTTGATCAGTGTGATTGGGCTAATCAGTTTCATTATGTTTATTGAGACATCAAGCCAATTAGCAATAACAATGGGCGGGGCGGTACTTAATTTTTATATCAGTGTCATTGGTCTTATTCTCATGCTGGCGATGATGCCTTTGGGCTTTGCTATCACTGCACCCCAGACAGATATTGGCGTTATGGCCATTGGATCAAATGGGGTCTTTTTTGTCCTAAGCTGGGTTTTGTTTTTTGAAGGATCGCGTATTATCGGGACGACACGCGCCTCACTCCTTGCTTGTGTTGAGCCACTTTTTGCTGCCCTTTTGGCGCTAGTCTTTCTTGGCCAACAGCTTTCCTTAATAGAATGGTTTGGCTTTTTTATTGTTCTGGCGGCTATTTTTGCCTTTGAACAACTTGGTTTCCGGCAGCGCAAAGCCATAGCAGCAGACACGGAAGGTGACCCCCCAACCCCCAGATTATGATAACAGCATTTTCATTGGTTTTCACAAGGCACCGTAGGCTATCTGGCCAATAACCAAGCACGATTTTTAGAGGATCAGTAGCATGGTTCAGCGATATCTCTGGAAAGGTACCTTTTATCAATGATGAAAGCGTTGCGATGAGGTGGGCCAATGACAGCGCTTGCCGTTTTCACGCGATAAGGTAGAATCTTGCTGAACATAAGGGATGATAAGCTAAAGGGTGAGTGAAATGAGCATAAAATTAATAGGATATTCAGACAAACTGTCTGTCCGTTCGGGGGAAAAGATTAGCTTTCATGTTTCCAACGAAACCGGTCAGAAGGTTTTTACGTATCTGACGCGCTCCATTTCTGCTGATCCCAATCCGGCTGGTATGGGCGTTGTTGAGACCGATTGTGACGCCATCTATCCCCCTCAAGAATATCAACTGGAAAAACAAGATTTCTTTCCCGGCTCATATGCGCGAACACAGAAAGCGGTTACGCATCGTATCAATGATCATATCGCCATTTCTGTTACCATCATGCCAACGCACCAAACGGCAGGTGAGCAAACTATCCTGTCCATAGGCCGCTTATGGTTAGGGCTTGGCCCTGATGGTCGTATTCATCTCCGATATGGTGATGACGGCATGACCTCTCAACAGATGGTTTCACTTGGCAAGTGGCATAAGGTGACAGCGACAATAACGGCATCAGGTTATTTCAGCCTAGACATTTATCATGTTCATAACAAACAAACCGACACCGCATCAGGACAATTTGATTGGCATGAGGGCAGCTTTGATCTGCATGGGGTATTGACGCTAGCCGCGCAACTTAGTGATGCGATACCAGAACACCATTTCAATGGCCGCGTGGAACATCCTATCCTTACCATTGACGGCAAGATCGTGGCGGAATGGAATCTGGCCACTAACATGACAGCGCTTGAGGTGCCGGATATGGGCGCCAATGACGACCTGACGCTACAACTGATTAATGCCCCAACCAGAGGCGTATGCAGTAGCCAGTGGGACGCAAGTGAGTTTAGCTGGAAGCATTGCCCTTCTCATTACGCGGCTATTCATTTTCACGATGATGATATTTATGATTTTAACTGGGACAGCAGTTTTACTTTTACCATTCCAAAGGATATGGCTTCAGGCATTTATGTGATGCGCATTAAGGCTGGCGATAGTGAAGACGCTATCCCATTTTTTGTTTGCGCGCCCAAAGCTAAACCATCCGCCAAACTATGTGTGCTGGTTTCCACCTTTACATATACTATTTATGGCAATCATGCGCGCCCGGATTATCATGATGGGTGGTTAAAGCGGATCGCGGATTGGGGGGCATATCCGCATAATCCCGCGGTTCATAAAGAATATGGGTTATCAACGTATAATAATCATCCTGACGGAAGCGGCATTTGCCATGCCTCGCATAAAAGGCCACTGTTTAATTTACGTCCTGGCTATATTACTTTTGGTGAGGCGGAATGTTCAGGTCTGAGGCATTTTCAGGCTGATAGCCATCTGATTTCATGGCTTCATGCAAATAACATTGATTATGATATTATTACCGATGATGAACTTGACCGTGAGGGTGTAGAAGCCATAAGGGGCTACGCGGCGGTCACCACTGGAACACACCCTGAATACCATACCCAGAATATGCTTGATGCGTTAACGGCATATCGTGATCAAGGGGGCAATTTGCTGTATCTTGGCGGCAATGGATTTTACTGGAAAATTGTTCGTCATCAGCAACAGTCTGACCTGTTAGAGATCAGACGCGCCGAAGATGGGTTGCGAGCATGGGCATCTAATCCGGGGGAATATTACCACAGTTTTGATGGGTCTTATGGGGGATTATGGCGGCGTAATGGCCGGCCACCACAACAACTGGTTGGTATTGGATTTACAGCGCAAGGTGTATTTGAAGGCCACCCCTATCACCGCACTTGCTTTGACCCTGAATTTGACTGGCTTTTTGACGGTATAGAAGATGATGAGATTGGCAATTTTGGTTTTAGCGGAAATGGGGCGGCTGGATTTGAGCTAGACCGAGTTGATCCCAATCTAGAAGACGGTCATAATGTCACCGTATTAGCGCAATCCTTTGCTCATGACTTTATGCTTGTGCCAGAAGAACATCTCACGCATCTGACTAATCTGTCTGGCGGAAGCGAAGACGCCGCTAAGCGTGCGGATATGATTTATTTTGAAACCCCATCTGGCGGCAAGGTATTTTCAACAGGGTCAATTACCTTTTGCGGAAGCCTGCCGTGGAATCAGTTTGATAATAATGTCTCGCGGCTACTTCACAATGTGGTTAAGCGGTTCACGAGCGCATCATAAATCATCAGCGTCAGGCAAAAGCGCGGCATTACTAAAGGTTGGGTCTTCCAATAGATTTGATGGCAGACTCAACATTCATCCCAATGCGGATACACATAGCTTCATCATGCGGTTTTGCAATGATCTGCAAAGAAAACGGCAAGCCATCTTTGGAAAGCCCTGTTGGCAGACTTAATCCGCAGACCCCAAAATAATTAAATGGGCGGGTGAAATGTCCCGGTGCCACCGCCTGATCCACATCACTCATTTTTGGCGCTGTGGTTGTCATTGACGGGGTAATGATAGCATCAAAACCGGTCATAGATGACATAAACATCGCCTTATGTTCTCGCCTCTGCTTAAGCAGATGAATATAATCATGAGCTAATCTTGTTTTGCCTGACAGAACACGCTTGCGAACATCTTCGTCAAGTCGTGCTGTTTGATCTTCGTATAATGCCCCGTGATTGCCATAGGCTTCGATTGCGGTAATATCCCCATTCCAATCCGCGCATTCCGCATAGCTGAAGGGGGCGGAAAACACGTTAATTCGCGCCCCTAGGCCCTTTAGGGTATCCACAAGCTGATCATAATTTGCCAGAACGTCTGAGGAGCATAATGCTCTTTCTTTGTCATCCATGATGCCAATATTTAGCCCGGCAATGTCTTGGGCGGCCTTACCAAACAGCCCTTGGCTAGTCTTCATATCGTGGTCAATATCTGCCCCGGACCGGCCTTGCATCACCTCATAGAGTATGATCGCATCAGTGACGGTTTGTGTAATTGGCCCCGGGGTGTCTAGGGTTTGTGACAGGGGCATAATGCCGTCACATGGCAATTGTCCCTCTGTCACCTTAAGCCCGGTTAATCCGCAAAATCCAGCTGGCAGCCGGACTGATCCCCCGGTATCTGATCCTATGGCACATACCGCCATCGCCGCGGATGTCGCCACCGCAGAACCAGAAGATGACCCACCCGGAATACGATGATGCGCTGTATCCCACGGATTCCATGGTGTTCCCATCTGTTGATTAGTTCCCCACCCGCCAAAGGCGTGTTCAACGGTTTTGGCTTTACCAAGGATGATCCCGCCAGCGGCGATCAAGCGCCTGACAACAGGTCCGGTTTCTGTGGATTGTTGATTAAGGAAAACCTTAGCCCCATTGGTGCAAACCGTACCTTCAAGATGATAAATATCTTTCAAGGCAAACGGGATTCCATGCATGGGGCCAAGCCGGTATCCGGCCTTTATGGACTGATCTGCCGCGTCTGCCATCTGCATGGCTTGTTCCGTAAAGACAGATTGATATGCCCCAAGTTTAGCGTCATGTTTATGTATCTGATCCAGATGGGCAGACACCACCTCCTTGACTGTCAAGGTGCCATCTTCATAGGCTTTTGAAAGTGATGCGATAGTCCCTAGGGGATAAGTCATGGCATGATCTGCTCAAAAAGGATTGATCGATTTATTTGGCTTTTGGCTTAGCTTTTGGCTTGGCTTTAGCTTTTGCTGGTTTTTTTTGGGATGAATGGCTTTTCCAATCTTTCCCGGGAACAGCGGATAGCAAATCAATCGTATATGGATGTTGAGGTTTTGAAAAAATATCTTTGGTTTTTCCTATCTCCACCACTTCTCCATACTGCATGACGGCCATTCTGTCACATACCTGTGCGGCAACACGCAGATCATGGGTGATAAAGATCATCGAAAGGTTCATCTGTTCCCGAATATCATCTAGCAAATCAAGAATTTGAGATTGAATGGAAACATCAAGAGCGGAAACCGGTTCATCCGCAATCAGAATTTCAGGTTTGAGTGCTAATGATCTGGCAATGCCAATGCGTTGACGCTGGCCACCAGAAAACTCATGAGGATAACGATCAAAGGATTTGTCATCTAGTCCAACAATAGAGATCAGTTCACGCGCTCTTTTAATGGCTTCCTCTCGGGCAATGCCCTGTGTAATTGGCCCCTGCGCAATAATGTCACCAACTTTAATGCGAGGGTTGAGTGAGGCAAAAGGGTCTTGAAAAACCATCTGGATTTTGTTTCGCCAGGCTCGCATCGCTTTGCGTTTCAGCATATTAATCTGGGTGCCTTCAATGGTAATCGCACCAGAATCGGTATCCATCAATCGGATAATACATCGCGCCAAGGTAGATTTGCCAGACCCGCTTTCACCAACTACCCCCAAGGTTTCCCCGTTATAAAGATCAAGCGTGACATTTTTTAGAGCTTCAACTTGCCGTGATGGCTTGCCAAACCCAAACAGCCCACGCCCACCACCAAAGGTTTTGCAAAGATTTTGAATCTCTAGCACTTTTTCTTTGGATACGGTTTTGGCTTTTCGTGGCGAAAGGCTAGGGACAGCGCTAATCAATGCCTTGGTATAAGGATGTTTTGGATTATTCAAAACCTGCTTAACGGTTCCGCTTTCCACCACTATCCCATGTTGCATGACCGCGACCCGATCCGCAATATCCGCCACAACACCAAAATCATGGGTGATAAACAAGACCCCGGTATTATAGGCTACCTGCATATCTTTTATTAATTTTAGAATCTGTGCTTGTGTTGTTACATCAAGGGCGGTTGTCGGTTCATCTGCGATGATAATTTGGGGCTTTAACGCAAGCGCCATGGCAATCATTGCGCGTTGCCGTTGCCCCCCTGATAACTCATGCGGATAAGCCTTCATAATCTGTTCAGGATTAGGAAGATTAACATCATCAAGCAATTCTACCGCACGTTTTTGTCGCTCGACCTTTGTCATATCGACATGATAACGAAAAATCTCATCAATTTGGGCGCCGATGGACATCACCGGATTAAGCGCCGTCATGGGCTCTTGAAAAATCATAGAGATTTCACTGCCGCGCAACTCTCTTAGGCGCTCATAACTAACCTTGGTGATATCTTCATTATTAAATATGATCTCGCCATGGGATACGCGCACATGGGGTTGCGGCAAAAGCCCCATAATAGCTCGGGCAGTTAGCGACTTTCCGGACCCACTCTCACCCACGACGCAAAGCGTTTCGCCTTGCTTAAGTTCAAGGTTAACTTTCTGAATAGCATATTGGCGATCAGCCCCTTGAGGGAGCTCAATATGAAGGTCGGCAATATCAAGAAGCTTTTGTCTCAATTTCTTTCTCTTAACCTAGGGTTTAATGCGTCATTTAAGCCTTCGCCAACAAGATTAATTGCCAACACCGTTATCAGGATAGCAACACCGGGGAAGGTACATACCCACCACGCAGAACGCAGCATGGTCCGGCCAGCACCAATTTGAAAACCCCAACTCATAATATTAGGGTCACCCAAACCTAAAAACGATAAACCGCTTTCAATCAAAATTGCCGTGGCAATCATGAGGGAGCCAATAACAATGATAGGGCTTAAACAATTTGGCAGGATTTCGCGTAACATAATGCGCAAATCGCTCATACCAAGGGTGTGGCAGGCTTGCACAAATTCCCTATTTTTTAACGACAAAAACTCACCTCGCACCAACCGCGCTACACCCGGCCAAGATACCACCGAGATAGCGATGACGACGCTGTAAATAGAGGGCTTGAGTATCGCAACAAGAAGAATGGCAAAAATAAATGATGGTATGGTTTGAAACACCTCGGTGACGCGCATCAAAATATTATCAATCTGCCCGCCATAATACCCTGCAAGCGCACCAAACAAAATACCAATGAACACCGCAACCAATGTTGCAACCAGACCAATAAGAAGGCTGGTTTTTGCCCCATGAACAATGCCCGCAGCAACATCACGGCCAAGAGAATCGCTGCCTAACAAAAAGCCATTTGTCCCCGGGGATGACAAGGGTTTCCCCGCCAGCCGAAAAGGGTCAAAGGCATAAAGCAAATCTGCCGTTGCCGCCATGAGTATCACCAGCAGAATGACAACTAGTCCAAAGACAGCCGAGCGATTGCGCTTATATCGGTTCCAAAAATCCCGCATCTTCAGGACACCTCTATTCTTGGATCAAGCAAACTATAAATAATATCAACGATCAAATTCACGACGATCACAAGAGCAGAAGATAGGAGAAAAATGCCAAGCAGAAGATTAAGGTCGCGTGCAAACAGCGATTCAAAAGCTAGCATCCCAAGTCCCGGCCAGGCAAACACCGATTCAACAATCACCGAGCCGCCGATCAAGGCCCCGACTTGAACACCTGCCATGGTGACCACGGGTAATAACGCATTGCGCAAAACATGGACAAAGGTAATGCGCCGCTCTGTTAACCCTTTTGCCCGTGCGGTTATGACGTAATCTTGGCCATATTGCTCTAGCATGGATGCGCGCATCATACGGGTGTAAAGCGCAAGATAGAACAGCGATAAGGTAATAGTGGGCAGAACAAGATGCACCGCGATATCTTTCACCCGGTCCCAGCCTTCGTAAAAGGCGGCAACGTTTTCCATCCCACTTGTTGGAAACCATCCCAGATTAAGAGAAAACACAACAATCATCATTAAGCCCACCCAGAATAATGGGGTCGCATAAGTAATGAGCGCGAAAACGGTAATCACGGCATCTTTCCATGTATTAAGGCGCATTGCTGCCAGAAGGCCAAGCAAGATACCAAAACCAACCGCTAATAAAATGGTGCTAACCATCAGTAAAGCTGTGGGCCAGAACCGGTCTACAATCAGTTCACTGACAGGCATGTCATGTCGGAAAGAATATCCCAGATCAAGCATGACAACATTTTTCAAATAGACCATCAGCTGAACAGGTAGAGGCTGATCAAGGCCAAATTTGGCTCTTAGCTCTGCCATGTATTCTGGTGTCGCTGATCCGGCCTCACCAGCCAAGACATCAACCGCGTCACCATCAGCCATATTTAATAAAAAGAAATTGATAATAACAATAGCCAGAATAATCGGAATACCCTGAAGCAATCGTTTTAAGACAAATTTAAAGATTTTGCTGGATCGCGTCATTATCGATGAATGCCATTACATTAAAATATAAAAAAGATGAGGTTATTGAGCCAGCTTTATGCTGGCTCAATAACAAAAGTTTTAGTCGTCAAGCCACGCTTCTCTGAACGAGCCATATGCACCCATTGCGGAACCATAAGCCCCTTTCAATTCGGTGTTGTAGACGGTCAGGAACTCAAGCTCAAACAGGTTAACCACTGGCATATCTTCGGCCAGAATTTCCTGAATGTCGCGATAGGTCGCTGTCCGCTTATTGGCATCAGGCTCTTTAGAACCGGAATCTAGCAACGCATCAAGTTCAGGATTGCTGTAACGTGATGAGTTAACAAAATGGGTTCCTTGACGAATCTGATTAGTCCCATAGTGACGGTGAACA
The DNA here is from genome assembly GCA_965659785.1 of Puniceispirillales bacterium (SeqCode). GTDB lineage: Bacteria > Pseudomonadota > Alphaproteobacteria > Puniceispirillales > UBA1172 > UBA12202. The sequence continues at coordinate 9,930 of CBFHXL010000017.1, forward strand.
CCAAGAACAGGGTCAGGCAACTGATAGAAATAATTGATGTTCATTTCAAAATCGTAATTATGATAGACACGCTTCAACCATGTTGGCACATCTTCATACCGCAATTCGACTTCGATTCCGATATCGCCCATCACCTGCTTGAGGTATTCGCCAGCCCGGCGCCAGTCTTCACCATAAGGAATGATATCCAGCACAGCCCGCATGCGGACACCATTGGCATCTTTCTTATATCCAGCCGCATCAAGCATAGCGTTAGCCGCATCAACATCACCATTTTCAGGGTAATTCGGCATAGCCGCGTGCAAATTCGTGGCCTTAAAGTTACTGCTTAACGCACTTGTTGCTGGCTTTCCATAACCAAAGAAAATGGTATCAATCATGAAACGCCGATCAACAGCTGTTGAAATCGCGCGCCGAATGGCGGCGTCAACAAATGGCCCTTCTTTGGTATTGAACTCAATCAATGCCATCGGATTAATCATGGAATACCCATCTGTTGTCACCCCAATATCATCACGCTCTTTTAGGCGAACAGCGTCAATATTTGGAATGGCATTATAGGCCGCATACATGACTTCGCCATTTTCCATTGCCGCGGTTCTTGTTGACGCATCAGGAATGAAGCGGCCAACAATACGGTCAAGGTAAGGCAAGCCTTCCTGCCAGTAATCCTCATTCTTATCTAGACGGATATACTGTCCTTTTTTCCATTCAACAAATTTGAACGGCCCGGTGCCAACAGGATTGTTCGCTAGTGGTGCGGATTTAACATCCTGCCCTTCGAGCAAATGCATAGGAACCATTGGGGATTCGTAAGCAGAAAAAGACCGCATCATATATGGGGCAGGGTTATCAAGATGAAAAATGGCTGTGTGATCATCTGGGGTATCAATACGGCTCACTTCGCGGAATGAATTTGGGCCGCGAGGGTGAACTTTTTTCAATACTTCCAAAATGGTAAATTTCACATCAGCAGAGGTAAATGGCTCACCATCATGCCAGCGCACATTTTTTCTGAGATTAAATGTTACGGTTTTACCGTCAGCGCTCATTTCATAGCTTTCGGCCAGCATAGGAACCATCTTGCCATCATTGTCATAATCAAACAGACCTTCATATATCTTCGGCATAACCAGTCCGATTGGTCCAGATGTGGACACATATGAAGCAAGGGTCGGAGGTTCTGGTTGCACCAGAAACGCAAGTGTTCCTCCTGCTTCTTGGGCTTTTGCCGCGACACTGCTCATCATAAAAGCAATCGCTACAAGGCCACCTTTTAAAATTTTATTCATAAAATGCTCCCTCTAGTTTTAAGTTTGTTCACTTTTTATTATCTTTTTCTTAACATACGATCTTGTCTGGCTTCCCCGTTTGTGTCAACGGAATTATCCAGCTATCAATTAAGCCTTGAAATAAGCCATGAGGTCTTTTTGGTAGGCAAAAAAGGCCCCTAACCCCCCGGTGTGAATAAACAGCACCCGGCTCCCCGGCAGAATCCATCCGTCTTTTAGTAGCCCCGGCACCGCCGCAAAGGATTTCGCTGTATAGACCGGGTCAAGAATATATCCTTCTTTTCTAGCCATCATTTTAAGGGCATCTGCCGCGGTATCATTAAACTTGCCATAGCCCGGTGAAAACGCCCCGTCCCAAACATGAAAATCCTCTGCTTTGAGATAGTCAGGATGATCAACCAAATTATTAAATTGTTGTGCCAGACGATATAATCGTTGGCGTTGCTCTGAGAGAGGGCGGCGCACGCATGACCCTGTGACTGTGGTTGTTGGGCTGTAATATTTCATTCCGGCGGTTAGACCCAAATGTGAGGCGCCGCTTCCTGTTCCGACGATAATATGATCAAAGGCTTGGTTAGATTGTTCAACGATTTCTTTTGCGCATTGAAAATACCCACAGGCGCCAAGGGGCGGGGTCTTTCCAGATAGGGCAACCACATATGGTTTACGGCCTTGCTTATGCAATTGATCAGCGTAGTCATATAACGCGGCGTCTGCGTCCTCGCTACTTCCCCCTTGAAAGGAACGGATTTCTGCCCCCATTAACTGATTAAGCAGGACATTGCCAGTTTCGCGATAATACGCATCTGGGTTTTCCACGCGGTCTTCAAGTTGCACAACCGCCTTCATGTTTAAGGTCGCGGCAATCGCCGCCGTTAATCGGACAAAGTTGGATTGAACGGCGCCGGTCACAAGGATGGTATCGGCGTTCTGGGCCAGTGCGTCGCCAAAATAATATTCTAACTGGCGGGATTTGTTTCCGCCAAAACTTGGCCCAGCCTCATCGTCGCGTTTGATCCAAAGATCAATCCCCATAAGATCAGATAAGTGATGCAGCCGTTTGATACTGGTTGGCCCATCAAGAATGGATTGTCTAGCAAGGTTTTGGATTTTGTCTGCGAGGGATGTGTTGTTCATTTATCAATCTTTGAAACAGAAAACAGGAATGAGAATCATGACATATAGTGTAAGTGTTCTCATAACAGAAAAAAACAGATCATCCCTAGAAGATATCATCATTTAGCTGATCGGATTGGTCAGGAATTCCCTGATGATAGGGTCAATCTGAGTGCTGTTGATATCAAAGATTCCTGTTGCCGACACGGCTTCACGTGCGGTTATTTTTTCAGGAATTTTCTTCCAAATAGAAGGAGAGCTATAAGGCTCAAGGCTTGGTTCTGCGGCAACGCCTAACGTCATTCCGCGCAAATATTGAACCTTTTGTCTTTGGGCGGTAAACAAAATGGTCTCAGACAAAAACCCATCTTCGCTAAACGCCCTTTCAACAATATAAATGCGACCTTCACGATAAGCGGCCAGACCAGCGTAGCGCGTGTTTTGGCGGATATTGGCGTCATCATCGTAAGCTCTCTCATAACTATGCGAGACAACATACCCATCTTCTTCATTAAGCCAGACTAGCGCCCGCATAATTTTCCCCGGCCAACTAGGTGAGCGAAAATGGCTGAAGTAAAAGCCAAGATAGCGCCTAAGCATATTAGGCTCAGACTGAAAGGCCTGCGCCAGATGACGCATAGGCCCTTGGGTATAAGGGTTAGATCCCGGCTGATAATTTCGTCTAAAATCGTGATGATCCATCATCAGCTCTTCTTCTGAAACAGAAAAATAACGAGCAATACGAAACAGGTTATGCGCGGATGGCATACCGCCAGTGTTCAGATAGCGATTAAACTGTTGGCGGTTAATGCCAATATCACGGCAAATTTGTGCAATGCTGTGATGACGAGAACAGAGAAGTTTCAGATTTTTTGAAAAATCATGATGTTTATCCATAATACTGTTCTCTGATATATGTATTACTGCTTACTATCGCTTAATAATGTATAACATTGCTTAGTTTGTAAATTCAAAATTAAATTTCATCATAATTTCAGAATATGAGGGGTCAGGATGAGCGCACTCAGAAATTTTGATGACACCATCTGGATTGATTTGCCAGATAACAGACGGCTATCGGCGCGTTTATGGTTGCCGGAAACTGGCGGCGCGTATCCGGTTATCCTTGAATACTTGCCCTACCGAAAGCGCGACGGCACTGCCGAGAGAGATGCCACAACCCATGCACATTTTGTCAAACATGGCTACGCCTGTCTGCGCGTTGATATTGCTGGCACAGGAGATAGTTACGGCCAATTTGATGATGAATATTCTGAACAAGAATTAAGTGATGGTGAGGCGGTCCTTGCATGGGTATCTAGCCAAGACTGGTGCAATGGGTCTATCGGGATGATTGGCATCAGTTGGGGCGGATTTAATGGCTTGCAATTGGCTTACCGCAGACCAGAATCCCTCAAAGCCATTGTCACCGTTGCCTCTACAACAGACAGATACGCTGATGATATTCATTATATGGGCGGATGTCTTTTAAGTGATAATGCGAATTGGGGGGCAACAATGCTGGCGTATTTGTCACGGCCAGCAGACCCCTTGTTACGGTCAGACTGGCGTGAAGACTGGATCGCCAGAATGGAACATATGCCAGACTTGACTACGACTTGGCTGCGGCATCAGACCCGTGATGAGTATTGGAAACATGGTTCGGTATGCGAAGATTGGGGCCGTATCACTATTCCTGTGCTTGCCATTACTGGTTGGGCGGATGCCTATGTCAACACCCCCGGATATCTTGCGGAACATCTGACAGGTCAGGCAAAGGCTTTGGTTGGCCCATGGGAACATCGTTATCCGCATATCTCTAAACTTGGGGCGGCGGATTTTCATTCTGAGGTGTTGAACTGGTTTGATCGCTGGCTTAAAGGCGAAGAAAATGGTGTTGAGAATCTTCCTGATTATCGCGCTTTTTGTAAAGAGTTTATGACCCCAACAAGACAGATGACACCGCCAACAGGGCATTGGATCGCTGAGGCGGAATGGCCATCACCATATATTAAAGAACAGAATTTTTATCTCAATGGCGAGGCCTTGGGCTCCGAATCGGGGCAAGGCAAGGTGATGATTAGTAATCCTGCCCATCTTGGTATGGCGAGTGGCTATTTTTGCCCTGGTATGCGGTATGATAATGAGTTGCCGGGGGATCAGGCCCATGATGATGCGCTATCAACCTGTTTTGATATGGCGCTATCTGAAGACTTAGAAATATTCGGGCAACCGCGCCTAAAAATCGCTTTCACCGTGGATCAACCCGTTGCCCAAATTGTTGCCAGATTATGTGAGGTTGATGATAACGGCGTATCACAGCGAATTACCTATCGCCCGTTTAATTTGACCCACTGGCAAAGCCATGAGACCCCATCAGAACTGATTCCCGGGGAATTATATCACGCTGAGTTTTTTCTTAATGCCTGTGCTTACCGTCTCAAGGCAGGTCATCGGTTAAGGCTATCCTTATCAACATCATACTGGCCTATCGTCTGGCCGTCACCGCAACCTGTGGTCATTGCCATTGAGGAAAAGGAAACGGTCCTTGTTCTACCCATTCGGCAAAATGACAATGCGGTGCCTACCGCGCATCCAGCATCAATTGATCGGATCATTCCGGATTCTGCCATAACCCTTCGGGACGCTGAGGGCTGGGCAAAGGATTATGAAGATGCGGACGGGACAGTCGTTCAAGAAAGTTTTGATGATTTTGGGCAAACCCAAGATCGTGCTCATGGCATGATAACCAGCAATCATGTCCATATGCGTTACGCTATTCACCCTCAAGACCCTTCAAGTGCAAATTTGAAAGTGACGTGGAATTTCAATTATCAAAGAGATGACTGGGAAGTTGAGATAGATACCTCAAGTCATATCAGTTGTGATCATGAGAATTTCTATCTGCATCGTGAACTGCGCGCGACAGAAGGCGCAGTAAAATCTGAGGTCCTCGTTAAAGAATGGAAAGAAACCATTCCTCGTGGGCTTCTCTAGTGAAAACAAGGGAGAGCAAGATGAAAATGGAATGGATCAAAGCACCTTTAGGACGAAGACAGTTTTTGCAAAGTTCAACCGCATTAGGTGCGGCTAGTCTTATGCCAATGGGATTTCACCATCAGGCATGGGCGCAAGATAGCAACACGCTTAGGGTAAGAGCCTATGGCGATGCCCCGAATATGGACCCAGCGCATAGTGTGGGTGTTGTTGAGGAAGAAATTCACGCCTCAATCTATAATAAGCTTATTCAGTATAAGCCCGGCCGAGAGTGGGATTGGCAACTGGATGCCGCGGAAATGATTGAGCAAGTAGACCCAACACATATCAAGTTTGCGCTGCGCAACGATATCGGATTTACAAATGGTCATGGCGCCATGACCGCTGAAGATGTCAAGTTCAGCTTTGAGAGAATTATCGCCGATGCAACCGAAAGCCCGAATAAACCAGATATGGGGCCATTAAGTCATGTTGAGGTCACAGGCGAGCGTGAGGGCACCATCGTCCTCAACGAACCTTTTGCCCCATTATGGTCTATTGCTCTTCCTTATATTACCGGTAACATTGTATCGAAATCGGCAACGGAAGCGGCAGGTGGAAGAATTGGTTCAGACCCTGTTGCTGAATCAGGCCCTTATGTCAGAGCGAGCTGGTCACCTAAAGAAAAAACCGTTCTCAAGCGCAACCCAAATTGGCAGGGCGATAAACCCGCGTGGGATAATATCGAAATTTATCCGATTGATGATGAGAATACGGCTGAGATTGCTTTTGATGCGGGTGAATTGGATTTGACGCGTGTGTCATTAGGGTCAGTGCAACGCTATCGTGAAAATGTGCCAAATGGTGGGCGTCTGGTGGAAAACCCATCACTTTATTATGTCTGGCTTGGCATGAATCTAGACCATCCCAAGCTCCAAAATAAAAAGCTAAGGCAGGCTATTCAGCACGCGGTTGATGTTCCGACATTGCTAGAAGCTGCATATTTTGGTGCTGCTGAACCGTCAACGGGCATCATCGCACCGGGGCTTGCGGGGAATCGTTCCGCTAACCTGATCGCTGCTGAGGCGAATATGGAAAAAGCCAGAGCGTTACTGGCGGAATCTGGTGAGACCAATGTGGTCATAGCACTAGATACGCTTAACAAAACGACTTACACCACGATGGCACAGGTCATTCAATCAATGCTGGCGCAAATTGGCATTACCCTTGAAATTAATGTGCTTGAATCAGGGGCGTTTTGGTCAAGTGGTGAAAACGAAGACCTGCAACTTGTGTTAAACCGCTTCTCTATGGCACCAGACCCATCATATGCAACAGCTTGGTTCACCACGGAACAGGCCGGAATATGGAATTGGGAGCGTTTCCGTAACGAAGAGTTTGATGAGATTCATGCCATGGCGGCACAGGAAACCGACATCAAAAAGCGCGATGCCATGTATAAAAGAGCGCAGGATTTGATGGAAGAATCTGGTGCTTATCGTTTCATCACGCATGAAGCCACCCCCATTGTTCATTCTTCGCGGGTTGTGCCATCGCTTCGCCCTGATGGGCTATCCCTATTGCGTTATTTTGGGAAAGCGTAATTAAAACATCTCTAGGCAAGAGGGGCTTAGCCTCTCTTGTCTTTTCCATTTTTTATTTTTTATCATAGAGCAGGGCTAGCATGATCACATACACGATCCGACGATTAGCGCTTGCGGCGCTTATCTTGTTTGTTGCGGTCACCGCTATGTTTTTAATGATTAGGGCGGTTCCCGGTGATCCTGTTCAAATTATGCTAGGGCCACGCGCAACACCAGAACTTCAGGCCAGTCTGACAGCAGCGTTAGGACTTGATCAACCGATTTGGAAACAATTGGTGATCTTCTATTCCAAAATGATGCAAGGCGATCTGGGGGTGGATGTTTTTTCGGGGCGGTCAGTGACACATATTGTCATGCAACAGCTTCCCTATACTCTTGAGCTTATTTTCGCGTCGATTATCTGGTCTGCGTTGCTTGGCGTTATTTTTGGCGCTTACGCGGCGGCAAATCCTAACACCTTATGGGATCGCATGATTGCTTTCATTTCTGTCAGTTTTATTGCTGCCCCGGCGTTTGTTATCGCGTTGCTGTCGCTGTTGGTTTTTGCGGTTCAGTTACGCTGGTTTCCAGCCATTGGTGTAGGGGAAGGGTTCTGGAGCCGTCTTCATCATGTTGTTTTGCCTGCTTTTGCTATTGGCTTGAGCTGGGTCGGGTATATTGCCCGCTTGGTTCGTGCATCCATGTTAGAGGTTTTGGGGGAACATCATATTCGGACTGCGCGCGCCTTTGGGTTGGCTGAACGCCGTATCATTATGGTCTATGCGCTTCGCATTGCGATTTTGCCAGTGATCACGGTGATCGGCGTTGGCATGGGCTTTTTGCTAAGCGCGGCGGTTTTTGCAGAAATTGTCTTTGCCCGGCCAGGATTAGGCAAGTTGGTCATCGACAGTATTACCACCCGAAATTATCCGGTTGTTATGGGTGCTGTCCTTGTTTCAACAGGGCTGTTCGTTTTATCCACGGCGATTTCTGATATCGTAAATGCGTGGCTTGATCCACGTTCTAGGCAATCGTTATGAGCGATCTCATGACAGATAAAGAGACCAAGGTGAAAATGTCTGATCATCATCAATCGGAGTTCTTAAAGATTGTCGGCGGTGTTGCCAAAAACCCGCTTGGTCTAATTGGGTTGATTATTGTTGGTGTGTTTGTTTTTTGCGCTGTGTTTGCCAACTGGATTGTTCCTCATGATCCTATTGGCATGAACATAAAGGATCGTCTTCAGGGGCCGTCTACCACATATTTTCTGGGAACAGATCAGCTAGGCCGGGATACCTTTAGCCGGCTTATTATGGGCAGCCAAGTGGCCTTGAAAGTGGCTTTGCCAGCAGTCTTTGGGGCAATGTTTATCGGTCTTACCCTTGGTATGATCGCTGGTTATGGGCCGCGTTGGCTTGATAATTTTCTGTCTCTTATTTTTGATACTATTCGTTCATTTCCAACTGTCATGTTTGCCCTTGCGGTTGTGGCTCTTGTTGGGCCAAGTTTGCAGACAGTTGTTTTTGTTGTGATGGCGACCTCTATTCCCATTTATGGGCGTGTGGCAAGAACACAGACGTTGGCTTTGCGAAACTCAGAATTTATTTTGGCTGAGCGGAGCATGGGGGCAAGTCTTTTCCGTATTTTAGGAATTCACATGATGCCCAATATCATTGGCGTGTTAAGCGTATTAGCGGCGATGGATATTCCAACGGTTATTGCCCTTGAAGCAGGGCTATCGTTTCTTGGGCTTGGCGTAAAGCCGCCAACCCCTAGTTGGGGGTCTTTGTTGAAAGATGGTTATGCTTTGATCCGGCAGACCCCGTGGCTTATTGTTGCGGGTGGTCTTCCCATTATTATCGCCACCCTTGGTTTCACCTTTTTGGGTGAAACGCTTAGGGATGTGGTTGACCCTAGATTGAGGAAAACCCGATGACCGCGCCGTTGCTGCAAATTGATGGTGTTACCATTGACTACGACACGAAAAAGGGAAACCTGCGCGCCCTTCGTGATATTTCGTTTGATGTGAATAAAGGCGAGATTGTAGGGATTGTTGGGGAGAGTGGGTGTGGAAAATCCACCTTAATCTCAACCATTTTGCAATTGCTTCCTCAGAACGCGGAATGGAAAAAAGGCGCTATTCATTTTAAGGGTAAAAACCTCATCGCCTGCAACGAAAAAGAAATGCGCGATATGCGCGGCAAAGACATCTCGGTTATTTTTCAAGACCCTATACAAAGTCTTAATCCGGTGATCACTATCGGGCGGCAGATGGTCGATATTCAACATCGCAGCACCTCCCCCTATGCTGAGAAGTGGCAGAAGGCTATTGAAATGCTGAGTATGGTCGGAATAGCTGATGCAGAGACGCGCTTAAAACAACACCCTTTTGAGTTTTCAGGCGGCATGTTGCAACGCATTGCCATTGCCATGGCGCTGATGTCTAGGCCTGATTTATTAATCGCGGATGAACCAACAACCGCGCTAGATGCAACGCTTGAAGTTGAGATTATTAAGCGGCTTAAAGACCTGCACAAAGAGATGGAGTGTTCCATCCTTTTCATCTCTCACCATCTCGGTGTCATTGCTGAACTTTGTCAAAGAGTGGTGGTGATGTATGCTGGCAGTGTTGTTGAGTTTGGAACAGTGGATGAGATTTTTTTCAACCCCAAGCATCCCTACACGCGGCGGTTAATCGAATGCGACCCCGGTCATATCAAAGAGCGTGCTAAGCGATTGCCTACGATCCCCGGAGAAATTCCAGACCTCACAGAAGCATTAGAAGGCTGTATTTTTCAAGAGCGTTGTTCAGAGTCTATAGCCAAATGCAAGACCGCCACTCCACCTTTGGTATCTTTGGGCCAGAGCCATCAAGCGGCTTGCTGGTTAAACCATGATCAGGAGCCAGAATGACACTTTTAAGTGTATCCAATTTAAAAACCAGCTATGGCAAAACCACTGTTTTGACTGGGGTGAGTTTTCATGTTGATGAAGGTGAAACTTACGCTCTGGTCGGTGAAAGTGGTTCAGGCAAAACAACATTAATCCGTGCCATCGCAGGTCTGGCGCCAGCACAAGAAGGATCAATCCTTTTTCAAGGCCATGAGCTTCGCGGCTTATCAGATCGCAAGATGCGCTCCTTTAGAAAAGATATTAGCCTGATGTTTCAAGACCCCGTTGGCTCGTTGTCGCCTAGGTTAACGGTTGGGGGATTGATCACAGAACCCTATCGTATTCAGGGGATGACCAATCGTGACCTTAATGCCGAAGCTGCTCGGCTTCTTGAAATGGTTGGTCTGCCTGCAGATATGGCTGGCCGGTATCCCTTTCAATTGTCAGGAGGTCAGGCAAGGCGTGTTGGTGTTGCACGTGCGTTGGCGTTAGAGCCAAAATTACTCTTGGCGGATGAACCAACGGCAGGATTAGATGTGTCTGTTCAGGGGGAGCTGTTAAACTTGCTTAATGATCTTCGGGATCAGCTTGGTCTATCCATGCTGATCATCACCCATAATTTGAATATTGTTAGGCATGTTTCCGACCGTATGGGCATTATGTATCTTGGGCAACTTGTTGAAGAGGGAACAACCGAAGATGTGTTTCATCACTCCAAGCACCCTTACACACGTGCGCTGTTGTCTGCTAGCCCGAAACCTGATCCGCACGCAAAAATGGATAGGATTATCTTGCATGGTGATCCGCCAAGCCTGTTAAAGCGGCCATCTGGTTGTGAGTTTCGTTCCCGTTGCCCCTTTGCAAAGGATATCTGCAAAGACACACCTGAATGGAACGAAACCCATGGGCATAGTGTCCGATGCTTTATCCCGTTGCGTTAGGGGGGCTTTATGGAATCCGTTCTTTATTATAATGGCAATATTTTAACCATGGATGATACCAACAGTCAGCCGGAGGCTGTGCTGACAAAAGGGGAGCATATATTTGCCGTGGGAAGTGAGGCTGATTTGCGGTCAGTCATGCCAAAGCATACCAAAGAAGTTGACTTAAAAAACCGCTGTCTTATGCCAGCCTTTATTGATCCCCATGGTCATTTCCCTGACACGGGTTTTGTTGAATTGTTTCGCGTGGATTTGTCCTCACCACCAAGGGGGGACTGCCTTGATATGGCCACAGCGCTAGAACGCTTAAGCGAGAAAGCCCGTACCACAAAAAAGGGCGAGTGGATCATGGGCGTCCTGTTTGATAACCTGAATATTCGCGAAGGCAGAATGCCAACCAGGAAAGAGCTAGACCAAGTGTCTGCTGATCATCCTATCTGGGTTTTGCACGCGTCTGGTCATAACGGGGTTGCCAATTCCTATGTTTTTGATCTGATGGGGATCACCCAAGATACCCCTGATCCTTTTGGTGGTCGCTATAACCGTGATCCTGAAACTGGTGAGTTCACAGGCGTCATCGAAGGTTTAGAGGCCATGCAAGACATGGGGCAAACCAATTTTTTGATTGATAACGACAAGTTCTGGCAAGGGTTTCAAACCGCTCGTGATGAATATGTTTCTCATGGGGTTACGATGGCACAGAATGCGTGGGTATCGCGGTCATTTCTTGAATATTTTGCGACCCTTCCTGCGGAAAAAGACCCTGGAATTGATCTGATCTTACTGCCTGTTGGTGAAGAAGAACCGGCGATGACCAGCGGGGATAACGCTGTGGCTTGGCCAGATAACCCCTATTTTAATATTGGCCCAAGAAAGCTTTTTACCGATGGGGCGTTTCAACTTCAAACCGCTTACTTGTCTCAGCCATATCATATCGTCTTGCATACTGATATGCCGCGAGGAGTGCCCTATGTTGATCCAGAGGTGCATCAAAGTGAAGTGGCCCGATTGCATCAGTTAGGGTATCAGATTCATTGTCATTGTAATGGTGACGCTGGCGCAGATATGTTTATTGATGCGGTGGAACAAGCCCTTTCCGTTCATCCGCGTGATGATCACAGACATACCATTATTCATGGTCAAACCCTCAGAGAAGATCAGTTAGAGCGGATGGCTAGGCTAGGCATATCAGTCAGCTTTTTTTCTGCTCATATCTATTATTGGGGGGATTTGCATTACGACACGATATTAGGGCCAGAACGGGCAGAGCGGATATCGCCAGCGGCCTCAGCCCAACAGTTTGGCATCCGCTTTACCATCCATAATGATGCCTCTGTTACCCCAACACGGCCGCTTCATCTGGCTCATTGCGCGGTGGAAAGGCAAACCTATGGGGGCAGGGTATTAGGCGAAGATCAGAAAATCAGCCGATTATTGGCTTTGCGCGCCATGACGATTGATGCCGCATGGCAAGTGTTTGAAGACACCAAGCGAGGCTCAATCGAAAGCGAAAAATTAGCGGATTTCGTCATTTTATCAGAACATCCCCTAGAAACCGCAACGCCCCTAAAGGACATTCGCATTCAGCAAACGATCCGCCGCGGCACAAAGGCTTACCAAGCCAACCCATGATTAGCGTATGTGATCAAGGGTAATTTGGGCTAGCGGTTAAAAGTGTCATCATAAAGAAAACCGGGGCTATGGGATAGAGACCAAAGCGCCCGGTTCATGATTGAGATGTTATAGCTGAGATACAGCTAGTTTTTCACAAATGTTGCGGCGTACATTTGTTCGCCTGAAAATAGCGTTTTGGTTTGCTTTCCATCACCTTCCCAAAACGTATGTTGCTTCACATTACTCTCAAGGCGGTAACCTTTGTCCCACATATTTTGCCTATGAATTTCCATGGCAATTTTACAAAAACTAGGAACAATAATGGTGATGCGGTCCTCTTGGCTATTTTGATCATGTGTGTCTGACATGTTGATATCTCCCAAAAAACGCTATTCAGCGGCGTGGTTGAATTGAGCATTTTCGGTGCTCTCTTGAAGTGCGGTGGTTGACGAATCCCCACCCTTTACAGTGGTGGAAATCGCATCGAACCACCCTGCTCCCACTTCTCTTTGGTGACGGTGGGCTGTGTATCCGTCTTTCTCTGCGGCAAACTCCGCGTTCTGCAACGCACAATATGCTTTCATTCCATCAGCCTTATAGGCTTGTGCAAGGGTGAACATGCTGTAATTCAAGGAATGAAAACCAGCCAAGGTGATGAATTGGAATTTATAGCCCATCGCGCCAATTTCCTTTTGAAAGATATGTATATCTTCAGGCGATAAATTCGCAGACCAGTTAAAAGAAGGGCTGCAATTATAAGCAAGCATTTGGTCTGGATACTGCGTCCTGATCGCTTCGGCAAAGCGTCTAGCCTGATCGAGGTCAGGGGTCGATGTTTCCATCCACAACAGATCAGCATATGGGGCATAGGCCAATCCTCTCTCAACGCATCTCTCAAACGCATGATCATCATCCAGAAGGTAAAAGCCTTCGGGTGTTCTTTCCCCTGTGATATATGGACGGTCGCGTTCATCAATATCAGAGGTGATAAGACGGGCGCTTTCGGCGTCGGTACGCGCCATGATGATGGTTGACACTTTGGCAATATCTGCCGCCAGCCTAGCTGAATTAAGATTGGCAATGGCCTGCTGGGTTGGAATAAGAACCTTTCCCCCCATATGGCCACATTTTTTCTCAGATGCTAATTGATCTTCAAAGTGGACACCTGCGGCGCCAGCCTCAATATAAGCTTGAGTGATTTCAAACGCATTCAGAACGCCGCCAAATCCCGCTTCACAATCCGCCACAATCGGGGCCAGCCAATCAACGCTGGTAGTTCCGGTTTCCAGCCGCTCAATCTGGTCAGCGCGGCGCAAGGTGTTGTTGATTTTCTTGGCTAGTTCAGGCCCTGAGTTCGCTGGATAAATGGATTGATCAGGATACATTTGGCCAGAACCATTGTTATCTGCGGCGACCTGCCAGCCAGAAAGATAAATAGCTTTTAGTCCAGCACGGATTTGCTGCATGGCCTGATTGCCGGTAATAGCGCCAAGCGTGTTGACGTAATTTTCTGTATGCAGAAGATGCCATAAGGTATCAGCGCCGCGCCGCGCAAGAGAATGTTCAACTTCCACCGACCCTGAAAGACGTTCCACTTCTGAAAGGGTGTAATCTCTGGTTACATTCGTAAAGCGGCCTGAAGGGGCACGCGTGTGGGTTTCAAAGGTTTGTGACTGATTTTCCATAATCCAGCTCCCATGACAAAAGGTTGATAAACGATACCTAGTCTGTGAGAGAAGGAAAGGCAATGATAATTGTGTAAATAAATAAATTGTAAATATTTACTAATTACATAATATCACTTTAACACCCTTAACCATATTTTATTTAGGCAAGGCTGATGCGGCGTGAAAGCGCTCTTTTAAGGCGGATTGCTGAGCGCGAATTTTGACAACGGCCTCATGCTTGACAGGGCCAAACCCTTTGATGTCTTGCGGTGCCTTAGCTAGCTCAACCGCGACCTGATAATTTTCAGAGTTCAGGTTTGCGCTGACTGTGCTTATCATGTCTTGATATTCGGATATCAAGGCGCGTTCCATACGGCGTTCAGCCGTATAGCCAAAGGGATCAGCCCACCCCCCACGCAAAGATTTGCCTCGGGCAAGCAGGTGCAACAGTGGCCGAACCCATGTCCCAAAGCGGCGCTTTTTTGGGCGCCCCGTAGCCGCATCAATGCCCCCTAAAAATGGTGGGGCAAAATAGTGGATAAGCCGGAAATCGCCGTCAAACTGCTCTGCGAGGGCTTGCGCAAATTGAGGGCTGGTCAGTTGGCGAGCCACTTCATATTCATCTTTATAGGCCATAAGCTGATAAAGGGTTTTCGCCACGGTTTTGGTGAAGTCTTGAGACGGCGCCATATCAGCGTCACAGACTTTGGTCATAATGTCCTGATAGGTTTTGGCATAGCGTTGATTTTGATAGGCAGTTAGGCGTTTCATCCGGTCATGAATAATGCCAGGGGCGGTTTCAGGCTGAGAGATATCGGTTTTGGCAAGATCACATTGCTTGGGATCAACGGCATAGGCGCGGCCCCACCCAAAAGCGGAGATGTTAAAATTAACAGCAACTTGATTGAGCCTAATGGCGGCCAAAATTGAGGTTTCAGAAAGAGGGATCAGGCCGTGTTGCCACGCCGCGCCCAAGAGAAACAGATTAGCCCCAATACTGTCCCCCAACAGGCGCTGTGCCATGTTTGTGGCGTTCATCATCACGCATTGCCCATCAGGAACCGCCGCCTTTAGCCGCGCCTCAATCTGTTGTGAGGGCAAGGTGAAATCACGATCCCGAACAAACGCCCCTGTCATCATTTGGTAGGAATTGGCGATAATATGCGCATCAGGCTTAAGCAGATTAAGGCAATCCGTCCCTGCACTGGTGACCTGATCACACCCCAACATAATATCACCAGACCCCGGGGCAATCCGAATGGCCTTAATCTGATCTGGAGAGGCAGCAAGCCGAAGATGTGTGGTCACGGCGCCGCCCTTTTGGGCTAACCCTGCCATATCAATAACCCCTACCCCTTTGCCTTCGATATGCGCGGCCATGCCAAGCAAAGCCCCCAAAGTTACCACGCCTGTAC
Source organism: Puniceispirillales bacterium (SeqCode) (assembly GCA_965659785.1). Taxonomy (GTDB): domain Bacteria; phylum Pseudomonadota; class Alphaproteobacteria; order Puniceispirillales; family UBA1172; genus UBA12202. The sequence continues at coordinate 25,426 of CBFHXL010000017.1, forward strand.
CGCCAACCCCTGTAATTAAGATGCTCATAGGCTGATCAAGATCATAAATAGGCTTAGGCAAGGGCAGATCAGTAGGCGGATGACCACGCCCTGCTGGCTTTCGTAGGTGCCCGCCTTCAATCGTCACAAAACTAGGGCAAAAGCCGTTTAAGCAGGAAAGGTCTTTGTTGCAGGTGGACTGATCAATAGCGCGCTTTGTCCCGAGAGAGGTTTCTAATGGGACAATGGCAACACAGTTTGATTGCACACCACAATCGCCGCATCCTTCGCAAATCTCAGGATGGATCATAACCCGGCGCGGTGGATCAGCAATAAGGCCGCGTTTGCGGCGGCGGCGGTTTTCCGTGGCGCAAGTCTGAACATATAAAAGAACGCTAACCCCCGGCACCTCGCTTAGCTTGCGTTGCACGACTTGGAGATCATCACGATGATGGATGGTGATGTGTTTAGGGATATGTGTTCGGTCAATATCCGCCACCTGATCAGTCACAATTTCAACCTTAATCACGCCAGCGGCTAGCACCTCAGCGATGATCTGCGCTGGTGATAAAGCGCCGTCATGCGCTTGCCCACCTGTCATGGCAACCGCATCATTATAGAGGATTTTATAAGTCATGTTGATCTTAGCGGCGATAGCGGCACGAATAGCCATTAGCCCGGAATGGTTATAAGTGCCATCCCCTAGATTTTGAAAGATATGCTGGCGGGTTGAAAATGGCGCTTCACCAATCCAGTTTGCCCCCTCGCCCCCCATCTGGGTATAGCCTTCCGTAGCACGATCCATGGTCTGACTCATCCAATGGCAACCAATGCCAGCGTACCCTCGCGTGCCTTCTGGCAGGATAGTAGAACGGTTATGAGGACAGCCCGCACAGAAATAAGGGGTGCGCTCCACCCCTAAAGGATCAAGCCCCCGATCTTCAACAAGCCGCGCCGCCCTATCTTTGCCGTCAGGCAATCGCATCGCCAGTTGCCGCGCAATCATGACAGGATCAAGCACCCCATCAACAGGGAAGAGGATGTTGCCGGTTTCATCATGCTTGCCGATAATTTGCGGCGCGCCATCACAGCCATAGAGTATCTCACGCGTTTGGCTTTCGATAAGGCCGCGCTTTTCCTCAACAATTATCAGGTGATCAAGACCTAGCGCAAAAGCCTTTATGCCTTCGGGTTCTAAAGGCCAAACCATGCCAACCTTATAGGTGGCAAGATGACATTTTTCTGCCTGCTTGCTATCTAACCCTAAGAGGGCCAAGGCGCTTTGGGTATCCATCCAGCTTTTGCCTGTACTGATGATCCCGATCTTAGGTGAGGTGCCGCCAGACCAGACCACCTGATCAAGGGCATTTGCTTTAGCGTAAGCCTGTGCCGCTTGGATTTTATGATGATGCAGTCGGCGTTCCTGTTCATGACGATCATCACGCGGGCGAATATTAACGCCGGCTTCTGGCAAGGTCACATCAGGATAAACCGGCGCTTGGTGATGGGCAGGAAGCCTGACAGAAGCGCTGCTTTCTATATTATCCTTAACGCATTTCAGCCCAACCCATAAACCTGAAAACCGGCTCATCGCCCAACCATGCAAACCATAAGTCACGATGTCTTGGATGTTGGAAGGGTTTAGGATTGGCATCATGGCATCAACCAACGCATATTCGCTCTGATGACAGGTGGTCGAACTTTCACAAGAATGATCATCACCCATCAGCGCTAAGACGCCGCCTTTTTCCGCGCTCCCTGCCAAATTGCCATGGCGGAACGCATCTCCTGATCGGTCAACCCCGGGCCCTTTGCCATACCAAAGGGCAAAGACGCCATCATGGATGCCCTCACCGCGAAGGCTGGCCTGCTGTGATCCCCAGATGGCGGTCGCGGCAAGGTCCTCGTTCAAGGCAGGTTGAAAAACAACCTCTGCCGCATCAAGTTGCGCCTTTGCGTTTGCAAATTGCTGATCAAGACCGCCAAGGGGTGAGCCGCGATACCCGGTCACATAACCGCCAGTTTTTAGCCCCATCGCCCGGTCGCGAGACGCTTGCAGAAGGCAAAGCCGGATAATGGCCTGCGTTCCGGTTAGATATACCCATTCTTGATTGAGGTTATATTTATCAGAAAGGGAAACAGATGATCTGGCTATTGATGCGGCCTCATCGTGGCGTTGGCGAAGCGGATATGGTGGTCTGATAGCAGTGTTCAAATTAACCCCCGTTATGATGGGTAATCATATCACCATTAAGTTGCTAATTCTCACTAAAAATCACTATTATTTCTTTGCATATTAGCAGATTATGCTAATAATTGCGAATGGATAAGATAGATTTCAAGATTCTTGATGCCTTACAGCGAAATGCACGCATCACCAATCAAGAGCTGAGTGAGCAGGTGAATCTGTCACCTACGCCTTGTTTGCGGCGCGTGAAGATGCTTGAGCAGGCTGGTGTTATCAAGGGTTATAGCGCGATTGTTGACCCAGAGGCCTATGGTTTGAGCATTATGGCCTTTGTTTCTGTCAGGCTTGAACGACAGACAGAGGTTGAGATTGCCAGTTTTGAAAAAGCCATCATGGCCCTTGATGAGGTGTTTGCCTGTTACCTGATGTCTGGTCGAAGTGACTATATGTTGCAGGTTTATGCAAAATCCCTCAAGGAATATGAGCGCTTTGTCCGCCAAAGCCTGACCTGTGTGCCCGGGGTGGGAGAAATCGAAACCCATTTTGCCTTTGGTCAGGTAAAACAGGCGATGACTTTGCCCCAATCAAAAGGGCCCTAATCAAAAGGGCCCCAATCAAAAGGGAGGGGCTTTGCGAAAGGTGGAAGTGAGCCTCACTGCGCCAACATTTTTTCCATGATCCAGACATCACGATGCCATTTAATGACCATGGCGGCGACAGCAACCATAAATATGCCCATGCCAAGATGGATAAAGCGTTTTTTGGTGTCTGAAAGCGAGGTTTGTTCGAGTTTGACAAATAGCATGACCATAGCACCTATGAGCAAAAGTAACCCTAGACCCCCAAGAAAAACGGTTTTCATCATTGTGATATTCCATCTGTGTAAGGTGTTAAGAACAGCCCCTATGGTCGCAATAAGACGGCAAAATATCAACCAAAAGCATGGCATGAACACATAGATGCGCTTGATCTTTAGTTCAAATTGGCTTTGCGCTTTAAAAATAAAAAAAATCTTTAATATTTTATAGTTTATTATCAATGCTTTATATTACATTTTATAAATATATGCCTGTGACATATTGTCAATTAATTGAAACAAATTATGTTTTAATGGATGTTTTTAACATCTAAAAACACGTCGTGATAGAACTCAATATTGAGGAGCTAAAATTATGATTAAGACCCTAAAAAGGGCATTGATTGCAGCAACACCAATTTCTATGCTGTCTGCAATGCCTGCTCTTGCTGAAACGAAAATGCTTCCAGCAGATGACTATGTCGGTATTTCCTTTTGGTTGATTTCAATGGCACTTGTTGCTGCCACCGCCTTCTTCTGGCTTGAAATTGGCCGTGTTTCTGCCAAGTGGAGAACTTCACTGGTAGTATCCGGTATGGTCACCATGATTGCCGCCGTTCACTATTTCTATATGCGTGATGTGTGGGTTGAATTCGGCTCAACACCTACCGTATATCGTTATATTGACTGGCTGATCACTGTGCCACTTCTGATGATCGAATTCTACCTGATCCTCACCGCCATTACGAAAGTATCTTCTGGTATTTTCTGGCGTCTGATGATCGGTACGCTCGTCATGCTTATCGGTGGTTACATTGGTGAAACCAGCTTTACTGATCCAAATGCCCGTATTTTTGGTGAAGCCACCATTACGATTGGCTTTATTATCGGTATGCTTGGTTGGGCCTACATTCTTTATGAAATCTTTGCTGGTGAAGCAGGACAGTTGAGCGCCGAAAAGGCACCTGCATCTGTTCAATCTGCTTTCTCCACCATGCGTTGGATTGTGACCATTGGTTGGGCGATTTATCCGCTAGGATATCTGTTCGGCTACATGCTCAGCGATACGCCTGATTTCAATTCTCTGAACATCATTTATAACCTTGCTGACGTGCTCAACAAGATTGCATTTGGTGTCATCATCTGGAGTGTTGCAACAACTGAGTCCAATAACGCTTAGTTTTAATGTAACGCCTAAGGGACAGCTCCTTCTCCCCCCCCTTTTGAAGGAGCTGTCCACCCCATTATAATCGGATATGAGGGAAACTGACAACATGGATGATATAATCCGCAGAACTCTTGCTTCTGATCAGATTACGCTGTCCCCGTCCTCATCTGATACCGACGCATTGGCCGCGATCATGCGGTTGATCAAAACCCATATTCCTACCAATGATGATTTGCTTGCTAAGGCCGCCCGATATCATTTTCGGGATACAGGCAAAATGTTGCGCGCCCGACTGGCGTTATCAGCAGAAAAGCATTTTGAAAGCCACCCCAAAACATCAACGCATCAGGCCACCATTTGCTGGGCCGCAGCAATTGAGGTTTTGCATAACGCCTCTCTTATTCATGATGATATTTCTGACGGGGATCAGCTGCGCCGTAACCGCCCAACCGTATGGTTCAAATATGGGCGTGATATCGCGCTTGCGCTAGGTGATTGGCTGATTGGTCTATCATTCAAATTAGCAGCAGACGCCGCTATCGTTTCACAGACACCGCAACTCGTCCATGTCCTGACAAAGCATATGTTGGCGACAACCGAAGGCCAGGCGAAAGAGTTTCGCAAACATGGCTACCCGGGAATGGCGACTTATCTTGATATTATTCGCGGTAAAACAGCACCCTTATTTATTGCCCCTATTGAGGGGGTTGCGCTGATAGCTGGGCGACCAGACTTGATGGTAGACTCGCGCAAATATTTTGAATCTATTGGCTCGGCCTATCAAGTCGCCAATGATTTGTTAAACTTTGCTGGCTCTGATGGGTCTGAACATAGCGCTACAGATTTAATCCGCCGCGCCCCGAACGCAGTGATTGTGCTGTTTAGGGAAAATCTGCCGCCAAGGGATAAAGCCCGATTTAATGCTTGGTTAACGGATGGTAAATCCAGTGATATCACGCATTGGTTAGACGCTATCCGCGCTTCGGATGCGATTAGCCAAACGTCTCATATGATGGAAGATATGCTTGCGCATGGCGAAGAATGCTATCAAAATATGCCTATGTTCATGCGCCAGATTGTTGCCCCTGTGCAAAAGCTGATACATTCTGTGCGCGTCCAGACTCTCGATCACCAACAATAAGGGTCTGATAAAGGCGCTCCAACATTCAATGCCAAATCAAAAACAATCAATAGTCATCGGTGGCGGTCTTGGTGGTATTGCCGCCGCGTTACGGATGCGCGCCAGAGGTGATGATGTCACCCTGATTGAACGGCTGGATCAACTAGGCGGTCGCGCGCGTGTGTTTGAACATGGCGGCTTTCGCCATGACGCAGGGCCGACGGTGGTAACCGCCCCATTCCTTTTTGATGAGCTGTTCGCTCTTTTTGGCGAAAAACGATCTGATCATGTGACCTTTGTCCCTCTAGACCCGTGGTATCGGTTTTATTTTGATCGCACGGGTGAGCAATTTGATTATCGGGCAACGGTAGAAGATACCATGTCAGAAATTGCCCGGTTTTCCCAAGCGGATGCTGAGGGCTATCAGAATCTGCTTACCGCCTCTGAACAGATATTTGATGTAGGGTTCCGGAAATTAGCGGATCAACCCTTTGACCGATTGAGCCGAATGTTGGCGCAAATCCCATCTCTTTTGCGGCTGAAAAGTCATCTGACAGTATCCCAACTGGTTAATCGGTATATGAAACATGACCTGATGAGACAGGCGTTTTCCATTCATCCGCTTTTGGTTGGCGGAAATCCGTTTAACACCACCTCTATCTATGCGCTGATCCATTTTCTTGAGCGCGAATGGGGGGTGCATTTTGCCATGGGCGGAACAGGGGCCATTGTTGCCAGCTTACGTGACCTGATGGAGCGCCATGGGATCACCATTATGCTAAACACCGATATTGACCAGATTAATATCAGCAATAAAAAAGCAACAGGGGTAACGACAACCAATGGTGAGGTGATAACAGCGGATCGGGTGATTTGTAACGCAGACCCCCCAACGGTTTATCAGCAAATGATTGCCCCCTCTGCCGGGGCAAAAGGCAAAATCATTCCAGAGGCCATGACCCGATATTCCATGGGATTATTTGTGCTTTACTTTGGAACAACGCGCCAGTATCCCGATGTCGCCCATCACACCATCTGGATGGGGGAGCGCTATAAAGAATTGCTGCATGATATCTTTAACAAAAAGATACTAGCAGATGATTTCTCGCTTTATTTGCATCGGCCAACAGCAACAGACCCCAGTTTTGCCCCGAAAGGGATGGATAGCTTTTATGTGCTTTGCCCTGTCCCAAATACCCAAGGCCAAATTCCATGGAGCGAAATGGGGACAGTCATGCGTGACCGCATTGTGGCGGCGTTAGATCGCACCATTATGCCGGGGCTATCATCACATATCACGTCAGATTTTTTCATGACTCCTGACGATTTCAAGACGGATTATCGGTCTATGCATGGGGCTGGCTTTTCTATCGCCCCGGTTTTCACCCAGTCAGCGTGGTTCCGTTACCACAATCGTGATCGCAAGGTTGGCAATCTCTATTTTTCGGCGGCTGGGGCGCATCCGGGGGCAGGAATGCCGGGTGTTCTGTGTTCTGCGAAAGTCGTGGAAAATCTTGTGATCGAAGACGAAAAGGCCTTATGATCGCAAAAAGGCAAGGTGATGATGAGCAACAGCAACAGCCCGACATTAGACAACGCCTCTGATGCGGAGGCGACTCTGCGCCAGCATGGCAAAAGCTTTGCTTGGGCTCGGCGATTGTTAGGGCAAAAGACAGGGTATCAAGCTGCCCGGCTGTATCAATTTTGCCGACAAGCTGATGACTTAGCGGATGAGGATGATCAAGACCAGTCGCACGATTTACGTCTATTAAAAGACTGCATCCTGAATGACCGCGCTGAAGGGCATAGACTTTATACGGATATCGCTGATCTGATCAGGGAATTGCGCTTGCCTCGTCCGGTGATCGCCGCCCTCATTGATGGGTTAATCTCTGATCAGCGTCAGGTTTGCCTTGATCATGAAGAAGACTTGCTTCGCTATTGCTATCATGTTGCTGGCACGGTGGGGTTGCTGATGTGTGCGGTGCTTGGTTGTGATGATCGCCGCGCCTATGGCTTTGCGATTGATTTGGGCATGGCGATGCAATTAACAAATATTGCCCGGGATGTTCTTGAAGATGCTAATAATGGCCGCCGATATTTACCAGCGGAATGGCTGGGGGAAATCTCGCCTGATCAGATTGTTGCTGCTGCTAAGCCGCGCAATACCTCTGACCAACAGCATCAAATGGCAATCACGTCTGCAGTAAAACGGTGTCTTGATCTGGCTGAAGTCTATTATCAAAGTGGGGAAAAAGGGATGGCATTTCTGCCATGGCGTGGGCATCTGGCTATTGGTGTGGCGGCGCGTGTCTATCGCCAGATTGGCAGACAACTCAAAGCCTGCGGCTATCGCTGGTATGAAGGCCGCCAAACCACTAGCAAAAAGACAAAATTAGCCGTGACGCTAAGGGCTTTGCCCATGCTGGCTCGGCGTATCCACGGCACGCGTCGGCACTATGGCATCAGGCGCGGGGTTCCGATTTCGCATAACGCTGAACTTCATGATGCCCTTTATGGCCTGCCATTAACAGGACGTGTGTTACCATGACAAGGCAGTTAGCCATCTTAGGTGGGGGCTGTGCGGGATTGACGCTAGCGGCGAAGGCTAATGCTATGCCAGATTTGCGTATGATGGTGATTGAACATCCTGATTACGCCAAAGCCCAAGATCACAACTGGGGGTGTTGGGCGGTAGATGGGATGCAAGACGCGCATCAAATGGCGCGAAAGACGTGGCATCGCTGGGCCATTAATACCGATAAGAAAACTATTGTTCAGACCGCACAACACTTTCCCTATATGGCAATATCTTCGGCGGCGTGGAAAGGCCATTGCCGGATTACTGCAAAACGGCAAGGGGTTGAGTTTCAGTCGGCAAGGCTTAGCCAGATAGATCAGGATCAAACAGGGTTTCGCCTCATTGCTGATCAGCATCTACCACATTGTCACCAAATCGCTGATAGCCGAACACCTGATCTGCCTGATGGGATTATGCTGCAACATTTTCGCGGCATTGAGGTTCTGGCAGAGAATCCTGTCTTTGACCCTGATTGCGCGGTGTTAATGGATTTCCGCTGTGATCAAAGCCGAGGCATACATTTTATTTATATTTTGCCCTATTCCTCTCATCAGGCGTTGGTCGAATCAACTATGTTTTCACCTCGTACCGAAGATGATGCGTTTTATGATCATGCTATCACGCGCTATTGTGATGATGTCATCAAGACAGGCAAGAGACAGGTGTTACGCCGTGAGGCAGGTGTTATTCCGATGGGGTTTTTAACGCCAAGAGACGATAGATTTGACGCAATAGGGGGAAATGGCGGCGCTATTCGGCCCTCATCTGGATATGCCTTTACCTTTATTCAAAGGCAAATTCATAATGCCGTGCTACATTATCAGCGCACAGGGGTGTTGCGTTTCCCCTCACCTCATCAACGTATTGATTTATGGATGGATAAGGTGTTTTTGTCCGTATTGCGACACCGTCCAGATTTGGCGCCAACGCTATTTTCTCATGTTGCCTCGGCTTTGCGTGGGGATGAAATGGCGCTATTTATGTCAGGGTTAGCTAATCACAGCATCCGATTGAAAATTATTATGGCGATGCCGAAATGGCCATTTCTTCGGGCGCTGCTATCTGGGTCAGGCCAAAGGGTAAGATGATGGATGCTGTGACCATGCTATCTCTTTTCGCGGTTGTTCTTATTGGGCTTCCTCATGGCGCTATGGATGGGGCGGTTGCCCTTGCCATGGGATATGGGCGGTCTTTCGCACGCTTAACAGGGTTTGTGGTTCTTTATGTCTTGATATCCGTTGCAGTGGTGATGGTTTGGCTAACCTTTCCTGAGATTGCGCTATTTGGCTTTCTTTTGTTGAGTGTATGGCATTTTGGGTCAGGGGATAGCCAACAAGACCTGACCCCTCTTTTGCGCGTGCTACAATCCCTTAGCCATGGCGGGCTAATCGTCTTTGGTATCAGCATAGCTGACCGTGATGCTGCCGACTTGATTTTCAGTTGGTTAATTTTCGGTGATACGGCCCGGCTTTGGTACTGGTTTGATCTGGTGGTTTGGTTATGGTGGCCATGCCTTGCTCTTTATGTGGCTTCAGGCCTTGTAGAGACGCGGCTTTATCGCCGGTTAGGGGAATTGGCAGGGTTAGCAGTGGTGGTAATGACCATGCCGGCCTTGACCAGTTTTGCGATTTACTTTTGTCTGGTGCATACTCCTCGGCATATCATGCGCGTGCTGAATATGCTTAAAGATACGATCTCCTATCGCATGGTGATGTCTCTGACAGCGATTTTTACGGCGCTGAGTTGGCTTGCTGGCGGCATCATTTTTGTCTTTCTTCGCGGCGCCATTGATATCGCCCCGGCAAGTATGATGGTGGTGTTTATTGGATTGGCGGCGTTGACGGTTCCGCATAGTCTTTTGATTGATGGCCTGTTTCGGCCACGCTTTGAGAAAAGGAATGGGTGATGCCTGATCTAAAGGGACGCAAAGGTGAACATCTTGATCTTGCCAAAATGCCATCCGCTATGGCGCAAGTGGAAAACAGCCTTGACCGGGTTCGGTTAACGCATCAAGCGCTTCCCGAAAGCAACGCTGATGAGATAGATACCAGCATGAGATTTCTGAACAGCCGTTTGGTGATGCCCCTGATGATCAGTGGCATGACAGGCGGCATGGCGCGTGGTGATGCTATTAATCTGGCCTTAGCAGAGGTTGCAAGCCAGCATGGCATTGCTTTATGCATTGGCTCTCAACGAGCTTCACTTATGGCAAAACAAAGCCAGTCTGATGTGCGGGCACGCGCAAAACATGTGCCTTTGATTGGAAATTTAGGCGGGGTGCAACTGGCAGGGGAAGGCGGCATAGCGCTTGCCCAGCGTGCGATTGATGATCTTGGGGCCGATGCCATGGCAATACATCTTAATCCATTACAAGAACTTGCCCAACCAGAAGGGGACCGCAACTGGCGCGGGGTTCTAGCCGCGCTTGGGGAATTGGTGAAGCGGTCAGATGTTCCCATCATGGTCAAAGAGGTTGGCGCCGGAATAAGCGCCACTACAGCACGGCAATTGATGGATCAAGGGGTGACAATCATTGATATTGCTGGGCTTGGTGGAACCAACTGGACGCGAATTGAACAAAGCCGGAGTGATCCGTCGCGGCAACAGGTAATGTCCCCTTTTCTGGATTGGGGCATTCCCACCGTTGACGCGCTGAAGGCGGTTCGGGCGCAACATAAGGATGCAACAATCATTGCGTCTGGCGGTGTCCGGCATGGGCTGGATATGGCGCGGTGTGTCTGGCTAGGCGCGGATGTGGTATCTGCTGCAGGGGTGTTTATCAAAACCCTTGAAGATGAAAACGGCACCCTTCACCTTGATCGGTTAGATGCGCTTTTATCTGTCTGGAAACAACAGCTCAAAGTAGCTATGTTTTTAACCGCTTCAAAAACCCTTAACGCCCTAAAGACTGCCGAAGGCATCGTGCTTTCGCAAAAGTGATCAGATCATCATGTCTAAGACAGCTTCCCCATCTGTAGACGCCTTTCTTGCCCGTCAAGGTTTGGCGGCGTCACGCTATGTGGCTTTGCCGGGGGATGCTTCGGCGCGGTGTTATTTTCGCCTGCCAGATCATGGGGTATTAGTGATGGATGACCACACTGATCCGGCTGGGTTTGATGCGTTTATTCGTCTGTCTCATCATTTATGTGAACTGGGGCTGTCCGCCCCCCGGGTTCATGCGGCGGATGCGGAAAAGGGGATCGCGCTGATAGAAGATTTCGGTCATAACACTTATGCTAAATGCTTGTTATCAGGTGATGACGAGGAAGCGCTTTACCAATTAGCGGTTGATGCCTTGCTTGCCCTTCATCATCACCCAAAAGGGATAAATATTGAGGCAAAGCCATATGATCTAGCGACGTATTTAGATGAATTGGATATTTTTTCAACGTGGTTTGCCCCAAGGGTAGCCTCTGATAATTTTGATCAGGACAGATTTTCTGCGGCCTTCAGGCAGGCATGGCAGACGGCATTAGGCACGGCGTCCTCACATCAGGATACCCTGGTGTTAAGGGATTTTCATATCGACAATCTGATGATACTGGATCAACGCCAAGGCATTGCCCGTTGTGGGATACTGGATTTTCAGGATGCGGTGATTGGCCCATATGTGTATGACCTAGTTTCCTTGCTTCAGGATGCTCGCCGTGACCTTAGCTCTGGGCTTGAAGAAAAGATGCTAGATTATTATATCCAGCATGCACCCAAAGATTTGGGCGGTGAAGCCGTAATCCGGAAATATTATGCCCTGCTAGGGGCGCAGCGTCATGCACGCATCCTTGGTGTGTTTCTTCGCTTGCAACAGCGTGATGCAAAGCCGCATTACGTAAAGTTTTTGCCAAGAGTGGCCCGGCAATTGGAAGTTGCATTGCAGTCTGCGGAATGTCGTGAAATCAAAACTCTTCTTGCTACCGCCCTGCCGAATTGGCACGATAAGGTGAGTGCTATTTGTTAGGCGTCTGATATAACCACATGATGTCTGATTTTAGAATTATTAGGGATGTTATGAAATGAGCCTGCTAGCAGATCTTTTGTCAACGGTATTCAAACGGCGATATCGGGCTGTTGCCTCATCAAAAGATGACCGCCCGTTGACCGAATTAGCAGAACAGCTGATGGGCTCGGCGGGGGAAATATCTGGCCTTGCGCTGGCTGATGAAATGCTAAGCCGATTTCAGAAACTTGATGATGAGGGCAAACTGGCCTTTTTTGCCTATATTTCTGACGCTATGGATATTGAACCTGATCAGCTTCGCCAAGCCCTAGATGCTTATGAAAAGCACCCGTCAAAGACCAGCTATCGGGCGTTTGCCGCGGCGGCAGAGCCACGTCGGCATGAGTTTTTACGCCGGTTGAACGGTGTCCCCGGTGCCACTGGTCAGCTTGTTCATATGCGGGCAGAGTTGTTGCGACTTGCAGGGCAGGATAGCCGGATGGCGCCTCTTGATCTGGATTTTCGCCATCTCTTTGCCTCATGGTTTAATCGTGGTTTTCTGGTTCTTCGTCCGATCAGCTGGGAAAGTCCTGCTCATATTCTGGAAAAAATTATTGCCTATGAGGCGGTTCACGCTATCAGTTCATGGGATGATTTGCGCCGCCGACTGGAACCTGCTGATCGGCGTTGTTTTGCTTTTTTTCATCCAGCCATGCCTGATGAACCTCTGATTTTCGTTGAGGTTGCTTTAACCCAAGGTGTTCCTGATTCCATCCAATCTTTGCTGGCAGAGGACCGAACGGCTATTGCCGCTGATCAGGCAAACACCGCGGTGTTTTATTCCATTTCAAATTGTCAGCGTGGGCTAGCCAGCATTTCGTTTGGCAATTCCCTGATTAAACAGGTGGCGGCAGATTTGGCAAGCGCGATGCCAGAATTGACCACATTTGTGACGCTATCGCCTATTCCCGGCCTAGCCACTTGGCGCGAGCAGCACGGATTGGCAACACCTGATCAAAATGAGCCAGAGGCGGCGCGGGATGTAGCGTCGTATTATCTTCTTCATGCAAAGGCTAAAGACGGTCAACCTTTTGATCCTGTGGCGCGGTTTCACCTTGGCAATGGTGCGATGGTTCATGCTGTCCATGCTGGGGCTGATCTTTCTGATAAAGGCATCGCCCAATCAGGCGGGGTGATGGTTAATTATCTTTATGATCTTAGTCAGGTTGGCGCAAACCATGAACTTTATGTCAGCACCAAAGAGGTGGTTGCCTCTGCTGAGGTGAAAAAACAAGCCGAAGATGGGAACCGGCATTTAGGACAAACCTCGTCACATGAATAATCCCTTATATGACACCTTGTTCCGCCCGCATGAGGGCAAGACAACACCATTCTTAGAGTTTTTAGATGGCTCGGTGATGCGTTATCAAGATTTTATGTCTTTGGTATCACAGCTAGCCCATGTTTTGACCAGTAAGGGGCTTGTTCCCGGTGACCGCGTTGCTGTTCAAGTGCATAAATCTGCGCAAGCGTTGGCGCTTTACGGGGCTTCGATTAAGGCAGGGTTGGTTTTTCTGCCTCTCAACACCGCCTATACTGCGCAAGAAATCACTTATTTTGTTGAGGATAGTGGCGCCCGGATTTTGATCTGTGATGACAGTAATATGGAAACCTATCAGGCGCTTTTTGCAGAGCATGATATGGAAATGCTGTCCCTTAATGCTGATGGTAGTGGCACAGTCATGGATCAAGCTTTGCTGAAGGAAACGGATTTTCACGCTGTTCCACGAGATCAGGATGATTTGGTCGCTATTCTTTATACCTCTGGTACTACGGGACGATCAAAAGGGGCGATGCTGACCCAGAACAATTTGCTATCAAATGCCTTATCGCTTGCTGAGGCGTGGCAGTTTTCGGATCAGGATGTCTTGCTTCATGCGTTGCCGATTTTTCATACCCATGGCTTGTTTGTGGCAACCAATATTATTTTGGCGACGTCTGGCCGCATTTTGTTTCTACCAAAATTTGACCTCGATGCCATCATGACCCTAATGCCAAAGGCAACAACGATGATGGGCGTTCCCACCTTTTATACCCGAATGTGTGATGATGAGCGTTTAACCCGTGATGCGACCGCGCATATCCGGCTTTTTATCTCAGGCTCTGCTCCGCTTCTCGCCGACAGCCATAAGCAATTCGCGGCTCGGACAGGCCATGCTATCCTTGAGCGATATGGCATGACCGAAACAAATATGAACACCTCAAACCCCTATGATGGGGAACGCCGCCCCGGTACCGTTGGCTTTCCCTTGCCCGGGGTTGAGTTGAAAATAACCGACCCTAATCAAGGCCGTGTCTTATCACAAGGTGAAGTGGGGCAAATTGAATTGCGCGGCCCTAATGTCTTTAAGGGTTATTGGCAAATGCCTGAAAAAACCGCGGCGGAATTACGACCTGACGGGTTTTTTATTACTGGTGATTTGGGTCGCATTGATGCTGATGGCTATTTGCATATTGTGGGCCGGAATAAAGACCTGATTATTTCAGGTGGCTATAATATCTACCCTAAGGAAATCGAACTGATTTTAGATGATCAGCCCGGGGTGTTGGAAAGTGCTGTTTTGGGTGTTCCTCATCCTGATTTAGGGGAAACGGTGTTAGGGGTAATCGTTGCCGCCCCCGGGCAACATCCTGATCTGGATCAAATTGCCACCACGACGGCATCTACATTGGCGCGCTTCAAACAGCCGCGAAAACTGATCCTCATTGATCAATTGCCGCGTAACACCATGGGCAAGGTACAAAAAAATATTCTGCGTGACAGCTATAAGGATATCTTCCTCAATAGCTAAGGGTTAGGCTATTCATACCTTTTTGTTTCATGATCGGAGAGTATGACATTGAGTGCCTATGCTGTTTTCTTTCTTGCTATCGGCGCGTTGACAGGGGGGTTCATTAGCGGCCTTGCTGGCTTTGGCACGGCTCTTTTTTCTCTGGGGTGGTGGCTGATTGTTTTGCCGCCTCGCGAGGCAGTAACGGTTGTTGTGATCATGTCTTTATTAGGTGGTTTTCAAGGTCTCTATGAGGTCAGAAATCATATTCGCCCTCGCCGCTTGGCTCGTTTCTCACTACCAGCTTTGGTTGGTATTCCTTTGGGCATATATAGCTTAGCGCTAATAAACCTTTTGATTCTCAAATTGATTATTGGGGTGTTGATGGTGCTATTTGGTGGGTTTTCGGTGCTTCGCCGTCAATCTGTGAAGTTGCCCAAAACCTTTCCTATGGTTGATATTGGCATTGGTTTTGTTGCGGGAATCCTAGGCGGTATTGGTGGGTTGTCAGGGGCCTTACCCACCATGTGGACGTCCCTATATGATTGGAAAAAACAGGATCGGCGCGCCATTTTACAAACTTTTAACATGATCATTTTAGCCGTCGTTTTTATCCTTTTTCTTATTGCTGGTATGGTCACTCCCGCTGTGCTGATCGCTTCGGCTATCGCTTTTCCTTTTACTTTTGTTGGTGTGCAATTAGGGCTAGGTCTTTATCGGCGCGTTAATGATGAGCAATTTTTGCTTGTTATTATCTGGCTTATCTTGATATCGGGTATGGTTTTGATCAGCCGTGAGTTCATTGCTTTTATGCTAAGTGATGCGGTTGTCTAATTAACATTGTTTCCGGTAATGTGCCGCAAGTTTGCCCATGGAACTTGTCTTATATTCATAAAAATATAAATTATATTTAGAAAATATAATCAGGTGAAAAATTACGGCAATGTCACTAAAAGTCATCATTTGGATCGTCTGCATAGGGCTTCATATTTATCAAAGCATTATCTTGCGGGACAATGGCATTACCTCAACTTGGGTGGTTTTGGCAGTGTTATTTGAATCGGGATATCTGTTTGGAACAGGATCAGCCACGCTAGATGCGCTCCTTAATTTGTTGATCATGGTGGCTGATGTGATACTAGGCTTTATTTATAATCTGCTAGCAGTGCCAGTGGATATTGCGATGCTCTTTATGGGTGATGAAATTGACCGTTTCTTTGTTCGGCTTGGGCTTGAGGCAGGGTCGTTTTCAGTGGCGATGATCTATTTGGCTGTGCTGATAGGGTCTGCGTTTTTGCCCAGTCGTTCTGATGAGGTTAACCCCTAGCCATAATAGGAATAACGTGATGATAAGACGGCATTTTATGCGTGGTCTTGGGGCAGGCCTGATGACATCAGGTCTTGTCCCGTTTAGTGGCATTTCGCCAGCACAGGCTAATTTGCGCCAGCCAGTGACATGGGGCGGTATTTATCAAGATGAGACCGCTAATTTGCCGCATTTACGTGCCGCTATGCAAATGCGCAATGCTGAAAACAAAACGATTAATGGCTTGCTTGTTCAAATGATCCGACAAGTGAACTGGTCAGATACAAATATTAATCTTGCTCCCTTGGTGGATCAGGCCTCTGATATTGAAACGGACCTTGGGATGGCTACGGTGTTTGTGGCGGAACAAGATTTAGCGGCGGTTTATTTTCCGGATGTACACAAAACGCGCTATATCAACAGGCTTGTCGGCTACAATATGATTTACAATGTCAGAAAGCGTGAGATCATCGCTAATTTTGGTATTATGGGACGCTATTTTGACAGCAAAACAGGGCAACCAAATCCAGACGTTTTGCCAAGTATCTATTTTGATCTGATCACTAATAAAAACCGCGCTGACAGCATCGCCCAACATTTGATCACAAAAGTGGCGCGTTACCCTTACGCTAACAAATATGGTGGCAAGAGGTTTCAGGTGACAAAGGTTTCTGGGAAATCACTAGCGGAACAAGAGGCGCAAACCTTAAATATGGATTTGCCCAGATTGCTGGAACAGATCGGCCATATGGCAGGCATTAATTTTTCTTCTAACCTTAATGTTCCTATTATTCCCTTTGTCAAAACGAAAACATTGAATCTCGATCTTGTTAAGGATATGCGGATTGTGGCTGTGGATGGCAATTCTGCTCTGAATACAACCCTGCCTTTACCTGATCCTGAAATGGGCATTGAAATAGAATTAGACGGCTGGAATTTCCAAGAAAAGCCTTATACCAACCAACGCCGGATCGTCACATTGGTGTTATCGCTTAAGGTTAGCATTAAAAATGTGAAATCAGGACAGGTGTTGTTCCAGCAGAGTTATTATGCTGAAAAACAGCAATTTGAAATTCCATCCACAGGATATCTCGTCCAGAGAGAGGCCAATGTCTACTTGCTTCATGAGGAATTGCTTTATAAGATTTTCGAAGCCTTTGCTAATCCTGCTAGCCGCGATGAGCTTTATGACGGCTTTGAGCTAAAGCAGGACGGCGAAATTACCTTCCTGCAAGC
>CBFHXL010000018.1:0-38859 GCA_965659785.1 Puniceispirillales bacterium (SeqCode)
TCTGGCAGCAGAAGGCGCAGATATCGCTCAGAAAGTATTGGATTGGCGCCAATTAGCTAAGCTCAAATCCACTTACGCTGATGCGTTGGTGTCTGCTATTCATCCTGATAGTAAACGGGTGCATACCTCATATTCCATGGTTGGGGCATCGACGGGGCGGTTATCGTCTAGTGACCCGAATATCCAAAATATTCCGATCCGCACCCATGAAGGCAGGCGTATTCGCACCGCCTTTGTGGCTGAACCGGGGCAGAAATTAATCTCTGCTGATTACTCACAAATTGAATTGAGGCTAGTTGCTCATATCGCAAAAGAAGATACCATGATTACGGCCTTCCGGCAGGGGGTAGATATTCACGCCCAGACCGCGTCTGAGGTGTTTTCTGTGCCACTAGATGAAATGACTGGGGAAACCCGCCGCCGCGCTAAAGCCATTAATTTTGGTATTATTTATGGGATTTCAGCCTTTGGTCTAGCAAGGCAGTTAAGTGTTCCTCAAGGTCAGGCCAGAGATTACATTGCTGCTTATTTTGATCGCTTTCCCGGTATCAAAACCTATATGGATGAAGTGAAATTGGCTGCTCATGAACAGGGATATGTGGAAACCTTATTCGGGCGCCGATTGCATATTAACGGCATCACCTCATCCAATCAGGCTCAGCGCGGGTTTGCCGAACGCCAAGCCATCAATGCGCCAATACAAGGCACCGCGGCAGATATCATTAAACAGGCCATGGTGCGGATGCCAGCCGCCCTCACCGAAACAGGGTTAAAGGCTAAAATGTTGTTGCAGGTGCATGATGAACTGATCTTTGAATGCCCCCAAGAGGAAGCCGAAGCGGCTATCGCAAGGGTAACTGAAGTCATGGAAGCGGCGGCAAAGCCTACCCTTGATTTGTCTGTGCCATTGGTGGTTGAGGCGGCGGCAGGCGACAGTTGGGATGAAGTCCATTAATCATCCGGCGTTGGGCAACACCTCATCAGCCTCAAGCCAGATAATACGGCCATAGCCAGCGACCAGATGAAACCGCTTGGGTATCATGCGGTAGACATGAAAATCGGCAAAACTGGCATAGAGTTCGGCCTCGCTATGGCGCGCCAAAAACCGTTTAAGGCTGTCCTCGCGATCATCTCTTTCGATCTCACCCTGAATGGTCAAACGGGCACCGCTTAAGGCGCCTTTACCATCCTCAGGGCTATTTGTACCATCCAGCATCAGAGCGCCGCGGTTATCAGCGTTAAGGTTTTGGGTGTGATCAGCCAGATCAGAGATCATCAGCAAAGGCATGCCTTCAGCAGACATTGCCATCAGAACAAGACTGGCATAAGGCGCGGCGGTATCACGATCAAGCGTGGCCAAACTTGCCTTGCCTATCCGCGACATTACATTTTGACTGATGGCAATCAGATCAGATTTTGATGTGTCGGTCATATTATCATTTCCCCTTATTGCCTCTTTTCGCCATGATCTGAACAAAGTGACGCCCCAGCCTTGGGTGTAGCATCATTATTCCAAGTGGTTTAAGATAGACATATTGTCAAGGAGGATAAAGGCATGGGGTCAAGAATTGCATTAGTAGATGATGACCAGAATATTATTGCATCGGTATCGCTTTTGCTAGAGACCGAAGGCTATGAGGTAGATACCTATTCAGACGGTGAACAAGGGTTAGTCGGGCTAAAACGTCGGCCTCCTGATCTCGCGATCCTTGATATTAAAATGCCGCGCATGGACGGCATGGAACTGCTTCAGAAAATCCGAACCGCTAGCGCTATGCCAGTGATCTTTTTAACCAGCAAAGATGATGAACTGGATGAAGCCTTGGGGCTTCGCATGGGGGCAGATGATTATATCACCAAACCGTTTTCACAGCGGCTTTTGCTTGAAAGGGTGCGGGCGATCCTGCGCCGTGCTGATCAATTGGTGACTAGCGCTAGTGATCAAATGGTGGTGCTTGGGGATATGACCCTTGATCCAGACCGTCATACCTGTAAATGGAAAGGCAAGGATGTTAAGCTGACGGTGACAGAGTTTTTGATCTTATCCGCCTTGGTTCGCCGCCCCGGTATTGTCAAGAACAGGGATCAGTTGCTAGATGCGGCTTATGGCGAAAATGTCTATCTGGATGACCGCACCATTGATAGTCATATCAAAAGGTTGCGCCGGAAATTTCGTGAAAGTGATCCCACTTTTGATCAAATTGAGACCCTTTACGGGGTAGGCTATAAATATCTTGAGCAATAGCAAACGCCACCGTTTTTTCTTTTTTTCCCTTGGTTTCCGCATTATCGCGGTGGCCATTTTTCCGGTGGGTGCGTTTCTGATCGGTTTATTTTATATTGATCAATATCGTGAGACTGTATTTTCAGCTGAATTAATGGCTCTGCAGCGTCAGGGTGAGACGCTGGCCCAGACGATCGGTTGGACAGATGCCGGATATTCGCAACTGGCGCGGCGCGAGATATCAGGCGAGACCATGCAACAGGCGGCACAATTAATTGCCAGCATTCCTGATGCGCGTATCAGGGTATTTCAACCTGATGGGACCTTGCTTTTGGATAGTGTGAGTGCGATAGGGCTTGCCGCGCCGCGCAGTATTATCACCACCGAAACGCCGCGCTCAAACAAAGGCGCATATAATCGCGTGACAGGATGGGTCAAAGACGCTGTGGATGGAATAGCCTCAATGTTATCAAGCAAAGAGGATTATCCGTCTTGGCGAGAAACACAATCCGCCTTTGCCAAAGATTATCTGGGGGTTGAACACGCGTTGGCAGGGGATGCAAAACGGTTTATTGGCCGCGACAGGAATGGTCAGGTGATCCTAGGGGTAGCGGTGCCAATTCGCAATCTGCGCGTGGTTCGTGGTGCGCTTTTGCTGACAGCGTCAGGGGATCAAATTGAACAGGATGTGGCCGCTGTGCGGTATTCTTTTTTCCAAGTATCGCTTGGGGTGTTAGTGGTCACAATTTTGATCGGTTATTTTTTATCCCGGTCTATCACCAGACCGATTGCCCAACTGGCACGGGCGGCTGATGAAGTCCGGCTGTCAAACACAAAACAGATCACTTTGCCGCAACTGGTTAAGCGCAATGATGAGATTGGGGAATTAGCGCGTGATATTACGCTGATGACCCAAGACCTCCAAGACCGCGCGGTGGCAACGGCCGGATTTGCCGCCGATGTCGCGCATGAGATTAAAAATCCACTGACCTCGCTCCGAAGTGCGGTGGAAACCTTTGATCGGGTCAAGACGCCGGATCAGCAAAAGCGGCTGTTAGAGGTGATCAAATCAGATGTGATTCGCTTGGATCGTCTGATCAGCGATATTTCTGCCGCCAGCCGCATTGACCGTGACTTGTCTGAGGCAAAATATGAAACTGTTGACCTTAACGAATTGACCAAAGGCTTTGTTGAAGCAAGGCGGTTATCCCATGATCATCTGCATCTCGATTTAGCGTTAAAGGAAAAGCCTGTGTTTGTCCGTGTTGCGGTGGATCGCATTGTTCAGATCATGGATAACTTGCTTTCCAACGCGGCTAGTTTTAGTGCCCCCGGGGGGCATATTGTGTTTTCGGTCTCGGTCGAAGGCCGTCAGGCGGTACTATCGGTTTGTGATGAAGGGGTCGGGATTCCTGATGCCAAATTAGCGGCTATTTTTGATCGGTTTTATTCGGAACGGCCAACAGGTGAAGGCTTTGGTCAGCATTCAGGCCTTGGTCTTTCGATATCGCTTAAGATCGCTGAGGCACATGGCGGAACCATGGTGGCGAGAAATCGGCGACAGGATGATAATATCATTGGCGCAGAGCTTCGCCTGTTCTTGCCGCTTTCGAGTGGTGAAGAAAAGGATAGTGTGACATAATTCGCTATCGGGAAATCATTCCTGCTGGTTAGGGAAAACGATGTCAACGCATTACCATCATAACACCCGAGATGCCAAATCTGGGACAAAATTAGGGCCTGAATCTGAAATGAGGGCCCCAAGCAAAAAGCTGGTGGTGATTTGCGGCTTATCAGGATCAGGGCTATCCACGGCGTCACATTTTTTGGAAGACGCCGGATATACCGCGGTTGATAACTTGCCGCTTTTCCTCTTTGATCAACTGATCTCACGCGAGGTTGAGGCAAATGGACGGCATCTAGTGGTGTCGATTGATGCACGGACGTCAGGGTTTTCATCTGACAGCCTGTTGGCTTTGATGCGCGATATTCGGCGGCGGCTTGGTGATCAAGTGATATTAATCTTCCTAACCACCAGTGAAGCGGAATTAATTCGGCGATTTAATGCCGCGCGGCGACGCCATCCCTTAACAAGAATTGAGGGCATAGCGGATATGGAAACCGCTATCATGCGTGATATGGAACGCATGAAAGGTGTTGATGCTGAGGCTGATCTTGTCATTGATACCACAGGTTCCATTCCTGGGGATTTGCGCCGCCGTCTGTTGCAAGATATTGGTGCTGATATCCATGAGATGATGCCTGTTGAGATCAAGAGTTTTTCTTATCGTGATGGCCTGCCAGATGAGGTGGATTTGGTTTTTGATATGCGGTTTTTGGTTAATCCCCATTGGTCAGCGCATTTAGCCGAAGCAACAGGTCGCGATCAAGAGGTGCAAGATTTCATTCGTCTTGATCCCGCCTTTGATGAGTATATGCACCATCTAAAAATGCAGTTAGATTTGATTTTACCGCTTTATCAAAAAGACGGTCGCCCACAATGCCGAATAGGATTTGGCTGTACGGGTGGGCGTCATCGCTCGGTCTTTGCCGCCGAATATATCGCTGAACATTTGCGCGGTAAATCTTATGATATCAGGCTATCCCATCACAAGCTTACAGACTAACCCTCAGCATATAAAAGGGTATTTTGATATCAGATTTGTCAAATGCCTTAAGCTAGGGATTTCCCCATTCAGCATTGCCAAAATGATCACCCTTTGTTAAATAAAGCTTGGATTTTGATAGGATGAGACCATGACACAAGATTACCATGTAGCGGATATGTCCCTTGCCGACTGGGGCCGCAAGGAAATTGAAATTGCCCAAACCGAAATGCCAGGGCTAATGGCCTTACGGGAAGAGTTTGGTAAATCCAAACCTCTGAAAGGGGCAAGAATTGCGGGATGTCTGCATATGACAATCCAAACCGCCGTGCTGATTGAAACCTTGGCTGATCTTGGTGCTGATATTCGCTGGTCATCATGTAATATTTATTCGACTCAGGATCAGGCCGCCGCCGCTATCGCTGAACGCGGTATTCCTGTTTATGCCTTTAAGGGGGAAACGCTAGCGGATTATTGGGATTTTGTTGATCAAATCTTTCAGTGGCCTGATGGTAAGGGCGCGAATATGATCCTTGATGATGGGGGCGATGCCACCATGTATATCCTGCTTGGTGCCAGAGCCGAAGCAGGGGAAAGCATTTTGGCGGAACCAGCCTCAGAAGAAGAGGAGTTCCTCAAAGCACAGATCATGAAGCGTCTTGCGGCTAGCCCAGGTTGGTTCACGATGCAGCGCGATGCCATTAAGGGCGTGTCCGAAGAAACCACCACAGGCGTTCTCAGGCTTTATCAAATGGCAGAAGCCGGGCTTATGCCATTCCCAGCCATTAATGTTAATGACAGTGTGACCAAATCTAAATTTGATAACCTTTACGGTTGCCGCGAATCTTTGGTTGACGGCATTCGCCGTGCTACTGATGTCATGCTTGCTGGTAAAGTGGCGGTGGTTTGCGGTTATGGAGATGTGGGTAAAGGTTCAGCCGCCTCTCTTCGCCAAGGCGGAGCCAGAGTGATGGTAACCGAAATTGACCCGATTTGTGCGTTGCAGGCGGCGATGGAAGGCTATGAAGTGGTCACCATGGAAGAAGCCGCAACAAAGGCTGATATCTTTGTTACCGCTACTGGTAACCGTGATGTGATCAATGTTGATCATATGCGCGCCATGAAGGACCGCGCCATTGTCTGTAACATTGGGCATTTTGATAATGAGATTCAGGTTAATGCGCTAAGCAACATGATGTGGAACGAAGTCAAACCGCAGGTGGATGAAATCACCTTTCCTGATGGCAAAAAGATGATCTTGCTGGCTAAAGGGCGGTTGGTCAATCTGGGCTGTGCGACAGGGCATCCGTCGTTTGTGATGTCCGCGTCCTTTACTAATCAGGTGCTGGCGCAAATGGAATTATGGGATAACGCTAAGGCCTATGAAAATAAGGTCTATACCTTGCCGCGGCATCTTGATGAAAAAGTGGCTATGTTGCATCTGGAAAAAGTTGGCGCCAAGCTGACGAAACTGGATAAGGGTCAAGCCAGCTATATTGGTGTTGATCAGGCTGGCCCGTTCAAGTCAGACCAATATCGTTATTAACCTATGCTCGCCTTGGCCATACTTGCGTTTTGGCCTGATGTGGCGGCAGGGATAATGCGTTAACAGGATGTCTTGCTTTGATGTCAAACTGGCGGAACTTGACCTAACGGGTGAGGCAGAAACCCTAGCCCTTGGCGCCCAGCTTGAACGGTATCTCACCACGGGTGATGTGATCGGCCTTGAAGGGGAGATGGGGGCAGGGAAATCGGTTCTGGCAAGAGGCATTATTCGCGCGGCGGCAACGCGCGCCGGCACTATGCTTGAAGATATTCCCAGCCCGACCTTTACCTTGGTTCAATATTATCCTCGTCCTGCGGATAGCAAGGGGTCAGGGTCAGAGCATCTGATCTGGCACGTGGATTTATGGCGACTCGAAACCCCTCAAGAGGCTTTTGATATCGGCCTTGAAGAAGGCATGGCAAATGCTGTTTGTGTGGTGGAATGGATGAGTAAGCTGGGCGCGGCTATCCCCAAAGCTGGATTGCAAATCACCTTAACAAAAGGCCGTGATCCTGATACCAGAAGAATCAGTTTTCATGCTGCTGCCTCCTATCAAGCTTATTGGCGCCGCATTCTTGAGGCGGCAGGCATAGCTAAAAAGCCGTCTCATTAGGTCTTTATCCCACCTAATATTTACCTGTTATGGCGGCTTGGTCAGGGCGAGATCACCCTTAAGTCTAACTAGGCTTTTTGGTCACGCTGGGTTATAATGTGCTATGGCAAATCCTGACGCATCTCGTGTCCATTATATTCCGGCAGGGGCCTGTTTCGCCGATGATTTGGTGGCCGGAATCATGACCAAGGTTGATGACCCTGCTTGCATGGCATCAGCGATGATCCTTCTTCCAAACCGGCGGTTGACGCAAGCTGTTCGGCTGGCGTTTTTGCGCCATTCTGGTGGTAAGCCACAGATATTGCCGCGGCTGATGGCAATCGGTGATATTGATGCGGATGACGCGGACCTTGTGGTCGCAGGCTGGGATGCTGGTGATTTGCCGCCAGTCATTGACCCCCTAGAACGTCAGTTTTTGCTCGCCAGATTGGTGCATTTGTTTCGTCGCCAAAACGCAGAAAAAGACATTAGCCAGACAGAGGCTTTTGGGCTTGCTCGTGCCTTGGGCGCGTTTCTGGACCAGATGCAAACCAATGGTGTTGATTTTTCAGGTCTGTCTGATTTGGTGACAAGTGAACTGGCTGATCATTGGCAAAATATTCTGGCGTTTTTGAAAATCTTAACGGAAAACTGGCCTGATGTTCTAGCAGAACGAGGGAAAACCGATCAGGGCATTTGGCGTGACGCGGCGATCCGGGCAAGGGCTAAGGCATGGCAGGAAAATCCACCTCAAGGGTTAGTCATTATTGCAGGTTCAACAGGCTCGGTGCCAGCAACACAGGCGCTGATGCAAACGGTGTTAACTCTCCCTCAAGGCTATCTGGTTTTGCCCGGACTAGATATGGGCATGGAAAATGAAGAATGGGATGAGCTAACCACCAGCACTGATCAGACTGTGGCCACACATCCTCAGTTTCAATTGGCGCGATTGCTTCACGCTATAAGCGTTGCGCGTGAACAGGTGACGCCATGGCCTTCACCTCATCTTGATGCGTCTGATCCGACTAGCCGTTTGCGGCTCCTGCGAGAGGTCATGCGCCTATCTAGCCAGACTCAGAAATGGTATGGCCTTCGCGCTCATCCGTTGCCTGATCAAGCGGTGTCAGGGATGGAAATGGTCACCTGCCGCGACCGCCGTGAAGAGGCAAGAGTCATTGCTCTTGCCATGCGTGAGGTGCTGGAAACCCCTGATCGTACCGCTACGCTGATGACGGCTGATCAGGCGCTTGGTCAGATGGTGTCGATGGAATTATCCCGCTGGGGGATTATGGTTCCGTCAAGTGCAGGAATGGTGCTGGCACAGACCAAGGCGGCTCAATTTCTGCGTCTCTTGGCTGAGGCATGGGCAGATGATTTCAGCCCTCGGCGCTTACTTGCCTTAACCCAGCATCCGTATTGCTGTGGCGGTATGGAAAGGGCGCAATTCCGTGATCATATGCGGCAGATCGAAAGACAGGTTATCCGACGCCGCGAAGATGGCTATCAGGGTGGGGGATTGTCGCGGCTTAAGGAAAGGGCGGCGTTGATCTCGGCTGAACTGGCCCGATTTGTTGATGAACGGTTAATCCAGCCTTGTCAGCCGCTATTGTCGTTGCAAGAAGCAGAGCATGATCTGGCGCGGATTGCTAACGCCCATGCTGAGGCGGCAGAGGCTCTTAGCCATGATGGCATCACCCCTAATCAAGTCTGGCAGGGGCGTGATGGTCATCGGTTAGCGGGATTGTTTGATGGCATTACGCGCTATGGCAATGACGCGGCGATGGATGCGCCTAGCTATGCCACGCTGATACAAGAGTTTATGGCAAGTGTTACGATTTACCCAGAGGATGACTTACACCCCCGGCTTTCCATCATGGGTCTGGTTGAAGCAAGGATGCAGGCTAGTGACCTGATGATCCTTGGCGGTATGAATGAGGGAACCACCCCCCAGCACCCAGAAGCCGACCCATGGATGAGCCAAAAAATGCGCGGTGCCATTGGTCTGCCTACACCGTTTTGGCGAGCAGGGATGGCAGCGCATGATGTGATGATGACCATGGCGGCACCAAAGGTGATGCTAACACGTTCCTGTCAAGATCAGGGTGCGCCAACTGAACCCTCACGCTGGTGGCGGCGGCTAACGGCGGTTTTGACCGCAAGCCAACTCACCCCCCCCAAAGAGCAAAAACGGGTTGAATGGGACCGTAAGCGGCATCGTCTGATGACGCCAATTTCCCCTGCTATGCGGCCTGAACCTGTGATTAGCCTTGAGGAACGCCGCCGCTATATGATGGCGTTTTCAGCCACTCAACTCGAAGTGCTGATGCGTGATCCCTATGCGATATATGCGCGGCGCGTCTTAGGGTTAAAGGCGCTTGACCCGGTGCTTAGTGTTCCTGATCCAGCGCTTAAAGGCACGCTTTATCACCGTGCTATTCATGGCTTCATGTCACAATATGGCCGTGGGGATTTGCCTGATGATGCGATGAGGCTTCTCTTGGCGGAGGGGGATAAGCAATTATCTGCGCTTGATCGAACGCCGTGGATTAAGCTGTTTTGGCAATTGCGGTTTAAGCGTATCGCGGCGTGGTTGATCGCTGATGAGACCCTAGACCGACCGCACAGAGAGGCCAGTTTTTCAGAGGCGCGCGGCACCGCTAAAATTCCCATAGGCAGTCATGATATGACCATCACAGCCGAGGCAGACCGCATTGATCTGATGCAGGATGGCACGATGCGTATCATTGATTATAAAACCGGAAAAGTCCCAACCCAAAGCCAAGTCAATACCGCCATCAACTGTCAGCTGATTGTTGAGGCGATGATTGCCAAAGCCGTGGGCTTTGAAAACATCACCAAGATACCTGATGAAATTACATTGGCTTATTGGAAACTTTCCGGGACAGCCAACACGCCGGGCAAGAAAGAACCTAGGCCGGGTAAGGATAAGAAACTTGATGATATCGTCATGCTGGTTAAAGACCACCTGGCCCAAGTCATGCAAGCTGAGATGCCATTCCGTTCAGAAACTGTCAGTCATGATAATCTCAAATACAGTGATTATCGGCATCTGGCGCGGGTCAAAGAGTGGGCGATAATAAGCGAGGATGAGGCCGATGACCACGACGAATGAGATTATCGCCCGCGCAACCGCGGCACAACATCAGGCGTCGTCTCCGGATCAGTCGATTTGGGTATCAGCTAATGCAGGTACTGGCAAAACCCGTGTTCTGACGTGGCGTGTCTTGCGTCTGTTGGTGGATGGCGCTGACCCGGCGGAAATTCTGGCCATCACCTATACACGGGGCGCTGCGACTGAGATGCGAAACCGTATTTATGACAGCATCACCACATGGCCTTATGCGGAAAAAACCGAACTGATCACGGAACTTAAAGGCATCGGCATTTCAAGCCCTACTGAAAAACAGATCACACGCGCCCGAAACCTGTTTGCGCAACTTTTGGACGCGACCGCATTTCTGCGTATTGAAACCATTCATGCGTTTTGCCAATCAGTGTTACGGCGGTTCCCTCGCGAGGCAGAGGTTAACCCCTATTTTCGTGTGATGGAAGAAGACCAGTCTCTAAAGCTCAAAGAAGACGCTTTGATCACGACACTGCATCAATCCATGGACAAAATTACCGATGCGCTAGAACGCTTGGCATTGGTGCGTGATGTTGACGATATTATTAAACTGATGCGAAATATGTCTGCCTATCCTGCTTTACTGGAACAGGCCAACCTTGACCCCATCAAAGTGAAAACAGCGATTTTTGATCTGATGAATTGTGGGGATTTTGCCAGTGATCCTAAACAGGTGCTTGGGCTAATAGATCAAATGGCATCACCAGATGCGGCACTTAAGGCAAGCTTAAGAAAGATTGCCGCCGCCTTTCAATGTCACGGCACGAATAAAGAGCAAGAAAAGGCCATGCAGTTAGTGGCATGGCTTAACGCGGATCTCACCATCAGAAAAGATCAGATGAAGGCATATCTTAGTGTATTTTTGACAGGTAATGGCGAATTAATCAAGAAACCTGCTACCAAAGCGGTGCTAGAGGCGGCCCCAGAAATTGCAACGATCATGGCAGATATTGGCGAGAACCTTATCAGCCAGCTTGAACAGATTCACGCCATTGATACCGCACAGAACAGCTTTGACCTGATTCAGTTGGCGCGCGTTGAACATGATCATTACAACAGCCTTAAACGGCTTCGCGGTGTCATGGATTATGATGATTTGATCAATGCCACGAGCAGACTTTTGACCAAGGCTAGTGCTGCTTGGGTTCGCTATAAACTTGACCAAGGTATCCGCTATATCATGATTGATGAGGCACAGGATACCAGCCCCAGACAATGGGATATTTTTGATCAGTTGTTTGAAGATCAATTGAATGATCAGAAAGATGATCATGACGCGGATCAACCGGCACGAAGCGTATTTTCGGTTGGGGATTATAAGCAATCCATTTACAGTTTTCAGGGGGCGCGGCCAGACCTTTTTCATGCCAAGGCGGCACGCATAGAAACCGACAGCAAAACCTTTCATCGTCCCTTTGCCAGAATTGAACTGGATACGTCTTTTCGGACAGTGTCACCAATATTGAAAATTGTTGATCATGTCACTGGGGCAGATGGCACGCTTGGGCCAATTTCAGGCATCAGCGGCCAGATGGAAAACCCTGCCATGCGTCATATCAGTAGCCGTGGGCAAGAGCCGGGATGGGTTCATCTCGATACTCTAACCAGTACTGAAAATGATGCCGATATTTTTGATGAACACGCAAGGCGCATCACTGCCGCTATCAAAGAAATGATTGGCAAGGTGGCCGTTACTGATACTCGCATTGGCACGGGTACGGACCCTAAACACCCAATTCAGACACGCCTTGCCCATGCTGGGGATATTCTGGTGCTTCTCCGAAAGCGTGACGGGTTATACGAAGCCTTATATCGCCAACTTCAGTTAGAGCAGATTCCATTGGCAGGGGCAGATCGCATTAAGCTGATGGAGGATATTGCCTGTCTGGATTTGCTGGCGTTGGGTGAGGTCATGCTTCTGCCTGAAGATGATTTGACCTTGGCGGCGGTGTTGAAATCCCCGTTATTTGGTCTGAACGAAGATCAGCTTTATCATCTTGCCCGTGATCGCCAAAAAGCTGAAAGTTTATTTTCCCGTCTGCGTCAAAACCCCCAACATGATGATGATGTCAGCGCGGCTTATGAAAAATTATTGGATTATATGGGGGTGTCGGCGCGCACCACTGCCCACGGGTTTTATAGTGAGATTTTGAACACTGAGACCCGTTTAGCGTTTATCCAGCGGCAAGGGCAATCCGTTTTGGATATTCTGGATGAGTTTCAAGAACGGGCGCGCCACTACGAACAGGATAACACGCCATCACTATCAGCCTTTATTGATGCCATGAAAACCGCGTCTGCGGAAATTAAGCGCGATGATGACGACAGAGATATTCAAGCTGTGCGCATCATGACAATCCATGGTGCGAAAGGCCTAGAAGCGCCACTAGTGATTTTGCCAGATGCAATGCAAATGCGAACACAGCGCCAAGATTTGCTAGAAGTAGACTGCCCCAAGCTTGGGATGACGCTTCCTATATTTTCGGCGTCTTCACGGCTTTTGCCTGTTCGCGCCAAAGCCGTAAAAGAGGCAAAGCAAGCCGCTAAAGAGGCCGAAAAAGAAGAAAGCAATCGCTTGCTTTATGTCGCCATGACGCGCGCCAAAGATGGGCTATATGTTAGTGGATTTCTGAAGAAAAGCAGCCGTTCGCTAGAGGGCAGTTGGTATGAAAGAATCCAATCCGCCATGGTGGATGCGCTAACCCTGTCAGGTGAGACGCCGGGGGATGGAGCATTGTTTTATGGTCAATACGCCCCTCTGCCATTGACCAAAAGCCCTTCTGATCAGGACAAAAGGCTAGATACTGATGATGGGGTAGAGTTGCCAGCATGGCTTCATCACGCGCCGCCAGTTGAGGCCTCACCGCCGCGCCCCTTATCCCCGTCACGATTTTCTTCCCCTTTTGAGACAACCTCCATTTCAGGGGTTGATCGTAAAAAAGCCATGCGCCGTGGTCAGGTCATACACCGTCTGCTTGAGGTGTTGCCAGGGCTTAGCCCTGATCAGCAGGACGCAGCGGCGGCTAGGGTGATCCATGCCAATCTCTCTCCCTTTGGTGAAGATCAGCTTGATGAAGCCGAAGCGGAAACATGGCGAGAAGAAGCTCGTGCCGTGATGGCTTTGCCTGATCTGGCAGAAGTCTTCACGCCTGAAGCCTTTGCCGAGTCACCCATAGGGGGGCTTGTCGGTGATCATGTTGTCAGCGGCATCATTGACCGTCTGGTTATTGGGACAGATCGTGTGATTTTTGCAGATTTTAAGACTGGACAAGTGCCAGAATCCAAGGCTGATATTTCAGGTCAATATCTGATCCAGATGGGGTTATATTATCAGCTATTACAGGATATTTTCCCCCAACATCAGATAAAACCGAGCTTGATCTTTACTGAGGGGCCAACGGTATTCTGGCTTGATCCAGGGGAATTAGAGACTGCGATCAAAACAATTATTAATAAAGATCAGACCGCTTCTTGACGATGAAGAATGTGATAATTACATATATAAGAGTGATGGATTTAATCAGGATAAGATCATGGCAACCATAAAAACCACAGATAATGATTTTGCTAAAGATGTGCTAGAATCGGATACGCCCGTTCTGGTGGATTTCTGGGCAGAATGGTGCGGCCCTTGTAAGGCTATTGGCCCTGCGCTTGAGGAAATGTCCGATGAGCTAGGCGATCGTATTAAAATCGTAAAGGTCAATATTGATGAGAATCCGCAAACACCGCAACAATATGGGGTTCGCGGTATTCCCACGCTCCTTATTTTTGAAGGCGGTCAGGTCAAGGCTGAGAAAATTGGCGCCGCGCCTAAGGCCAAATTGGCAGAATGGGTCGAAGAAACCCTTTAATCGGCTAGTCTGGCAAACTGCCATTCTCTTTTAATATATACCCAGATAAATAAAGTGAGCCGCCCATAATCAATGGGCGCTTACCGTTTTCGCTGTGCTGGCTTGCTTCTGCGATAGCCGCGTCAAGGCTTTGGGCTGGGTTTGCGGAAATCCCTAATTGTAATGCGGTTTCTGCCAGATGCTCTGCGGTCAGGCTAGCGTCTTGTTCAGGGATGGTGACGGTCACCAGATGATGAAGCAACGGCTTTAATTCATTAAGGAAATCCGCTGGTGGTCTAGTGTTTAACGCCCCGGCAATCATAACCCATTTCCCGTTATGGATATCGGCAAGGCTCTTGGCTAGGGCCGCCGCCCCATGGCGATTATGGGCGCCATCAAGCCAGATGCTTTGGCCGTGGGGGCAAAGCGCAACTAGCCTGCCCTGATCAAGCTTTTGCACTCGCGCAGGCCAACTGGCAGATTGGATACCAGCCAAAAGCGATTTTGGAGTGATTTCTGGCATGGTCAGCATTAACGCCGAAGCAGCAAGGGCAGCGTTATCCGATTGGTGGCGACCAATCATGCCGGGGGCCGGGGAGGTGAGGTCCTGCCCTTCAACGCTGATCCGAAACTCGCCGCTTGTTCCTTGGTGATCATAAGTGATGTCTTCGCCAAGATAATAAAAGGGGCTGTTTAATTCTGCACTGCGTTGCCGCAAGACTGCCTCAGCCTCAGGATGTTGAGGGGCAGAGATAACGGGCACTGATGGCTTGATGATACCGGCTTTTTCTGTGGCAATCGCGGTGATGGTCGTCCCTAAAAAATGTTCATGGTCACGGGCAATGGGGGTGATGATCGTAGCTAAGGGTGAAGCAATGACATTGGTGGAATCGTTGCGTCCCCCTAACCCGGTTTCCAACAAGGTAACATCAGCGTTAATACGGGAAAAGGCAAGCATGGCAGCAGCGGTGGTGACCTCAAAAAACGTGATGATATCTGATCCATTTTTCGCCTCAACCTCCTCAAGCAAGTCGGCAAGCGCATCATCACCAATAAGCTGTCCAGCAAGGCGGATGCGTTCATGAAAGCGTACCAGATGAGGTGAGGTATAGGCGTGAACCTTCTTATGGGCGTGTTCTAGCATTGCCCGAAGAAAGGCGATGGTTGATCCTTTGCCATTGGTTCCAGCAACATGGATTTGTGGTGGGATGGATAGATGCGGATTGCCCAATTTTTCAAGCAGGCTAAACGTCCGGTCTAGCCCCA
The DNA here is from genome assembly GCA_965659785.1 of Puniceispirillales bacterium (SeqCode). Lineage (GTDB taxonomy): Bacteria > Pseudomonadota > Alphaproteobacteria > Puniceispirillales > UBA1172 > UBA12202. Next base: position 15,213 of record CBFHXL010000018.1, read on the forward strand.
AATCAATCAATTTAGGGTGAAGCTGGCCAAGGCGCAACAGCGCCTGTTCTGCGCGTTGACGCGAGGGGGAGATGGGCATCAGGTTATTCCGCTGCTTTAGCCGCGCGACTGGTCATCAGCATATTAAGCACACGGCTAATGGTGTGTTTCTGATTTTGCCGTGGGACAACCATATCCACCATGCCATGTTCTTGGAGATATTCAGCAGACTGGAAATCATCCGGCAGTTTTTCGCGCACGGTATCTTCGATGACGCGTCTTCCGGCAAAGCCGATAATGGCCCCTGGTTCAGCAATATGCAAATCCCCAAGCATGGCAAAAGACGCGGTCACGCCGCCGGTGGTGGGGTGCGCCAGCAAAACAACATAAGGCAGATTAGCCTCACGCAGCTCATCAATAGCGACAATCGTGCGCGGCAGTTGCATTAAGGATAAGATGCCTTCTTGCATCCGCGCACCGCCAGAGGACGGCACAATAATCAAGGCGGCTTGCCGACGGATCGCTTCGTATGCGGCCTTAACAATGCCATTACCAACAGTCTGCCCCATGGAACCGCCCATAAACTTAAAATTAAAGGCGGCGATAACCACGGCTTGCCCATCCATCTGCCCTGCCGATACAACAATGGCGTCTTCATGACTGGTTTTGGCGCGAGCATCTTTAATGCGGTCAGAATAGCGTTTGAGGTCACGGAAACTCAGAGGATCCTTTTCTGCCACTTCTACAGGGATAGCCTCAATAGAGCCGTCATCGCAAAGCAACTTAATGCGATGCTCAGGGTCTAGTGGCATATGGTAACCGCAAGATGTGCAGGTATTCCAGCTTTCTTCGAAATCACGGTGAAAAATCATCTGGGCGCATGAGGTGCATTTTACCCACAGGTTTTCTTTTGGTTGTTCTGATGAAACCAGTGCCTTAATTTTTGGCAGAACAGTTCGGGATAACCAATTCATTTTCTGCGCTCCTTCGTTATCGCGGGGTTCCGGTTTTCAATTGCTTGACCAAATCAAGCGCCTTTTGGGCGGTTTCTGGCGCGGCGTTTCCATTGGCGTCACAATGATCGGCAATGATGGAAACGACGGCTGATCCCACAACCACACCATCAGCATGGCGCCCAGCTTGGCGCACATCATCAGCGTCCTTAATGCCAAATCCAACAACTGCAGGCAAATCACTAGCGTTGCGAATCCTTGCCATGGCGCTGGCAATACTATCCGCAGAGGCACTGCCCGTTCCGGTGATGCCTGTAATGGAAACATAATAAACAAATCCACTGGCATTATGGATCACTGTTGGCAGGCGCTGATCATTTGTTGTTGGGGTAACGAGGCGAATAAAGGCCATGCCTTTTTCCGTTGCAGGCAGGCAAAGTTCATCATCTTCTTCTGGTGGCAGATCAACCATGATCAAACCATCGACCCCTGCGGTCATCGCATCATCCAGAAACCGATCAACGCCATAGATATAAACCGGGTTGTAATACCCCATGAGGATAAGAGGCACATCAGGGTGACGCTGACGAAATTGCGCTGCCATCTTCAACACCTTATCTAGGGTCATACCAGCCTTAATGGCACGCAAAGATGCCGCTTGAATGACAGGGCCATCAGCCATCGGATCAGAAAACGGCATCCCAAGCTCAACGAAATCCGCGCCAGCATCTGGCAAGCCAAGCAGCAATTCTTCTGAGGTCTTAGCATCAGGATCGCCAGCGGAAATAAAGATGCCAAGCGCCGCCCTGTTTTCGTCACGGCAAGTAGCAAAACATTGGCTGATGCGATTGAGTGCCATTAGAGCTTCCCCTGCTTTTCCAGAATAGGCAGAACCGCTTCGAGGTCTTTATCGCCGCGACCGCACATATTCATGATGACAATCTGATCCTTATCCATCTTGCCAATCATGGTTGAGATAAAGGCAAGCGCATGGGCAGGTTCTAAAGCAGGAATAATTCCCTCAAGGCGTGAACATAAGGCAAAATATTCAAGCGCTTCTTGATCGGTGGCATTGACATAATTGACCCGCCCAATTTCATGTAGCCACGCGTGTTCAGGACCAATGCCAGGGTAATCTAACCCAGCGGAAATAGAATAGGCATCTTTGATCTGACCATCATCATCCTGCAAAAGATAAGTCCGGTTGCCATGCAGAACACCCGGCTTGCCGCCTTTGAGCGAAGCCGCATGATCCCCGGTTTCGATGCCATGACCGGCGGCTTCAACCCCATAGATATCGACCTCTTTATCGTCAAGGAAGGGGTGAAATAGCCCTAGCGCATTTGACCCTCCACCAATGCAAGCCACGATAGCATCCGGCAGACGGCCTTCCGCCTTAAGGATTTGCTCTTTGGCTTCAATGCCGATGATCGACTGAAAGTCTCTTACCATAGCAGGATAAGGATGAGGGCCTGCGGCGGTGCCGATAATATAGAAATGGGTTTCGGCATTTGTCACCCAATAGCGCAGAGCCTCATTCATGGCATCTTTGAGAGTTCCTGTGCCAGAGGTCACAGGATGAACCTTTGCCCCTAATAGCCGCATCCGGTCAACATTAGGCTTTTGGCGGCGGACATCTTCCTCGCCCATGAAAACCTCGCACTCCATGCCAAACAAGGCGCAAGCCGTGGCAGAGGCGACACCATGCTGACCTGCGCCAGTTTCAGCAATAATCTTCGTTTTGCCCATGCGCTTTGCTAGCAAGGCTTGACCAAGAACATTGTTAATTTTATGCGCGCCCGTATGATTAAGTTCATCGCGCTTGAAATAGAGTTTTGCCCCGCCGAAATGTTCTGTTAGGCGGCTAGCAAAGAATAAAGATGATGGCCGGCCAATATAATGTTTCCGATAATATTCCATTTCTGCGGCAAAATCGGGGTCAGTTTTGGACGCTTTCCACGCCTCTTCTACCTTTAGGATAAGTGGCATAAGGGTTTCCGCTACAAAGCGGCCACCATGAATCCCAAATCGGCCTTGCTCATCGGGCTGGTCTCGTAGGGTGTTGGGTTTATGCTCATTCATGTTTTACTCATCCCTGCTTATGAAGGTGGGGGGCATCAGATTTCCCCGCCGCTAAGACAAAGGCCGCCATGGCCGCGTGATCTTTGACCCCGGGTTGGCTTTCCACCCCGGACGATACATCCAAATGCTTAGCGCCGCTTATGGCGATAGCATCCGCGATATTTCCTTTATGAAGTCCGCCAGCAAGCATCCATGGCGTTGTGCCATGATAGGCGCGTGTCAGCGACCAATCAAATGCATGACCTGTTCCGCCGGGCAAAATGGCATCCCGGGGCGCCGAATCAAATAGCATCCAATCAGCAACCCCATCATAACGCAGGGCGTTCTCAATATCCACCACATTAGCTATCCGTAAGGCCTTCATCACAGGGGTATGATAGCGTGATTTAATGGCAGAAATACGATCAGGGGTTTCCTTGCCGTGGCATTGTATCATAGCAGGCCGCAACGCAGAAAATATAGCGTCTAGCGCGTCGTCATCCGCATCCACCACCAAGCCGACCCGTTGAATAGCAAGACCAGATTGATCCGCCTCATCAGCAATCTGTTTCGCAGTTTCAAGCGTCATATGCCTAGGCGAGGCAGGATAAAAGACAAATCCACCCCAGCGCGCCCCAACCTTATTTGCGATCTGTAAATCGGCAAGACTGGCTAGCCCACAAATTTTGCAATCAGCCATCAGCTAGGTCTTTCTTTATAGTCAGGTCGGTTGTGCTGTTTTCGTCTTGGTCTAGCAATTCGGCCTCAAGTTTAGCAATACGCCGTGAGAGCTGATGAGCGCGGAGGCGGCTCATCAACAATTTTGGCCACAGAAAAATACCGCCGATGATCAAACCACATGAAAAGCTACCCAGCACAGTTAGCCATAATGGCAAGACAGCCAATTCCCCAAAAGGCCAGAGATAAACTGTGGTGTCATGGCTATTGGAAATGGAGATATCCGTCACCAGAATCAGAATGCTGATACCAAGGATGCCGCCAATAATGGTTTTTAAGACATACATCAGATGTCACCCTCTCTGTCATGGTTCTGATAATAAAACCGTGGCGAGCGGGTCAATTAGGAATTGCGATTAAGCCGTTCAAGCATGGATTTCCCCATCTTGAAAAAAGGGACTTTTTTCTCATCCACCTTAACCGATTCGCCTGTGCGAGGATTGCGACCTTGTCTGGCGTCGCGTTGACGGACAGAAAAAGCACCAAACCCACGCAACTCTACGCGCTTACCATCAGCAAGAGCATCGGTAATGGTATCAAAAAAACAATTCACTATGCGCTCAATATCCCGATGAAAAAGATTGGGATTAAGTTCAGCCAGACGAATAATTAGCTCAGATTTGGTCATGGTAACCTCATATCGACAATTTAATATGCCGAGAGCAGATAAATTTGTCAACGCTTTCAATCGCTTGTTCTTTTGTTTTTTAGACAAGAAAGCGTAAAAAAATAACCCCGCTAATGCAGGGTTATTTTCTTTCATATGGATTTAGACAAAATGCTGATTAGCTATCGTCACTTTTTGCCTTAGTTTTTGTGGCTTTTGGCTTGCTTTCCGCGGTGTCATCATCCTTGCTTTCGCTTTCTTTGGATGAGGTTTCGCGTTTTGCCAATGCGGCCCCAAGAATATCACCAAGGCTTGCCCCGGAATCAGATGACCCAAAGCTTGCCATGGCTTGCTTTTCTTCGGTCATCTCGCGCGCCTTAATGGATAGGGATAGCTTGCGTGCCTTGCCGTCGACCATGGTCACTTGGGCATCAACCTTTTCGCCCTCGGCAAAGCGCTCTGGACGCTGTTCATCACGGTCACGCGAAAGGTCACTGCGGCGGATAAAGCCTTGCAGATTATCGCCTACGCTGACCTCAAGTCCACCATCGGTGGATTTGGTGATGGTACAGGTAACGATATCGCCCTTCTTGATGTTGGACAGGGTTTCCCCGACGGTATCCTCGGTCAGCTGTTTAATGCCAAGTGAGATGCGTTCTTTGTCAACATCCACCTCAAGCACTTTGGCTTTGACCATATCGCCCTTTTTATAGGACTGGATCGCCTCATCACCCTGAACATCCCATGAGATATCTGTCAGGTGAACCAAACCGTCAATCTCATCATTCAGGCCGACAAACAGGCCAAATTCGGTGATGTTGCGAATCTCGCCTTCAATCTCGCTTCCAGCCTTAAAGCTTTGTGCGAAATCTTGCCAAGGATTAGCAATACACTGCTTGATCCCAAGAGAGATGCGGCGCTTTTCCATATCCACATCAAGCACCATGACATCGACTTCTTGACTGGTGGAGACAATCTTGCCGGGATGGACATTCTTTTTCGTCCAGCTCATCTCAGAGACATGGACAAGCCCTTCGACGCCATCTGCCAGTTCAATAAAGGCGCCGTAGTCGGTGATATTGGTGACACGGCCTTTCACGATATTACCAACGGTAAAGTTCGCTTTGGCAGCTTCCCATGGGTCTTCCTGAAGCTGTTTCATGCCAAGGGAAATCCGCTGGGTGTCAGAATTAAAGCGGATCACCTGAACCTCAACGGTTTCACCAACAGACAACACTTCTGATGGGTGATTAATCCGGCGCCATGCAATATCGGTGACGTGAAGCAGGCCATCAACGCCGCCCAAATCAACAAACGCACCATATTCGGTCAGATTCTTAACGATACCGTTAAGGACTTGACCTTCGGAAAGATTGGAAACAAGCTCTGACCGTGCTTCAGCCCGTGATTCTTCAAGAACGGCACGGCGTGAGACAACAATATTGCCACGCTTGCGATCAATTTTAAGGATTTGAAAGGGTTGTGGGGTGCCCATCAACGGCCCTAGATCACGAACCGGACGGATATCAACCTGACTGCCGGGCAGAAAGGCGGTGGCGCCGTCAAGATCAACGGTAAAGCCGCCCTTAACCTTGCCAAAAATGACCCCGGTGACGCGTTCTTGCTTATCATGTGCTTTTTCCAGCGCGGCCCATGCCTCTTCACGGCGGGCTTTATCGCGGCTAAGCAAGGCCTGACCATTACGGTCTTCAAGACGCTCAACATAAACTTCAACCTGATCACCGACATTGACATTAAGCTCCTGCCCCGGTGCGGTGAACTCTTTCAACGCAACACGGCCTTCGGATTTAAGACCAACATCAATAATGACGGCTTCTTTTTCAAGGGAAACGACGGTGCCAACAACGACACTGCCTTCAATATTCATATCTTCGTTAAAGCTCTCTGCCAGAAGATCAGCAAAGTTCTCTTTCATGGCCTCTTCAAGGCCTGGGTTAGTAGTGGACAAACGATTTCTCCGTTAACGGCTTGTGATAACCGGGCAAGCCCGGGTTCCGGCTGGGTGGGAATTCCTGTGATACCATGTTAAGGCGTCATTTGGCTCACAGGTCACAAGGCGGTTTCCAGCCTTTGGTTAAGTTACATAAACCAGCATGGCCTTAAATCACGCTGGCGACAAATGGTCGGGTGATGCTATGCTTTGCACCGCCCTTTCCACCATCTCATCTACGGTAAATGTCCCCGTATCAATGTGGATGGCATCATCTGCCGGACGAAGTGGCGCAACTTCACGGGTCATATCCCGGTGGTCACGTTCCTTAATCGCGGCAAGAACGTCGGCATAAATAGCCGTTTCCCCAGCTAAAAGCAACTCTTTATAGCGTCTTTCGGCACGAATTTCAGGCGCGGCGTTGCAAAAAAACTTAAAATCCGCGTTTGGCAAAATAATTGTGCCAATATCGCGCCCATCTAGGATTGCGCCTTGATGCGGTTGTGGGGGGTGGCTGGCAAATTGGCGTTGATAGGTCATCAGCGCGGTGCGAACCTCTGGCAAACTTGCCACCAATGATGCCATGGCAGAGGTGTCTTCTGACCGCAGAGCAGGATCATTGAGGTCGGCAGCGTCAATTCGGCTAGCCTCAAGCGCGGCTACGGACGGGTCTAGGTCGCCTTTGACCCCTTGCCGCAACAGCCGGATAGATACCCCACGATAAAGTGAGCCTGTATCAAGATGAGCCAGATGATAGGTTTTTGCCAGATGTTTTGCCAAGGTCCCCTTACCAGAGGCAGCAGTACCATCAACGGCGATCACAAGGCCATGAGTGTGTTCTGTCATGATGCCGTGTCTTCGGGGCTGTTGATAGCACTGCCCATGGTTTGCATCAATTTTGCGAATCCCGGAAAGCTGGTGTTTATGGTCTCGCACCCTGTGACGGTAATCGGCTTTGCGCTAGCTAGGCCGCAGACCAGAAATGACATGGCAATGCGGTGATCATGCTGGGCATCTATGGTGATGCCGCCTTTGGGCGGTTGTGACGCTGTGCCGACCACGGTCATGCTATCAGCGGTGCTGGTGACATTAGCGCCAGCCTGCTTAAGCCCAGCTTCCATCATGGCGATACGGTCGGTTTCTTTGACTCGCAATTCTTCTATGCCCGGCATATGGGTTGTGCCCTCGGCAAAGGCAGCAGCAACGGCAAGAATAGGATATTCATCAATCATGGCGGCAGAACGGCTAGCCGGAACCACAATGCCTTTGAGCTGTGATGATCGGCACAATAAATCAGCCACAGGCTCACCACCTTCTTCGCGGCGATGGCTAATGGTGATATCGGCGCCCATTTCCAGTAAGCTTTCATAAAGACCAAAGCGAAACGGGTTAAGCCCCACCCCTTTGACGGTAATCTCACTGTCCGGGGTGATCAGTGCCGCAACCACGGGAAAGGCGGCGGATGAAGGGTCTGAAGGCACGATGATATCTGCTGCGGTTAAATCGGCTTCCCCTTTGAGATGAGCGGTATAACGGCCATCTGGATGATGTTCGGTGGTGACCTCTGCGCCAAAATGCCGAAGCATTCTTTCAGTGTGATCGCGTGATGCCGCAGGTTCGGTTACACTAGTGATGCCGCGTGCGGTTAATCCGGCTAACATAATGGCGGATTTGACCTGTGCTGATGCAACAGGGCTTTGCCATGACAAGTTTAGGGGCTGGTCTGTTCCTGTGACCGTCATGGGCAGGCGGTCGCCGTCTGTGGCGGCAAACGCAACGCCCATTTGGCTAAGCGGGGTCATGACCCGGCGCATGGGGCGAGCAGATAATGAGATATCGCCAGTAAACATGGCGGTGATGCCGCCGCCGCCGACCGCCCCCATCAACAACCTAGCACCAGTGCCGGAATTACCAAGATCAAGGGGGGCTTGCGGTTCTGCAAAGGCGCCAAGACCAACGCCAGTAATCATTGTTTCAATCTGGCCATCTTGGTTAAGGCTAGGGGCGGTGATGGTGACACCAAGTTGGCGAAGCGCGGCAGCGGTTGACAGCACATCATCACCTGTCAGCAAACCTGTGACTTTGGTCTGTCCCATTGCTAAGGCACCAAAGATCAGCGCCCGATGTGACATGGATTTATCCCCGGGGCAGGTCACATGGCCAGTAAGCCGAGGAGAAGGTGAGGCCGTTAACATATTCATCAGGCGGATTTCTTTTTCTGCTTCATCACTCAAATTGATCAAATATGGTCTTTAAGGGGTGAAATATTGATAAATTAAGTTTAGATATAACGAAAATCATGGCTTGGGTCAGTTTTTTTATTGACCTTGAGATAATTTTAAGTGAAATGCCTTGCATCGTAATTTATTTGGCGAGGGAATGTTGTGACATCACTTGGTACAAAAAGAACCTGTCAGTCTTGTGGCAGTAAATATTATGATTTTGATAAGGACAAGATCGAATGCCCCTCTTGTGGTGCGGCCTTTGATCCTGAGGTGCTTCTCAAAAGTCGGCGCATCAAGCCCGTCGTGGCTGATAAATCCGCCAAGCCAGAAAAAGCAGAAGAGCTGGCTGAGGATGTTGAGATTGCTGATGATATTGAAGGTGACGACAATATCGATGAGGTTGACGACGAAAACAACGATATCATTGCTGTTCCTAGCAAAGATGACGACGAAGACGTCATTGATGATGACACCCCGCTTGTCGAAGACTTCCTTGATACTGATGAAGACGAAGACGACGATTAAGCAATTTATGCTTGCCAAAAGCTGGTGAGTAATTGTAGGAATACCCATTCCCGTTAGGGTACGGGGCTATAGCTCAGCTGGGAGAGCGCTACAATGGCATTGTAGAGGTCAGCGGTTCGATCCCGCTTAGCTCCACCAACCCTACCACCGTCATCTATCACCGCCAGTTTATGGCGGTTTTTTTTATGTCTAAGTTTTATGCTAGCCCCATGGCGATGCATCCGTTATGTTTCCCCTTTAGGTTATGTTTAGGAGGTGTCTATCGCAATATTGTTTGGGGAGAATAATGATGTCTATCAAACAACCATTTACAGAACTAAATATCAAAAAGCAGGAAGGTGGATTTTATCATGATAACAGCCTTCCGATTGCCCTTATAAGCAAGGGTATCATGGTTGCATTAGTGCTTTGGGCGCTGATATGGCCAGCAAACGCAAACGGAACATTGGGCAGTCTGAACAGCCTGTTGTTAAATGTTTTCAATCAATTTTACATTATCATTGTCGGCTTATTTGCCTTCTTTCTTTTGGTTGTCGCTGTGTTGCCATCAACAGGGCGACGCATTATGGGGCAAGCAGGGGAAAAGCCTGAGTTTTCAAATTTCTCATGGTTTTCGATGATGTTTGGCGCCGGCCTTGGGGTTGGCCTGATGGTTTTTGCTACCGCAGAACCGCTTGGGCTATGGGGATCAAATCCTGTGGTGGTATCCGGTGAGGTGACAGGCCAGACGCCTGAGGCAGTAGAATCCGCCTATCGCTATACCTTTGCCAATTATGGGTTTCATGCGTGGTTAATTTATGTCGTTACCGGGTTGAGTTTGGCCTATTACGCCTATACTCGGGGGGATGCCCCTGACCATCCGGTCAGATTTGACCCCATTATTCGGCAATCTGATGAATGGCTTTTGGGGTCATGTCGTTGATGTTTTGGGTGTGGTTGCCACCATTCTTGGGGTATCCGTAACTATCGGCTTTGGTGTTAGCCAGTTTATCAACGGGCTTTATGCAATTACCGGTATGGAATGGATCATGGATATGAGCGGCAATGCACCAGAACCCGGAAAAGTTGGCCTGATTGCTGGCTTGATTGTGATTATGGGGCTGTCGATTATCTCTGCGGTGTCAGGGGTTGGGCGAGGGGTGAAATATCTTTCCAACCTGAATCTGGTGCTGTCATTGATCCTTCTTGCGGTCTTTATCATCTTTGGGTCATTCCTTTTTGCGATGAACACCTATGTGTCAGCTCTCTTGGATTACATCATGCATTTCCTATCCCTAAGCTTTTGGGCTTATGGCCCACAAAATGCAGGTGAGTTTGCATCAGCGCTCCCAGCCGCTGCCGCACCCATGGCAGCTGATCTGATGGCTGGGGCAACAAACCCGTGGGGAAGCTTTGAGGGCTTTAAGTCGGGTCTGGATGCCAATGCCTTGGCGTTAGGGGATGCGACGCTTGCGGCGGTCTATGATGCTGGTAACGAAGGGCGTCAATTCAAATGGCAGTCAGCATGGACAACCTTTTACTGGGCGTGGTGGATTGCCTTCTCGCCTTTTGTCGGGCTGTTTCTTGCGCGCATTTCAAAGGGCCGCACAGTAAGGGAGTTTATCCTTGGCTGTGTTATTGCCCCGGCTTTGGTTTGTTTTGCTTGGATGACTATCCTTGGCGCAACTGCCATTGATCTTGAACTTTCAGGGGCGGCACAAGGCGCTATCATTGGTGCGTCACAAACTAATCAGCTGTTTGCCACCCTTGAACAAATGCTTAGCGGGGGTTTCCTATCCGTGCTGACCATAATGTGCGTGGTGTTGATTTTGACCTTTTTGGTGACTTCTGCGGATTCGGGCATTCTGGTGATGAACACCATCATGTCTGGCGGCAGTCAACAAACAGGCATCAAGCATCGCATTGTTTGGGGGCTTATCCTGACGGCGGTTATCGGTACGCTGATATTGGCGGCAGGGGAAGATAACCCTATGGATGCGCTTAGAAACGCCATGATTATCGGGGCTTTGCCCTTTACGGTGGTCATGGGTTTGATGTGTGTTGCCCTTGGCAAGGCGCTTTATCTTGATGGTCAGCATGACAAGCGTGATGCTATGAAGCCTGCTGAATAACCATCACAACATCTTTTGTTTTAAGACTACGACCCCCGGTGCAAAATATGGCATCGGGGGTTTTTTATGCGGTTTTATTTTGCCTGATCTGGCGGCTAGGGTTATGGTTTGGCATGAATGATGATCATGATCTCGCTATGCCTTTGCTGACCTATTCGCACCCGGTGATCGCTTTGGGTGGGGGCAGTTATGATGCGGCGATGATTACCCCTTTACTAGCGGATTATCCGCTTATTGCCGCCGATAGCGGCGCCGATGCTGCGCAAGCCATGGGCGTGATGCCTGATCATATTATTGGTGATTTTGATTCGATCCGCGACCTTAGCCTGTTTCCGGCGGAACGGCTTATTGCTATGTCAGATCAGCACAGCACCGATTTGGAAAAGACGCTATCCTGTTTAAGCGCGCCTCTATGCTTGGGCTTTGGCTTTCTCGGTCGGCGTTTTGATCATTCGCTTGCCGCTTTGCACGCCTTAGCGCGATGCCAGACGCCAATGCTATTGATCGGTCGTCATGATGCGGTCATGTATTGCCGCAAGGATTTTAACGGACGGCTTCCTCAAGGGGAACGGCTATCAATATGGCCGCTGGTTCGGCAAGGGTTTTTGGCTTCAACCGGGCTAGAATGGCCGCTTGATGGGCTAATGCTTGAGGCAGGCAAGCAAATTGGCACCTCTAATCGCATTATAGCGCGAGAAGATAAGCAAGATCACCATATCACGGTATCGGTGCAAGCCGCAGAAGGTGAGGGGTATTTCGTCATGATAGCTGCCCGTCACTGGCGCCATCTGGCACAATGCCTTAGCCCCGGAAGTCTGGTCTAGGCGGAGTCCTGACCATAGGTAAGGGCGCGCAAATAGCCGGTAATTTCGTTGCGGTCTTTGAAGCTTTTGAGTGATGCGCTATGGACGGGCTTGCGAATGGTGATCTTAATTTCTTGTCCGATCATCCGGCAAATCTCACGAAACATTAGCGAATAGCCTAGGGTCTGGCTAATTTTTCGCCCTGCCATGTAGCTTAGGCTGTTTTGACCACTAAAAAAGATAGGCAGTATCATGGTGTCTGGTATCTGAGCCAGTTTGCCAGCAAAGGTTTTCCATTGGGTATCCTGTGCCGTGCCAAATATGCGCGGGGCTAGTGAAATGCCTCCCGAAGGGAAAAGGATCAAGGCCCCATCATCCTGAAGCTGTTTAACAGCGCTATGCCGGGTTTCCATGTTGGTGGCAAGGGCGGCAGGAGTTTCTGAGAAATCAATGGGCAGAATCTGATGCCTGACCGCAGGCGCTTGCCGCAACACTTGATGCGTAATAATCTTATAGTCATGGCGGATTTTAGAAATCTCAGAACATAAAATTAGCCCATCAACGACGCCAAAAGGATGATTGGCAATCACCAGAAGCCGGCCAGTCTTAGGGATATAGGCATCAGGTTCAAACGCAACCTTTGTGGTGATGTTGAGGCGACCCACCGCATCCTGCCAAAACAATTCATCAGGCCGCCCATCATTGACATAATCCAGATAAAGCCGCTTGATCCGCGGCTGGCCTGTAAAACGCTCAAGGCTTCGGATAAACCAACTGGAAACAGGGCCAAGCTCACCATCAGCAAAAGAGAAAATGGGGATAGGTTCAGATGTGTCAGATGCAGTCATGATAGGGTCTTATCGCCGTTATGCATTGCCAGTCGTTATATAGGAGTTTGGGGATATGACAAGATGATAACCACCACAGGATTTGATCCTTTTGGGGTATTAAGGCACTCCGTTTATCCGGTTTTGGGGCCTATTGGTGTCCTCATTCGCCTTAAGGATGATGCCATTTCGGTTGCCATCATACCATAACGCAAACTGCTAAAAGGCTTGATCGTCCACGTTTTCGTGGCATTATGAACCTAGTAGGGGTTTGCGCTTGGGGGGATTGTTTTTCTCAAGCGCAACAGAGATTGAGAGGCTCGCGTTGGATTTCCATCATCTCAAAAATATCAATGCCATAACCCGTGAACAGAATTGTTTTCTGACCTATGTCGGCTATATGTCTGAGGATATTCTTGAAAGCTTTGGGCAAAACCTCCGCCAACGGATGAAAAGCCTGACTATGCGTCCCGGGCAGAATCGTCATGTGTTTTCGCTGTTTGTTGAGATGATGCAAAACATCATTCGCTATGGCGATGACGGGCAACCCTTGCCTATGGTTGAAGGTGACCCTTCGGGCTATGGTATGCTGGCGGTTAGCCGTGAAGATGACAATATCTGCATCACGGGCGGAAATTATATCAGCCCTGAGCGCGCTAATGAGATTAGCCAACGGCTAGATGTGCTCGCGGCCTCAAGTCAGAATGAATTGCGTCAGATTTTTATGAAAACCCTGCGTCAGCCTAAGGCATATGATAGCAAAGGGGCTGGTCTGGGGTTGATTGAAATGATGCGTAGGTCCAACACACCCCCGCAATATCGGATGGATCATACCCATGATGGGTCTGTATTTTTCATGATTAAAGCCACGGCATAAAGGACAAGTGATGACGGAATCATTTATCAAAGAAGCCACCACCAGAACCCCGCGAGTTGAGCTTAATGTTGAAGCTGGACGCCTGATCATGGAAGGGGAGTCCTATCCCGAAGATATTACTGTTTTCTATGATCCGCTTGTTGCAGCCCTTAAGCAGTATTTCAAAGATAAAAATCGCGCATTGCAATGTGTGATTAATCTCAGTTATTTTAATTCCAGCTCTGCCCGTCAGCTCATGGATATTCTTGATATTATGGATAAAAACGCTAAAGATGGTAGTCAGGTTGAAGTTGTCTGGTGCTGTGATGAAGACGATGATATCACCCATGAGTTCGCTGAAGATATCAGCAAAGAAATGCAAGCGCTCCGCTTTGAGATACGCCTGATTACCGATGACCATAAGGGCTAATCTCTTAGCCTGTCACCAGTTATGCTTGGCCCTATTTTTAGCCTCTTAAGGGTTTGGCTGAAAAATAATAACCGTCACATCATCACGCCGGATTTGCTTGCCTTGCCATTGGCGCAGGCCGCGCATAATGATTTTCCCTAATTTTGTTGGCGTAGTGTTGCCATGGGTGGCGGCGTCTTCGTCAGCGATCATTTCTGTTGAAGCGGCGGTCAGATGCGCGGCTAATCGGCGATAGCCAAATCCAAACCCTCGCTCTTGCCCTGGTTGTGATAACAGCCCATCTGTTGCCAAAATAAAACTACATCCTAAGGTTATCGGCAGAGTGATGGTTTTGAATATGGGCAGGTGCTTTTGCCCATATCCTAGTGATATCCGGTTGCCCTGGTGCCGTTTCGCCGCCTCGCCCGGGGGGACAACATATAAATCAATCATGGCGCCAGCAAAAGAAAGCTCATCAGCCTCATCTGCCAATACGACAACGCCAGCGTCCATTCCGTTTTTTGGTTGACGATCATGGGCGTGATCATGCTGCTCTCTATGCAGAAGCCGGATAATGCCGTCATGAAGCTCGCTCAAGATCAGGGCAGGATTAGGCGGGTTATCACCCAAACGGTGCGCGGCGTTATGATTTGTGCAAATCTGTTCCATGACGGAATGGGCAATAATGGTCATAAATGCCCCCGGTACGCCATGGCCAGTGCAATCCATGATCACCAGGACCTTGGCTGTACCAATCTGACCAGACCAATAGAAATCACCGCCAACCACATCCTTGGGTTGCCAATATACCGCGACCTGCCCAAACGCGTTTTCGAGGGTGTGACGTGATGGCAATAAGCCTCGTTGTAGCGTGCTGGCGTAGTCAATCGATTCTGAGACGGCTTGTCCGGCTTGCCGAAGCATAAGCGTTCGTGCCGCAACAGTCTCTTCTAAGGTATCATGAGCCTTTATGATCTCCGCATTAAGGCGCCTGCGCTCGTGCCGCAAGCGCATGATGATGATCAGCATCACCAGACAGACCAGTAAAAGCCCGACAATGGTCAAAAATAACATGGTGATGTGGGGCGTATTGATCATCGGCAGAACGCTGTGGGTATCCCCTAACACAAAAACCTAACCTTTGGTGATATTCCAAGGGGTGATATCCCAAGGGGTAATATCCCAAATTTACTAAACCAAAGCTATGCTATCATATTAGCAAAATGTCATGAACAAAAACCATGATCCGTAAGCACCATCAGTACGAAAAGGGCAGATTGGAAAGAAGGCGGCGCTCAGAAAAAAACCGACCTGACGGGCAGGCCGGTTTTAGTTATCGGGTGCATGAGGAAAGACTAGACGAGGTGCACCGGATGCGAATTATCATTTGCGGCAATATGCGCTACGCGTTCTTGTTCAGAGTGTTGCAATCCCAACTCAGAAAACGCATCTTCGTTATTAAGCACTTCGGCCTCACCGCTTTTCTCAATAATCTCAAGCAGCTTTTCTTCCGCAGACATGGTTTCATCATGCATCACGGTGACTGCTACCAGCGCGGCTATGGTTGTCGCTGTTGTGTCGCTTGGCGCGGTGTTGTCAGGCCGAAAAGGTAAAATAAGACATTCCTTTTGAAGTTCTTCAATGATGTGGTTCATTGACTTTCTCCTTGGAAATAAAGATGATTTTGGGGCAAAAGAAGCGTTGCATCAGGAAGGACGCATACCAGATATTGAGATTTGTAAGGCTCTGGATACAACATTCATGAATGAGTACACATGAAATGCGAATCGGTGTCAATGCAAATATTTGCCGATTCGCAAAAATTCATAACCCCTATCGCGATCTCATGATGTAGGGTATGTCCAGTTTTGAAAAGCGTGAGAATAAGGCATTGACGGCAAAACAAAACCGGCTCCCCTAAGGAAGCCGGTGGATAAATTATGGTGTAACCTAGCGGCTTATGTCAGCCGGATGCTGGGTTTAGCTCCCAACTCGGCGGACGTTAATGGTTCCGCTTGGCTTGTTATTGACGTTTTTAACAGTGTTGCTAGGCTGGCTATAAATCAACGTTTCGACCCCAAAGGTGTCAACAACACTGGCCTTAGCCCGGATTTGAAGACCAACATGGGACTGATTAAGCGAAATCTGATTATAGTTTGACCCATCAATGGCACGCCAGTTGCGGCCATCTTTTGAGGCTTCCCAGCTGACCGAAAGGCTAGCAATACCATCTTCATCTGACACACCAGAAGTGGTGACGGACAGCATAGAGCCTTCAAGAGGTTTGCCCACAATCATAACCTCGCCTTCAACCGGATCGTCGACATTGGCAACAGTTTCAGAAGGGTTAGAAATCAAAATCTCGCGGGTGCCCTGATTGTCAACATAGGTAATAACCGACCGGTAAGAAAAACCAACATGGGACTGGCCAAGGCGCAGAACCTCACTCGTGGCATTAGGAAAAGTCTGCCATTCTGTGCGGGTTGATGAGCGTTGCCAGATCACCTCATATGCGCCGATCCCGTCTTCATCAGAAATGGTGCTTGTATCCACCACCAAGGCGTCTTCTTCAAGGGCATTACCCAACAGAATAGGGGCGCCAGAAGGCTTATCGTTCACGTTTTTAACCTTGGTTGAGCTAGGGCTGATCAAGGTTTCAAGATTGCCTTGCCCGTCAACATAAGTGATGACAACACGCAACCGATGACCAACATGAATTTGACGTGGAGTAAAGGATTGCTGAGTCGCGCCAGTCAGGTTCATCCAACCACCATCTTTAGACAACATTTGCCATTGTACTGATACCTCACCCATACCGTCATCATCCATGATGGCGGTGGCATCAACAATCAAGGGGTCATCTTCGATGGCAACAAAACCCTCACCATCTTCGCCGCCGTCACCTGTATTTGAGGCGCCTGCAGCACTTGATGTTGCGCTGGTACCTGGTGTTTCGTTACCTGAAGAAGACGCGGTGTTTAGGGGTGATGCCGAACTTGTCTCATTTGCGCTGGTTTCTGCGCTATCAGTTTCGGCGTCAGGAAGCCCACCTGCGTTGGCTGAAATTGCACAAACCGATGTTGCGAACATAAATGATGCGGCAGTAATGATGAAACGGGTTTTGCCAATCATATCTGAACCTTTGTCATCTGACTTTACTATTTAATAAAACAAAATTTTTCCGCTATAATTGGATGTAACATAGCGGAAATTAAGAAATTATCATACTTTTTTTACAAAAAACAATATATCCTTTTGAAACATATCATAAAACTATGCTTTTAGACAGGCCTAAAATCTCTATATCAAAATGAATCAATGATTGAATTTTATGGGAAATCAATTAATTAATAGCCATGACGATTAAAATTATCACCATTACAGCGTTTCCATCGGCAGATCAGCAAGATCATCGGCTTAAGGTGATAACGTCGGCAATGCCAGAGTTATCTGCCTCAGATTGCAAGGTCATGGTCTATCAAGCGCGTGAAAATCCGCTTATGTTGGTTGAAGTCTGGCTTTATCCAAACGTGGAATGTCAGGCCGCTATTTACGAAAAATGGGGAAAAACCCCTTTATCGCCGCCTCAGCATTCTACTCATAACGGGGCCGGGTTGGATATGCTAACTTATATCGTCTGGCAAGAATAAGGCCCTAGACCTGCGGAAACAGAGGTTAAGCCGTTTCTGTCCACTGATCTAGAATAGCTCGCGCTTTTTGGTTATTGGCGTGCAGATGGGTATCATGATCTGGTTTTTTGGCGGTCAATTCAACAACATAACCATTTGGGTCGCGGAAATAGATAGAATCAATAAAGCCATGATCAGAAACACCGCGTGTTTCGATGCCTGCAGCTTTGCCTTTATCCAGCATCATCAGCAGGTCTTCAGGGCTAACCTCAAGGGCTAAATGCAGGTCATAATCATGATGGTCGGTAAAAGAAAAGGGGCGGTCAGGCGCTTCAAAAAACGCAATAAATGATCCATCATCCATGCGATAAAAGCTGTGCAGCACTTTGGTGTTCCTGCCGGTTTTGGTTTCTTCAATGGTCAGGGCGCCAGCCAGAGATAAGCCTAAAAAATCTTCATAAAACTGACGGGTTTCTTCGCTGTTACGACACCGATAGGCTTTGTGATGCAATCCCTTAATCATGATATTCTTCCTCTTAACCAACGTATTCACATTGTTATGATATAGGGGTGTTTGGCTGAAATTAAAGGATGCCAGATCAAGAATACTAACCAAGCCTGCCAACCAAGCTTAATGGGGGGTTAGGTCTGTCCTGCTTTGCTGGCTAGTCTTGCCAGACGCTCGCGATGCATCAGATACACCCCAGACGAAATAATAATGATGAGTCCGAAAATCGTCTGACGATCAGGGATATCTGAAAAAATCAGATAGCCAAGCAGGATGGCACTGATGATCTCAAGATACTGAAATGGCGCTAGCAAACTGGTATCAGCATAACGCACCGCTGAGGTCAGAAAGATATGCCCTATTGTAGCAAAAAACCCTAGCCCAAAGATCAGCCATAATTCAACCTTTTGGGGCATTTTGGGCATGACTGCGTTTATCTCAAACTGATACCCGACGGACAGCATGATGGTAGCGACCAATAACGCCATAATACCAACGCCGAATTGCATGGGCAAAGGGGATAACCGGCCACTGATCTGGCGCGTGAACACCACATAAAGGGCAAAGCAAAAGGCGGCACATAAAGGAAAGATTGCAGGCCAGCCAAAAATAGCAAAGCTAGGTTTAATAACAATCAATGCCCCGATAAACCCAACAATAATCGCCAGAATACGCCTGATGCGAATAGTCTCACCTAAAATAATGGCAGACAGAATGGTTAAGATCATGGGTTCAACAAAAAAGATAGAAATGCTCTCTGCCAACGGCATAAACTTAAGCGCGGCAAAGAAAAAGGTTGTCGCTAACACCATTAAGGTGCCGCGCATGAACTGAATAAAAGGGCTGATGGTCAACGTCTTTATCAATTCCCCCTGATAGAAAACAAGGGGAAGCAGAAACAATGTCTGAAATAAAAACCGATAGAATACGATTTGCCCCGGCGATTGATAATCGCTCAACAATTTCGCAAAAGCATCAAGAGCCGGCAACAGCAACATGGCTATCACCATGTAAATGAGGGCTTTGCTTGTCTGATGATGATGATCGCCAAGGTTAACGCTAGCGCTGGCAGATCGGATGTTGGTTTTTACCATGACAATATCCATTAAAGATCATGAGGATATGATCATAGCGGTTTTATGGTGTTGCTGAAAATCTTTTCTCATTCTTTGTTGTCTGTATCATGATGAGGATCATGTGGATTAGGAGGATTAGGCAAGGAAACCAATAAGGATGGTAAGGGGGCTTGTTATTACCTCTGACTTTCTGCATATATGGAGGTATCAATCTATATTTTCCCGAGCTGAAAGGATTTAACATGGCAGAGCCTCATTTGCTGGTTCATCATAAAGGTGACAATGTTGGTGTTGTTGTCGTTGAAGATTTGGTAGCAGGCACCGAGATGCTGTGTGTAGTTACCGAAGACAATAGTGATTTCCGTCTTACCGTGAACCATGATGTACCTATTGGCCATAAGGTCAGCCTTCAGGATTTGTCTGAAGGGGATACGGTGGTCAAATATGGTCAGGACATTGGCAAAATTATTGCGCCTGTGGCTAAGGGTGATCATGTTCATGTTCAGAATTTGAAAACGAAGCGCTGGTAAGGAGAAGACGATGAACGCAATAAATAATGGATTTATGGGATATGTTCGTGAAAACGGACGTGTTGGGGTTCGCAATCATGTTGTCATCCTTCCGGTTGATGATATCTCAAACGCCGCCTGTGAAGCGGTGGCGAATAATATCAAAGGGACAATGGCGCTTCCGCATGCTTACGGCCGACTTCAGTTCGGGGAAGATTTAGAGTTGCATTTCCGAACCATGATTGGCACGGGCAGTAATCCAAATGTGGCGGCTTGTGTTGTCATTGGTATTGAGCCGGGCTGGACAAAGCGGATTGTTGATGGCATTGCCAAGACGGGTAAGCCTGTGGTTGGGTTCTCAATTGAACAAAACGGCGATATCAACACCATTGCCGCCGCGTCACGCGCAGCAAAAGAGTTTGTTCACATGACCAGCGAATATCAGCGTGAAGAATGTGATATGAGCGCGCTATGGGTATCCACCAAATGTGGGGAATCTGATACCACCACGGGCCTGTCTTCATGCCCGACTGTTGGCAATATGTATGATAAGCTGTTGCCAGAAGGGATTTATGGCGTATTTGGTGAAACCTCTGAGATCACAGGCGCAGAACATTTATGCGAAGCTCGCGCCGCAAACCCAGAGGCAGCAAAGAAGTTTAAGACAATCTGGCAAGCCTATCAGGATGATGTGATTGAGCAATTCAAGACCTCTGATTTATCCGAATCTCAGCCTACCAAAGGGAATATTGAGGGCGGCTTAACAACGATTGAAGAAAAGGCGCTTGGCAATCTGGAAAAGATTGGTCGCACCAGCACCTATATTGACGCCCTTGGGCCTGCTGAAGAACCTGAAAAAGGGGCAGGGCTTTATTTCATGGATACCTCATCGGCGGCGGCGGAATGTGTGACACTGATGGGGGCGGCAGGCTATGTGGTGCATACCTTCCCAACAGGGCAGGGCAATGTTGTCGGTAACCCGATTGTTCCGGTGATTAAGATCACTGGTAACCCTAGAACGGTTCGCACCATGAGTGAGCACGTGGATTTAGATGTGTCCGGTATTCTGCGGCGTGAGATGACCATTGATCAGGCAGGTGATGCGTTGATTGAAATGATCAGACGCACCGCCAATGGCCGGTCTACTGCCGCTGAAGCGCTTGGGCATAAAGAGTTCGTGATGACCAAATTATATCGCAGCGCGTAATTGGTTTTGTGATCTGTATTTAAGTCCTGCTAAAAAGGACAATCCCGGGAGCAGGTATGACCGCCGATATTGTGATTACCGAGTTTCTTGACAGTGAGGCGGCGGCGTTTCTTGACCAAAGCTTTGCTGTCTTTCGGGATGATCAATTGGCGTTTGATCCTGAACGCTTGCAGCAAATGATCAAAGATGCACGCGCATTGATTGTTCGCAACCGTACCCAAGTTGATAAAGCTCTGCTTGATGCTGCCCCCAAATTATCGGTGATAGGGCGGCTTGGCGTTGGTCTTGATAATATCGACACCGCGGCTTGCGCGAGGCGAGATATCACGGTGATCCCTGCCCATGGGGCGAATAGCGATAGTGTCGCTGAGTATGTCATCACCGCGATCATGGTGATGATGCGGCCTGTCTGGCAGGTGAGTCAAACCATGCGCGATGGCGGCTTTCCCCGTCAAGAATTAGGTCAAGGCAGGGAAGTTGGCGGCAAGACCCTTGGGCTAATAGGCTTCGGCGGCATAGGCCGGAATGTTGCCAAGCGTGCCGCCGCCCTAGGCATGAAAATAGCGGCGTATGATCCTGCTTTCACCCCTGAACCGGGGCTTGAGGTTTCGGCGATGCCGTTAGCGGAATGTTTGGCGGCGTCTGATGCTATCAGCCTTCATATGCCATTAACAGATACCACCAAAGGCATGATCAATGCTGAAACCTTGGCGATGATGCGGCCGGGGGCTGTTATGGTGAATACCGCAAGGGGCGAAATTATTGATCATGATGCCCTTGCCCATGCCTTACGGTCTGGCCATTTGGGCGGTGCCGCCCTAGATGTATTTGAAGAAGAGCCAACAACTGCCGCTAGCCTTGCCATGTTTTCTGATATCGCGAATATTTGGCTAACCCCGCATATCGCAGGTGTTACCGCTGAGGCTACCGAAAGGGTGTCATGGATGACGGTTAAAGCGGTGGCAAATCATCTGAATGCCTTGCCCCAAACGCCTTGTTCTGATCCCGTCTGATCTATAGGGCTATGATGACCTGAGAAAGGTGCTGTTATGTCTGAAAAAATATTATCAATTGCGGAATTAACCGACCTGGTGACGTCCGCGTTTGCCGCCAGCAGGGTAGCCCCTGAAACTGCCGCTATGGTGGCACACGCCCTGATTAAAGCAGAAATTGACGGCAAGGGTGGCCATGGCCTGTCGCGGATAGGCAGTTATGCCGCCCAATCCCGTTCAGGAAAGGTAGATGGCTTTGCCAAGATCAGCATCAGCCATCCCAAGCCTGCGGTGATGGCGATAGATGCGGCTAGCGGTTTTGCCTATCCTGCCATGGCGGCAATTGCCCGTGATCTGCCTATTTTGGCGCGTAAACAGGGTATCGCCATGGCTGGAGTACATCGGTCGCATCATTGCGGCGTTGCTGGTCATCATGTTGAGGCGGCGGCAGAACAAGGTATGATTGCCTTGCTTTTTGCCAACACCCCATCTGCCATGGCCCCTTGGGGGGGACAGACGGCGTTATTTGGAACAAACCCCCTAGCCTTTGCCGCCCCGGTGGCAGACGCGCCGCCCTTGGTGATTGATCTGGCAACCTCAGCAGTGGCAAGAGGCGGCATTATGAAGGCCGCAGCAAATGATCAGCCTATTCCACTGGGTTGGGCGCTTGATGCTGATGGTCAGCCAACCACCGATGCTAAAGCCGCCCTAGGCGGTACCATGGTGCCAATGGCAGAGGCTAAGGGTGCGGCGCTGGCGTTGATGATTGAGGTTCTGGCGGCGGCGTTGACAGGGGCTAATTTTGCTTATGAAGCGGCCTCATTTCTTAGCGCTGATGGTGATCCGCCTCATGCGGGTCAGCTAATGGTGATGATTGATGCTGGCGCGTTAGGGGGAGATGCCGCCAAGCGCATGGCAGAAATGGCGATGCGGATTACCGATGATGGGGCGCGGCTTCCCGGCGTTGGTCGGATTACACGCCGCGCAAAAGCCGCTCAAGACGGCTTGACGGTTTCCGCGCAAGTAATGGATACTATTGAGGGATTAATGGCATCTCCGCTGTAAAATGTGACGGCGGATATAAGGAGTTTGAAATGTTGCACTGGAACATGGATTGCGATGCTAACGGGTTTGTTTGGCTTACCATTGATGTTGAGGATCGCTCTGTCAATGTGCTGACCCATGACGTGTTAGCAGAGCTAAGCGAGGTGGTGAAAACCCTATCCAAACAAGAGGGGATTAAGGGGCTTGCCTTGCTCTCAGGTAAGGGTGGGGGATTTGTTTATGGGGCGGATGTTCGGCAATTCGCGCTGTTATCTGATGAAGCGGCGGTGGCGGAACATATTCGCTCGGTGCATCAATGCTTTCACCAACTGGCCCATTTGCCTTATCCGACGGTGGTCGGCATTGAAGGCGTCGCTGTTGGCGGCGGGCTAGAATTATCGCTTTGTTTTGATCATATTATTGCCACCTCATCCCCTAAAACCCAGCTTGGGTTCCCCGAAGTCGGATTAGGGATTATGCCGGGTTATGGCGGCTCTGGTCGCGCATATCGGCGGGTTGGAATGAAACTAGCGCTTGATATGATGCTGACTGGCAAAAGCCTAAATGCTACTGCCGCTGAGAGTTATGGGCTGATTGATGAGATCGTGAACAGCGAAGCGGATTTGAAGGCCGCGGC
>CBFHXL010000019.1:0-37693 GCA_965659785.1 Puniceispirillales bacterium (SeqCode)
CAACTCTTTAATCAAGGTGATCAATTCATGCGCGGTGTTGCATTCCAAGGCCGCCTCAGCAAAGCTCTTGCTAGCCTTCCCTTTAGCCGTCTGTTTTGTTTTAGGGGGTCTTTTTGCCATATCCTCTGCCTTTTATGGCACCAAATCATTAAGGTGATCTGGCGCTATTAAGCGGCATTGTAACAACGAAAGGTTAAAAAAGGATTAACGGCCTAAGATGCGTCTTCAATCAGCTTTTGTTCAATAGCGCGGGTTTTCACCCCGATCTGAAGCTTTTCAAAGGCGCGTGCCTCAATCTGGCGGATGCGCTCGCGGCTGACCCCATATTGCTGGGACAGGTCTTCTAGGGTTGACGGGCTATCCGACAGCCGCCTTGCGCGGATAATATCCGCCTCACGGTCATTCAGGTCTGCCAGTGCCTCCACCAGCAACTGCCGGCGACTGCTATATTCCTCTGCTTCGGCAAAGGTGACTTCCTGATTGTCGTTTTCATCTTCGAGCCAGTCTTGCCATTCCCCGGCGTCCCCCTCACTGCCGATGGTGGCGTTCAGCGATTGGTCGCCGCCGCCCATGCGGCGGTTCATGTTGACCACCTCAACCTCTGGGACATCCAGCGTATCGGCAATGTGTTTCACCTGATCAGGGCGCATATCGCCATCTTCAAGGGCTTTGATTTCCCCCTTGATGCGGCGCAGATTGAAAAACAGCTTTTTCTGGGCGGCGGTGGTACCGATCTTAACCAGTGACCATGACCGCAGGATATATTCCTGAATACTGGCCTTAATCCACCACATGGCATAGGTCGACAGCCGAAAGCCTTTTTCCGGCTCAAACCGTTTGACCGCGTGCATCATGCCCAGATTGCCTTCGGCGATCAGCTCACCCATAGGCAGGCCATAGCCGCGATAACCCATGGCAATTTTTGCCACTAGCCGCAAATGGCTTGTCACCAACTGATGCGCGGATTCTAAATTGCCATTGTCTTTCCAGTCCTTAGCCAAAGTATATTCTTCTTCGGCAGACAGCATGGGAAACCGCTTAATCTCATCCAGATAGCGTGACAGATTCCCATCCGGCGTCAGATGGCCTAAGGTTGCTGGCAATTTTGCAGGTGTCATGGCTTTCTCTCGTGTTTCCACCCTTGATATAGGCAAAACTTATGGCAATAAAAGGGGCAATACCGCCTTTATTCTTAAAAAGATAACAGGGCATTATGACCGGATTATGGCTAGGGTCATGTGGTGATCAGGTCAGCGGTTTGGCCTTGCCGCGTTTGGCGATAGCATCTTCCAGCCCCTTAATCAACGCCTCCATATCCGCAGGTAAAGGGGTGTCAAAGCCTAGCGTCTCCCCCGTGATGGGATGATCAAAGCCAAGATGGCTGGCATGGAGGGCTTGACGCGGAAAAGCGCGTAATCCGGATAAGGCATCACGCAGGGCTTGATCAGGCATCTGTCCTGAACGCATCGCCCGTCCATAGGACGGATCACCAATCACGCCATGCCCGATATGTGCCATATGCACCCTGATCTGATGCGTGCGTCCGGTTTCCAAAACACATTCCACCAGCGATGCTAATGGCGGCAAAACCCTTGCCGCCTGGATATGGGTGATGGCGTCACGGCCCTTGGCAAGGATAGCCATTTTCTTACGGTCACGGGTGTTGCGCCCTATTGGGGCATCAATGGTGGCGTTGCGTTCTTTTAATATCCCCCACACCAGCGCGGTGTATTGCCGGGTCAGATCATGTTCGGCAAACATCACCGACAGCCTTTGATGCGCCATGGCGGTTTTTGCCGCAACCATCACGCCGCTGGTGTCTTTATCCAGCCGATGCACAATACCGGGGCGCATCTCACCGCCAATGCCAGTTAAACTGTCGCCGCAATGGGCAATAAGCGCATTTACCAACGTGCCTTGCATAGACCCGGGGGCAGGATGCACCACCATGCCTGCTGGCTTGTTAATGATGATCAGGTGGTCATCTTCAAACAGGACATCAAGGGGGATGGCTTCCCCTTGGGGGATAGCCGACACTGGTTCAGGCAAGGTCAATTCACAGACCATTCCCCCTTGAATAGTAAGCGACGGGTTATGGCTGATCGCGCCATTAATGCGCAACTGCCCGTCAAGAATAAGGGTTTTTATCCGCGACCGCGACAGCCCAGCATAGGGGGACTCGGCCTCGTCCTCGGCGGTTTTGAGGAAATCTGCATGATGCTCGGCGCAGGTTTCTGCTAGCCAACGGTCAATGCGATCTTGCTTCGCCTCGTCGCCTACGGTAAGTGTCAATAAAGTCAGATTATCATTCATGTGAGGGAATATGCACCCTAGCGGATCAAATCGCCAGTCAAATCAGCACAGTAACCCCCAATCGGATACAGGATCAGGGGATCACAGTGATGCCTTTCCCCCTATGCCGGAACCAGCATGGCTACGACCTGTTAAAATGGCGGTAGGCATTATGTCTGTGCTGATTGTCGTCGGGATAGGGCTTTTGTTCTATGGGCTTGCGGTTAATATTGGCAATCTGCCCTCGGCCTCTGATCAGACAGCAGTGATCCATTATCCAAAAGGGCATAGCCTAACCAACAGCTATATGACAGAGGATGGCGCGGTTATTCTCAGCTTTGATGATGGCAAGGGCGGTATAAGCCTGATGCGGTTATCACCTGATCGCAGTGAGATGGATATTATCCTTAGCCTTACCCCATCAGATGCGGCTGATTTTCACCTAAAATAAGAGCAAGCTAACTATCTGATGAAGGATAACAGGGTATCCTCAAGCGGAAAATCCCCTAATCCCCCGACCTCATAGCCAAAACTAAGGGGGAAGATATAGAACCGGATCACCAGAAAAACAAATCCCCCATATAGTGGGCGCAATTTTTCAGTGATCTGATGAGGGCAAATCCGGTTGGTCAGATGGATTAACGGGGTGCTAGCCTGAACCAACCAGCGCATGGCAAAAAACGGGGATTGATCAGGCAGGGCAACCGACAGCAAAAACCGGCCGACACAAATCCACATCGCCACCGCAACGGCGCTATCCAACAGAATGAGCCCAACAGGCCAATACATCACGGCGAAATCCCCTATCGTGGTGCGAATATCTACCCTTTATCCATATCCTATCTTATGCGGCCTCGTCAAAAGGGAAAGCGGCTAATTGGGTTCCACCTATGGATCAAAAGGGCGTTTCATGCTAGATCAAGGGGAGATTATAAACCCTTTTGAAAATCATTGTGAGAAGACCATGTCAAATCCCCAATATGTCTATGTGATGAGCCATCTCAGCAAATCTTGGCCGGGTGGAAAAGAGGTTCTTAAAGATATCTCTCTGTCCTTTATGCCCGGGGCAAAAATTGGGGTGTTGGGCATCAATGGCGCAGGTAAATCCACGCTTTTGCGCATTATGGCAGGCATTGAAACCGATTTTCAAGGTGAGGCATGGTCGGCGGATGGGCTTAAGGTCGGCTATCTGGCGCAGGAACCGGAATTGGATAATTCCCTTACGGTTTTAGAAAATGTTTTGCTTGGCATGGGCGAAAAAAAGGCGCTGGTGGATCGTTTTAACGAAATTAGTGCGCGTTTTGCCGAAGAGATGAGCGATGATGAGATGAACGCTCTGATTGAAGAACAGGGCGAGTTGCAAGAAAAAATTGATAACGCTAATGCTTGGGACCTTGAACGCACCGCGGCGATTGCTATGGATGCGTTGCGCCTGCCGCCCTCTGATGGAGAGGTTACTAATCTTTCTGGTGGGGAAAAGCGCCGCGTTGCGCTATGTCAGCTTTTGCTTAGTGCGCCGGATATGTTGCTTTTGGATGAACCTACCAACCATCTGGATGCTGAATCCGTGGCTTGGCTTCAGCGGTTTCTTCAGGATTTCCCCGGAACAGTTGTCACTATTACCCACGACCGCTACTTTCTTGATGAAGTGGCAGGCTGGATACTGGAATTGGATCGGGGGCAAGGCATTCCGTTCAAAGGCAATTATTCCAGTTGGCTTGAACAGAAACAGAAGCGCCTGGAACAAGAGGGGCGCACCGAGGAGGCAAGGATCAAAACTCTATCCAGAGAATTGGAGTGGGTTCGGTCTGCCCCGCGGGCAAGGCAAGCCAAATCCAAGGCACGTCTAACCGCTTATGAACAACTGCTAGAAGAACAGCATGAAAGCGTCAGTGAAACAGCACGCATTTCAATACCGCCAGGCCCAAGGCTTGGTAATATCGTGCTAGAAGGTAAGCATATCACCAAAGCCTTTGGTGAAAAATTGCTGATTGATGATTTAGAGTTTCGGTTGCCCCCCGGCGGAATTGTTGGCGTTGTTGGCCCTAACGGGGCTGGGAAAACAACCCTATTCCGGATGATCACAGGTCAGGACACCCCTGATGCAGGTGAGATGAAAATCGGGGAAACGGTGGTTATGGCCTATGTGGACCAGTCGCGCGATGCCTTGCCTGCTGATAAAACCGTCTGGGAAGTGATCTCTGATGGGCTTGATGAAATTGTGCTAGGTAAGCGCACGGTATCCTCTCGCGCTTATGTCGGTCAGTTTAATTTCAAAGGCACAGATCAGCAAAAGCGCGTAGGTCAGCTTTCTGGTGGTGAAAGAAATCGGGTGCATTTAGCAAGAATGCTGAAATCTGGCTGTAATTTGCTGCTGCTTGATGAACCTACCAATGATTTGGATGTGGATACCTTACGTTCCTTAGAAGAAGCCTTGCTAGAGTTTGGCGGCTGTGCTGTGGTGATTACCCACGACCGCTGGTTTCTTGACCGTATTGCCACCCATATTCTCGCCTTTGAAGGGGACAGCCATGTGGAATGGTTTGAAGGAAACTGGCAATCCTATGAAGAAGACCGCAAGCGGCGTCTAGGTGCAGATGCGGATCAACCCACGCGGATCAAATATAAACCAATCTCACGCTAATATCTGATCCGGCAAACATCTGATAGCTAGCCTATGACTCGCTATCGTTCCGGGCCATTCGCAATTCTTGACTGCGTTCTCTCAACAGGTCAATAAGGGCGTTAATATTGCCTGCGTTCTGGCGGATGATCCCCATGTTTTCATCTTTTTGGGTGATCAGCATAGAAACATTCTCAACGCTCAGATCAAAAATGGTTAAGGGCTTTCCCGGGATGTTTCTGATCCGCCATGATATCTTGGCATCAGGATAGGTGTTGGTGGTGTCATGGATGATGCCATTAATGATAATCCAATCTTGCCCCTTATGGGATGCGTTGACATGTTGGTATTCTAGCGTTCTGAAATAATCAAAATTATTAGCCACTTGTACAATTAAAACTTCACGAAAAGCTTTGAGATAGCTTTGCTTTTGTTCTGGTGAAGCTTTGCGCCAATATGGCCCGATGGTAAAGCTGGCGACGCTATCATAATCAAAATATTCATTAATGATGCGGTTCGTTTGATCATAGATATCCATGATGGAGGATTGTTGTTGGGCAATATCCTGAACCGTTGACACCAGATTATCAATCATGGTGATGCCTTCATCTAGTCGGTCATTATTAGCATGAACAGGGGCGGATATCCCCCCCAACAGCATCGCATAAAGCCAAACCAGTAAGCCCCCTTTGCCTATCATACGTCTGAATAGTGAGGCAGGTTGGGTGCTCATCTGGCCATATTTATTCTTGGGACTGAATGAAAACATCAAAAGGGTCGTCCTTATTCTGGTCGCCAGTATCGCCAGTATTTGCATCATATTGCAAATAGATTGATCGTGTTCGTGAATAAGGATCAAGTGAGCCATATTTCACATCATTGATCAATTCATAATGATTGCCGCGGAAGGAAACGACCTGAACCGGTGTTGAAACCGCGTTGATGGTCGTTGCGGCAGGGGTTGAGGCAAACCTAAAGGGATTTGTTACGCTATCTACCAGCCATGCCGAATGAGAACGCGTAGAGCCGGGGCCAATTAAAGGCAGAACAATATAGCGGCCTTGCGGCACTTCATAGCCTCGCAAGGTGTCTTCAAAATTAGTCTGAACGGGATCATCGCTGTCATCGGTCAGATCAGCCATGCCAAGGGTTAATCCATTGACCAGAAAGCTCAATACGCCAAGGGCCGCATTTTCTGCATCACCCTGAAAAACGGAGTTTAAACTTGTTGATGGTAATGTTGTCCAGTCTGCAAAATTCGTCATCATATCTTGATTGACCTGTGGCAGACGGCGATAGCCTTTTGCCGCTGGCTCAACAACAATATCATCCACCTTCATATTAAAGGCAAAGATATTGCGGTTGAAATCTTCATAAGGATCATAGCTGGTTACACCTAATTCATCTGGGGCACTGGTACAGCCAGATAACATTGCCAATAATCCAGCAAAGATCATATGTCTAAGATACGCATACATAACATTACTGTAATGCAGAGATAGAAAAAAGGGAACTCCTGCTTATGATATTGCCAAAAGGCGCAGAATAATTGGCATTTTCATAGCCGGTGGTCTATTCATAAATGGCGCATCATGCTAGGAATCGGGGATGCAAACAGAAAGCACTCTTCCTAAAAATGCCTCGGATGGCCCAGCTTGGCTTCAGGGGCTGAATGCGCCGCAAAAAAAGGCGGTGGAACATTGTGACGGCCCGTTGCTTGTCCTTTCTGGTGCAGGCACAGGCAAAACCCGTGTGCTGACTTGCCGTCTTGCCAATTTGATTTCAACAGGCAAGGCAAAGCCATGGAATATCCTTGCCGTCACCTTTACCAATAAAGCGGCGCGTGAGATGAAAACCCGTGTCACCAATATGATTGGCCCTATGGTGGAACAGGTATGGTTTGGCACTTTTCACGCGCTTGCCGCTCGCATTTTGCGGCGCCATGCCGAAGCTGTGGGGCTGAAAGCCAATTTTACCATTCTGGATACGGATGATCAGTTGCGCTTAATCAAACAGGTGATGGAAGCTAACCATATTGATGTCAAACGCCACCCTCCCCGGATGGTTTTAGCGATGATCAGCCGTTGGAAAGATAAAGGGCTTACCCCTGATAAGGTCAGCCTCGCGGATGCCAGCAATCTGGTTGAGGGAAGCGGGGCCGATCTTTATGCCCAGTATCAACAGCGTTTGCTTGAACTCAATGCTTGTGATTTTGGTGATCTGCTTTTGCATAATCTGACGCTATTTAACGCGTATCCGGATATTCTGGCTGATTATCATCACCGCATCACGCATGTCATGGTGGATGAATATCAAGATACCAATGTGGCGCAATATTTGTGGATAAGCCTGTTGGTACAGAAATCGCGCAATCTGTGTTGTGTTGGGGATGATGACCAATCGATCTATGGATGGCGAGGGGCAGAAGTGGCAAATATGCTTCGCTTTGCTGAGATTTATCCTGATGCCGAAACCATCAGACTTGAGGAAAATTACCGTTCTACTGGCCATATTCTAGGGGCTGCGTCTGGACTGATTTCCCATAATGAAACGCGGTTGGGCAAATCGCTTTACACTGATGACCATCATGGTGAAAAAGTCCGCGTCAATGGCTTTTGGGATGGGGCTAGTGAGGCGAGGGCAGTCGCTGATAAGATTGAAACGCTGGCACGTCATGATGACGTGCCACTTGATAACATGGCGGTGCTGGTTCGGGCAGGATACCAAACACGCGAGTTTGAAGATGTGTTTATCCGCTTAGGTATCCCTTATCGGGTGGTTGGGGCCAAGTTCTATGAACGTCAGGAAATCCGCGATGCTATTGCCTATCTGCGCTTGATCGTTCAGCCTGCGGATGATCTGGCCTTTGAGCGTATTGTCAACACCCCAACCCGTGGGCTAGGCGCAAAAACCATTGCCACTATTCGCGCTTCAGCTCGTCAACAAGGCTTGCCCATGCTAGCGGCGGCGGAAAATATGTTAAGTGATACGACCCTAAAGCCTGCCGCGCGGAAGCATCTGGCAGAGTTTGTGAATATGGTCATCACTTGGCGAGGGCAGGTAGAAGAGATTCCTCACACCGAATTGGTGATGAAGGTGCTGGACGAATCTGGTTACACCACCATGTGGCAAAAAGAAAAAACACCAGATGCCGAAGGGCGATTGGAAAACCTCAAAGAATTGGTCACCGCCATGGATAGTTTTGAGGATTTGCCCGGTTTTCTTGAACATATTTCTTTGGTCATGGATGGTGACAACACCAATGCTGGGGGTGAGGTGATGTTGATGACTTTACACGCCGCCAAAGGGCTAGAGTTTGATGTTGTGTTTCTGCCGTGTTGGGAAGAAGGGGCGTTTCCATCGCAGCGCACCATGGATGAAAAAGGTGCAAACGGGCTAGAAGAAGAACGCCGCCTGGCCTATGTCGGCATCACACGCGCCCGAAAACAGATTTTTATCTCATATGCCGCTAGTCGCCGGGTTCATGGACTTTGGCAGAGCGGCATACCCTCACGGTTTCTGGCAGAATTGCCTGATGAACATCTGATTGAGGAAACCGAACATGGTATGGCAAGTGGTACTGCTAAGCCTGTTACCTTTGACCATATGCCCATTCCTACCGCGGCAAGCGGTTATGGCCCCGGCTGGGCACGTCTTCAGGAACGCCGGCAACGCGGCTTTGCGCCATCACGGGCACCTGCCGAAGGCACATCCGCCCTCACCGGGCAGAGCGACTATGCGATGGGGGATCGGGTTTTTCATCAGAAATTCGGAAATGGCAATGTGATTGCTATCGAAGGCGATAGACTAACCATAGCCTTTGATAAAGCTGGCGATAAAAAGGTGGTGGCTGGTTTTGTGGAACGGGTCAACAAATCATGACAGATACGGTCTGGCAGATACGGCTCAATCTGACTGGCAATCATGACCTTGCTGGTGAAATGCTGATGGCGGCTTCAGATGGTGAAACCATTAGCGTTACCCGTGATCATGATGATCAGCCATGGGATATGATCATCATCACCCATCACCTCCCAGATCAGACACGATTATCAAAGGCTATTGATGATCTGAAAACGCATTTTGCCATCACGGCTTCACCGCCTGTGATTAGCCCAGTGCCGGATATCGACTGGTTGCAAAAAAACTGGATGGATTTGAAACCGCTTGAGATCGGGCGGTTTTGGGTTTATGGCAGTCATGTCAGCGATCCTGTCCCAAAAGGAAAAACAGGTATTCACCTTGACGCTGGATTGGCATTCGGGTCTGGCAATCATGCTACCACCCATGGCTGTATTCTTTTCCTAGAACAGACACTGCCTGTTGATCAGCCGTTTATCGTGGCAGATATCGGCGCGGGTAGTGGTATTCTGGCAATAGCGGCGGCAAAGATTAACCCAAATTGTCACATTGTTGCGGTTGATAATGACCCGGTGGCGGTAACGGTGATGCAAGAAAACTGTCAACGCAATAAGGTTGATCAGGCGATATTATGTGGGCTATCAGATGGCTATCACGCTGATCTTGTCAAAGACACAGGCCCATATGATCTTGTGCTGGCGAACATTCTGCCATCACCACTCATCGCTATGGCAAAGGACGCGGCAGAGGCGTTAAAACCCGGCGGTAAAGTAATTTTATCTGGCCTTAATCTGGGCCATGCTGAAGACGTCATCCGCGCTCATGAACAGGCTGGGCTAGTCCATGTTGACAGTATGCCAATCGGGGATTGGATGACGTTGCTGATGGAAAAACCTCATGCGTGAAGTGATCTCTAGGACAATGGCGATTGGGAAAAATAAGCATGACTGCATCAGATGACCGGCTTATTGCGCTCAGGCAATGCCTCAATACCCATAACCTTGATGCGGTCATCATCCCACGAAGCGATGCGTTTTGTGGTGAGGAAGTACAACCAGCGGATGAACGATTAGCATGGATTAGCGGCTTTACCGGCTCCGCTGGACTGGCGGTGGTAACATCTGATCACGCGGCGCTATTCAGCGATGGGCGATATCGCCTGCAAATGACCGATCAAACCGACCATAACTGGCAGTGCCATATCATGCCGGGGGTGAGATTAGCCGACTGGCTGTTAAACCATCTTAATGCGAATAATGGCGGCAATCAGGGCGGTAAGATTGGCTTTGATCCTATGCTGATGACGGTATCTGCGCATGAACGGCTTAGTCAGGAATTGTTATCTGAAGGCAATGAACATATTGACCTTGTTCCCACGGCTGAAAATCTGATTGATCTGATTTGGCAGGATAAACCTGCCCCTCATATCACCTCAGCATGGAATGTTGAGGCGGCTTATCACGGCTGTGACCGGATGGACAAAATCGCCTCTGTTAGGGATCAGATGGTATCAGCAGGGGCAGATCGTCTGCTGATTAGTGACCCTACAGAATTGGCTTGGTTGCTAAATATTCGCGCCTCTGATTTGGAAAACACACCTGTCATGCTGGCCTTTGCCATCATGACCGCAGAGGGCGAGATCACTATTTTCCATGACCCAAGGGGATGTGCCAATATTGATCAAGATCATATCACGGTTAGATCAGCGGAACATCTCATGCCTGCATTAGCGCAATGCCAAGGGCAAACAGTCTGGATTGATCCGGCGCATTGCCCTTTTGGTATATGGGATGCTTTGTCAAAGGCAGGCGCAAAGCCGCTAACCAAACCGGGGCCTATTACACCATTAAAGGCTATAAAAAATCAGGTTGAGGCTGAGGGGTTTCGCGCGGCCCATCGCCGGGATGCGGTGGCCATGATCCGCTTTCTGGCATGGCTGGATGATGCCGCGTCTGGCGGAAATCTGACAGAAATGGCGGCGGCGGACACATTGCAATTGTTCCGGCGGCAGGTTAGCGGCTATCTGGGCGATAGTTTCGGCACGATTTCCGCCAGTGGCGAACATGGGGCGATTGTGCATTATCGCGCCACTGAACAGACAAACGCCTTGCTGACCCCAAACAGCCTATATCTGGTGGATTCTGGCGGTCAATATCATGATGCCACCACCGATATTACGCGCACCGTTTTGATAGGTAAGCTCCTCAAAAACGGGACAGAGGATGGATCAGATGAGGCCCTCAACGATGCCGCGTTTTGCTATACCGCTGTGTTAAAGGCACATATTGCCCTTGATCAACAGCGGTTTCCTGTTGGAACAACAGGGGTGCAACTTGATGCCATCACGCGTCAACCGTTATGGAATATCGGGCTAGATTTCGCCCATGGAACAGGGCATGGGGTAGGATGCTGTCTGAGTGTTCATGAAGGTCCGGCTAGCATTTCCCCACGCGGAAGAGTGGAGATTGCGGCAGGAATGGTGCTTTCCAATGAACCGGGATATTATCGTGATGGGGCGTTCGGGATCAGGTTAGAAAACCTCTTGCTCGTCATACCTAGTGATGGTGATGTTGAGGGCTATCTTGGTTTTGAACATCTTACCCTAGTGCCTTTTGATCGCCGGTTAATCCGCGCTGATCTGCTTTCTAATCACGAATTGGAATGGGTTAATCGTTATCATCTTGAGGTTCAGGAAAGCATCGCGCCGTTGATGGCTGGTATTGATGACATGGCGGAACGTGATCATGTGACGACATGGCTTAATGCCGCAACCGCCCCAATTTCTAAAAAATAAGGTTAGCTAAGATATGATGCCAGCTTAGGGTAATCTATTCCCCTTTTGATGGCTGGGTAAGGGCAATCCAAGCCTCTTCATCTAGGAGGGTTAGCCCTAGGTCTGCCGCTTTGCGTGCTTTGCTTCCAGCATCGGCACCGATAACAACATAATCTGTTTTGGCGGATACTGACCCTGCCACTTTAGCCCCCATTAATTCGGCTTTTGCTTTGGCTTCGGCGCGGCTCATTTGTGTGAGCGTGCCAGTAAAGACAACCGTTTTGCCTGCAACGGGACTGTCAGCGGCAACGGCCTCAGGGGGAATGGCTGTGATCTGATCCAGTAGCCGCATCAAGGCAAGGCGATTGTGGTCATCTTGAAAAAATCGAATGAGATCACGGGCCATGCTGTCGCCGATCTGATCAATGCCAATCAATTCTTCCCATGCGGCGTTATCTTCGCTTGCGGCATTTTCTGCAGTGGTAATAAGCTGATCCATTGATCCAAAATGCCGTGCTAGCAATAGCCCCGTGGCTTGCCCAATTTGACGAATGCCAAGGGCATAAATCAGTCGTTCTAACGGGATTTCCCGCCGTTCTTCAATCGCGGTCAGCAGATTGTTAACAGAGACTTCGCCCCAGCCAGCACGTTCGGATAACGCTGTTTTATGGTCAGACAGACGAAAAATATCAGCAGGTTCATTAAGCAGATGATCCTGATGCAATTCTTCAATGATTTTTGCCCCTAAGCCTTCGATATCAAAGGCATCACGACTAACAAAATGTTTTAACCGTTCCAATAATTGTGCCGGACAGGACAGTTGCCCAACGCATCGGCGCACGGCTTCCCCTTCTGGCCGGATCGCTGGTGATCCACAAGACGGGCAAAGATCAGGGTAAATAAAGGCGGTTTCTTGCCCCGTTCGTGTGGCGGTATTAACGCTTAGCACTTGTGGGATAACATCGCCGGCGCGTTGAATTTGAACCAGATCACCAATACGGATATCCTTGTCTTTGATATAATCTTCGTTATGCAGGGTGGCGTTGGATACAACAACGCCGCCAACCGTCACAGGCGCGAGTCTAGCGACAGGGGTAAGCGCCCCTGTTCGTCCCACTTGAATATCAATGCCAAGGATACGGGTTTCTGCCTTTTCGGCAGGGAACTTATGGGCAATAGCCCAGCGCGGTGAACGGCTAACTTGCCCAAGTCTATTTTGATAATCCAGACGGTCCACTTTATAAACCACACCATCAATATCATATTCCAAATCGGCGCGAGCGGCTTCGATCACGCGGTAATGCTCAAGGGCTTCAGTCATGCTTGCCGCGATATGGGAATAAGGATTGATGGTAAAGCCCCAGCGCTTCAGTTGCTCCAGATAATCGTGATGGCTGGTCACTTTCCATGCGCTCATTTCCCCGGCGGCATAGGCAAAAAACCGCAAAGGGCGATCAGCGGTAATGCTTGCGTCTTTCTGGCGAAGCGACCCTGCGGCGGCGTTTCTAGGATTAGCAAAAACTTTCCCGCCTTTTTCCTCTTGCACCATATTGAGTGCCTGAAAATCAGCTTTGGTCATAAATATCTCACCGCGGATTTCGGCAATCACTAAATCGCAATCCTGCAAGCGTTGGGGGATATCCCTAATGGTGCGAATATTAGCGGTCACATCTTCGCCCTCAACCCCATCTCCGCGTGTGATTCCAGCGATCAATTTCTGGTTTTCATAGCGAAGGGAAATAGAAAGCCCATCAATCTTTGGCTCAACCGAATATGCTAACTTTTCCTCAGAAGGCAAATTCAGAAAGCGTTTGACGCGGTAATCAAAGTCTTTGGCCTCGTCATCATCAAAGGCGTTGGATAACGACAGCATTGGCACGTTGTGGCGGTGTTTGGTGAATTGCGCGGCAGGGGCGGCCCCCACCTGATGAGAAGGGCTATCAAGGCGGATAAGGTGTGGAAACATAGCCTCAATATCCTGATTGCGTCTGACCATAAGATCAAAATCAGCGTCTGATATTTCTGGCGCATCTTGGCTATGATAGCGTTGGTTATGATAATGGATAGCGATTGCTAGCCGTTCCAGTTCGGTATGGGCTTCGTCTTCGGTTAAATCTGTCACAGGTTTTGACGAAATACCCATCTTAACCTTCCAACAACCGCCGTGCCGCGGCTTTGGCTTCATCGGTAATTTGCTCACCGGCTAGCATCCGGCTTAATTCCTCAATGCGCTCATCCTGACCTAATATGGCCGTGGTTGAAATAGCCCCTTTTTCAGCCATGGATTTGCTGATGCGGTAATGGTGCTTGCCTCTGGCGGCCACTTGGGGGGAGTGGGTGATAACAATAGATTGGGTTTGCTCACCAAGTCGGGCAAGGCGGCTTCCTACTGATGACGCTACCGCGCCGCCAACGCCTGCGTCGACCTCATCAAATATTAGCGTGGCTGGGGCTTCGCTATCTGCTAGCACGACTTTAAGTGCCAACAGAAAACGGGCTAATTCCCCGCCTGATGCGATCTGGTCTATTGCCGCTTCTGCCATGCCGGGATTTGTGCTGGCCTCAAATCTGATGGCATCACCGCCGCGTGGGCCAAACTGATGTTCCGCCAGTGCTGTGACTTTGGTTACAAACCGCGCTTGATCAAGCTTTAACGGTGGTAGTTCTGCCATGATCAGGGCATCTAGTTTGCTGGCGGCATTCTGGCGTGATTGGCTAATCGCTTCTCTGGCGGTATGATATTTTGCTGCCGCTTCATCGCGTGCCTTGGCCAGTTTCCCTAAATCCCCGGCCTAGTCTTCAATGGTGGCAAGACGCTGACGCAGATCATCATGTAAGTCTGTCAACGCATCTGCTTCCACCTCATGCTTACGGGCTTGCTGGCGCAGATCATGCAGGCGATCATCAACGGCAATGATCCGATTGGGATCACCTTCAAGATTAGCTTGGGCTGATGCTAAGGCTCTTTCCACTTCGCTGATTTCTACCTCTGCGCGTTCAAGCGCGGCTTCAACATCCTTGGTCAGGGCGCCAGCAACATCACTGATACGCCCAATGTGGCGACTGGATTGGGCAATCTGGCTAAGGGCGCCCGCCTCACTATTGATCAGATGATCCACTTGGCTAAGCGCATCGGCAATGCGCGTCACATTGGCTATCACATCACGCTCTGCCATAAGCTTTGTTTCTTCGCCAGGTTCTGGGGCAAGGTGGTCAAGCTGTTCAACCGCATCTTTTAGCCACGCGGCATTTGCCTCAGCTTCTTTTCGGGTAGCGGCGGCATCATCATAAAGGGTGGCGGCCTTTTGCCAGTTTTGCCAAGCGTTGCGGCAGTCCTCTAACAGATTATCATGGCCTGCGAAACGATCTAGCAAAACCCCATGGGTGCTTAAATCTAATAAGCCCCGGCCTTCAAACTGGCCTTGTATTTCAATTAACGCATCACCGCATTCTCTCATCACATTAAGCCCAACAGGGGTGTCATTGATCAGCGCCGTTGATTTGCCATCACGCAAACGGCGACGCATGATCAGCTCTTGTTGTTCTTCGGTGTTGGCGTCAATGCCGGCGGCCTTGAGTTTATCCCAGACAGGATGCTGTGCGGGCGGCGTGAAGATAGCCGTGACTTCAGCCGTGTTTCCAGCGGGGCCAATGAGACCAAAATTGGCGCGGCTTCCAAGGGCCAGACCTAGCGCATCAAGAAGAATGGATTTGCCTGCCCCGGTTTCACCCGTTAGCACGGTCAAACCGGACTGGAATTCCAGATCAAGCGCATCAATTAGCACAACATTGCGAACAGCGAGAAGCGTCAGCATCAATTAGAACCAAGAAGTTGCCCGGCCATAAATTGACCTCAAAAATGAGGGGTCGTAATCCTCTGATGGGTTTTCGATCAGATACGTCATGCGTTCTGTCCAAATAGATGTTGGAAAATTATATTGCAGAACGGCGGCAGAGCGTTCCGCTTCGACATCTAAACCTAAAGCCAGATAGCCTTCGACCATACGGTAAAGGGCTTCGGGCACTTGATTTGAGGTTTCATATTCTTCAATGACTTTGGCAAAGCGGCGCAGGGCGGCATCATAATGCCCTGCTTTCAGATAAAAACGGCCCACTGCCATATCTTTACCTGCCAAATGGCTTAACGTCAGGTCAATTTTCAATCGCGCATCACGGGCATATTTGCTGTTCGGGAACCGGTTTAATAAAGCTTCAAAGGCCAGTTTAGCCTCAACTGTCATGCTGGCGTCTCGCTCAACATCAACAATCTGCTCATAATAGGATTGTCCGCGCAGATAATAGGCATAATCGACATCAGGATGCGCAGGATTAAGTTCAATAAAACGGTTAAGGGCGGCGACAGCGGCACCGTAATCATTGCTCTGATAAAGTGCCCACGCCGCCATCAGTTGTGATCGTGTTGCCCAGATGGAATAGGGGTGTTGGCGTTCAACCTCATCAAAGAGGGGAGCGGCCTTATCAGGCTCACCATTAACAGCAGTGTCCAGTGCTTCGTTATAAAGCTCTTCGGCGGGACGTTCAACTTGTTCAAGGTCGTCTTGGCTGCTAGCGCATCCGGCAAGGATCAACAGACCACCCAGCCAGACTAGCGATGCATATTTCACGAGCGGTTGACGCAAGGATACTCTCCATTCCTCAAAAATAAGCCTTCTTATACCTTACGATGATGCTAGGCGCAATCAAAGCACATTCAGGGGAATATCCGAAAAAAACTCGGCGCCAGATTCAAGCGACTTTTTCGATGGCTTGGTTTAATTCTGACTTTGTAACGAGCGTCATGGCATCAGGTTGAGAAAACAGCATCTTCAAAAGTTCTGAGTTCATTCGATGTCCGGGGCGGTTTGCCGTCACATGGCCAATGAGACCGTATCCAGCCAGCCGCAGATCGCCTAAACAATCAAGGGTTTTATGGCGAACGAATTCATCCGTGAACCGCAAAGGTGTTTCATTCAACATCTGGCCATCTTTGACAACAATAGCATTTTCCAAAGACCCGCCGATGCCATAGCCAGCCGCGCGCATACGCGAAATATCATCATAAAGGCAAAATGTTCTGGCTGAGGCCAATTCATTAACAAAGCTATTTTCATCATGGACATAGAAATATTGTGAAGCCCCGATCATGGGATCACTAAAGTCAATTTTGACTGAAATCTGAAGCATATCCGCCGGGACAATGCGAAGCTCTGAGCTATCTTTCTTGACAACAATGGGCTTCAGCACTTTGAGATAACGGCGCTCGTCTTTTTGCACGGTTTTTCCAGCTTCAGCCAGCATTTCACAAAACCGTAACGAGCTTCCGTCAAAGGCAGGGAGTTCATGGCCAGAAACATCAACATAGGCATTATCAATGCCACATCCGGTAAAGGCCGCCATCATATGTTCAATCGTGCCTACCACCGCACCGTCACTGTTACAGATGCTGGTATTGAGCGAAACATCAGCAACATTGCTGATATGGGCAGGGATAGTGGGATCAATACCTGTCAAATCAGTGCGGCGAAAGACAATGCCTGTATGTGCTGGTGCAGGATGAATGGTCAAATCAACAAGCCGCGCGGTGTGCAGACCGATGCCACTGCGTGTTACAGACTTATTAATGGTGTTTTGAAAGTCAATCACGATCTATCCCATTGCTCTTGTTACAAAATATGGATTTTCGTGGTTGGGGCAAATCACAATTGGTTACCGATTGTTGCAGATCGGTAACCAATTAAAGATGATGATCATACCAAAGCGTGATTAATTTGCCTGACGGCGAAGGAACGCAGGTATTTCGAGATCAAACTCACTGTTCTGATTGTTCATATCCAACTCCGGTTCATTAGCGTCCGTATTCAGATGAATTTGATCATGACTTTCTGGTGCAGAGTCACCTTCCTTGGCTTCAGCCATAGGTGTCGCTGTGTCTTCAGCGCGGTTTAAGATGGGTTCAATCTTTTGTGCCGGCATAGGCTCCACGGTGGCTTCTGAACGTTCATCTTGTTCTGGTTTTGCTTCCACAGGCTTAGAGGAGAACATCCGGGTGATATGCCGCATCAAGCTAGTGCTTTCGGCTTGTTGCGGGGCTTCTTCCGCAGGAATATCCACCGTTTGACCAAGGGTAAATGGCTCTTCTTCGGCTTGCGCGTCGGATGTATCAAAAGCCTCAGCCGTTGTGCTGATGTCATCAGATGATGAGGTCTCACCCACAGAGATATCC
The DNA here is from genome assembly GCA_965659785.1 of Puniceispirillales bacterium (SeqCode). GTDB lineage: Bacteria > Pseudomonadota > Alphaproteobacteria > Puniceispirillales > UBA1172 > UBA12202. The sequence continues at coordinate 17,773 of CBFHXL010000019.1, forward strand.
ATTTCGGCACTTGCCCCTGACACAGGTTGAGACAAGGTCATCATGCTAAGCTGGCTGTCATCTTTAGCTGTTGCCATATCATCGCTATGATCATCATGGGCGGGGCTTTCCGCCTCTGCCATCGCGTCAGAATGTTCTGCTGGTGGCAGAGATGAGGCGGTTAAAAGCGAAGCAAATCCCCGATCACTGGTTTCTGGCTGGCTAGCCATGGTTTCGGTGATATCTGGGGTTTCCGCAGTTTCCAGGGTTTCCATTGTTTCCACAGTTTCGGTTTCCACAGTTTCGGCTTCTAGGAGGTCAATCTCAGGTGCAGCCATCTCAGCCACAGCATCAGAGGCAGCAGCGGTTTTCATTGCTGGTTCAATGACGCTTTCCACAACGCCTTCTTTGCGGCGGGTCAGATAGAAAGGCGCAGGGTCTTGCTCACTAGTCGCCGCGGTTGTCGCCGCGGTTGATGCTGGGCTTCTGGCATCAGTGGTGCGGTGATGAAATGGGGGGCGTGCCGCTTGGCTTCCGGCCTCCATCCCTGTTGCCACCACAGATACGCGCATGATGCCTTCCATTTTTTCATCAATGATAGCACCAAAGATGATGATGGCATCGCTATCCACTTCCTTACGGATGTGGTTTGCGGCTTCATCGGCTTCAAACAGGGTCATATCTGATCCACCAGTGATATTGATCAACAACGCTTGTGCCCCTTGAAGGGTGGTTTCATCCAAAAGCGGGTTGTGGATGGCGGCTTCGGCGGCGTTGGTTGCCCGGCCTTCGCCAGATGCTTCCCCGGTTCCCATCATGGCTTTACCCATTTCCGTCATGACTGAACGGATATCAGCAAAATCCAGATTAACCATCCCCGGCTTAATCATCAGATCGGTAACACCGGAAACGCCTTGATGCAGGACATTATCTGCCATCGCAAACGCATCGGTAAAGGTGGTGCGTTCATTTGCTAGCCGGAATAAATTCTGATTAGGAATGATAATCAGTGTATCCACATAGGCTTGCAATTCTTCAATGCCTTCATTAGCAAGCCGCATTCTTGGGCTGCCCTCAAAATCAAATGGCTTGGTGACAACGCCAACGGTCAGGATACCATGTTCACGCGCGGCGCGGGCAATCACAGGGGCAGCGCCTGTGCCAGTGCCGCCACCCATACCGGCGGTGATGAACACCATATGGCTATCTGCCAGTTCCGCCATGATTTCGTCTAGGCTTTCTTCGGCGGCAAGGCGCCCAATTTCAGGCTTTGAGCCAGCGCCCAGACCTTCGGTGTGTTCACGGCCAAGCTGAATCTTTCGTGGCGCCAGTGATGCGGCTAAGGCCTGTCCATCGGTATTAGCGACCAAAAACTCCACTCCTTCGAGTTGGGCTTCAATCATATTATTGACGGCGTTACCGCCAGCCCCACCAACACCAATAACGGTGATTTTGGGGCGCAGTTCCTCAGTCGAGCTGGGGATTGAGATATTAAGAGTCATGGTATGATCTCCTCATTCATCGGTTGATGATGTTAATGTTGCTTGTCCATGAATAAGCAACGCTAGTGATAGCGCTCGGGAAACGCCTGCAACACGCTACTCCCGAACAAAGAGCCGGATCAGTCATGGGCTGAAGATGAGGTGGTAATGTTCTCATCGGCTTCCGGCGTCCCAAATATATTGCTTGAACCAAGTGCCAATTTGTCCAAACCGCCGGGTGCGTCCGGCTGGTGTGGCATCGGCAAGTGTGGGTTCAAGCAGGTGTTGATTAAAGCTGTATTGGATAAGCCCAATCGTAGAGGCAAAGGCCGACCCGCCTGTGGCTTCGGCAAGGCCAATAACCCCTGATGGGCGTCCAATTCTAACAGATCGTCCAATCATCGTGGCGGTGAACTCTTTCATGCCCGGTAATTGCGCCGCGCCACCTACCAGCATAATGCGTTGTCCGGCGGCGGCGGAATATCCGGCCTTTTCCAGACGCATCAGCAGCAATTCTAGGATTTCTTCGACTCTGGCGCGGATAATTTCGCCTAGCACCCCAATTTCCACGGAAAGTGGCATGGTTTTATCATGACCCAGCATAGGCAGGGTCAGCATCTCATCACTATCGCCAGTTGCCGCTAGGACACTACCTTTGAGGGTTTTAATCCGCTCTGCCTCATCAAGGGGGATAGATAATCCTCTGGCAATATCATTGGTAATGCTGGCACCGCCAAGGGGTACGCTATCCAGATAGTTCAGCTGACCATCAACAAAATACCCTAAACTGGTCACGCCGCCGCCAATTTCAATGACCGTAGCGCCAAGGTCACGTTCATCTTCCAGCATAGAAGACAGGCCAGAAGCATAGATATTAGATACATAATGTTCGACTTGCAGGTGGTTGCGCTCTACTGCCATTTGAATGTTCCGCAGGGCCGCGCCAGAGGCACTAATAGTGCAAATGGTAATGCCGAGGGTTTGCCCAAACATGCCAAGGGGGTTGCGGATGCCGCCGACTTGATCAAGGGTGAATTGGATTGGCAATCGGTGCAGATTAACCCGGCCTTCGGCTTCGGGGTAATCAAAATCAAGCCGAAACAGCCGCCTGATATCGCGTTCAATCACTTCACCTGTGGCGACATCAACATGGTGGCGGCGAATGCTTGATTTTTGCCCTGCTCCGGACACACCAACAACGACGTGGTCTATAGATACCCCTGCCATGCGTTCAGCGGCCTCAACCGCTTTGCCAACAGCAAGGCTAAGCTGAGAGATATCAACAACCTCCCCACGTTTGATCCCATGGGATGCGTGTTGCCCAATGCCGCGAATAACCGGTTGGGATGCCCCATCGCTCTGGGCAATCATACAGACAACCTTACTGCTCCCGATATCCAGCACAGCTACAGTGCCGTTGCGATGACGGTTGGTTTTAAGCAGACTGGAAAGACGCGGCATGAGACTCATGTCTGGCTACCTTTTGGTTTAATGGGCTGATCGGGTTTGATAATAATCTGACCGGGAATACGCAGATCAATATCGACGGTGTTGCGCTGGGTGAGCTTATGCTGGCGATCCATTTTGGCCAGTTTTTGCCATGCGCTTAAAGGGTCTTCTTCGGGCAACATGATGCGGATATTATCGCCAAGATACACATCCCAGCGCCGTTCTGAACGATAGGATAGCGACCACACTTCATTATAAAGATCCGCCTCGGTTTCCAAGATGGCGATGATGCCTCTGGCTTTGTCTTCGGCTTTCGTGCCGCTAATCACAGGCAGATGACGGAAATCTTCAATCTTGACGCCGTGAATGACTTTGCCATTAGTATCTATAACCTGATGGCCTTCTGCGCTTTGATAAAGGGCTAAGGCTTGGCGTTCTTCAAGACGGATGACAAGGCCTTTGGGGAAATGGCGCTCTACTCTTGCCGCTTCGACCCAACCAAGGGCTTCGATATTGTCACGAATTTGCTTAAGATCGGCGGTAATCATGGGATCACCTCGTTTCATGCCAATCGCCTTAAACAGCTCATCATTAGTGGTATTAATGCGGCCAAAAACCACTACATTTTCAAACTTGAGGCCAGTTTCCGCACTCAGTTGAATTAACCGATCCATCATCGGCGCTTTCCACCACCATGCCGCACCGCCAGCCATCATCAGGCTAGCCAGCAGACTAAGCCGGATCACTCGGCCAAGCCGCCGCTTAACCCCTTTAGGTTTAGTGGTAGGGGCTAACGTTTCTTTATAGAGCGCTAATCGCATTGTGCCGCCTCCAATAAAGATGTCATCAACTCGGTCATGCTTATGCCCATATATTGCGCCTGTTCGGGAACAAGTGATGTCGATGTCATGCCGGGCTGGGTGTTGATTTCCAGCATGACGAGGGCGCCAGTGTCGTCATCAAGGCGAAAATCAGATCGGCTCACGCCGCGGCATTCTAAATCCTGATGGGCACGGGCCGCCCATGCCATGGCTGTGGCAAAAATATCGCTGTCGATATCGGCAGGAAGCTGATGTTGTGATCCACCAGCGGCATATTTCGCCTCATAGTCATAAAATGCGTTTTGCTGATGGATTTCTGTCACTGTCAGGGGCTGACCATGCAGAACACTCACTGTCAATTCTCGCCCGGGAATAAAGCGTTCAGCAATTAATTTAGTGCCTTCAGGCCAGTGATTAGCCTTGGGCATCTCGCCGCCGTCATGGACAATGCTGACCCCGAAACTGCTTCCGGTGTTGCGCGGTTTAATAACAATGGCGCTGGTGGAGTCTGCGGTGATGGTATTGTCCGCATGGATGGTTAGGGCAATATCTTCGGCAAAGGTGATACCGGAATTAGCCAGCACCTTTTTTGTCATCAGTTTATCCATGGCGATAGCTGATGCCATAACGCCGCTATGGGTGTAGGGAATATCCAAAAGATTTAATAACCCTTGGATATTGCCGTCTTCGCCCATCTGGCCATGCAAGGCATTAAAGACGCGGGCGGGCCGATTTTGCCTCAGGCGGTTGCCAATATCGCGATCAACTTCGATAAGTTCGCAATCCCATCCTGCCGCTGTTGCGGCATCAAAACAGGCCTTAGCGGTGTTCCGTGACACCTCGGCCTCATCCGTCCAGCCTCCCATCAAAAAGGCAGTCAAGCCGCTAGTCTTGCTCATGCTTGCCTCCTGATGCGGTCATGCCGATCCGGCGGATTTCCCATCGCAGGTCCACTTGCGAAGTGGCTTTGACGCGCTCCCGGATGGTTTCGCCAAGGGTTTCAATCTCATCGGCGCTAGCACTGCCGCGATTAATCAAAAAATTGCAGTGTTTTTCTGATACTTGTGCCGCGCCATGGGTTAGCCCGCGGCATCCCGCTTGATCTATTAACTGCCAGGCTTTATGCCCGTCGGGATTAGCAAAGGTACTGCCCCCGGTACGCACGCCTTGCGGCTGGGCATCTGAACGGGTGGCGATAATCGCCTTCATAGCCGTGCGAATATCCTCGGATTTGCCGCTTTCTCCAGCTAAGGTCGCAGATACAAAAATCCAATCTTGCGGGGCCTGACTGCGGCGATAACTCATCCCCATGTCGGCGGGTGTCGCCTGATGCCAATTGCCTTGCCGGTCTATCGCGGTAGCGGTAACAACAACATCACGGAACTCTTTGCCAAAGGCGCCAGCATTCATGCGCAGACCGCCGCCAATCGTGCCGGGAATGCCAATTAAAAACTCAAGGCCAGCGATATTCTCGCGTGCCGCTAGCCTTGCTACCTCGGCATCAGTCCAGCCTGAACCAACTGTGAGCTGTGTTCCTTCGATATGATGATGCTTGATGGCTTTTGTTGAAATCACAACGCCGCTAACGCCGCCGTCACGCACCAACAGATTAGACCCAGCCCCAATAGGATAGACAGGGATATCCGGCTCTAGCGCCTCTAAGAAGGTCTTAAGGTCATCGGCATCTGCCGGGGTAAATAACACCTCGGCGCTTCCGCCAACACCAAACCAAGTGTGTTCTGCCATGCTGATATTGGAACGGATTTCACCGCGAACGCGGGGAAGACGTGACATGAGGGCGGTCATGGACAAACCTCCTCACCAGTGATGCTGGCTAACTGATGGGGCAATTCTGCCGCCCAGTTGGTAATTGTTCCGGCCCCTAGGCACATCACCACATCACCGGGTCTGGCGTGTTCAATGATCAGCTTGCCTAGGTCTTCGGGGTTATCCATAGGGCTGACCGAAGGGTGGCCATGGGCAATCAGACCATTGATGAAATCATCTCTGGTAAAGCCTTCAATCGGGGTTTCGCCGGCGGCATAAACATCGGCAACAATGACATGGTCGGCATCATTAAAACAGGCGCAGAAATCATTAAACAAATCACGCATTCTGGTGAAACGGTGCGGCTGATAAACGGCAATGATGCGATCATTGGGTTTGAGCATTCTGGCGGCGGCGAGGGCGGCGGTAATTTCAACCGGGTGATGGCCATAATCATCAATGATGGTAATATCTGCCACCATGCCTTTACGATCAAAACGGCGTCCTACGCCTTTGAATTGCTGGACAGCGTCACGGATGCGTTCTGGCGCAATGTTCATTTCAAGGCAAACGCTAATCGCTGCTAAGGTGTTAAGGACATTATGATCCCCTAACATGGGCAGGCGCAAATCTGTGATGACGTCAATATCGCTGATGCGTTTGCTAACAATGGCATCAAACACCATGTGCTGACCTTCTGCACGCAGATTGATGCCGCGCAAATCCGCGCTGGCAGAAAATCCATAGGTAATCAGCCGCCGTTCAGGAATATCAGCAATCATGCGCTGAACCGTAGGATGATCAATACAAAGGCTGGCAAAGCCATAAAATGGAATAGAGGAAACAAAATCACGAAACGCCTGTTTCAAATTATCGAAACTGCCGTGATGATCCAAATGTTCAGGGTCAATATTCGTGACAATCGCGACCGTGGGGTTGAGCCTTGCAAAAGACCCATCGCTTTCATCCGCTTCGACCACCATCCATTCACTTTTGCCAAGCCGGGCATTGCTTCCCCAACCAGTAATAATGCCGCCATTAATAACCGTGGGGTCAATACCGCCAGCATCTAATAGCGAGGCGACCAATGAAGTTGTTGTCGTCTTGCCATGGGTGCCAGCCACCGCCACTGACCATTTCAGCCGCATCAACTCACCAAGCATTTCTGCCCGATGCACCACTGGCAGAAACTTTTTCCGGGCGGCCAGCATTTCGGGATTGTCTGGCTTGATGGCTGTGGACACAACAATAATTGCCGCCCCTTCAACATTTGCCTCGGCTTGACCAATTGTAATGGGGATGCCTTTGGCGATCAGACGCTTAACATTGGTATTGCTTGAGGTGTCACTGCCGCTGACCTGATAGCCCATATCATGCAAAATCTCGGCAATGCCACTCATGCCTATACCGCCAATGCCGGTAAAATGAATGCGTCCAATATTGAGGGGAAGCTGGCTCATGATGCGGCTCTCTTCTCTGTCATTGACAACATCAGGTCTGCCAATTCGCGGGCCGCTTCTGGTTTTGCTAATTGCAACACATTGGTTGCGGCAATAGTCAATCGTGCGGGGTCAGCGGTAAGAGCGGCAATTTTCCCTGCTAGTGATCCTGCGCTCATTTCTATTTCAGGGGTCAACCAACCGCCGCCGATATCATGAATAACCTTGGCATTAGCGGTTTGGTGATCATCCATGGCATTCGGATAAGGAACCAAGAGGGCAGGGCGGCCAGCCGCTGCTAATTCCGCCACTGATGATGCCCCGGCACGGCAAATGACTAAATGAGCTTGGCGCATTTCTGCGGCCATATCTTTGATAAACGGGGTGATGACGGCATCAATCCCATGTTTCTGATAGCGGTCACGCACCGCTTCGGTTTGTTCTGAACGCACCTGATGAACCAATTTCAGCCGCTTTTTTAATTCTTCTGGCAGGCGGCTAATCGCTTCGGGTACGGTATCCCCAAAAATGCTTGCCCCTAGGCTTCCGCCAACAATAAGAAGACGCACCGGCCCGTTTTCTTGTGGGGGGGTGTAGCCATCTTCACCAATTTGATGAAACGCCGCCCGAACAGGCGTGCCAGTGACGACGATATGGGCTGATTTGTCACTTTCTATGCCTTTGGTCACTGGCCATGAGGTTGCCAATACCTTTGCGCGTTTTGCCAGAAACCGATTAGCCCGCCCCATGGATGCGTTTTGTTCATGCAGCATCACGGGCAGACGAAACCCTCGTCCAGCCAGAACAGGGGCAACCGCCGGATAGCCACCAAAACCGATTACAGCCTTTGGTCGGCGAATTAGGATCGTCAGCACAGACTTAATCAACCCAAGCCCTAAGCGGATCAAACGCCAAAACCGCAACCATAGATTTGGGGCAAAAGGTGAGGCCGCCGATATCGTGACACAGGAATATTCATCCGGGATCATATGACGCCCACGCGCATCAGTAATAAATACAGGTTTCCACCCGGCTTTGATTAACACCTCACCCACAGAAAGCGCAGGGAAAATATGCCCGCCTGTGCCGCCAGCCGCCAGAAGGATAACAGGTTTAGCCATGCGCGCCTCCTTGGGGGATGGGCGCATCATGCGAGGCGGATACTGGCATCATGTGGCTGTTGGTACTGCGCTTATCTTTGGTGTTGCGGCGCCGCGTCAGGGCAATCAAAAGACCGATGGTCAAGCCAGAGGTAATCAGCGATGACCCCCCGTAACTGATAAAAGGCAGGGTCATGCCCTTGGTTGGGATTAATTGCACTGATGACGCCATATGGATCACGGCCTGAAGCCCAAATTGTAGGGTTAGGCCAGCGATGGCTAATGTCCGAAAAAGGCTTTCGGATTTCTGGGCATGGCTAAATCCACGCAAGACCACAAACCCATAACAGATCAGCAAAATCAAACAAATCAACGCGCCATATTCTTCGGCGGCGACGGCATAAATGAAATCGGCATGGGCATCAGGCAGATATTTTTTGACCACCCCTTCGGATGCGCCAACGCCAAAGAAACCGCCATGAGAAAAGCTTTCCATTGCGATATCCGCCTGATCATTTGTGCCATTCAGAAACTTATCAACCCTAATGGTGACATGAGGCAAAAACACATATGCCAGATACGCCAGAATAGGGGCTATGCCAGCAAGGCCGATGACCTGACCGATAGGCATCCCAGCCAGAAAGATCAGCAACGCCCATGTCATGATAAACAGAATGGTCATGCCGATATCAGGTTGCATTACCATCAGAAACACCATCATCAGTAGCAAAGCGATAGAATAAATCCAGCCGGGGAAACGCCTTTCTTCACGCCAAAGGCTGAGAAGCCAAGCGCAAGTAATGGCAAAGCAAGGCTTAGCAAACTCCGATGGCTGGATTTTGAATGAACCTAGGGAAATCCAGCGTGTTGCGCCTTTCACCTCTGATCCTATGGTCAGAGTCATGACAATCATGATCAGCATGGCCAAAAGGCCAAAGATGCCAATGACGCGGATCATGCCTTCATTAAACATGGCGGCGATCATCATCACGCCAAGGCTAAGCACCAGAAAGACAGCGTGCCGTATAACAAAATGCCATTCATTCGCCCCGATCCTAAGCGCCACCGTTGGGCTAGCCGCCATGACCATCAGAATCCCAACAATAGACAGCACCATGGCGGTGATCAGCACAGACCGATCTATCGTCCACCACCAGACACTAACCATGCTTCTGTCGGTACGATTAAACATGGGCTTGATCTCGCTTATCTTGATGTTCGACTAAGGCGATGACAGCGTCACGGAAATGGTTTCCACGCTCTTCAAAATTAGCGAACTGATCAAAACTGGCGGCGGCAGGTGATAACAACACCGTCGCCCCCGGCTTGGCATCATGTCGGGCGGCGTCATAGGCTTGGCGTGTCGCAACGACGATATCACCAGATTTGTGAAAAGGCACAAAGCCATCTAGCGCGGCGGCAAAGCGGTCGGTGCTTTCCCCGATCAGATAGGCTTGGCAAACATGATCAAGGGCATGGATAGCATCCCCTAGCACATCATCTTTCATCCGCCCCCCAGCGATCCAGTAAATATTCGGAAAACTGCCTAGGGCCTTTGCGGCGGCAACGCCATTAGTGGCTTTGCTATCGTTAATAAAATCGACACCATTATGATGCGCCACCCATTCCATGCGATGCGGCAATCCGGCAAAATCGCTTAGCAAATCACCCCAATCATCAGCGGTTATGCCCAACTGGCCTAATAGGCTAATGGCGGCGGCGATATTCATTTGGTTATGCGCTCCGCGTAACGATGGCGGCAGGTTCGTTTGGGGGGCGCAAGCCGGATCAATCTCTAAGAAAGCTTCTGGCAAGTGGCGTGTTAGCATCTGGCAACCAGCATCATTGCCAATTAGCAGGCGTTGGAAAGGGGGGAGAGCATCAGCAATGCGTGCCTTTGCTGCCACATACCCATCCCAGCCACCATGACGATCAAGATGATCAGGGGTAATGTTTAGCACGGCGGCGGCGTCAAGGGTTAATCCCGGCGAGATATCAAGCTGATAGGATGATAACTCTAGCACGATAACGCCATCAGGACCGGGGTCATCCAGCGCCATTACCGGTGTGCCAATATTGCCGCCAGATTGCGCTGGCTTGCCCAATCGCTGCAACAGATGCGTCACCAGACTGGTGGTGGTGGATTTGCCGTTAGTGCCAGTGATGCCAATAATCTTTGCCTTAACCCCTGCGCCAGTCATAAGCACAATGTCACTGATGACCGGAACACCATTGGCCTTTGCCATACTGGCGGCAGGGTGCGGTTCTGGATAGGTGGTGGGGATACCGGGGCTGATCACTAGCGCATCAAGTTCTGCCCATGGCCACGCGTCTGGCGCGGCAACAATTGCCCCTTCAGGGGGATGATCAGGGATCAGATGATCATCATGGATATAGCACTTTGCCGCCGCCGCCAACAAAGCATGACACGCCCCCATGCCAGAGCGACCTAGCCCTAGAACAGCAACGGTTTTACCTTTCATGTGGTGCGGAATGATCATCTTCTATCTCAACTTAAGGGTGGCAAGCCCGATCAGGGCTAGGATGATAGAAATGATCCAGAAACGGATAACGATAGTCGGCTCGGCCCACCCTTTCTTTTCAAAGTGGTGGTGCAGAGGCGCCATGGCAAAGACACGCTTGCCTGTTAACTTAAAGGATACCACCTGAACAATGACGGAAACGGTCTCAAGCACGAATAGACCGCCAATAATGCCAAGCACCAATTCATGCCTTGTGGCAACCGACATTGCCCCTAAGCATCCGCCTAGGGATAATGAACCTGTGTCGCCCATAAACACACTGGCTGGCGGTGCATTATACCATAGAAACCCAAGCCCAGCCCCGATCAGCGCGCCGCACATTACCGTTAGCTCACCTGTTCCCGGAACATAATGAAGCTGCAGGTAATCGGTAAAGACCGCATTACCAACCAGATAAGCAATAAGCGCAAAAGACAGAGCGCAGATAATCACAGGCCCAATCGCAAGACCATCCAGCCCATCGGTCAGATTAACCGCGTTGGATGCCGCCACCATCACAAAAACGGCAAAGGGAACATAAAACACGCCAAGCGGTATCAGCACATCTTTGAATGATGGCACAGCCACGGAATAGCGCAGATAATCAGGTGTGACTTCAACCAGATAAAGCGTCGCAATAAAGGCGATAGCGATCTGACCTGCTAGTTTTACGCGCCCGGGAATCCCCTTAGAATTGCGCCGTTTAATTTTAAGATAGTCATCAGAAAACCCGATAATGCCATAGCCAATCGCTACAAAAAGCACTGGCCACAGATAAACGCTTCCCATAGGTATCCATAAAAGTGATGCTACCCCGAAGGCGATTAAGATCAAAAGCCCGCCCATTGTCGGAGTGCCTTTTTTGGAAATAATATGGCTTTCCGGGCCATCATCGCGAATAGGTTGACCATCCCCTTGCATGGATTTAAGCCAACGGATCATCTGGCCACCAAAGAGGAACGAAATCAGCAAGGCCGTCATTAACGCCCCACCTGTCCGAAATGTGATATAGCGAAACAGGTTAAAGGGCTGAAAATCACCAGCTAGCGGAACAAGCAGATCAGGCAGCATGGCTATCTCCATTAGTTTGGGGCATGGCGGAAGAAAGATCGCGGATTAATTGCGATAGCTGCATCCCGTTAGACCCTTTGATCAAAACCACATCACCATCTTCAAGCGCGGATAGCACAAGCGGAAAGGCCGCTTTGGCATCGCTGGCATGATCTGAGCGAAGAGAAGGCGCAGAAACAGCGTCTTTGAGATGTTGCATCAATGCCCCGACGGTAATCAAATGGGATACGCCGGATGCCTCAACGGTTTCTGCCAATGCCGCGTGTTTATCGGCAGCGTTATCAAGTTCCAACATATCGCCTAAGATGGCTACGCGGCGGCCTTTGAGGGGATCACTGCCAAGGCTGGTTAAGGCACTTACCATTGACGCTGGGCCAGCGTTATAACTGTCGTCAATGATAGTCACTTCGATATCTGATGAGCCTTTTTTCAAACGGATGACGCTTCGCGCTCCTCGTCCGGGCAGGTCACGCGCCTTTGCCAATTCGGCTTTAGCAGGTTCTAACGGCAGACCAAGAGCATCAATAACACTAAGCGCAATGATAGCGGCTTTTGCCCAATGCGGGGCCATCATGCCAAGCGTAAAGCGATGGGCTTCGCCGCGGATATTGGCCTCAATATCCAGCCCGTCTAATTGGCGTCTCACAGACAGGATTTGATGTTCTGCGGTATCAGAAAACCCGAAACGGATAATGCGCTCTGCCCCTGCGGCACGCGCCTTTTCTTCCAGCAACGGGGCAAAGGGATCATCAGCGTTAAGAAGAGCCATACGGGTGTTTTGATTAGCTAGACCATCAAAAATCTCAGCCTTAGCAAGGGCGATAGCCTCAAGATTTGGGAAATTACCGCTATGACTATCGGCGATCTGTGTCACGACAGCAATTTGCGGGGCGATAAGCTGGCTTAGGGTTGTCAGTTCGCCTTTATGGTTCATCCCGGCCTCAAAGACACCATAAGCCGCGTCTTTGGGCATACGCGCCAAGCTTAATGGGGTGCCAATATGGTTGTTCAAATTGCCTTCGCTGAAATGGGTTTTGCCATAGGCAGAAAGGGCTTGAGCCACCAGCATCCGCGTGCCTGTTTTGCCAACGCTCCCGGTGATGGCGATGCGTGTGCCGTGATGCCGATGACGAGCGGCAATCGCAAGGCGTTCTAACCCCTTCATAGGATCATCCACCTGCACGCAAATCATATGATCAGCGAGACCAAGTTCTGATAGATCAGCATGGTGGGATATCATTACCGCTGACGCCCCTTGCGCTATGGCGCTGGGGATAAAGTCGTGACCATCGTGATGCTCACCGGTGATGGCGATAAATGCGTCCCCCGGTTTGACTTGGCGGCTGTCGATTGTGATGCCTGATATCATGATATTTGGGTCGTGATTGCCATGGGCAACGCCGTTAACAGCGGTGATAAAATCAGATGCCGTCCAGATCATGGCTGGCCTCCTGCTGTCTGCGCCCGCAGGATAGCGCGAACTGTGCCTTCGTCACTGAAGGGCAGGGTTTCATCCCCGATCAGCTGATGATCTTCATGCCCTTTGCCAGCGACTAGCAAAATATCCCCATCTTTGAGCCATGCCATGCCATGAGCAATCGCCTTAGCCCTATCGCTGATATTTTCTGCCTCTGGGCAGGCGACCAGAATCTCTTGACGAATATGATCAGGGTCTTCGCGGCGTGGATTGTCGTTCGTTACAATCACGCTATCAGCAATTTTAGCGGCAATAGCCCCCATTTCGGCACGCTTGCCTTTATCGCGTTCACCGCCGCACCCAAACACAACCCCAAGTCGTGACGCCACAGGCTTTAAGGTTGAAAGAGCATTTTCAAGCGCGTCTGGCGTATGGGCATAATCCACCACCACACGGGCGGTACTATCAGGCATCATGATGCTGTGCATACGGCCATTTGCGGCTGTTACATAAGGTAAAGACAACAGGGCATGGCTGACCTCAAGCCCTGAAGCATGAGCCATGGCCGCGGCCATAATGGCATTATCCCCTTGAAAAGCCCCCAAGAGGGCGAGGGGTACATCAAAACTAGCCCCAGCAACCGTGACATGAACCAATTGCCCCCATGGCAGATTGTCTGTCGCGCTAATATAGAAATCAGCATCACTGCTATGACCAACAGTGATAATGCGAATAAGCCTTGATGAAATCTGTTTGACGATATCTTTGCCATAATCACTGTCGATATTGATCACGGCGGTACCGCCATCAACCAGAATATCGCTAAACAAACGCCGTTTGGCGGCAAAATAAGCTTCAATTGTTTTGTGATGGTCCAGATGATCGCGGGTTAAATTGGTGAACCCTGCCACCGCTACGGGAAGACCCGTTAGCCGGTGTTGTTCAATGCCATGGCTTGAGGCCTCCATGACAACATGGGTAATGTGTTGTTTGTTCAAATCACTCAAGGTCTGATGCAACATCAAAGCATCAGGTGTGGTTAGAGAAATTGGCGCTTCCATACTGCCTGCGCGAATACCAAGGGTGCCAAGGCTTGCCGCTTGCCAACCCATGCGCTGCCAGATTTGGCGCAGAAACTCTGCAACCGAGGTCTTTCCATTAGTGCCTGTGACGGCGGCAATCAAATTGGATTTAGAGCGGTACAACTGTCCTGCCATGAGCGCAAGGCTAGCGCGGCTATCTTCAACTTTGATCACTGGTACTGATGTTTCGGGAATATCCTGATCGGTGACAATCGCAACTGCGCCTTTTGCAATGGCATCATCAACATAACGATTGCCGTCATCATTGGTGCCGGAAATAGCAACAAAGACATAGCCAGCTTCAATTTTCCGCGTGTCATGGCTGACGCCGCTAATCACGGGATCAGCGTGGGGGGATGTGGGTTGTCTGATCAGATCAGAAAGATGCATGCTTGGCCTCTTCTTCTTTATTCAGTTCGGGCAATTCAAGCATCAGACTCCGGCGGATTTCAGGCGAATTTTCGTCAACAGGATGAACGCCAAGCATCGGGGCAATCCGTTCAATAATGCGCCCCCCAACTGGCGCCGCCACCCAGCCTGCGGTCGCGTAGTAATAGCTGTGTTCCTGCGGCTTAGGTTCATCAATCATGACGAAAACAACATATTTCGGATCATGCGCTGGAAAGATAGAAACAAAACTGGTGATATTGGCTTTTTTGTTATAGCCGTTTCCGCTGGTTTTCTCAGATGTGCCGGTTTTGCCCGCAACCGCATATCCGTCAATATCAGCAAAATTAGCTGTGCCACGCGGATGGCTGACTACTCGCCGCATCATGGCGCGGATTTGCGCCAAGGTATCAGGCGAGAACAACTGAACATCAAAATCATTTGGTGTGGTGCGTTTGATTAGGGTAGGGGAGATGACCACACCTGACCCTACGGTGGTGGCAACAGCGCTAGTTAAATGAACAGGGGTGATGGATATGCCGTGACCATAGGACATGGTCATGATTTCTGCCCGTCCCCAGCGTGAGGGAATAAGCGGAGTGCCGATTTCAGGAATTTCCAACGGGGCGGCTTTGAAAAACCCCATCTGCTTAAAATATTCCTGCTGCATCTCGGCGCCAAGCTGATCAGCAATACGGGCAGACCCTTTATTTGATGAGACAATCAACACCTCAGCGACATTTAAGGCTGTTTTTTCAGGGTGATAATCACGAATAGAAAACCGGCCAACCCGAAGCGGCGATACCACATCAATCATATCCGAGGCTTGGAATTGACCGCTTTCTATAGCCATCGCTGTGTTAAAAATCTTAAAGGTTGAGCCTAGTTCATAAACCCCTGTGGTGGCGCGGTTAAAACGTTGATCTTCAGAGGCAAGACGGAAATGATTGGCATCAAAATCTGGTAATGAGACCATGGCAACGATCTCACCTGTCTCAATATCCTGAATAACGCCTGCCCCGCCAATGGCCTCAAAATTATCAATTTGGGCGCTGATTTCTTGGCGCAGAATGGCCTGAATATTCAGATCAATGGATAAGGTTAAATCCTTGCCAGCCGCTAAGTCTTCATTTTTGCTGTATTCAATGCCGGCAATGCCTTTGCTGTCTTTATTAACGCCGCCTAACAGATGCGCCGCCGCCTCAGCGTTAGGATAAACCCGAACCAATTTGCGGCGGCCATGAATACCGGCAACACCAAGACGCAACACATCTGCGTATTTTTTGGGGGAAAGCCGCCATGCCAATTCCGCATAGCTAGATTTTCGGGTGATACGCGAAAAGATTTGCTCTTCGCTCATATCGGTCAGGACGCTGGAAAGGGCGGCCGCGGCTTCATAGGGGTCAAGAATTTCTTTTGGATTGGCGTAAAGCTCAAAGGCTGGCAAGGTTGTTGCCATGATCTGCCCATTGCGGTCAAGAATATCGCCGCGGATAACCTGTTCTTGTGTTGGGGTGTAAAACTTCGCCTCAGCATTAACATCGGCGGCAAGGATCAGAACCCGTGCGCCAATCGCCAGAAAACAGGCCGCCGCCACCAAGCGAACAAAACCTAATCTGTTTGCGGCAACACGCCGGGCTTCTGCCGCTGGCATATCACGAACCAAACGAATGAAACGCGATAAAATGCTCATTCAATTCTCCAGATCAGGTTAGCTTCGGTGATGGCAGTTTCAGCATCAGGGGTGGTGATGCTGTCCAATTTATCTGCCGGAATAATTTGATGCTTGGCTAGCGGCTCTAGGTCCAATAGCCGCTGAGAGAGATGCAAAATCCGGTCAGGGCGTGACAGATAAGCCCAGTCTGATTGCAACACCATGATACTGTCTTGGGTGGATTGAATCTCAGCGGTGATGCGCGCCAATTCTTTTTGCCGGATATCTTGCTGAATACCGACCAAATAGACACAGACGCCTAAAACTACGGTGATCAGGGTCAGAACCAGAGATGTGCGAGCAGAAAAAACAATCATTACGCCACCTCATCCAGTAACGGTGCATCAGTACGCTGTGCTACCCGAAGCCGCGCTGATCGTGCGCGTGGATTGATTGCCATTTCTTGTTCTGTGGCGGTGATGGGCTTGCGCGAGATTAACTCCAGACGGGGCGGATGCTCCGGAAGATCAGGCAAATGCCGTGATGGCCTTGGCCCTTTACCAGCCTCGTTCATCATAAAGGTTTTCACTAAGCGATCTTCAAGGGAATGAAAGGCGACAACAGCCAGACGACCATGGGTCTGAAGACTAGCTAGAGCCGCTGGAAGCGCGGCGTCAATTTCCGCCAACTCATCATTAATATGAATGCGGATGGCTTGAAAACTTCGGGTTGCCGGATCAATCTGCCCGGGTTTCGGGCGCGGCAACACCCCGCGAATAAGTCTGGCCAATTCAAAAGTAGTGTGAATAGGGGCATTCTCACGCGAGCGGATAATGGCACGAGCAATGCGGCGTGAGGCGCGTTCCTCGCCAAAACGCCACAGCACATCAGCGATATCTTTTTCAGTGGCAGAGTTAATAAAATCCTCAGCACTAACGCCAGATTTTTCCATCCGCATATCCAGCGGCCCATCTTGTTTGAAAGAAAACCCGCGGTCGGCTTGGTCGAGTTGGGGGGAGGAGACCCCAAAATCAAAGACAATGCCGTCAACCGCGGGAAGAGTGAGCTGGCGGAGGATATCCTTGAGATCAGAAAAGCGGCCTTCCCGAAGGGTTAGGCGACCTTGATATTCAGAAATCATGTCTTGGCCCGCGCTGATCGCATCGGGATCACGGTCAATAGCAACAACATGACAAGGGGCGGCATCAAGAATAGCGCGGCTGTAACCACCACGACCGAAAGTCGCATCAAGATAGACCGCGCCAGATTTTGGCGACAAGGCTTCTACGACTTCAACAACCAGAACGGGGTGATGTTCTGGACGTGGGATCATTGCCCGGCTCCTGTTGGGTTGCGTGGTTTCAGGATCAGTTTTGGCATCTGGCCGTCACGCGCGGCGGCACGGCTTTTTGTCTCACGAGTCTTAAATTGGGATGGGTCCCAAAGCTGAAAAGATCGGCCGATACCAGCAAACAACACCATCTCATCAATATTGGCGTGACTAAGGAATTCTTCAGGCAGGACAATCCGGCCTTCGCTATCAGGGCGCAATTCTTGCGCGCTCGCGATAATCATCTGCAGCATTTGGGCATCTTCTGAAAACGCATCCATGCCATCAATCGCATCAGCGATTTGATTCATGCGCTCAGACGACATCCCCTCCAGGCAGGCATGGGTCAACGACCGCGTCAGGATCAGCGGCTCATTGCGATGATCAAGAATAGCCCGAAACTTCGCTGGAACAGAGACCCGCCCCTTTCGGTCAATCTTGTTTTCGTATGTCGACGTGAACAATTCCACAGCGTCACCCTTCCTATGCTTACCTCTGTCACCACCCTTGGCAACAGCGCCCACAGAGCCAAAACGGCATAATGGGATAATATGGGATATCATGGGAATTTATGGGCTGTCAATGGGAAAAGGTGGAAATATCCAAAAAAACATAATTATTTCATATAGTTAGCATAAAAAATTAAGTTCTTTCCTTTAGTCATTGAAAAACAACAAAATTCTATTTTGTTCATGTTATGTTCTTTTTTGAAATCAATATCTTAGCTTGGCGAATAGGTAATCCGGGACTTACCTATCCATTACCCAGCCATTACCTAGCTGTGATGGCGCCATAACTTGTCTATAGCCAAATGACCTGCCTAATGACGTGATGATAAGGAGATGAGGGCGCGATCGGGCCGATAGCTATAACGGGGAGGGGATGGAACGAGGCTAGGCTTTTGTCTTTGCTCTTTTTGCCCCAGTTTTGGTTGCCCCAGACTTGGTTGCCCCAGTCTTTGTTGCCCCAGTTTTGGATACCGTTGTCTTGGTTACCAAGGCTTGTGATGCGGCTTTGGTTTTTGATGGGGTTTTTGATGGGGCTTTGCGTTGCCTTGCCTTGTCTGTTGCCTTGCCTGTCGCCCTCTTTGTCGTCCTGCCTTTTAATTCTGTTGTTGGAATTGGTATTGTTTCTGATTCAGCAATCGGCTCTGGCGATAGCGATGATGCTGGCTTGGCGGCATCTTGATGACCCATCGTGTTATCGCTGAAATGATGGCCTTGTTGGGGTCTCTGTGGATAGGCATTCTGCCGGATATGATGCAAGGCTTCTAGGATAGCCTCGCGGTCATGCTTCATATCATCAAGCCGATCAAGTATAGACAGGAACACCGCTGCTAGCCCGTTGATCAATCCCACCGCCACGATCATAACCACAAATCCCAAAGCCAAAGAGACGGAAAGGTCAATGCCAAGTATTTTATAACTGAACCCAACGCCCATGACATAGCTGATCAGGCTGATGGGAATAATGGCAAGCAGATTAATAATTCCAAAGAGGCTGGCTAGAAAGCGGTGAAAATACGCCATGATACAATAAACTCCATTTTGATTTCTCAAATCAGTCTATCGTCATCTTCTTAATAAATGCTTAAGGCGACAGCAAAAATTGCACGCTTAATATGAGAAGGGGTCAGATGGTCTATAAGCCGGGTTCTGTCTATCGCCAAGGCGATAGGATGATCATTCATCTGGGACGGAAGTTGCCTTCGCGCCTCTTGCGACCTACCCGAACATAAAGAGAAAACCATCTTTTGCCTCAAGGGCATCATGTTCCTATCTGGTCTTGCTCCCGGTGGGGTTTACCCTGCCAATTTCGTTACCGAAATCGCGGTGCGCTCTTACCGCACCGTTTCACCCTTACCGTCATCAGACGGCGGTTTATTTTCTGTGGCACTTTCCCTAAGGTCGCCCTCGCCGGATGTTATCCGGCACCGTGGTTTTCTGGAGCCCGGACTTTCCTCTGCCGAAACAGCGATCATCCGACCATCTGACCCGTTCCCTATCTATGATGGGTGGTGAAGGATGTCAAGCAAGTGGCAGATTAGTCATCTTTATCGCCATCTTTGGCTTCGATCTCTTGCTGTAAAAGCGCGGCTTCTAGCCAGCGTTCCTCTTGCCGGGCTAGCAATTCGCGCTCGGAGTTGAGCTGATTGACCAGCAATTCAAACAAATCGGCATCACGGCTAAACAGATCAGGGTCAGCTAGTTTTTCTTCGGTGGCGCGGATGCTTGCCTCAAGGGATGCCATTTCCGCTGGTAAGGTTTCCAAGGCGTGTTTGTCTTTGAAACTAAGCTTGCGGTCATGTGGCCTGTCTGGGCGTTTGGGTTTGTTTGCGGTTTTGGATTTCCCCGAAGCTGGGTTTGTTCTCTGGCTTTGCTGTTTTTGTCGCCGTGCCAGATAATCCGAATAGCCGCCAGCA